>NZ_MDZC01000079.1 GCF_001816165.1 Hymenobacter glacialis
GCCGAATTTAGAGTTTGTCAAAACGGTAGTTTAAACACCACCCTACAGCATCCCCTCATCGGCAAAGCTGTAGTAGCCCTGGTCGGAATAAATGAGGTGGTCCAAAATCGGCAAGTCCAGAAAGCTGCCGGCTTCCTTCAGCTTCTTGGTGAGCTGGATGTCGGCGGCCCTAGGGTTGCGGTTGCCGCTGGGGTGGTTGTGCACCAGGATAATGCTGCTGGCCAGCTGCTCCAGGGCTTCTTTGAAAATCATTTTGGGGTCGGCCACGGTGCCGGCCACGCCGCCGCGGCTGATGGCCGTTTTGCGCATCACCACGTTGGCCCGGTTGAGCAGGATGACCCAGAATTCCTCGTGGGGCAGGTCCATGAGGTGGGGCCGAATGAGCTGGTAGATGTCGCGCGAGCAGGTGATGGTGGTGCGCGGGGCGGCGTCGGCCTCTTTGCGGCGGCGGCCACCGAAGTGCGTCTGAATTCGCCGATGCCGGGGTGGCGGCAGAGCGGTACTCTGACGTAAAAAGGAGCTGCCTGAAATGCTGGCACTGCAACCGGCTGTTTTGCAGAAAAAAACAGCCGGCCAAGTCTGCCAATGCAATGAAGTTTGCCGGTTTAAGCCACTTAATCGATGAGCAGCCGGACTGTAGCTGAGGCCTGGCCTGCCCGGGCCCACACGGTGTAGATGCCGGCGGGCAAGTCCACAAGGTTCAGCTCCACGGTAGTACCACTTGGCGACAGGGTAACGGCCTGCGTCCGCACTGTCTGGCCTAGGCTGTTGATGATTTCGACCATCGCGGCGGCTTGCCCCGGCAGGGCGGGCAGGGCGAGTTGGGTGCGGTGCTGGGCAGGGTTAGGCCAAAGGCTCAGAAAGCCGTCGGCCAGTGCCGCCCGGTTCGCCGTCACCTGCAGCCCTTCAACGCAGATATTAAAGGTGCCGGTCATAACGACCACTGTGTTATTTACGCGGGACCGAATGTAAACCATGCTGCCGGGCGTCAGGTTGCGTAGCGCCAGCGATGAAAACGCAGGGGTACCGCCCTGGCCAGTGGTCCGGTCGCAGGCCAGGAGCACCAAGTTGCCACAGGTCCCTGAGTAAGCGTCTAGAATGGTAGACGTAGTGGTACTGCCAGCGGCCGCACTGGTTCTAATGGTCACGCCTCCATCAGATGGCACCACCACCCGGAACCATACGTCTGGCGTGTTGGAAATGCTACAAGTACCGGAAGGCAGGGAAGCAGGGCTAGCTGTGGCTTGGGTCGTGTTCGCCAACGTGTTAGTACAAGTGGGGCTAGTGGTCAGCAAAATCGCTTGCGCGCAGTCGTCATTGGCGGGAGCCTGGGCCAGCACAGCCACGGCCTGACTTAGCAGCAATATAGCCACCAGGGCTGGTCGAGAGATACAAAGCTGTCCAATAAAGCGAAGCATTTTTAAAGAAGAGTAGTGAAAAATCATAAAAACAAATAAGGCACAACGATAAGCTCAACCCCCAGAATTACCTGTTAGGAACTGCTCGCAAATACCAGTGGAAGAAAGGAAGTTGTGCCGCCTGCCGAACAAAAAAACACATTTCTTGACGGTGTTTTACTTCATGGACCGTGGCTGGGCCCTATCAATTGAAGCAGGCAGAGAAAGCGAAGCCCCGTGGCTTAATAAGCCTTGCTGTCGCCTTTTAGTCCGTTGTAAATGGTAAGAAAAGTAATCTTTAAGTCGAGTGCCAGGCTCCAATTCTCCAGGTACCACAGGTCGTACTGAACCCTTTTTTGAATTTGCTTCACATCCGTGATTTCGCCGCGGTATCCATTCGTTTGGGCCCACCCCGTAATGCCCGGCTTGGCAAATTGCCGGACCATGTAATGTTCTTCCTGAGCCGAGAACCGCTTGGTGTGTTCCAGCATGTGCGGCCTCGGGCCCACAATGCTCATGTTGCCAAGCAGCACGTTTATAAACTGGGGGAATTCATCCAAACTGGTTTTGCGCATAAAGCGCCCAATGGAGGTCACACGGACGTCGTTGCGCGTGGCTTGCCGCGAGTCAGATTCGGAGCTCACCGCCATGCTACGAAATTTGAAGCAACGAAACGGGCGGTTGTTTTTTCCGTTGCGCCACTGGGCGAAGAAGACGGGCCCCGGTGATGTTGCATAAATAATCAGGCTGAGCAGCGGAGCCAGCCAGCTGAGAACAAACACAATAGCTACCGAGCTGATGGCTATATCAAAAATCCTTTTTTGAACCCGGTTTATAACTTCTTCCAACGGCTCTTTCCGCTCAGACAAAATGGGAATGTCCCGGATGTAATCCATGTGCACCGGACGGTTGATGACACTGGCGAAATTGGGAACTATGCGAAAACGAATCAGCGCCTTATCGGCTTGCTTCATCAGCTGATAAATCTCGTTATTATCCTCCGGCATGACGGTGGAAAATATCTCGGTGATGTTCTGCATCCCTGCGATGTGCATGGTGTTGCTGATGCCGGAAAAGACAGGCATGCTGGAAACCTTTGGCACATTGCCGGTCTCGTCAATGAAGCCCACGATACGCGCATTCGGCTCTTCGATTGCCAGGTGGGCGGCCAACTTGCGGGACAGGCTATTGTAACCCAAAATGATGATACGACGATGAAAATAAGCTTTGTTGCTAACCCACAACCGAATGGCTAAAAACAGGAGGCGGTTGAAAAGCAAGCCTTCGGCGAAGTACAAAATGGCCGAGTACAGAAAAACCTGGGGCAGTGGGAAAAAGCCGTTAAATACGAAGGCCATCACCATTACGAAAAAAGCCCAAATAAAATAGCCGCCAAAAGTGGACTTCGTGAAGCTGCGAAAAGACGTGAGCTCCTGGTAGGCGTAAATGCGGCCCAGGCCCGCCATTGTGAGCCACAGCAAGTTTAGCAGCGACCAGTAAAAGGTATGCGTGGTGACCAGACTACTACCGGGGGCTTCATCAATGGAGGTCTGGGTGGTGAAGAGGATGAGGTTAAGAATGAATAGGTCCAGCACCACAAACAGTATTTGCTGGAACTTGAGAAAACGTCGATTCATTACTCGGGAGATAAAGCCGCCTGGTAATTCATTTCAAGCACTTATGCTGCCGCACAGGCAGAAGCCAGCTTGTAGAATTAAAAAACGAAAAATTTGATATTGTACAGTATTCGGTACTCTTGCCAAGGACCGGGAAAGGGCCGGTAGTTGACAAAGGCTTGGTTATGGTCTCATGCTGAGTCTTGGTAAAACTCAGTGAAATGTGCCTTGAGAGCCATTGGACTAAGACTCGACAGTAGAATTAAGACGAAACTTCGAAAAATTTGACCCCGAGTAGAGGGTAAACCCGGCATATCTACGTTTGTTGTCCCAGGAATGGATTGATAAAGCCAAATAATTCCCATTATAGGAATATTTGCACTTTGGCAGGTTGTATGACTGGCTTGGTTTTACTTGCTGGAAAGCGTATTTAGTTGGTAATAGACGCGCCAACCACAGCCCATTATTTTTGCCCCTGCTCACGCTTCTATGCCGGTTAGACACCGGAACAACATGCCAGGACGAAGCCTACAAGTTGCCTGGCAGCTCAAAATCAAATAGGGGTGCCAGCCCTTTCCTTTGTCAGCTTGCTTCAGCCTCCTATGCCGTTCACCCTCTTCCACCCCGCGCTAATACTGCCGCTGCGCCGACTGCCCAAGCGCTGGGTTTCGCTTACGGGCCTGGTAGCGGGCAGCATGGCACCTGACTTCGAGAAGTTCGGCAAAATGAAGGCGCTTAACTACTACAGCCACACGTGGCTCAGCTTGTTGTATTTCACCTTGCCGGTGGGACTGGTCTTGAGCTTTGTGTTTCATGCGGTGGTGCGCAACCCGTTGATGCAGCACTTGCCGGAACCCGTGCGGCGCCGCTTGCGCGGGTACCGGCGATTTGATTGGCGGCGGCATTTTGTGAAGCATTACCCGGCGGTGGTTGCCTCGGTGCTGCTTGGGGGAGCTTCTCACCTGCTATGGGACGGCCTTACGCACCGGCAGGGTCCTTTTGCCCGGCAATTGCCGTTTTTAGATACGCATTGGTCGCTAGGGCCTGTGCGGTTGCCCGGCTTTATGGTATTGAGCGTGGTTACTTCGTTGGTAGCGCTAGGCTATATGGCCCATATGCTGTGGCAGTTGCCCAAGGCCCGCCGCCTGCCCACGCCAGCCCCGGGGTTCCGATTGTACTGGCCCGCGGCAGCGCTCCTCACAGCAGGTATCATCGCCGTTCGGGTCGTGGCTTTTGGAACGACCGGCAACTCCTGGGACATCGCCGTCACGGTGCTCTCCGCTTTTTTATTGAGCCTGGTTCTGACTCCCCTCTTGGGCAAGTTGGGCCGCCGCAAAGCCAGAAGTGCCGGCAACCCCTGACTTGCCTGATTCCCCGGTGCCGTCGGCCAGCGGCATAGGCGCGAACACCTAAGGTCTGAGGCAAGCCGGGTTTTGTCAAAACAAGGTTTTTATGTAAACATTCTTGCAAAATAATCTTGCAAAACAATCCGTTTTAAGCTTAGGTTACGTAAGGTACCCCTAGCCCCAAAAATGGGGTGCCCATATTGGTTAGGCGGCGCCATGCGCCTTGGTCGGCCATATTTTCCTCCCATTTTGATGTTAAAACCTCTATTCAAGTTGCTCGGGCTCGCCGGGCTGCTGATGGCAAGCGCATGTCGACCCGGCCGCGACTTGGTGTACTTCAGCGATTTGAAGCAAGCCGTCACGTATCTGGCTCCGGCCGATAACAGCAACGAGCCCCGAATTCAACCCAACGACCTGCTTAGCATCAGCCTGAGCAGTTTGAACCAGGAGTCTAATGTGCTTTTCAACAGCGGGGTGCTAATGCCCGCGGGCATTAGCGCGGGCGCTGGGGGCGTAATGAGAATCAACGAGGGCTACCTGGTTGACAAAAACGGTGAAATCAACTTTCCGGTGATGGGCAAGGTCGCCTTGGGTGGGCTAACCAAAAAGGAGGCGACCGAGCGAATGACGCAGCAGTTCACGAAGTACGTGAAAAATCCCATCGTCAACATTCTGTTCCTGAACTTTAAAGTGACGGTGATTGGCGAAGTCAACCACCCGTCCACGTTCAACATTCCTTCCGAGCGCATCAATGTTCTGGAGGCCCTCGGGCTGGCCGGCGACATGACGGCCTTTGGGCGACGCGACAACGTGCTCATCCTGCGGGATAAGAACGGTGCCCGCAGCACCATTCGCATCAACCTGAACAATAAAGAGGTATTGAACTCTCCCTATTTCTATTTGCAGCAAAACGACATCCTGTACGTAGAGCCCCACAACCGCTCTAAAGTGGCCCAAACCAGCGCAGGCAACCGCTACATTCCCATTGCCGTGGCCGCTATTACGGCCATCGCCATTTTTCTGGCCAATGCGCAGCGCTAACGGCCCGGCACCCGGCGCGTGGGACGTGCCCGTGGGGTCCGAACGGAGTGGCAGCATCAGCCCGGTTGCTATCCTGAAGCAATATGCTCGACATTGGCCTTTGTTTGCGCTGGGCCTGGGGCTGGCCTTGGTCTTAGCCGCAGTGTTTTTGGCGGTGACGACGCCCAAATACACTGTGACCAGCAAGCTGCTGATACGCGGCATCGACCGGGGGCCGGACTTTTCGGCGAGTAATCCGGCATTTAAGGATTTAGACATTTTTAACGCCACCACCAGCATCGAGAACGAAACCGAGGCGCTGAAATCACGCTTTTTGCTCCGGCAGGTTTTAACCGAGCTCTCGCTTAATGCCAGCTATTTTGCGGAAGGCACATGGCGGAAAGAGGAGCTATACGGGCCGGAGGTGCCCATTCGGGTGGTGGTGCGTACGCTGGCGCCTGCGGCCGCCAAGCACCCCATTGCGGTGCACCTGAAAGACGCTAACACCTTCGAGATAGAAGACGAGGAGGCTGGCCGCAGCACGCACCGCTACGGGCAGGAAGTAAAGAAGCCCTACGGCCGGTTTACGGTGCTATCAGCTGGCGCGGCGGTGCCGGCCTCGTCGAACCGCACCGTGCTGGTGCAGCTGCATAGCCTGCCCACGCTGGCGGAGGACTACAGCCACGACCTAACGGTGGAGCCCGTGAACAAGAAGGCCGCGGTGGTCGAAATCATCCTGCTCGAAGCCGTGCCCGCTAAAGGCACCGCCATCGTCAACAAGCTGATTGAGGTATATAACCGCGAAAACAAAGCAGACCGCAATGCGCTGGCCGAAAACACCATTCGGTTTATCGACAGCCGGCTGCTGGCCCTTTCCGGCGAGCTGACGGACGTGGAGAAGAAGGTGGAAACCTTCAAAAGCCAGAACGCGGTGACCAACGTGACGCAGGAGGCTGCGATTTATGGGGAGGAGGCCAAAAACGTGAACAAGCAGCTCGCCGACGTGACCATTCAGTTGGATGTGCTGGAGTCGTTGCAGCGCTACCTGACGCGGCCGGGCAGCAAAACCAGTTTGGCACCCAGCAACCTGGGCTTGCAGGACCAGACGCTGCTGGCGCTGCTAGCCAAATTCAACGAATTGCAACTGGAACGCGACCGGATGCTGCGTACCACGCAGCCTGACAACCCGCTGGTGGTGAACATTGACGAGCAGCTGAGCGACCTGCGCGGAAACATATTGGAAAACCTGCGCACCATCAAAACCGGGCTGAGCCTCACGCGAAGCACCCTCGAAGCCCGGTCGGGACAGTTTGATGCCAACACCCGGCAGGTGCCTACCATCGAGCGCAAGTTGCAGTCCATTAATCGGCAGCAGGGCGTAAAGCAGGGCATTTACCTGTATTTGCTGCAGAAGCGCGAAGAAGCGGCGCTTTCGCTGGCGGCCACGGGCTCCAATACGCGCGTGCTCGACCCGGCCCTGATTAGTAAGAAGCCAGTAAAACCCTCCAAACCCATTGTGTACCTGCTAGCGGTGCTGGCGGGCCTGCTGCTGCCGCTGGCGTTCGTGAGCGCGAAAGGCTTGCTCAGCGACGCCGTGGAAACCCGCGCGGCTGTGGCCCAGCGCTCAGCTGTGCCCGTGGCCGGCCAAGTGGGCCGCCTGCGGCCGGGCCAGCTGCTGCCCGTGGCCGAGGATGCGGGCAGCCCGCAAGCCGAAGCCTACCACTACCTGCGCGCCGATGTGCTGGCGGCCCTGGCCGGAGGCCCCGCGCAGGTGTTGCTGCTCACCGCTGGGCAAGCCAATGAGGGCCAAACCGTGGTGGCCCTGAACCTGGCCGCCAGCCTGGGCCAGGTGGGCAAGCGGGTGGCGGTGGTAAACTTCAACCTGCGCACGCCGCACTTGGGCAAGTACCTCGCTGCCAACAACGCAGCTGGCGTATCGAACTACTTAAATGGGCCGGGCGGACCGTCGGCTCCATTAATGAACTCCAGCAGCCTGGGCCCCAACGTGCAATGGATGGACGCGGGGCCTCTAGCTCCCAACCCGACCGGGCTGATGGCCAGCGGCCGCGCCCAAGAGCTGCTGGCGGGCCTGAAGCCCCAATTCGACCACATTCTGGTGCTGACGGCCCCCGTGGGTCAGGTGGCCGACGCGCTGTCGTTGGCTCCGCTGGTAGATGCCTGCCTGTACGTGGTGCGCCTGGGCCACGCGCGAGCCGCACATCTCGACGTGGCCACGGGGCTGGCTGCGGGCGGGCAGTTTCGCCGCGTGTTCCTGGTGCTGAACGACGGGTTGGCTTAGATTAAACCGACCGCTAGCTCCCTACTGGCGCATTGGTTTTTCCTTCGGCCCTCAAAACAAAAAAAATGTTTCCCTGCGCTTTGCAGGCTGCTTATGCAGGTATTGAAAATCAGTAAATCCTCGCCGGCCTTTGTGTTTTCGGCCGTTACCAATCTGGTAAGCCTTGTGGCCTTTACCCGCTTGCTGACGCTGGAAAATTACGGGCCGCTCTCGCTGGCACTAGTGAGCGTGGCGATGCTGCGCTTTTATAAAAGTGAGGAAGGAACAGGTGCCTTGGGCCTGCACTTTGCGGCAGGCATCACGGGGCTTTTCTTGGCAGTGGGGGCTGGGGTAGCCCCGCACGGTTCTAGCAGTGGCCATTTCCTGACGTGGCCATGTTAGCTCCCGCCTCTACATTGTTGCCGCCTGCCCCAGCCCATGCCTGGAACATCCGGGGCCTACAGCACGCTACCTTGCTGCTCATCGTGGCGCTGTGCTTCTTAGGCATGAACGTGCTTAAGCACCTGGGCTATGTGATGGGAACCGAGGCCGTGAGCACCTTCACCAAGATTCACCCGCTCACCTACCTGCTCTTCGGCCTGGTACTGTTCAACGGGTTGCTGTTTGACTACTCGCTGCTGCGGGCCATTTTCCGCAACCGGGCCAGCCTGTCCTACGCCCTCACGCTGCTGGCCTTGATGGCCTACCTGGGGCTCAGCGGCACAGCCAGCGCCATCGGCTATATCTTCGACACCCTACTGGTGCCGGTGCTGGTGCTGGGCTACCTGCGCACCCTGCCACCCGATATCGCGGCCCGGGCCCCGCACTACGCCTTGGTGGGAGTGCTGTTGAATTCGGCGGGTGCTATTGCCGAGCGGGTGCTGTCGCACAACTTCTTTCCGCTGGCCGATGACCTGTTCGGCGACGTGTTCCGGTCGTCGTCGCTGCTTGGCCACCCGCTCAACAACGCTCTGATAACGTTTGTGTTCGTAATGTTTGTGCTGCTGGCCGAGCTGTCTACCGCGCGCAAGTGGAGCTACTTGCTGGTGCTGCTCACGGCCTTGCTCTGCTACGGGGCACGAGCGAGCCTGTACGTATCTGTTGCAGCGGTAGCGGGGCTGTACCTGTTTCCACTGTTTTTTTCGGAGCGGCCGTACTACCGGCGGTCCAACAAGCTGGCCGTGGCCGTGCTGGTGGCCTTCTCGGCTCTGGGGCTGGCGTATCTGGTGCTGTTCACGCCCTTCGGCGAGCGGCTGATTGACGCCTCGTTCTACGACGATTCCAGCGCCGGAGCCCGGGTCGAAGCCCTGAACCTGATTGACTTTAGCCGGCCTTCGGTCTTTCTTTGGGCCCGGCCGCAAGAGCGCATCGACTACCTGATGTACCTCTACGACATCTACATCATCGAGAATTTTCTCATCGTGTGGCTGCTCAAGTTTGGCTTGGTGTTCAGCGGCCTGCTGGCGGCGGCCTTGTTCTTTTTCCTGCGCTTCAGCAGCCGCTTGGTGTCGGGGCCGTATGCGCTGCTGGCGGTGGGTCTATTTTTCGTCACTGCCGCCACCAACAACTCATTGGCGTCCAGCACATCGGTCATCACCTTGTTCGTTATCCTGTTTGCCACGCCTACGCCCCGGTACCGCTTTGCGCTGTAGGCGGTATCGAAAACCAGCTTGTTGCATCCTCAACCAAATAGGTAGCGCATCCTCATGTGGCCCTGTTGGTTGTCCACCGTCGCTACAGCGCCAATAGGCTGCGCTGCATCGGCCCACGGGTAACGGCCGACCTACCTCGACCGCGCCGAAAGCAACAAGTGGGATTAGGGACCCATGGCGCGGGCTTGGCGGCTACTCCGCTCCCTGCTGACCGCCAGTGTGCTGGTAGTGATGTTTCAACTTTATTCCATGATGCCCAAATCTAACCCGCTCACTTTTCGATTTATCCTGGTCTCGCTGGGATGGATTATTGGCGCTTACGCCACTGTGCTGGTGCTGCCCACTCAACTGCTGGTGCGCATCACCCAGGAAGACAGTTTTTTTGAAAACCTGACGTTTTTGGCCTTTTTTGCCGCCGCAGGAGTTTTCATGTACTTGTATTTCGCTAGGCCTGAGCGCAACAATTTTCTCTTTTTCACCACTCGAAAAAACCTTTTCTACTTGCTGGCAGCAATCTTGTTTTTCTTTTGCGGGGGCGAAGAAATCAGTTGGGGTCAGCGCGTGTTCAACACAACCGCCACGGGCATGTTTGCCGACAACCTCCAGCAGGAAACCACCCTGCACAATCAGCCCGCTTTCGTGTATGAATACTATGACCAAAACGGCCGGGTGGTTCAAAATGGCGGGCTCTTGCTCCGAGTGTTTCGCCAGGAAAACCTCATCAACCTGTTCTGCTATTCCTGGTGCTTACTGGTACCCCTGAGTTCGCTGCTTGTGGCTCGCCTACGCCGCTTTTGGGCGGTCCTGAATGTGCCACTGATGCCGTTGTGGATGGGCGGGCTGCTGGTACTCAACAACGCGTTGCTGCACGTAGGCCGGTTGTTGCTGCCCGGCAATAGCGAGCTGACGGGCATCAAAATCGTGGAAATTAAGGAATGTGGCATCGCGCTCTTGTTCCTAAGTATTGGCGTGTGGTTTTGGCTGCAAAACCGTAGGCAAATAGCCGCAGCTACTTTGCTGGCACCCGAAAACGATGCTTCGGTCCCTGTTGCCTAGCGCTAGAAATCCACGCCAAAACCCTTTTTGCCAACGCCGCGCAGGTTTTTCGGCAATATAACGGGCTTTAAAAACGGTAGGTAAAGACTGGACAGGATAGATTCCAAACTGGCCGTAGCAGAATTTGCTTATACATAAATGGAAAGAAACGGCACACCAAGACTTGTGAAACCGTTGATTAACGTGCTGCAAAACGGTGGTTTCAACACCACCCTACAGCATCCCTTCATCCGCAAAGCTGTAGTAGCCTTGGTCGGAGTAAATAAGGTGGTCCAGTATGGGCAAGTCCAGAAAACTGCCGGCTTCCTTTAACTTTTTGGTGAGCTGGATGTCGGCGGCGCTGGGGTTGCGGTTGCCGCTGGGGTGGTTGTGCACCAGGATAATGCTGCTGGCCAGCTGCTCCAGGGCTTCTTTGAAAATCATTTTCGGGTCGGCCACGGTGCCGGCCACGCCGCCGCGGCTGATGGCCGTTTTGCGCATCACCACGTTGGCCCGGTTGAGCAGGATGACCCAGAATTCCTCGTGGGGCAGGTCCATGAGGTGCGGGCGAATGAGCTGGTAGATGTCGCGCGAGCAGGTGATGGTGGTGCGCGGGGCGGCATCGGCCTCCTTGCGGCGGCGGCCCAGTTCCAGCGCCGCCACCACCGTAATGGCCTTGGCTGGTCCGATGCCGGGGTGGCGGCATAGTTGCTTCACGCTTTCGCGGGCCAGGGCGTTGAGGTCGTTGTCCACGCCTTTCAGCATGAGCATGCCCACGTCCACGGCCGATAGTTTGGTGGTGCCCGAGCCCAGCAGAATCGCAATCAATTCGGCATCGGAGAGGGCGGCGCGGCCCTTGGTCATCAACTTTTCGCGCGGCCGGTCGTCCTCGGCCCAGCTCTTGATGCCGGAGGCAGCGGGGGCGGCGTAGGGCGGGGGCGTACCCGGCAGGGGCGGGGCGGCGGCCGGCAGGGCAGTGCGTTCGGTCAGGCTGTCAGGTGCTTCCATGCGGCACGGGGTTGGTAGAGGAGGGAATATCAATTAAATGTAAAGTAACAGCCTGGCGGGCGCGTTTAAACACCAAGCCGGCTGGGGCGTTATGCACGTGCGGCAGTGTCCGCTTTAAATCTGAATATGCGAAATCCGTTGGTTTTATGGTTGTTTTTGGCCGTCATCGTGTTGGCCGAATGGTATGGGTATCAGGCCGTGCGCACCATGGCGCAGCACCAGTCGGTGGCCGCGCGCCGGGGTATTGCAATAGTGTACTGGGTGGTTTCGCTGGGCGTGTGGGCGTTGGCCTTCTGGGCCGGCACCACCCGCCAAATGGGCAATACCGTGCTCAAAAGTTACATCATGAGCCTGCCGCTGCTGCTGCTGGCCGGCAAGTTTATTATCCTAATTCCGCTGCTGCTGGAAGATGCCACGCGGCTGGTACGCTGGGCCATGGGGGCGGCCACGCAGCCCGCGGGCCTGGCCGGCAACGCCATGCCGCGCAGCGAATTTCTGGCCAAGCTGGCGCTGGGCATCGGCGCCATTCCGTTTGTGGCGCTGCTCTGGGGCATGGTGCGCGGCGCCACCGACTACCAGGTGCGCCGCGTGACGCTGCGCTTCCCCAACCTGCCGCCCGCGTTCGACGGCTTCAAGGTGGTGCAGATTTCGGACCTGCACACCGGCAGCTTTAGCTCCACCGAACCGCTGGAGCGGGCGGTGGCCCTCATCAATAAGCAGGCGGCGGACCTCGTGCTCATGACCGGCGACCTGGTGAACAACCGCGCCACCGAAGTGGAGCCGCACATGCCCGCTTTGGCTGGTATCAAGTCGGAGCTGCCCATTTTCTCCAGCCTCGGCAACCACGACTACGGCGACTACGTGCAGTGGGAAAGCCCGGCCGAGAAGCGCGCCAACCTGGAGCGCCTGATGCAGAACCACGCCAAAATGGGCTGGACGCTCATCAACGACACCAGCCACACCATCACGCGGGGCGAGGACAAAATAGCGGTGCTGGGCGTGCAGAACTGGAGCGGCCACTCCAACTTCCCCAAGTACGGCAACCTGCCCCAGGCCCACGCCGCCAGCGGCGACGCGCCCTTCAAAATCCTGCTCTCGCACGACCCCTCGCACTGGGAAGCGCAGGTGCTGAACTACCCCGATATCGACCTGACACTCAGCGGACACACCCACGGCATGCAGTTTGGCGTCAACCTGTCGTTTTTGAAGTGGAGCCCCGTGCAGTATGTGTACAAGCAGTGGGCTGGGCTCTACGAACAGGGCCGTCAGAAGCTGTACGTGAACACCGGATTGGGCTATTTGGGCTATCCGGGCCGGGTGGGATTTCTCCCCGAAATAACCGTGTTTGAGTTACGGCGCGCCTAGCCGTGCCCGGGAATTATATCGTTGGGGTAACATCCGGCACGGCCTCTCCGTAAAGCGCCCTCAACAAACCAACCACTCCGGTTGTTTTCTTTAATCCTCCCATTCATGAAAAATTCCCTGTTGATTCTCGCGGGCGCTGCTGCCCTTTCGCTGGCCTCCTGCTCGCAGGAAAAGACCACCGACACCACCGTAGCCGCCGGCGATGGCATGACGACCACTACCACTACCACCACCACAACTGCCATGTCGGAAGCCGACATGGAGGCCCGCGCCCAGCGCATTGCCGACAGAATGGTGGCTGATATGAAAATCACGGACGAAGCGACCAAAAACAAAATCCGCACCGTGTACGTGAACCGCTACCGCCAGATGGGCGATATGCAGACCAAGTACGCTACCGACACCACCGGCATGGCCGCTGCCAAGCGCGAGTCGATGGCCGTTGCCGATGCAGAATTCAAAACCATTTTCGCTGACCCCACCCAGTACCAGGCCTACGAAACGGGCCGCATGACCTACTACAACATGGCGGACGAAGACGCGGCCATGTCGTCGGGCAACATGAATTCTTCGTCTGATATGGATATGTCGGATGAAGGCAGCAAAGTGAAGGTGAAAGCCGATGGCGACATCAAAATCAAGGATGCCAACGGCAACGTAACCAAAATGGACGGCGACGACGGCACCATCAAAATGAAGGACGAGAGCGGCAACAAAACCAAATTGAAATAGCTCGTTGGGCTTTTTTGCCTAGCGCCTTGGGCCCGCACCTGCAACGGTGCGGGCTTTTTTTGTCTCCCTGCTGCACAACTTTGCAGGGAAATGATGTTTATGCGGCGTGATAAGATTAGGTGGATTGGTACAGATGGTGAGTAGGCCCGGCGCATGTAGGCGCCTGCAGTGGCTGGTGGCCGCCCTGCTGTGGTGGCTGGGCGTGGCGCAACCGGTGCAGGCCCAGCAGCAGGTGCGCGTGAGCGGCACCGTGTCGGCGGCCGACACGCGCCTGCCGCTGCAGGGCGCTACAGTGGCCGTGCAGCGCACCCGCACCGGTGTGGTAACCACCGCCACCGGCAGCTTTGCCATAGACGCGCTGCCCACCGACACCGTGCTGTTCCGGGCCTTGGGCTACAAATCGCAACGCTTCCCGCTGGGCGGCACGGGCCTTTCGCAGTTCATTGTGCGCATTCGGCTGGTGCGCGACAGCGTGCAGCTAGGCGAGGTGCAGGTAGTGAGCGACCGCGCCGACCGCGCCCTCATCAATCGCGCCCTGCGCAACATGAAAAAGCCAGCTCCGGCGGTAGTAAACGGACCCAAGCGTCCCCCCAAACCCAAGCCCCTGTTCGCCGTGGATTCGGCTGCCCCCAAAGCGCCGGTGCCCACCATTCAAAGCCCGGTGAGCCTGATTTACGACCAATTCTCACGCGAGGGCAAACAGCGCCGCAAGATGGAGGAGATTGAAGCCGCGAAACGAGCTGAAAAAGCCCGCAAGGCGAAGCTGCAGTACAATAAGGCCTTCAAAGACAACCGCGGCTACGAGCCGTAGGTGTTGGCCCCAGCCCGGGGACGGTTTCAACGCGCCAACCTCACCCCTGCCGGGCACGGCCCCAGCCCCTCTCCAAAAGAGCGGGGAGCCTGACGTATGATGTGAAAATAGGCGAGTGTCAATGCTACGCTCGTGCCGCCGTGGCTCCCCTCTCTTTTGGAGAGGGGCCGGGGCCGTGCCCGGCAGGGGTGAGGTTAGCCGGCGGGGAGGATAGCCGGTCCAGAATACTGATAACTGCCATCCGCCCTTTCCCGTAAGCCTAAGATATGAAAATCGGGTATCCCTGCGTGAACGAGGCGATGGATTGCAGCGCCGCCAACACCTTCCGGCTGGCTTCCTACTCCGAGGAGCGGCTGCTGGCGGCGGTGTCGGCCAACCTGGTGTGCCTGCGCCGCATGCTGGAATGGAACGTGGCCCAGGGCCTGCTCTTTTTCCGGATGGGCTCGGGCATTGTGCCCTTCGGCTCGCACGAAATCAACACCTTCCCCTGGCAAACACATTTCGCGGCGCATTTCCGGGAAATAGGGGACTACATCAAGGCCAATGACCTGCGGGTGAGCTTCCACCCCGACCAGTTTGTGGTGCTGAACTCGCCCAGTCCCGACATTGTGCGGCGCAGCATCGATGAGTTGATTTACCAGGGCTCGATGCTGGATTTGATGGGCCTCGATGGCACAGCCAAGCTCCAGATTCACGTGGGCGGGCTATACGGCGACCGGGAACTGGCCATCAGCCGGTTTGCGGCGGTGCACGCCACGCTGCCCGCGGCCGTGAAGGCCCGCGTGGTGGTGGAAAACGACGACCGGCTGTTTCCGCTGCGCGACTGCCTGCGCCTGCACGAGCTAACTGGCGTGCCCATTCTATTCGACAACTTCCACCACGAGTGCCTCAACCACGAGGAGCCCATGGCCGAGGCCCTGCGCCTGGCCGCCGCCACCTGGCACCCCACCCGCGACGGCGTGCCCATGATGGACTACAGCTCGCAGGCCTTGGGTGAACGCAAAGGCAAGCACACCAACGACCTGGTGGACGAGCGGTTCCGCGAATTCCTCAGCAACCTGCACGGCCTCGACATGGACCTGATGCTGGAAATCAAGAACAAGGAAGCCAGCGCCCTGCGCGCCGTGGCCATTCTGCGCGAGCTGGGCCTAAGCGCCCCGGCCCCCAACATCCCCAGCCCGCCGCTCACCCTGCCGCCCGACCCCAACGCGCCACCCAAGGCCAAGCGCGCCCCCAAATCAACTGCCGTTTAATACCGCCGCACCGGCGGCTTCAATCCTTCTTGTATCACTTCAACCCCCTTTCAATGCCATCCGACCACCTTCTAGCCACCGTCAGCGCCCTCAAAAACGCCTCACCAGCCTGCCTCTGGGCTCGGCCATGGACAATACCGAAACCTGGCAGCAGCAGTTCCTGCAGAGCGGCGAACCCGGCCTGCAGGACATTGCCCGCGAAATCGGCAACCTGCAGTCCCTGCTCACCAGCGGCGCCCTGAGCGCCACTGCCATCGGCAATTCGCTCACTATGCTGGGCAACCAAACCAGCCAAATCAGCGCAACCGCCGCGGCCGACCTCAAGAAGCCCCTCCTGGACCTGGCCGACACCCTGCGCCGCCACGGCAGCGACCTGCTGGCCCACGCCGATAAAAAAGGTAAAAAGTAGCCTGAGTCGTTGCGCAGTCGTCATATACTACCACTGCCTTAGCAAGTCATACCGAGCGCAGCCGAGGTATCTCGCATGCCACCAGTACTCTCCTATAATTGGTGTAGCAGTGGTACGCGAGATACCTCGACTACGCTCGATATGACGGATAGGCACTAGTTTCAAAACCAAGTAAAAAGGCCCGTTCAGATAACTGAACGGCTTTTTACTATAATTCTGATATGAATAGGCTACGGCTGGGGCACGTTGCTACTGTTGCTTCGGCGCGAGCGGCTGGGGACAGCTTCGGTCGAGTTGCGCCTAGGGCTCCGCTTAATGATGGGCTGCTCGCGAACGTCGGGGACGGATGTGGGCGACATTTCCGGTGTGGCGGCTGGCGTGTAGCCGCGTTCGGGCAGCTGGCGGCTGGGCTGAGCGTCGCGGTTGGTGGGCGTGCGTTGCATTTCCGGCGGCCCCTGAATGGTGCTCTGGTTAAGCGCCGGGTTGACGGGCGGGATGGCGGTCTGGCCCTGGCTGCCGCCGCGCACAGGCGCCGTGGGGTCGAAGGGAATGGTTTGGGCCTGGGCCGAAGCCGCGAACAGGACCGATGCCAGTAAAAGGAAGGTTTTCATGACGGGTGGGGGCTGGATTGAAAACAAAAACGCCGGCTGCTCCCTCAAGGAATCAGCCGGCGTGAGAAGCTTTACGTGCCTGAAAGGCAAAAAGTTACCGGCGGAGGTTATAATTTGGACGGGTAGGCTTTCTTTATCCCTCTGTTGCAACCGCAACTCAACAACTATCGATGGGTGACGGAGATAATGCAGGTGCTCGGGGCCGACGAATGCCACCTACCGCAACAGGTGCTTGTCCTTGCACAATGCAGCCAGCAGCCTTACGAAAAAAAAGTTTGGCCCCGCTGTAACGAATGCTCCGCAGCTTGGTACTCCTTGCAATTCACCCCCAAATACCCACCCGTGACCACCACGAGTACGAGCGACGAAGACCTGATGGCCGCAGTACGCGCCGACGACCTCGACCAGCTCGTGCCGTTGTTTGAGCGCTACCACGGTCCCCTGTTCAACTACCTCACCCGCCTCACCAACGACCGCGAAACCAGCGAAGACCTGACCCAGACCGTGTTCGAGCGCATTCTCAAATACCGCAGCAGCTACCAACCCACCCAGCCCTTCCGGGCCTGGGTGTACCAGATGGCCCGCAATGTGCACGCCGACTACTGGCAACGCCAGCAAAAGCTCCGCGCCGCCGACGACGTAGCGGAAGTAGAAAAAACCGGCGGCCTGCGCGGGGCCGCCTTCGCCCAAATGCGGGTGAACAGCTGCGCCGACGACCTGCACGAAGCCCTGGCTCTGCTGCCCACGCCGCAGCGCGAAATTCTGGTACTACACCGTTTCCAGGGCTTTGGCTACGAAGAAATTGGCCAGCTCCTGGGCTGCACCGCCGAAGCCGCCCGCGTGAAAGCCCACCGCGCCCTGCAAGCGCTGCGCAAAATCTACTTCACCGATTAAATCTGGTTGTCAGCTGAATAAGGGATTCAGCCCCAGCCAATAGAAACAAAAAGCCGACAACCAGCAACCGACAACTAAAAATGAAAACGCCCGAACCTTCTGCCTGCCACGAGCTGGAAGCGCTACTCCCGGCCTACGCCGAGCGCAGCCTGCCCGCCGCCGAGGCCGACCGCGTGGCGGCCCATTTAGCCACCTGTTCGGGCTGCCAGCTGCAGGTCACCCAGCTCCGCGCCCTTACCGCCGACCTGGACGCCGCCCTGCCGGAAGTGCCCGGCACGGTGCTGCGCGCCAACTTTATGGCCTTGCTGCAAGAGCAAAAGGCGCTGTTGCAACCGGTGGCCGCCGCGCCGCCCGCCCCCGAAGCCCGCGTGGTGCCAATGTGGGCCTCGGCTGCCACCTGGTTGCGCGTTGCGGCCAGCGTGGTGTTGGTTGCCGCCGGGGTGTTGCTGGGCCGGCAACTGCCCTGGGGCACCCGCAGCAGCAATGCCATTGCCGTGGCTTCCGGCAAGCCGGAATCGGTAGCGTTGCGGCAGGCGCTGGCGGGCCGCACGGCCTCGGCCAGCGACCGGATTCAGTTGGTGAGCAATTCTGGCAAGGCGTCGGAACCCGGCGACCCCACGGTGCAGGTGCTGCTCAATACCCTCAATTTCGACGCCAGTCCCAACGTGCGTCTGGCTGCCTGCGAGGCCCTCTATCGCCTGCGCGACGACCCCCGGGTGCGGGAAGGGCTGGCGCATTCGCTGGCCATTCAAACCGACCCCAACGTGCAAATTACCCTCATCGACATGGTGGTGTCGATGCGCGTGCGCCGCGCCGTGCCCCAGCTCGAACGCCTGTCTAAACGCGCCGATGCCCTGCCCGTGGTGCGGGCCCAGGCCGAAGCCGGTATTGGCAAATTGATATAAATCCCGCTCGATTCACCGCCTTTTTCTCACCTGATTTCTGCAACGCGGCGCCGGCTTTCCGGTGCCGCGCCGGTACCTCACTTCCTACATTTTCCCCTCTATTTATGAATAAGCTCATGTTGCTCGCAGTAGCGGGCCTACTGGCCGCCCACACCGGGCAAGCCCAGGAATACAAAACCAAGCTCGGCGGCAAGGACCGCAAAATCGTCATCGACATGCAGGGCAGCGACGTGACGGTGGAAGGCACCGACGGCAACGAGCTGGTGATAACCGGCAACGGCTACGAAGAAGTACCCAAGCGGGCGGAGGGCCTGCGCCCTATCTACAACTCGGCCGTGGACAACACCAAAATTGGCTTGTCGGTCATTCAGACCGATAATACGGTGCGTATCGTGAAGGCCTCGCGCAAAGACACGAAGTACACCATTCGGGTGCCGCGCAACTCGGCTGTGCAGTACAACCAAACCAACTGGAACGGCGGCGACATTCAGGTGCGCGACGTGAACGGCGACCTGGAAGTAAACGTGAAAAACGGCGATATCCGGCTGACCAACGTGGCCGGCCCCGTGGTGGCCAACACCGTGAGCGGCGACATTCAGGTGCGGTTTGCGGCCCTGCGCCAGGGGCCCACGTCCATTTCAACCGTGAGCGGCGACGTGGACGTGAGCATGCTCGCCAACACCAAAGCCACGCTGAAGCTGCGCTCGGTATCGGGCGAGGTCTACACCGATTTCGACATCAACCTGGGCAAAGGCGAGGACAACATGCGCCACATTGGCGGCCAGGTAGTGGACGGTAGCGTGAACGGCGGCGGCAATTCCATCTCGCTCAAAACGGTGAGCGGCGACATTTTTGTCCGCAAATCCAAGTAGTAACGCGCCTTAGCGCGTTCGCCGCCAGCACAACTACCAACCTTTCTGACTTAACCGCCAACCCGCGCCAAGGCTCGGCCCAACATCCACCTTTAATTTCTGTAACATCATGCGTCGCCTCTTTTTCTTATTCTTGCTGGTTCTTGCCGTGAGCGGCGCCCAGCCGGCCACGGCCCAAAAAATTGTTGAGAAAACCGCGAATCTGGCCCCTGGCCAACGGGTATTCCTCAACCTGCGGCAGGCCACCAACATCCGCATTCGCAGCGGCGCCAGCGGCAAAATGACGCTCAAGGCCTCGGTGAGCATCAACCAAAACAAGTTAAACGATGCCCTGCTGCTCACCACCGAGCAAGCGGGCGACGAGCTGAAGCTGACGTCGGCATTCGACAAGGAACTGCTGCGCAACGCCCAGCCCGGCGACTGCCCCAACGGCGGCGCTTACTACGGTGAGTCCTACAACACCACCATTACCAACGGAAAAGTGAGTGGAGGGCATGACCGCGACGGCCGCACCGTCAACCAGGTGTGCGCCATCATCAACTACGAAATCACGGTGCCGGCCGACGTGGTGCTGCGCGTGAGTACCATCAGCGGCGACATCGACATTGCGGGCCTCACCGGCGCCATCGACGCCAAGTCCATCAGCGGCTTTGTGGACGTGACCTGGCCCCCCACCACTGGGGCGGAAGTGTCGCTTAAAACCATTACCGGCGAAGTGTACACCGACCAGGACGTGGCCTTCAGCAACCGCAAAGACAACCCCATTGTGGGGTACCAGCTCCGGGGCACGCTCCGGGGCAGCGGCCCCCTCGTCAAGCTCGAATCCATCAGCAACGACGTGTATTTCCGCAAGCGGAAGTAATCATTCCAAGTACGGGCAGTTTCCCCGCAAAATGAGGCCAACGCATGACTTTAAAACTGCTGCGGCTGCACAATAGGACCGTTCTACAGGTGGGATTTACAGGTATTTTTTCCGGTTTTGCAGCGGGGCAGGGATTCCTGCGTCCCTGGATTTGTCTTCACTTTAGCTTCTCTGGGCTATGACTTTTACCTTTTCTCTGCGCGGAGTAGTGTTGTATTTGGGGCTAGTGGGTGCGGCGCAATCGGCCCTGGGGCAAGTGGCCGCACCCAGCGCGGCTGCGGCCCCTGCAACGGCCGCACCCAAGCGCCAGCTGGCGGCCGTACGCATTGCCCAGCCCATGAAAATAGACGGCGTGCTGGACGAGGCCGCGTGGGCCGAGGCCCAGCCCGCTACCGACTTTGTGCAGCAGCGCCCCAACCCCGGCGTGCCCGAGAAGCACCGCACCGAAGTGCGCGTGCTCTACGACGACGCGGCCATTTACGTGGGCGCTGTGATGCACGATGTGTCGCCCGATTCCATTCCGCGGGAGCTGACGGAGCGCGACGTATTCGGCAATTCCGACCGGCTCGGCTTTTTCCTTGACACGTACTCCGACCAGCTCAACGGCTACAGCTTCGTGGTGACCAGCAGCGGGGTGCAGGCCGATGCCCGCTACTCCCCGGCCGGCGGCGAGGACTTTGCCTGGAACGCCGTGTGGGAAAGCCGCACCGCCCTGCGCGGCACCGACTGGGTGGCCGAATTGCGCATTCCGTACTCGGCCATCCGCTTCAGCACCGCCGACGTGCAGCGCTGGGGCGTGAATTTTTACCGGCAGCGCCAGCGCGAAAACCAGCGTTTCTACTGGAACGAGGTGAAGCCCCAGGTCGACGGCTTTGTGAACCAGTGGGGCGTACTCACGGGCGTGCAAGGGGTGAAACCGCCGTTGCGCCTCTCGCTCACGCCCTACGTGTCGGGCTACGTGAATCATAACCCGCTCAGCACCGAGGGCACCAAGCGCACCACCACCAGCTTCAACGGCGGGGCCGATGTGAAGTGGGGCATCAACGAGAGCTTCACGCTGGACGCCACGCTCGTGCCCGACTTTGGGCAGGTGCAGAGCGACAACCAGGTGCTCAACCTCTCGCCCTTTGAGGTGCAGTTCAACGAGAACCGGCAGTTTTTCACGGAGGGCACGGAGCTCTTCAACAAGGGTAATTTGTTTTACTCGCGCCGGGTGGGGGCCACGCCCATTGGGTTTTACAACGTGGCGGCCGGCCCCAACGAGCGGCTGCTGCGCAACCCCGCCGAAACGCCGCTGTTGAACGCCACCAAAATATCGGGCCGCACCAGCAAGGGCCTGGGCGTGGGCATTTTCAACGCCGTAAGCAACGATGTGTACGCCACCCTGCGCCACGAGGAAACGGGCGCCGAGCGCCGGGTGCTGACGCAGCCGTTCAGCAACTACAACATCGTGGTGTTCGACCAGAGCTTGAAGAACAATTCCTTCGTCAGCCTCGTCAACACCAACGTAACGCGCGCCGGCAGTACTTACGACGCCAACGTGACCGGGGGGCTGTTCCGCTTCGCCAACAAGGCCAACGCTTACGCCGTGGACGGCCGCGTGGTGTATTCGCAGCGCCGGGGCAAGGCCTTTGATAGCGCCGAGAACATCAACGACCCGAACGGCTACAAGTACCAGGTGGGGCTGAGCAAAATCAGCGGCAGTTTCACCTGGAGCCTCACCCACGGCATCGAGTCGGACACCTATAATCCCAACGACCTGGGCATCTTGTTCGGCAACAACAACATCCAGCAGTCCCTTGAGGGCGGCTACCGCATCTACAAGCCCTTCTGGAAGGTCAATAACCTGTTCACCCACGGCGGGGTGAGCCACACGCTGCTTTACCAGGACGTGCGCAACCGCTCGCGGTACCAGGGCATTGGATTCTACTCCGGGGCCAATACCACCTTCACCAAGAGCTTTCTGCAGGTGGGCTTTAACCTGAACGGCGACGCCGCGCAGCACGACTTTTTTGAGCCGCGCGTGTACCCGCTGGGGGAGTACTACGTGCGCATCCCGGGCAGCCTCAACGTCAGTGGGTTTTTCAACACCGACGCCCGCAAAAAATGGGCCCTGAGCGGCAATGGCGGCATTCGGCGCTACGCCGCCGACGCCCAGGTGCCGGGCCGCCCCAACCGCATGGGCTACGGCCTGGGCTTCTACCCGCGGTACCGCGTCAACGACCACCTCACGTTCCGCTACAGCACGGACTTCAATTTCCGGGACAGCCAAGTGGGGTATGTCAACGGCGGCCTCGACGCCAGCCACCCCCTGGACCAGCCGCTGCTGGGCACCCTCCTGCTGGGCCGGCGCAACGTGCTCACGGTATCGAACGTGGTGTCGACGGCCTACACCTTCACCAACCGCATGTCGTTCACGCTGCGTATGCGCCACTACACCAGCAATGTGCGCTACGCCGACTTCACGGCCCTGCTCCCCAACGGTGTGGAAACCCCCGTGGACTACCAGCGCAACCGCAACAACACCTACAACGCCTTCAACATCGACGCCGTGTACTCGTGGTGGTTTGCGCCCGGCTCCCAAATCAGCGTGGTCTGGAAAAACGCCGGCACTACTTACCTGCAGGCCGAGGAAGCCACCCCGCAGTACTTCGACAATTTCAACAACACCATCAACACCCCGCACAATAACTCGGTGTCGGTGAAGGTGCTCTACTACCTCGATTACCTGGCCCTGCGCAAAAAGCAGTAGGGGAGGAGACCCCTGCACAGTAGTAGGCCGTCATGCTGCGCCTGTCGAAGCATCGCTACCGCATTTATAAGAACGTCATGCTGAGCGTAGCCGAAGCATCTCTACTGCGAGAGTAATTCATTTACTACTGCGGTAGAGATGCTTCGACAGGCTCAGCATGACGTTCTTTGCGCTGTAATTACCTCCTTATGCCGGCTACCAGTGCCCCTGAACTCCGAACCGTGGCCGTGACGCGCTACGTGACCCCGCTGCGCGAAGGCGGCTCCCTACCCGCCTTGGTCGAAGCCGACGACAACTTCCTCTACGTGCTCAAGTTTCGGGGCGCCGGGCAGGGTGTGAAGGCCCTCATTGCCGAGCTCATTGTGGGCGAAATGGCCCGGGCACTGGGCCTGCGCGTGCCCGAGCTGGTGTTTTGCGAGCTCGACGAAGCATTCGGCCGCACCGAGCCCGACGAGGAAATTCAGGACCTGCTGCGCGCCAGCACCGGCCGCAACCTGGCCCTGCACTACCTCTCGGGCGCCATCACCTTCGATGCGCTGGTAACCACCATCGAGCCGCGTTTGGCTTCGCAGATTGTGTGGCTCGATTGCCTGACGCTGAACGTGGACCGCACCGCCCGCAACACCAACCTGCTCATGTGGCACAAGGAATTGTGGCTTATCGACCACGGCGCGGCCCTCTACGCCCACCACGCCGGCCCCGACTGGGCCCAGCCGCGCCCACGCCCCTTCCCGCAGGTGAAAGACCACGTGCTGCTGCCCCAGGCCAGCGAGTTGGCCGAAGTAGATGCCGAGAGCCGCGCCAAACTCACGCCCGAGCGCATTCAGGCCGTGGTGGCGCTCGTGCCCTCCGAGTGGCTCACCAATGGCGACGCCCCCGCCGAAGCACAGCGCGCCGACTACGTGCGCTTCTTGGAAACCCGCCTGGCCGCCGCCGAAACCTTTGTTCAGGAAGCCCAAGATGCCCGCAATGCACTTATTTGAGTACGCCGTACTTCGCGTGGTGCCCCGGGTGGAGCGCGAAGAATTCCTGAACGTGGGCGTGGTGCTTTACTGCCGCTCCCTTGGCTTCCTGCAAACCCGCTTTCAACTGCCCGAAGCCAAGCTGAAGGCCGTGGCTCCCGCCTTAGATGTAGCCGAAGTGCAGGCCCGCCTGCAGGCCTTCGAGCGCATTTGCCAGGGCCGCGCGGCCGGGGGCACCATCGGGCAGTTTGGCATTGCCGAGCGGTTTCGCTGGCTCACGGCCACCCGCAGCACCATCGTGCAAACTTCGCCCGTGCACCCCGGCCTGTGCGCCGACGCGGCCGAAACCCTGGCCCGGCTCTACGCCCAACTGGTGGAGTAGCCGTGCTGGTTGCCTTGGCCACTTTTGGACTGGTGCCGGCAATTGGAGGGCAAACCGACCCCACAAGTCGTGGGTAGCAGGTGCCTCGTCTTAAAAAGCAATGGTGGCCGCTCCATCGACAGCGTTGGCGGGCAGCACGAGCCTAATCAGCACGTTGCCCAGCGTGTTGGTCTGCACCAAGCGCTTGCGTCCCTTGATGAGCTTGCCGGCGTCGAAGCCCACAGTCTGCTCCGTGGCCGCGTCTTTAGCCACTGCGAGTCGAGGACGATAACCGTGGGCCATACTTTTTCGGTCCGAGCCCGACTGCTCACGGTCAGGCAGGATTGAAGAACGGGCTGAGAGTTGGTCTACCGGAGGTTGATTGGCAGGATGCTACTTGGTTGATTTATTTTGGGGCCTTAGCGTGTAGAAGCTGGGCAATTGTCCCCCAAAGGCCGGCAAGGCATTGCGCTGGAATGTTCGAAAGTCGGGTGCGGCTGGGTGTGTCAGGGGGGGCGTCCAGAACGTCTTGGTTGAATTGGACCACACCATGCAATAAGCCGGGCCGGGCTGCGCCCCCAACAGCGGCAGCAGGCGCTGGGTATACCACGCCGGGTCACTCACGTTTTCCAGGCCGGTTTCGGTGAGTGCGGCCACTTTTTGATGGCGGGCGGCGTAGTTGGCCACCAGCTTCATTTTTTGCAGGGCCACCTCGGGGAGCACATCGGGCCGCAGGTCGCCGTAATTGTCCAGGCCCACCACGTCGACATAGGCATCGCCAGGGTAACGCTCCAGCAACTGCGACTCGTTGGCGAAGTTGCGGTCGGGCGACCAGGCGTACAAAAAGCTGTGCACCTGCAGGCTGTCGCGCAGGTAGGTCACCGTAAACTGATAGAGTTGCTGGTATTCGGGCGCAGTGCAGTGGCTCTTGCCCCACCAAAACCAGTCGCCGTCCATTTCATGAAACGGCCGGAAAATAATTGGTATCACCCGGCCATCGGCCCCAATCAAAGAGTTGGCGTATGCCGCAATTTCCCGCAGGGAATTGGTGAATACCCGGTGGTGGCTGCCCCCCGGCAACAGGCGGGCCACTGCTTCCACGGGCGAGTCGCGCCAGTTCACGCTCACCTTCGACACAGGGTTGTTGTAGTGCCAGCTATAGGTATTGATGCCGCCCCTGTTGTAGGCGTCGATGGTGAGTTGGCGCAACAACTGTTTTTCGTGCTCCACCACGGGACCAGTGTAGAAGCCCGCAATGCTTTCCAGGTCCCAGCCATACACGGCCGGGTAGGCACCGGTTACCTCCCGCACGTCCGACTTGCCGGGCGGTACGGGGGCTGCCTGGTAGTCCTTGGTCCAGCCGTAGCCCTTGCGGGTATCGTTCTGGTGGCCAAACAACACGTGCCGGCCCGCCAAAGCGCGCAGGTTGGCGAACAGGGCAGCCGTTTCAGGTGTGGCAGCTTTATCGGTGAGGGCGGCGCGGGCTTGGGTCAGCTGCTTGCTGGGTTGTGGCCGCGCCAGCTGGCTGCCACTTAGCGCCAAGCAACCGCTGAGCACGGCACAGAAGACAACCAAAAGCATGGCCCGGCGGGTAGTTTGCATCAGCATCGAATTAGAATTGTGGCCAGCTAAGATTAAGCACGTGTGCACAAGCAACCGTTGTTACGAATGTTCTTTCTGCTGCTTTCGTTGTCGGTAAATGATGGGAATGAACGCGGTGCTGTCGATGAAGTAGCGGCGGAACAGCCGGGTGGGCTCGTTAGCAAAGCGCCAGAACCATTCCATGTGCAGCTGCCGCATGGCCTTGGGCGCCCGCTTGATGGTGCCGGCCTCAAAATCGAAAGAAGCCCCAATGCCCAGCGCCACGTTAACGTCTAGGCTTTCGATGTGGCGGTATATCCACTTCTCCTGCTTGGGAGCGCCCACGCCCACAAACAACAGGTGAGGCCTGGCGGCGTTCACCATGCGGACGATGCGGCCGTTTTCCGCATCGTCTTTTTCGAAGCCAAACGGGGGGCTGTAGGTGCCCACTACCTGCAGGCCAGAGAATTTTTGGCTGAGGGCTGCAGCAGCCTTTTCGGCCACGCCTTCCAGGCCGCCTAGAAAAAATACGCGGTGCCCGCGGGCCGCGGCGTGCTGGCACAGCGCCGGAAACAAATCGGAGCCCGTAACCAGCGCTTTTAGCGGCGTCCCCAGAATTTTGGCGGCCCAAATCAAGGGGTTGCCGTCGGCCAGCACCAGCGCCGCATTCGCGTAGATGCGCTCAAACTCCGGGTCGGTTTCCAGCTTCACAACGTGGTCGAGGTTGGGCGTTACCACATACCCTTTGGCGCCGCTGGAAACCAGGCGGTCAATTTCCTGGATGGCCTCCTGCTGCGTGACGTTGTTGACCAGCGCCTTGCCGATTTTTATCTTTTCCACTGCGGCGAAGCTTTAAAAAGGGATGATACGAAATACATAAACCAAGCGCTGCCGACCCGCTACGCCAGCAGGGCCCGGTATTGCTGCAGGTACCCGGCCACGCAGGATTTAATGGAGTACTCCCGGTCAGTAATCGGTTCGGTGTTTTGCATGAGTTGGGCAACATGGCCGCTTTCGTACTCCTGAAATATGAGGTACAGCGCCTGCGCGCAAGCCTGGCTGTCGCCCTTGGCAAACAAAAAGCCGCGGGGCGTGCGACCTATAATCTCGGCCGGTCCCTCAATGTCCGACGCCAGCACCGGCAGGCCGGCCGCAAAACCTTCCAGCAGGGTCAGGCCAAAACCCTCGTAGCGCGAGGGCTGCACCAGCAGGTGGTAGTGGCTCAGGTTGGCGTACAGCCAGTCGCGGTTGCGCTCGCCAGCTAAGCTGACCTCTTGCGTCAAGCCCAATTCCGCCACCAGGTTTTGGAGGAAGGGCAAGGAGTCGCCGCTGCCGATGATGTCGAGATGGAAGTTGGCGTAGCCGTAGTTGTTTTTCACGAGGTGCAGGGCATTCAGCAGCACATCCTGTCCTTTTTTTTGGTGCATGAGGCGGCTAATCTGCACCAGTTTAATGGGCTGTCCGGCCAGGGAGTAGTCCGTTCGCTTCCGGAACGAGGCAACGTCGATGCCGTTGTACACCTTTGCAATGGGCCGGTCGAAGCGCTGCGCCAGCTCCTGTTGCACGGCGTCGGAAATAGCCACCAGGGCGGCGTAGTAGTGGTAGTGCTTGCTCGGAATGCCGATGTCGTGAATGGTGTAAAGCAGCTTGCCTACCCTGGCCCGAATGATTTTGCCGATGTCCGGCTCGTGGCAATGAATGATGTCGGGGTTGAGCCGGCGAAGCAGCAGGTTGAACTTGAGCAGCGGCCAGGGGTTGCGGCTGCCTTCCCGGCGGTCGATTTTGTGCACTGCCACCCGTTGGTCGAGCTTATCGAGCAAGGCCTGACTGTGAATGTTGTTGACGATGACCAGCGCCGTGTCGTGCTCCTTGCACATCTGGTTCAGCAGGTCAACGGCCAGCACCTGTGCACCGCCCATCTCCAGCGTAAAAAAGCAATGCACGATTTTCATGGCGTTCGGTTGCAGACGGGGCTACTTCAGCGTAATCAGTTTTTGCAAAGCGACAGCAGGCGTGAGGGCAACCACCGATTTATAGAGGCCTTTCAGCGGTAGAGAAGATGCCTCAACAAGGGCCCGCGCTTGCGGCTTCAAGTCGGCCGCAACGCCCAGTAACAACGCGTGGTGGAGCTTTGCCCGGTACTGCACCGGGTCAAGGGCATACAGGTCGGCGCCATAAAGCCCAAAATACGCCTGCAGGTAGGCAAATTTGCCGGCAATGGCTTCGCGGTTTTTCAGGCGTAGCGTTTTGGTCAGGTTGTCGGTGCGGTCCTGGTCCATCCACGTCACTAGTTTCGGCACCACCCGCTGCGGTTCGGTGGCTTTGATAATGCGCAGCCAGTTCAGGTTTTCATACGCCCGAAACTGCTCGAAAAACGGAAATTCCAGCAGCGTTTTTTTCTCGATGACGTGGGCGAAATCGCCGAACACGCTTTCGGTGAGCCATTCTGCATAGGTAGTGTGGTAGGGAGCAGTGGCTGACTTATTAACGTTGGGGGAGCTAAAAAACAGGAAATGCCGCACCAGGGGGTTCGCATTGACGTGACCGAAAACGGTATCCAGACCATCCGGGAAAAGCTTGTCGTCGCTGTCCAGAAACAGAACGTAGTCGCCGCTGGCTTGCTCTACGCCGCGGTTACGGGTGTAATTCACGCCCCGGTTCCCGGGGTTCTTGAACAGCCGCATGTTCGGAATATCTAACGTCTGCAGCAGTTCGAAGGAGCCGTCGGTAGAGCCGTCGTCCACTACAATTACTTCGTAGTTGGCTGTGTGCGATTGAATGCTGCCCAGACAGCGCGGCAAATCGGCTTTGCGGTTATATACCGGAATGACGATGGATATCTTCTTCATGGGCGGGGGCGGATTTGTATTCACGAGCGTAGGACTTGAATCCTACCAAGCAGGCCAGAGTGCTGATGGATATCGGCGTGGTGTTGATGGCAATGGAATTGTTGCCGGAAGCAGTCAGCAGAACGAACTGGAAAGGAAGCGCCAGCTTGTGAAACAGGCTGAATAGCAGCAGCGTGAGCAGCCCCTACAGCACGCCCGGTCAGGACGGTGCCGAATTTTAAAACCCGGATTAGCCAGGAATTCCTGATGACGTCAGACTTTACGAAGTGCATGGCCGGGTGCAGGCGAAAAATGCCCCCACTGGCGGGGGCCGACTGTGGGTGGTGCAGCGCATCGAGCACGCAGGTCCCCAAAAAAAGGAACAGCATCAGCAGCAAGAATGATATTTCCTTTTCGGCGTTCATGGCTACTAGGCAGTTGAGCAAGTTGCAGGACTAGCGGCCCAGCTTCCGTTGGAGGGTTTGGACGAGGGGCACCACCGCAGCGGCTATGTACGCGTAGCTAAAGTAGCTGCCATTGAGGACCTGAATGCCTTTGCGCCGCAGGTATACCCACATAATCAGGGCAATGGAAGCCTCGGTGAGCAGCCAGGCCCAGGCACCGCCAATGTAGCTAAACTGGCTGGCCAGCCACAAATTCAGCCCGAGGCCAATCACGCCACCGGAGGCAATGATGTAGGTATAAGGCCGGTCCATCTTTAAGTTTACCATGGTTTGCACGCCCATCAGGTTGCTCAGGCCCATAATGACGGGAATGAAACAGAGAATGCGCAGCACGGCAATGGAAGGAGCAAAGGCCTGGCCGTAGAAGATGGTGATGATGAACGGCGCCAGCAGCCACACGCCCGCGCCCATCAGCGCGGTGAGGTACACAATGAACGGGGCCGTCATCTGAATGCGCTCGATGCCTTTCTCGCGGCTGATGCCGAAGCTTTCGCCGATGTACGGAAACAGCGACATGCCGATGGGAATGGTGACGATGGTGTGCATGATGATAACCAGGCGCCAAGAGGCCGAAAAGAAAGCCACCGCCTCGCTGTTCTGCACCAGGCCCAGAATGAGGGTAGTGGCATAGGTGTAGACGTTGATGGAAACAAACGAGAAGAAGATGACCCGTTCGCTCCACAGGTGGCGCAGCACCTGTTGGAGGGGCACATAAAACAGCCGAATCTGGTATTTGCGCACAGCCCACGCAAAAGCCACAACGCCCACTAACACGTGCGCCACCCCAATCAGCAGGGGCTGCCACACGTAGTCCTGCCGCTCTTTAATGACCACCAGCACGCACACGGTAAAGAGGAGCTTGGTGATGAAGTTGAAAATGGCAATGTTGTAGAGCTCCTGCATGCCCTGGTAAAGCCAGTTGGGCGTGAGCACGAAGGAAAACACAATCAGGAAGGAGTAGATGGCCACCTGCTTTTCCTCGCGCAGCTGCGGCAGCGTGTCGAGCAGCACCAGGAAGATGAGCAGGGACACGGCAAACAGCAGCAGCTTGGCATACAGTACTTGGTTGAACAAGTGACTGCGGGCCTCAACATCGTTGCGATTCAAGGCAATGGCACGGGTGGCGGTCAGGTCGAAGCCGTAGTTCGTGAGCAGAATGAAGTACGACATGATGACGCTGGCAAAATTAATAACCCCGAATTTTTCGGGTCCAATGATGCGTACGATGATGGGGATGGAGATAATAGGCAGCACATTGTTGGCCACCTGCAGCAGGCTCAGCGATAAGAAGTTTTTGAACAGGCTGCTGTTCTGTTTCACCAATTTGGCCATTTTGAAGCGCTAATCAGGGTAATAGTGCGGCAGGAATCCAGTTGCCGGAGGTGATGAGTGCTGGGCTTGAACGCGGATGGCAGCAGCAGGAAAGCAGACGTGGGCAGGCGGGCGGGTGCCAGAAGCCGGGTCAGGAATGAGGCTTACGGATTATGCTGCGGTACATGGCCATCAGCCACGCGGTCAGCTTCTCGAGGTTGTACTCGGCCGCTATTTTTTGTTGGTTGCGACGGGCCATCTCCGTCATTTCCTGGGGGTGCGTGGCCACGTAGGCCAGGTGCTGGCTCAAGCTGGGCACGTCGCCGGGCGTTATCAGGAAGCCGTTCACGCCTTCGGTCACCAAGTCGGGTATGCCGCCTACCCGGCTGCTGACAATAATTTTGCCAGCTGCCATGGCTTCCAGAATGGACATGGGCAGGCCTTCGTTGTAGGAGGGAAGCACCAAGGTGTCGGTCTCGCGCAGCCAATAGCGCTTTTCCTCGTCGCCCATCCAGCCAAGCACGCGCACGTGTTGCTGGAGGCCCTTTGTTTCGATAGCCTGCTGCACCAGCTCCAACTCGCCATCACCGGCCAGGTAAAATTCCAGGTTGGCATGGCCTTGCTCTTTGATGAGTTGCCCCGCCGCTTCCAGCAGGTCGTACACGCCCTTGCGCTGCCCAAGGCGCCCCAGAAACAAAAAACGGTTCAGGTTAGCGGGCATGGTATAGCACGCCGCAAAAGCTGCGGGGTACACGCCATTGTGCAGCACTGCTACCTTGCCCTGGATGATGTGCTGCTGAAAAAACGCCTTCCAGAAGTCGGATAGCACCAGGACCTTGCTGCACATGCCAAATATTTTTCGAATATATGCCTGCTGCAGCGCGTTGGATTGGGCATAGAACGTGTCGAAATCGGCGCCGTGCACGTGCATTACCACAGGCAGGCCCCTTGCGCGGCTTTGCAACACAAAAGCGCTTTTGCGGTAAAAGCTCGCATCCGAAGCCACGTGAATGTGCACCACGTCGACGGCCCGCTCCCACAGTAGCTGCAGCCATGCCTGCGACGCACCTACCAGTTTTTCGGTTGCGCTGCCTTCCACGTGCGAAACCAGGTGTACAAACTCCATCCCCGTCGTTTTATTAGCAAGCATGTCGCTGATAACCGTGGCCATGCCGCCCTTGGTGCGTGTAACGCTCGGTCCAACAATGGCAATTTTCATAGTGCTCAGGAGTAATTGCAGTAAAGAAAGCTCGGCGCAGGCATGCCACCAGCCCACTCGCCCCAAGCGGTGATTTTGTGGCCTACCCCAATAGGTTAGTTTAGGCAGCCGCCTGATGAGGTTCAAGGACTAAAGACCAGCACTCACCTGCGCGCATTACAAGGCCGCTGCGCACCTGGGCGCGTCAAGAGACCCGGCCGGGGGGGACAGCGCCGGGGCCTGAGCCGCGTGCAGCTCCTGGGCCATGTACAGCAGTAGCATGCGGATAAATAGGTATACGCCAAGCATTTCCAGGCTTTCCTCCACAGTGTAGCAGAGTTGGTAGAGCAGGCTTTGGTCAGAGGAGGCATTGATGATGCGCCCCCCCAGGTACTCAAAGCCGAGCGCGCCCAGCACGTACACGGCGCCGGCTACCAGCATGCGCACCCGGGTAGGGGAAGAAAGTGCCAACAGAAAGCGCAGGTAAAGCAGGCCGACCCCAGCCACCACCACCATGCCCACTATTGCCCAGGACGTCTGGCTGGCGCCGTGCCCGCCCAAATGCGTATGCAGGTAGTAGGTGAAGTACTCATGAATGCTCACCATCTCGTCTATGGAAAGCAGCAGGAAAAACAGGGCCAGGTTGTACCAGTACCGGGAATAGGCGTCTTGCCGCCGGCGCTTTTCGCGGCCAATGAGCAATAGCAGCCCCGCCGATAGCAGCAGGATAAGCGAGGCGAAATAAGTAGGGATGCTGCCCTCCTCGTCCAACCCAAATAACTTGCTGAGTGACTTGGAAGGGTGCTGCGCCGTGATAATATCAGCCACCACCGAAGCCGCCACAAGGAAAACAATGCAGGCCAGGAGCCAGCGCAGCACTTGCTGAGGGGTGATATTGAGGGTAAGCGTAAAAGAGGTCATGATGGCGAAAGGCAACGTGCTCGGCAGGAAAGAGGAGCTGCATAACCCTTAGGTTGGAAAGCACTTGGCGAATGTCTAACAAAAATATGGCTACACAGCAGCTTCGCCGGGCGCATTATTGCCCGCGTGGCTCTGCGCCATTGGTCAACGTACCCGCCCGATAGCTGACTGATTCGGCCGGGGCAATTAGCCCCGATGTGAAGGGCCAGCTGCAGTTCTACAGCAACAGGAGAAGTACCGCTGCCGGGTGTAAAAAAGTAAAAGCCGTTGCTGGCTGCGCGGAGAAGTAGTACAGGTCCTCTAATGTTTCTCCGTTGGGGCCACCAGGCACAAAGGGCCTCCTACCCATTGCGGCACATGGCGTTGCCGCAGCCGCGAGCAGCACAAACGGAGAATAAGTCCTCCCAAAACCGAAAAACCCCGCCTGCTTGCGCAAACGGGGTTTAAAGTGGAGATGCAGGGATTCGAACCCTGGTCCAGACAAGGAAATCAACGTGCTTTCTACGTGCGTATCCAGACTTGAATTTTCATGGAATTTCAGGCGTCAGTCAGGCCCTTGAAATTCCCCTAGCTGCAGTTGCGTTTCGCCTCCGAGTCACAGCTCCCCGAAGACTATTTTCTACTTACGACGCTCCGAACTCCCAGGTGTAGAAACTTACCCAGGCGGAACGATGACGTTACCTAATTCTAAACTAGGCAGCCATGGCGTACGAATAGTCGCCGGTTGTTGTTTGATAGATTTTTTTACAGGAGAGCTTCCATCAACTCCTGGCACGCTTACCCGCAATTTGCGCGAGCTGTCAATTCCGGTCATCCCCAAATGGTAAAGAACGATTCCCGCAGCGGCCTCCAAAGAGGCTAAGCGGGCCGCGAAGGTACGCGGATATGGTAGAAACGCCAGGGCAGGAGGGAAGGTTTCCATTTTACAACTGTCATCCTGAGCGCAGCGAAGGACCTTATCACGTCTGAACGATGCGCAGTAAATCATTTGTTGACGGAAAAGACAGTGGGTTTTTTACTGCGAACTGTTCCAGAGTGATAAGGTCCTTCGCTGCGCTCAGGATGACAGACGGGGCCAAAACCCCTTCCAAAGCCGCCCTTTTTTGGGTAACTTTGTAGGCATAGCTTATGGATAATTTCGTCGTTTCGGCCCGCAAGTACCGTCCCTCCACGTTTCGCAGCGTGGTGGGGCAGCAGCACGTCACCACCACGCTGCAAAACGCCATTCAAAGCCAACACCTGGCCCAGGCGTTCCTGTTTTGTGGCCCCCGCGGCGTGGGCAAAACCACCTGCGCCCGCATCCTGGCCAAAACCATCAACTGCACCAACCTCAGCCCTGAAACCGAGGCCTGCGGTACCTGCGCCTCCTGTGTGGCCTTCCAGGAAAACGCCTCATTCAACGTGCACGAGCTGGACGCGGCCTCCAACAACTCGGTGGAGGACATTCGCTCGCTGGTGGAGCAGGTGCGCTACGCCCCGCAGGCCGGCAAGTACAAAATCTACATCATCGACGAGGTGCACATGCTCTCGAACGCGGCCTTCAACGCCTTTCTCAAGACGCTGGAGGAGCCGCCGAGCTACGCCATTTTCATCCTCGCCACCACCGAGCGCCACAAGATTATTCCCACCATCCTGTCGCGCTGCCAGATTTTTGATTTCAGCCGCATCAAGGTGGAGGACATGCGCGGGCACCTGCGCTACGTGGCCACCCAGGAGGGCATTACGGCCGAAGACGACGCCCTGCACCTGCTGGCCCAGAAAGCCGATGGTGGCCTGCGCGATGCCCTGTCGATGTTCGACCAGATGGTGACCTTCGGCGGCAACAACCTGACCTACAAAGAGGTGGTGCAGAACCTGCACATCCTCGACTACGACTACTACTTCCGCTTAGTAGACAGCCTGCTGAGCGAAAACCTCTCGGCCGCGCTGCTGCTGCTCGATGAGGTGATGCAGAACGGCTTCGACCTGCACAACTTCGTGGTGGGCACCGCCGAGCACCTGCGCGGCCTGCTGGTGTGCAAAGACGCCGTGACGGTGCAGTTGCTGGAAGTGTCCGACGGCATCAAGAAGCAATACGTGGCGCAGGCGCAGGCCGCGCCGCTGGCTTTCCTGCTCTCGGCCCTCAACCTCATCAGCCAGTGCGACCGCGAGTTCAAGCAGGCTAAAAACCAGCGCCTGCACGTAGAGTTGTCCCTCATGAAGCTGGCTTATCTGAATGGGGCCGTGCAGTTCGTGCGTGACCTCAGCCCTGCCACAAACGGCGAGGCTAAAAAAAAAACTAGTAGCCTGAGCGATGGGGGAGGAGCCGCTGCCGGCGCTCCTGATTCGGTTGGAGAAGGCCACGCCCAACACGCCCCGATAGCCACTGCCGCCGCCATAACCCCGGCGGTTTCCCACGCGGCTCCGGTTGCTTATGCTACCGAGTCGCCGGCGGCTCCCTACGTAGCCGCTGCCCGACCCGTGGCCTCGGCCAGTGAGTTGCCCATGCCGGCCGGCGCGCCCGTAGCCACCGGCCTGGCCCCGGCCGATGGCCCCGAGCCGCTCCCTGTCGAAAACGGTGTGGAGGAGCTGCACGACACGCCCAGCATTGAGGCCGACCCGCCCGCGGCCATCACCGAGCGCCACCAGATGCGCGACACGCTGCCGCACGTCGAAATCGGCGTGCCCAGCTTCGAGGGCATCGAGCCCACCCCCAAGCCCACACCCGCGGCCGCCGTTGCCAGAATGCCCGGCCTGAACAGCAAAATGCCCAGCCTGAAGGGCCTCAGCAACAAGCAGGCCGCCGGCCCGGCCGCCGCGGCCGCCACCGAGCCGCAGTTCAACACCGGTCCCGTGGCGCCCATCGATGCGGACCTGCTGCAGCGCGTGTGGCAGCAGCTAGCCGAGGAGCGCCGCGCCCAGGACCGCATGAGCGAGTACTGGGTGCTGAACCGCGCCGTGACGGCCAACGCTGAGCACAACATTGAACTGGCCGTTGACAACCCCATCCAGGTGGACCAGTTCAACGAAATGCGGGTAGAGTTCCTGGCCGAGCTGCGCCGCCGCACCGGCCACCCGCGCCTCACGGTGCAGCCCGTGGTGACGGTAGCCGCGCCCACTGCCAAAAAGCTCTACACTACCTCAGACAAGTTTGAGTACCTGGCTGAGCGGTTTCCCGCCCTGCGCGAAGCCAAGCAACGCTTGGGTTTGGAAGCCGACTATTAGGCGGTCGGGCAGAAGCAATGCCGTAGCAAAAAAGGCGGTCATGCTGTGCGGAGCCGAAGCATGACCGCCTTTAGCCAGGGATGCTCCTGCTTCATTGCAAACATAAATCCCGCACTCAGTAAAGGCCGCAATCGTTTGGGGAACGGGTGGGGCGGCACCACCGTGTATGCCCGGCGGTGGTAAAATCCGGCAAGGTAGTTGAAAAATTCTTTTTTTATTCCCCTATCAGCCAGCTACCTTTGTTTTTTGAATCATCCCGGCTATCCTTCCGCGCCCTTCGTGAAAAACAACTTTTTACTGCTGTTTCCGGCCTTGGCGGTGTTAGGTTTTGCCACTCAGTGCCAATCCACCAAGCCCGCTGCAACTGCCTCCGCTACGGCCACTGCTCCCGCCACCACGCCTGCCGCGCCGAAGGAATATCGCTACGAAACAGTGCCCGGCGACCCTTTGCAGGTTCGTATCTATAAGCTGGATAATGGATTGACAGTTTACCTGTCGGACTATAAGGATGCCCCGCGCATCCAGACGTACGTAGCTGTGCGCGCCGGTTCCAAGAACGACCCCGCTACTGCCACCGGCCTGGCCCACTACCTCGAGCACATGGTGTTCAAGGGCACGTCTAAGCTGGGCACGCAGGACTGGGCTAAGGAAAAAGTAGAGCTCGACAAGATTGAGGCGCTGTACGAAACGTACCGCGGCCAGCGCAACGACCCCGCCGCGCGCAAGAAAACTTACCACCAGATTGACTCCATCTCGGGGGTAGCCGCTACCTACGCCGTGCCGAACGAGTACGACAAAGTGATGGGCGCCATCGGGGCCAAAGGCTCCAACGCCCACACCTCGAGCGAGGAAACGGTGTACCAGGAAGACATCCCCAGCAACCAATTGGAAAAGTGGACGGCCATTCAGGCCGAGCGCATGCAGGAGATGGTGCCGCGCCTGTTCCACACCGAGCTGGAAGCCGTGTACGAAGAAAAAAACCGGGGCCTGGACAGCGACTTCCGCAAGCAGTACGAGGCCCTCAACGCCGCGCTCTACCCCACGCACCCCTACGGCACGCAGACGACCATCGGCACGATAGAGCACCTGCAAAACCCGTCCATCACGGAAATCAAGAAGTATTTCGGTCAGTACTACGTGCCGGGCAACGTGGCCCTGTGCCTGAGCGGCGACCTGGACTACGATGCGACCATTCGGCTTATCGACAAATACTTCGGCGCATTGCCCGCCAAATCAGCTCCGGCCTTCAACCCGCCGGTAGAAAAGCCGCTGACCGTGCCGATGGTGCGGGAAGTGGTGGGGCCACAGGCGGAAAACGTGATGCTGGGCTTCCGCCTGCCAGGTAAAGCTACCCGTGACGGCATACGCCTGCAGATGCTGGATAAAATCCTGACCAACGGGCAGGCTGGCCTGATTGACCTCAACCTGAACCAGCAGCAGAAAGTGCTGCAGGCTACGTCGTTCACGGACCTCAACACCGATTATTCGACCCACGTTATCTACGGTAATCCGCGCCAGGGCCAGAAACTGGACGAGGTGAAGAGCTTGCTGCTGGCCGAGCTAAGCAAGGTGAAAGCCGGCAACTTCCCCGATTGGCTGATTCCGGCCATCATCAACAACGACAAGCTGGAGCGCACCAAGAGCTACGAAAGCAACGAGGCCCGCGCCACTGCCATGTACGAGGCGTTTATTCAGCGCGTCGACTGGAAAGATTACCTGCAGCAGCAGGAGACGTTTGCTTCCATCACCAAGGAGGAAATCGTGAAATTCGCCAACGACAACTACGGCGACAACTACGTGACCGTGTACAAGCGCACCGGCACCGACCCCAACAAGGTGAAGGTGGTGAAGCCTGCCATCACGCCCGTGCCAGCCAACCGCGACGTGGCCTCCAATTACTACAAGCAGCTCACGGCCATGCCCAGCTCGGAGCTGCAGCCGGTGTTTCTCGACTACAAGAAGGATATTCAGGAAACAGCCATCAAGCCGGGGCTGCCGCTCTACTACACGCACAATGCGGAGAATGGCCTGTTCAATCTGTACTACATCTTGGACATCGGCACCAACAACGACCCCCGTTGGGGCCTGGCCACCGACTATCTGCAGTACCTCGGAACTGGCAGCTACTCGGCCGCGCAGCTGCAGCAGGAGTTTTACAAGCTGGGCTGCTCCTTTAACGTGAGCAGTGGTACCGACCGTATTTTCGTGACCCTGAACGGCCTCGACACCAACCTGGAGCCCGCGCTCAAGCTATTTGAACAGCTAATAAATGCCCCCAAGCCCGATGCTGCTGCTTTGAAAAACATGGTGGCCGGGATGCTCAAAGCCCGGCAGGATGCCAAGCTCAACAAGGGCGTGATTCTGAATGCGGCCATGGTGAACTACGTGAAGTACGGGCCGAAAAACCCCTTCACCAATGTGATGAGTGAGAAGGAGCTGAAGGCCGTGAAGCCCGAGCAACTCACTGCGCTCATTAAGAAGCTGCCGACATATCAGCACCGCGTGCTGTACTACGGTCCCCTTCCTCAGGAGGGAACCGTAGCAGTGTTGAAAGCAGAGCATCGCACGCCGGCTAAGCTTACGCCTACCCCAGCTGCCAAAGACTTTGCTGAGCAACCTCTGAAAGACAAGAAAGTCTATTGGGTTGATTACAACATGGTGCAGGCCGAAATCCTGTTCCTGACCAAGGGAGACGTGTACAACAAAGAGATGGTGCCCACGGTGGCGCTCTACAACGAGTACTTCGGGGGCGGCATGGGCAGCATCGTGTTCCAGGACCTGCGTGAAAGCAAGGCGTTGGCTTACTCCGCGTCGTCGCGCTACGCCAACGCCGACAAGGTGGGCCGCTCCAACTACAACATGAGCTACATCGGAACACAGAGCGACAAGCTGCCCGAGGCCATGGCCGGCATGGAGGCCTTGCTAACGGACATGCCCGTGGCCGAAGCCAATCTGGAAATTGCCAAGAACTCCATCCGCAACAGCATCAGCACCGAGCGCATCACCAAGGGCAACGTGCTACTGAGCTACGAGCGCGCCCGCCGCCTCGGCCTCGACTACGACCTGCGCCGCGACGTGTACACCGGCACCCAGAACATGACTTTTGATGAATTGAATAAGTTTCAAAACGCCAAGATTAAAGGCCAGAACCAGGTCATTCTGGTTATAGGCTCGAAAGACCGGCTGAATTTTAAGGAGCTGGCCAAATACGGCCAGGTGCAGCAGCTCACGCTGAAGGAGATTTTCGGGTATTAGCCCCCCGATGATTGTCATGCTGAGCGCAGCGAAGCCCCTTATCCCGCCTGCACTTAGTTGAATTCTTACCACCGACGCCTGACGCGATAAGGTCTTTCGCTGCGCTCAGGATGACAGATTTATACAACACACGACCCACATGGCAGAGCAAAAAATCACCATTAAAAATGGCAAGCTGAACGTACCGGACAAACCCACTATTCCCTTCATAGAGGGCGACGGCACGGGGCCGGACATTTGGGCTGCTTCCAAGCTGGTATTTGATGCGGCCGTTGAGAAAGCCTACGGCGGCAAGAAGCAGCTGATGTGGAAGGAAGTGCTGGCCGGTGAGAAAGCCTACAAAGCCACCAACAACTGGCTGCCCAACGAAACCCTCGACGCGTTCCGCGAATACCTGGTGGGCATCAAAGGCCCCCTGACCACGCCCGTGGGCGGCGGCATCCGCTCGCTGAACGTGGCCCTGCGCCAGGAACTGGACCTGTATGCCTGCGTGCGCCCCGTGCGCTACTACGACGGCGTGCCTTCGCCCGTGCGCCAGCCCGAGCTGACCGACATGGTCATTTTCCGCGAAAACACCGAGGACATCTACGCCGGCATCGAGTACATGAACGGCACGCCGCAGGCCCAGAAAATGCTGGAATTCCTGCAGGATGAGATGGGTGTGAAGAAAATTCGCTTCCCCGAGTCGTCCTCGTTCGGCATCAAGCCGGTGAGTAAGGAAGGCACCGAGCGCCTCGTGCGCGCCGCCATTAACTACGCGCTACAGCACAAGAAGCCGTCGGTGACCATCGTGCACAAGGGCAACATCATGAAGTTCACCGAAGGTGCCTTCAAGACCTGGGGCTACGAGCTGGCCGAGAAGGAATTCGGTAGCAAGGTGTTTACCTGGGCGCAGTACGACAAAATAGTGGCCAAGCAGGGCGTGGCCGTGGCCGATGCCCTGCAGAAGCAGGCGCAGGAGCAGGGCAAGCTCATCATCAAGGACAGCATCGCTGATGCTTTCCTGCAGCAGATTCTGTTGCGTCCCGCCGAGTACTCGGTAGTTGCTACGCTGAACCTGAACGGTGACTACATCTCCGACGCGCTGGCGGCCATCGTGGGCGGCATCGGCATCGCGCCCGGCGCCAACATCAACTACCTGACCGGCCACGCCATCTTCGAGGCTACCCACGGCACCGCGCCCAAGTATGCCAACCAGGACAAGGTGAACCCCGGTTCGGTTATCCTCTCCGGCGTGATGATGCTCGAGCACATGGGCTGGAAAGAAGCCGCCGCCCTCATTAACAAAGGCCTCGAAGCTGCCATCGCCAGCAAGCGCGTGACCTACGACTTCGAACGCCAGATGGACGGCGCTACGCTCCTCAAAACGAGCGAATTTGCCCAGGAAATTGTGAACAATATGTAGTAGCTTGGCCTCGGCCTAAGCAACATTAGAAACCCCCGCGTCGGCCTAGGCTGGCGCGGGGGTTTTATTTACAACTATGAATGAAAAACAAGCTCTGCAGGACGTCGAAAATGTATTGAGAGATTTCTTGTCAGCTACACTCGAAAAGAAGTTTGGGACAAGTTGGTTCTACCAATGCGGGTTGCCAGAGGAAAGAATAAATAAGTGGAAGGAAAAGTTTGAAGCGGAGTTAAGGAAGCAGAGATATTCGAATTGCGACCCACGGCTAATTTACTATTCTGATTTCTATGATTTAGGAAATATTATCAGAAAAAACTGGGAGTTATTTGTTAATGCATTTGGTGAAAAAAAAGAAATAGAAATTTTTCTTAAACTACTTGAAGATTTCAGAAATACGAATGCACATGGCCGAGAACTTTTGACTTACCAAAAGCACATTGTAGTTGGGTTGACTGGTGAAATCAGAAATAGAATCACAAAATTTAGAAGTATGCAAGAGACAGGTGAAAGCTATTTTCCAAGAATTGAAAGTGTTCATGATAACTATGGCAATAGTTGGAAAATGGGTGACCTTGGTATCATAACTGGGTTGACCCTGCGTGAAGGAGATATTCTAGAGTTTGTGGTGTCTGCAACTGATCCAAAGGATGAACGAATAGAGTACTCTATAGATTATAGGGACTGGCAATCTGAAAAGCACATTCAAGTGTTATTGTCCGAAGCCCACATCCGACAACAACTGACTATTTGCATTTTGATTAGAAGCCAAAGGAGTTATCATGCAAGCGATGGGTATGATGATGCAGTCATTTTCAAGTATCAAGTTCTCCCAAAACTGGCGTGAGTTTAGCCCAATGTAACTCGGACCATTTCAATTGTTACTTCCTGCCCGGCTGGCGCGCGTTTGCGGCGCGCTGCTCATTGGCTTTGAGCTTTCAACTCGCGCATTGAACAATGTCTTCAATTAGCTCAGAACCCGAGCCAAAGGCTCGCACCCAGTAGGCAGCGCGTCACAGAAGCGCCCCCGGCTGGCGCGCGTCTGCGACGCGTTGCCCACTGGCGTCGAGCTTGTAGCTCGGGCATTGAACAACATATTCTACTGGCTTAGAACCCGAGCCAAAGGCTCGACGCCAGTGGGCAGCGCGTCGCGGACGCGCGCCAGCAGGAGCCAGCAGGCAACGTCAGCTATTGCTACTTCCCGCCCTTCTTCAAATCCCGGAACACGTTGTTCAGCCCCTCCGCCCAGGTGGGGTGGGCGAATATCATTTCCTGCAGCTGCTGGTACTTTAGCCGCCCGGCCATGGCTACTTCGATAACGGCCATGATTTCGCCGGCTTCGGGGCCAAGTAGGGTAGCACCCAGCAGCCGGTCGTCTTTGCCCACCAGTACTTTCCAGAAGCCGCGCGCCTCGCTGGTGTGCTGGGCCCGCCCGATGGTGCGCACGGGCATGGTGGCCACGCGGTAGGGAACGTTTTTATCCTGGGCCTGGCCTTCGTCGAGGCCAATGCGGGCCATGGGCGGGTCAGTGAACATCACGTAGGGGAGGGGACGGTCGCGGGCCGAGCGTTTGCGGCCGTGCAGTAGTGCGTCGCGCACCACGCGGTAGTCGTCGTAGGCCAAATGCGTGAACTGCGGGCCAGGGTGAATGTCGCCCAGCGCGTACACACCCTTCACGTTCGTTTGTAGGTTATTGTTGACCGGGATGTAGCCTTTTTCGTCGGTTTTCACACCCGCGAACCCCAGGCCCAGCTTGTCGGAGTTGGGGGTGCGGCCGGTGGCCACCAGCAGGTGGGAGCCACGCAGGCGCCGCTCGCCGGTGCTGGTAGTGGCCGAAACGGTGATGGTGCCGCTGGGGCTGCGGCTCACGCTGTGGGCGCGGGCGTTCAGCACAAACTCCACGCCCTCGGCGCCCAGGGCGTCCTGCAGGCCACGGCACACGTCGTCGTCTTCGCGCTCCAGCAGCTGCGGCCCCGATTCTACAACGGTTACGCGACTGCCGAAGCGCCGAAACATCTGGCCGAACTCCAGTCCGATGTAGCCGCCGCCCAGGATGATGAGGTGCTCGGGCAGCTCCTTCAGGTCGAGCAGCTGCGTGGTGCTGAGGTAGCCCACGTCGGCCAGGCCGTCCACGTCGGGGATGGCGGCGCGGGTGCCGGTGTTGATGAAGATGAGCGGCGCCGTGAGCCCCTGGGTGCGGCCGGTGGCCAGGGCCACGTGCAGGGCGTGCGGCCCCGTGAAGGCAGCGTGTCCTTCGAACAGGGTGATGTTGGGCTGCTTCTTGGTGAGGTTGGCCCGCACACCTTCGCGCATGGCGGCAACCACCCGGTCTTTGCGGGCCACGGCGGCGCCCAGGTCTACTCTCAAGTCGGCCGCGTGGGCGGTTTCGGGGGCTGCTACCTGAGCGGCGGTACGCAGCTGGTGCAGGCGTTCGGCAGTGGCAATAAGCGTCTTGGTGGGCGAGCAGCCGTAGTTGATGCAGGAGCCGCCCAGGCGGTTTTCTTCGATGAGTGCCACCTTGCGGCCCGCGCCAGCCAAAGCGGTGGCCAACGGGTTGCCGGCTTGGCCGGAACCGATGATGATGGCGTCGAAAGTAGTTGCAGGCATAAGGAGTGAAACAAGGTTGTTGCCGTACATACGGTCTCGCTTGGCAAGGCGCCGAATAGTAAGCCGGAATTTGTCGTGTGCCGGGCTGGGTGTCATGCTTCGCCAGCTCAGCATGAATACCTTCAAGAATGCGTACCACGCGCAAGCATCAACGTTCTTCAGTAAAACCATTTTCCAGCCCAAAACCTGAAAAGTGGCGTAAAAACACGAAATTGCCGTATCAGGCGTTGTTTTGCCTCTGTTTATCCTGCGTTTCCTTTATGAAGCATTTGCCGCTACTGGCTCTTTTTCTCGTTGTTACGGGGCTTTCCAGCTGTTCGTCACTCTACTTTCCGCCGCCGCCCCACGTGCCGCTGCTCACCCAGCAGGGAGAGATTTACGGCAGCCTCAGCACCAACCTGCAAGGCAACACGGCCCTGCAGGGCGCCTATGGCCTCACCAATCACCTGGGGGCCGCGGCCACGTTTTCGTCCATGCACCGCAAAAAGTCCCGCAAAACGGAAAACATTGATTTTGGCGAAGCCAGCCTCGGCTACTTCACCAAAATATCCGACAACCGCGTGCTGGAAGTGTACGTGGGCGGCGGTGGCGGCAGCACCGAGCGCATCGAGCGCAATAGCGAGCAAGTGGTGACCGACCGGTTCAACGGCAGCCTGTCGAAGGTATTTACCCAGGTGAACTACGCCCGCAAAAAGAAGGACAATATTCGCCTCTTCAACCACGATTTCCCGCTCACCTACGGCGCGGCACTGCGCATGAGCTACGTGCAGCTCAACGACTTTCGCATCAACGGCCTGGCAGCCCCCGGCGAAAACAACCTCTTTTTCGAGCCCATCACCTTCACCCGCACCCAAATTGCGGGCCCTGTGCAGCTGCAGTTTCTGAGCGGTCAGATGTTCGGTTTCCGCAACAACAAGTACCTCAAGGCCGCAAATTCGGTGTTTCAGGTCGGTGTCATTGTGAACATTGGCGATGGGTTTCTATCGCAGTAGCCGTGTGTAGTTGGGTGAGACACCGAATGAAAAAGCCCCGAACAGTGCTTGTCCTTACCCAAAACTCAAACGCCCTTCCGGCCATATGGCTGGAAGGGCGTTTTTGCGTGATTGCTTGGCCGGCTTGCCGCTTTTCAGGCGGGGCCAGCCAGCCAAAAAGGGCCTTGGCGTTACCTCGGGGAAGTCGGAAAAAGATTTGGGTAAGGACAAGAACAGTGCGGGGCTTTTTCATTCGTTTAGGGTTTGGCTTTGCTTTCGAAGAAACTTGTGAGCGGCCGCTTGTAAAGGCCGCTGGTAGTGCCCAGGTATACGGTATCACCGAGTTGCGCAAGGTCGGAGAAATCAGCATAACCTAAGCCGTCGTTCTTTACCTCGCGTAAACGTATCGTATTGGCATTCAAAAACTTCAGACTGTAGATGCTGTTGGTGATGACGCCGTGCGTGATGCCTACTAAGCTGTCGCCCACCTGATAAAAGGTTGATAGACTAAGCCCAGAGTTGAAGCCGTCCAGGCGCTGCCAACTTGCGCAGTCGTTGACCGAAGTCCACATGGTGCCACCGGTTTGCATGGCATAAACAACGCCTTTCCACTTGAAAATTGCAGTAGGGCTTACCGGGCCAGTGGCCTGGGTAAACGTGCCATTTACCTGCTGAAAGGAGCCATCTTCCTTGATTTTGAACAGGCCAAAGCCCGCACACCACACCAGGAAATAGTCGTCAACGGCCCAAAACGATTTGAAGCTGAGTTGGCTAGGGCTGGGGGTGGGTATGCGAATAAGCCGCGAGCTGACCTGCGTGGTACCCGGAAGAGTTGTGTTGGTGGTGGTTGAGCCCGTGGTAGCCGTGTTAACTAGTTGGCTCAACACCAGGTGGAAAGCGTTTTCCGCCAGGTCAGTGGTGCGGTAGCCGCACAGCAGATAGTCGCTGCGGTTGATAGCCCCAAAAGGGAAGCGCGTGCCTAACAGGCTGTTCTCAAACCGCGTGGCGGTGGGGTCAAGTTTGCGCAGCCGCAGCCGCGTGCCCCGGTCCAAAAACTTGGTTGGGTAAATAGTCAGTACCGTATCAGAAGCGACGTTGTCGCCGGTTGGGTTGACGTAGAAATTTGCGTTCATTGGAACCACGTTGCGCACGTCCCAAGGCATCGGGTTTAGAAACCAGGTACGGGATAAAGTGTGACCGAATCCCGTATAGTAGCCGTTGGCCTCTTTCTCAACAGAGCCGGAAATGGGCGAAAGAACCTCAAATCTGCCTATTGACTGCAAATTGAGAATGTTCGTACCCGGTACTACTTGCAGCACATTGCGCTGATAGTTAATGAGGTGCTTGACCTCGGTCCAGCTGTGCTGCTTTTCTACCTCTTGCACCACTAGTTTCTCCACTTCCTTGCGGCAGGCCGTGCCAGCGAGCAATGTGCCCACCATGATATAAAGACTGAGTTTGCGCACGGTAGAGAATTGGGAGAAGTGAGACAATGAGAAAAAATAGCAGGCAAAGAAAAAGCTCCGGTAAGTACCGGAGCTTTTTCTGCAATAACAACTGTAAAGCGAAGACTACTTGCCGCCCAGTACGCGCAGCATGGTGTCGCCAATCTCGGCGGGCGAATCCACTACGTGGATGCCGCACTCGCGCATGATGGCCATTTTAGCGGCAGCCGTGTCGTCGGCGCCGCCTACGATGGCACCGGCGTGGCCCATGCGGCGGCCGGGAGGGGCAGTCTGGCCGGCGATGAAGCCTACCACGGGCTTTTTGTTGCCGGTTTCCTTAATCCAACGAGCGGCTTCGGCTTCCATGCCGCCGCCGATTTCGCCTATCATCACGATGCCTTCGGTCTCGGGGTCGTTCATCAGCAGCTCTACCGCCTCCTTGGTGGTGGTGCCGATGATGGGGTCGCCGCCGATGCCGATAGCCGTGGTCTGGCCCAGGCCGGCTTTGGTGAGCTGGTCCACGGCCTCATAGGTCAGCGTACCCGACTTGGATACGATGCCGATTTTGCCTTTGGTGAAGATGAAGCCGGGCATGATGCCCACTTTGCACTCGCCGGCAGTCATCACGCCGGGGCAGTTGGGCCCAATCATGGTGATGCCCTTGCGGTCCTTGAGGTAATGCTTCACGGCAATCATGTCCTTGGTCGGAATGCCTTCGGTGATGGTGATAATCACCTTGATGCCCGCGTCGGCAGCTTCCATGATGGCGTCGGCGGCGAAAGCCGGCGGCACGAAAATGATGCTGGTGTCGGCACCGGCTTTCTCCACGGCTTCGGCCACGGTGTTGAACACGGGACGGCCGAGGTGCTCGGAGCCGCCTTTGCCGGGCGTCACGCCGCCTACCACGTTGGTGCCGTAGTCCATCATCTGCTGGGCATGGAACGAACCTTCGGAGCCCGTGAAGCCCTGCACGATAACCTTGGAGTTTTTATTAACCAGAACGCTCATTCGGAGGTGTTTTTGGGGAGTTGATGGAGTGGGAGAGGGTGGCCCGGCTGGGCAACAGTGGTGCAAAAGTAGGGCTTTTTAGGGCAAGGGCAAGGTAGAAGTTGTGCAATCCCTTTAACGTCATGCTCATCTGGCGTCCGCGCAGCCGAAGCATCGCTACCGCAATGGTAAACAGATTACTGTTGCGGTAGCGTTGCTTCGGCTCGCGGACGCCAGACAAGCATGACGTTCTTTATTCGCAGACTAACTCCAGTCAATCCCTCCCCGGCGCGCTACTCCTTATCTTTGCCTTCTACTTCAAAAGCAACCCACAATACGTTTCAATGTATTTCAATCACGTCATCGAGGCCGTTGGTCACACGCCGCTCGTCAAGCTCAATAAAGTAACCGACGGCATCAAAGGCACCATTCTGGCCAAGGTAGAGTACTTCAATCCCGGTAACTCGGTGAAAGACCGGATGGCTATTCGCATGATTGAGGACGCCGAAAAGGCCGGCCTTATTCAGCCCGGCGGCACCATCATTGAAGGCACCAGCGGCAACACCGGCATGGGCCTGGCGCTGGCCGCCATTGCCAAAGGCTACAAAACGGTGTTTGTGATGAGCGACAAGCAGAGCAAGGAAAAGCAGGACATTCTGCGCGCCGTGGGCGCCGAAGTGGTGGTGTGCCCCGTGGACGTGGCCCCCGAGGACCCGCGTAGCTACTACTCCGTGGCGCGCCGCCTGAGCCAGGAAACCCCCAATTCCTACTACCCCAACCAGTACGACAACCTCTCGAACGCGGCCGCACACTACGAGAGCACCGGCCCGGAAATCTGGAACGGCACCGAGGGCAAAATCACGCACTACGCCTGCGGCGTGGGCACGGGCGGCACCATCAGCGGCGCCAGCAAGTACCTGAAGGAGCAGAACCCGGCCATCGTCACGGTGGGCCTCGACACGTACGGCTCGGTCTTCAAGAAATACAAGGAAACGGGTATTTTCGACGAGAACGAAATTTACCCTTACAAGACCGAAGGCATCGGCGAAGACATTCTGCCCAAGAACGTGGACTTCGACCAGATTGACCTGTTCATTAAAGTGACCGACCAGGATGCTGCCGTAATGACGCGCCGCCTGGCCAAAGAAGAAGGCCTGTTTGTGGGCTGGTCGTGCGGCTCGGCCGTATTCGGCGCCCTCGAATATGCCCGCGAGCACCTCAAGGAAGACGATACCATGGTAATTGTGCTGCCCGACCACGGTACCCGCTACCTCGGCAAAATCTACAACGACGACTGGATGCGCGAGCAGGGCTGGTTGTAAGTGGCCTGACTATTGCGGGAGTGGTCCCAGACTGGTATCTTCGTAAAAGCTAGAAACTACCCCGCATAAATGTCTGCGAATTTGAATCATATTGTACTCGTTGACGACAACGAAACCACCAGCTTTCTCAACAATCGGCTGTTGGGTCGTTTGGCCGTGGCCGACCAGGTGAGCACCTTTTCGCGCGCCGATGAGGCGTTTGAAAAGCTGTGGGGAGACACCGGTAGCCCCGCGCCCGACCTGGTTTTTGTGGACCTGAAAATGCCCGGCATCTCCGGTTTCGAGTTCCTGGAGCTCTACAACGCCCTGCCCCAGCCCGTGCAGGACAAGACGGTGATGGCCGTGCTCACCACCTCCATGCACGGCGCCGACACGGCCCGCGTGGCGATGTACCCCAACGTAGAATACCTCACCAAGCCACTGACCGAAGAAAAGATGCGCAAGCTGCTCGAAAAGCGGTTTCAGTAGGCAGCCGTACTTTCAAATAAGAGGCCCCGACTCAATCCGAGTTGGGGCCTTTTATTTTGGTCTTAATCTTGTCAAAAAGCCCTTTGATTCCTTCGCTCTTTTGCTTCACAATGATGTAGCGCACCGAAAACGCGGTGGGGAAGCGGTTCCAGTCATCAGAATTGAATTCTATGGTGGGCTTGAAATCGACGGCGAGCACGACGCGGGCGAAGGGGATTTTGTACTCGGCGCCTACTATCCCGTCGAGGCCCCAGAAGCTGCCGTCGTCTTTGTGCGAGCCCACGTGAGCCCCCGCGCCAAAGTAGTAGTTGAGGCTGGGCCCCAGGATGCCAAAGTGCCGCTCCGCCAGCACGGTGGCGCTGCGCTCGCGCGGGGAGAGCAGCGCCAAGCCTTCCAGCGTGGTTTTGGGCAGCACCAGCTGCTGAACGGTAAGGCCGTAGTTGCCGCCGCCTGCGCGGATGCCGGCCGCCGTGCGGTACTTCTGGGCCCACGCTGGTGCGGGGCCGAAGCCGCCGGCCAGCAGCAGTGCCAACGCCGCCCCTCGAAGCGTGCGATTACTAAAATGAGGTTGATGAAGCAGATTTAACAAAAACATAATGTCGGATAATACGGAACACCGCCGGCCTTAAAGGGGCGCCAATACTGGCCTCGCCGGAAACCTGTTACGTAGAGCAGCGGTGAAAATTGCCTTTGGGGCGCGCAGCAGGTTTCTGGGTTGTCTATTCAACCGCGTCCACGAACGCGAATTGCTGTCCGTCAAACAAGCCTTTGTCGCTCAGCTTTAGGCTGGGAATCACCAGCAGCGCCATAAAAGAAAGGGTCATGAACGGCGCTCCCAGGGGCGAGCCCAGCTGCTTGGCCAGTGCATCTACCGCCGCATAATCCTGCGCCACCAGCTGCCCCTCCTGGTTCGACATGAGCCCGGCCACGGGCAGCGGCACGAGGATTTCCTGGCCGTCGGGGCCCACGGCAGCCAGTCCGCCCTTGGCCGCAATCACCAGGTTCACGGCCCGCGCCAGGCTGGCGTCGTCGCAGCCCACGGCCGTGATGTTGTGCGAGTCGTGGCCCACGCTGCTGGCCAGCGCCCCGTGCCGGAGCCCAAATCCCCGGATAAACGCCACAGCTGGCGCTACGTGCGGCTGGTAGCGGTTGATAACGGCCAGTTTGAGCACGTCGGCGGCCACATCGGGCACTACAAGGCCGCTTTCCACGCGGGCTGGCAAGTCTACCCGGGCAGTGATAAGCTGGCCATCGAAGCACTCGATAACGCGCAGCACCGGCTGCTGGCCGTGCGGCGCGGGCAGCAGGAAATCCTCGGCCCGCACGGGCTGGGCGTGGAAGTTGTTGACCACCGCAATGGGCACCGCCGGCAGCAGCGACTGGCCGTTTTCGGCTACCAGTACTCCGTTTAGATAGGTTTGCAACACGTCGAAGTTCCGCAGGTCCTTCACCACAATAAAGTCGGCCGCGTCGCCTACTTCTAGTAGGCCCACGGGCAGGTTGTAGTGCTTCACGGGGTTGATGCAGGCCACGCGCAGCACCTGAAACACGTCGGCCCCGAGGGCCACGGCGCGCTGCACCAGCTGGTTGATGTGGCCCAGCACCAGCGTATCGGGGTGCTTGTCGTCAGAGCAGAACATCAGGTTGGCGTAGTGCTCGGGCAGCAGCTCAATCAGGGCATCGAAGTTGCGGGCCGCCGAGCCTTCGCGGATGAGGATTTTCATGCCCACGGCCAGCTTGTCGCGCGCTTCGGCCGCCGTGAAGCACTCGTGGTCGGTGCTGATGCCGGCGCTGGCGTAGTGGGCGGCGTCGGGGCCGCGCAGGCCGGGGGCGTGGCCGTCTATGGGGCGGCCGGCGGCCTGCGCAATGGCGATTTTGGCCATCACGTCGCTGTCGCGGTGCAGCACGCCGGGCCAGTTCATCATCTCAGCCAAGTAGCCGATTTTGGGGTTTTCAAAAAGCTTGGCGATGTCGGCGGCCGTGATTTCGGCCCCGGCGGTTTCAAACGGCGTGGCCGGCACGCAGCTGGGGGCGCCAAAGCAGAAGTTGAACGGAGAGTGGCTGGCGTTTTCCAGCATGAATTCCACGCCGGCTACGCCCAGCACGTTGCCTATTTCGTGCGGGTCCGACACGGTGGCCACCGTGCCGTGCGTCACGGCCAGGCGGGCAAACTCGGTGGGCACCAGCAGGGAGCTTTCTACGTGAACGTGGGCGTCCACGAAGCCTGGCAGAACGTAGGGCAGGGTGGCATTAGGCTCGGCCTCGTTGGTGGGGGCAATGCTGACGATGCGGCCGGCCTCCACGGAAATAACGGCGGGCTGAATGGAACGAGCAAAAACGTCGACGACGTTGGCGAGGAGAGAGAAAGTAGCGGGAGTCATGCGAAAAGCAAAGAATGGGGGAGCAAGTCTGTCGGCTCAGCCCGCAAAGAACCTTAACTTTGAGTAAAATACCTGCCATGAGGAAGTCCCTGTCGTTTCTGCTGCTATTGGTTCTGGTGTTAAGCCTGGGAGCCAGCACCCTGAGCAGCTGCGCCCGCCGCACCACGCAACAAAAGAAAACCAGCTGGTACAAAAAGCACGGCCGTGGCAAAGCCGAGCCCTGTCCCTGTGACCGGTAGGCTGGGTCGGAGAAGCGGCAAGCCGCCGCTAGTCGAAACAAAGTAAAACCGGGCCTTTGCTCGCCAAACGCAACGCTAACAGCCGGTGGTCTCGGCCACTAAGGCACCCCTGCAATTATCATAACTTATCAATGGCCGACGAAATTTCCGCACCTCTTGCTTCCATTCTGGCCGCTGCCGAACAGGTGCGGGTACAGTTAAAACTTAAGGCCTTCGATGCCGAGGCCGTGGCTCACTTGGCCAACTTCATTGAGGCCCAGCGCGGCAAGCTGCCCGATGCCGAGCGCGAAGGCGTGATGATGGCCCTGGGATGTTTTCTGGGCCAGTGCCTGGTGCAGGTATACCGGGGCGAATGGGGCACCGGCCGCGACGGCACCACGGGCGTGGGGCTGGCCGGAAAACTTTTTTTTAACCCCTTCCATTTAGTCAATGCGCAACTGAATGAGGGAGAAAGCGCATCAGTAGCGGCCTTTTTTGCCTCTGTGCCCGCCCGCTTAAAGACGCTGCCTGCCGTGCGTAAGGCTTGGATTTCGTAATCTTGCGGGGCCAATGGCCGCCCGCGTCGTTATGAAACAACTCGTTATCGCCATTGATGGTTACTCCTCGTGCGGAAAAAGCACGACTGCCAAGGCCGTGGCTGCGGCCCTGCACTACGCCTACGTGGACACCGGCGCCATGTACCGCGCCGTGACGCTGTACTTGCTGGAGCACCACATTTCCTTTGAGGATTTGGCCGCAGTTGAGCAGGCCCTGCACACCCTGCAAATCAGTTTCCGCCGCAACCGCCGCACGGGCCGCAACGAGGTGTTCCTCGACGGTACGAACCGCGAAGACGACATCCGCCAGATGGTAATTTCCAACTCGGTGAGCGAAGTGTCGGTCATCCCGATGGTGCGGCACGCCATGGTAGCCCAGCAGCAGCGCATGGGCCGCAAGCGCGGCGTGGTGATGGACGGCCGCGACATTGGCACCACCGTGTTTCCGGACGCCGAAGTGAAGGTTTTTATGACCGCCGAGGTGGTGGTGCGCGCCGAGCGCCGGCAGGAAGAGTTGGCCCAGAACGGCGAACAGGTCGCCCTCGACGACATTATTGAGAACCTGCGCAAGCGCGACCACCTCGACTCGACCCGTACCGAAAGCCCCCTGCGCCGTGCCGCCGACGCCGTGCTGCTCGACACCACGCACCTCGTGATTGAGGAGCAGGTGGATTTTGTGCTGGAACGGGTATCGGCCGCGCTGTTTACGCCGCACGCGTAGGAAATTGCCAAGATTCTGGGCTGGCGCGCGTCTGCGACGCGTGACCTGCTGGCGTCGAGCCTGCGGCTCGGGTGAAGCAGTTTGACCGGCTCAGTCGCGAGTCGTTCGCCGGCGAGCCGCAGGCTCGGCACCAATCGGCAGCGCGTCGCAGACGCGCGCCAGCTGCCGGAACCCGAAGTTGGGCCAACATTTGCGGAGGACGCCACGGCTCAGGCCTTACCTTTGTCCCGGCGAACCCCACCGGCCCGCGCGGTGTTAAACCCTCAGCATGAACGTCACGATAGATAAGAATTCCGGCTACTGCTTCGGCGTAGAATTCGCCATTCAGATGGCCGAAGACGAGTTGGCGCAGGGCCAGCAGCTGTATTGCTTGGGCGACATCGTGCACAACCGCATGGAAGTGGAGCGCCTGCACCAGCAGGGCCTGCGCATCATCGACCGCGAGCAGCTGGCCGAGCTGCGCGACACCAAAGTCCTCATCCGGGCCCACGGCGAACCGCCCGAAACCTACCAGCTGGCTCTGCAAAACAACCTGGAGCTGATTGACGCCAGCTGCCCGGTGGTGCTCAAGCTGCAAAACCGGGTGAAGCACGCCTTCGACCTGAGCCAGCGCCAGGACGGCCAGATTGTGATTTATGGCCAGCCCGGCCACGCCGAAGTGGCCGGCCTTGCGGGCCAGACCGGCAACCGCGCCATCATTGTGATGAACGAAGCCGACCTGGACCAGATTGACTTTGCCCGCCCCGTTACCCTGTTCAGCCAAACCACCAAAAGCACGGCCGGCTTCTACAAAATGAAGGCCTTGATGGCGGCCCGCATCACGGCCGCTGGCGGTCAGCTCGACAGCTTTGATGCCAACGACAGCATTTGCCGGCAGGTGAGCAACCGCGAGCCCGCACTGGCCAAGTTTGCCACCGAGTACGACGTGGTGCTCTTTGTGAGCGGCCGCAAAAGCTCTAACGGCAAAGCCCTGTTTTCGGTGGTGAACGCCATCAATCCGCGCAGCTACTTCATCGAAAACGAAACCGAAGTGGAAGAGGAATGGCTGGTGGGAGCGAATACGGTGGGGATTTGCGGGGCCACCAGCACACCGCTCTGGCTGATGCAGCAGGTGGCCCAGCGCATTGAGGGCGTGAAGGAGCTGGCGTAAGCAGGTGGTCGGTTATCTTTGGGCGATTTACGCTGCTCACAAAGGTTTCCATTCTACCTAATGAACGTTCGATTCCCTTTGGTTGGACTGCTGTGCTTGGTTGGCGCGGGCCAAGCCAGTGCTCAACAGCCGGCCCCGGTTGCTTCGGCTGCACCCGATTCGGTGAAGCTGGAAATAGACACCTCGTACCTCGATAACAACATTCACGGTTTCGGCAAGGCCGAAATTCTGGGTTCCGATGGCAAGACGCACTTCGTTTGGGTGCCCATCGAGCCGCTGGGGTTCAGCAAGTATCTGCCTTTTTATCGGAACGAAGCGGAAGCACGGCGGTTTCATCGCGCGCCGTCGAGCATCGACGTAGACAAGGTGGTGTCCGTTAAGCTAAATGGGTTGTACCAGGAGCACATTGTGTTGAAGGGGAAGCGCAAGCATCTTCTTGCCACGCGCTTGGTGAATGGGCCGGTGGAACTATTCAACTACACCGAGGCCCCGCAACCCGTTGTGGGCCCGCCTGGAGTGGTTGGGCCCTCGGCCTGGAGCATCACCGGGCTGAGCGGCCTTCCCGACCGCCAGTGGTTTCTGCGGCGTACCGGCCAGGGCTTGGTTAAAGTAGAGCGGATGAGCTTCGCTACTCAAATGGCAACTTATTTCCAAGATGACCCCGAGGTAGTGGCAGCCCTAAACAGCGGCAAACTAAACTACCGCGACATGGTGAAGCTGGTGCAGGGCTACAACGAATTCCGGACCCGGCCCGCTGCCAGGTAGCCGCCAGTTCAGGCTGCCGGAACTTCTTGCTCGTAAAGCCGTCGAATTTCGTTATCAAACGCCACGAATGCGACTGTGCGCAGAAAGTCGTGTGCGACCAGCCACGCGCGCACCCGGATGGCGTGGCATTGGTCTAGAGTAGCAGAACCGTCAGCACAGTGAATGGCCCTGCCGCCGCCGAGCAGGCTGGAATTGGCGGCGTTGACAATGGCATCGACGCCGTTCATTCCCAGCCCGCGCCTATATTGAGCCCATGAACCGTCCCTCGAAACGCCTGCTGGGCCGCCGTGAGTTAGTCGACTTCCCAGCCTTTGCGCTGGGAGGCGTGGAGGCCAAGGTGGACACGGGTGCCTACACCAGCGCCATTCACTGCAGCAACATTCACATTGAAACCGATGCTGAACAACGCGCCGTGTTGGTGGTTGAACTGCTCGACCCCGGTCACGAAGGCGCCGACGGACGGCCGCTGACGTTTGCCGAATTTGCCCTGCGCGACATTCGCTCGTCGAACGGCGAGGTGCAGGAACGGTACGTTATTCGGGCGGTGGTGCAGCTGTATGGTGAGAATTTTGAAGCCGACTTTTCCCTCTCCGACCGGTCCGACATGAAATACCCCGTGCTGCTGGGCCGCAGCTTGTTGCAGCAGGGCCGCTTCGTGGTAGACGTGGCCAAACGCAACCTTTCCTACAAAGCCATGGCCCGCGCGGCCGCCCGCCGTGCCCGCCGCTGACCTCTTTTGTGCCGTATTTTGTTGCCGGAACCCCGTTCTATGCTTTTCATCCACCAACCCGTAGCCAACCCGTGAAACTGGCCATTCTCTCGCGTGAGCCGAAATCATACTCCACCAAACGGCTGGTGGAGGCTGCCCTGGCGCAGGGCCACGAAGCCGTGGTGCTCGACCACCTGCACTGCAACCTGGTGCTGGAAAAGGGCCAGCCCGGCATCATTTACCAGGGCGAGCGGCTCGAAGACATCGATGCCATCATTCCGCGCATTGGCGCCTCGGTCACGTTCTACGGCACGGCCGTGGTGCGGCAGTTTGAGATGATGAAGGTGCCCACTGCCGTGGACAGCCAGGCCATTGTGCGCTCGCGCGATAAGCTGCGCTCGATGCAGATACTGAGCCGCGCCGGGGTGGGCATGCCCAAAACGGCCTTCACCAATTACTCCGAAGACGTGCCGGCCATGATAAACCAGGTGGGCGGCGCGCCGGTCATCATCAAGCTACTGGAGGGCACGCAGGGCCTGGGCGTGGTGCTGGCCGAGTCGGCCAAAGCGGCCCAGTCCGTGATTGAGGCGTTTCACAACCTCAAGGCCCGCATCATTGTGCAGGAGTTTATTGCCGAAAGCAAAGGGGCCGACCTCCGCGCCTTTGTGGTAGACGGCGAAGTAGTGGGGGCCATGAAGCGCCAGGGCAAGGAGGGCGAGTTTCGCTCCAACCTGCACCGGGGCGGCAGCGGCACGCTGGTAAAGCTGACCCGGGCCGAAAAAGCCGCCGCCCTGCTGGCTACTAAAGCCCTTGGCCTCGGCATTGCCGGCGTAGACATGCTGCAGAGTCTGCGCGGCCCGCTGGTGCTGGAGGTAAACTCGTCGCCGGGGCTGGAAGGCATTGAAAAAGCCACCAATCAGGACATTGCCGGTCGCATCATTGAGTACACCGCTTCGTTGGGCGGGGCGAAAAAGGCCAAGCCAAAACCCAAAAAAGCCGCTGACCGCGCCGTGGATGCGCAGTCGGATGTGCCGGCTGGCACTTAGCCAGCTCCCCTCCTTTTTTCAAGGAGGGGATGTTCGGGCCAAGGCCCGGACGGAGGTGGTGACCCTCGTTGAACGATGGGCGAACGAGGTTACATTGTTCGGCAATTGTTCGGGTGTCGTTCAACGACTTTACCACCCCAGCTTACGCTTTGCGTAAGCGTCCCCTCCTTAAAAAAGGAGGGGAGTTTGTCGTTCTTATTGTTGCTTATGCTTGCTTCTGCAGTGCCGTTTCACCTCAATGGCCTCGTCATTCAACCTGGCGAGCGGGTGCTCACGCGGCTGGTGATTTCCAAGCTGCCATCGGGCACGGTGATTGACGTGCCGGTGCACGTGCTGCGCTCCACTGAGCCCGGCCCTACGCTGCTGCTCATGGCGGGCATGCACGGCGACGAGGTGAACGGCATCGAAACCATTCGGCGGCTGGTGCGGCGCGATTTGCTGATGCCGCTGCGCGGCAGCGTCATTGCCGTTCCCATTCTCAACATCTACGGATTTTTGAATTTCAGCCGCGACGTGCCCGATGGCAAGGACGTGAACCGCTCGTTTCCGGGGTTTCCGCGCGGGTCGCTGGCCGGGCGCGTGGCCCACCGCTTCATGCGCGAAATCATGCCCCTGATTGACTACGGCATTGACTTTCATACCGGTGGGGCCACGCGGGCCAACTTCCCGCAAGTGCGCTGCCAGCTCGGCGTAGACCCGCTGGTGGACGGCATGGCCGCCGCCTTTGCGGCGCCGTTTACCATACATGCGGCGCTGCGCCTTGGCTCCCTGCGCGAGGCGGCGCAGGGCCTGGGCAAGCGCATCATCGTGTACGAAACCGGCGAAAGCATGCGCCTCGACGAGCCCGGCATAGAGGAAGCGCTGGCGGGCACGCTGCGCGTGATGCACCACCTGGGCATGGGGCCGGCGGCGCCTGTGCCCAGCCGGCCCGGCATTGTGTGCCGGCGCCATACGTGGCTGCGGGCCCGGTTTGCGGGCCTGTTCCGGGCCCTGGTTGTGAATGGGGAGTACATCAAGAAGGGCCAGATATACGGCTCCGTAGCCGACCCCTACGGGCAGCAGTCCGTGCGGCTGGAGTCGCCGCTCAGCGGCTACGTCATTGGCCTCAACCACATGCCCGTGGTGAACCAGGGCGATGCGCTGGTGCACATAGCGGTGCCGGAGTAGGAAGAGCGGGGCAGCCACCGGGAAGAAAATTGAAGGCCGGGGCTTGCCGGTAAGCGCACGCTATTCCCTTACTTTTGTTCTTTCCTCATCTTCTTCGTCAATGAAAAACCCGATTCAATTAACCATTAACATTGCGCTGCTGCTGGCGGTGGCCGTTTTGTATTTCCTGCATTTCAACAATCGGGTGGTAGCCCCCGCCATTGCCACCGACAAATCCGTGGCCGTGATGGCCTCGCCCAACCTGAGCACGGCCGATACTACTGCTACTGACGAAGTCTCTGAAATGCCTGCGCTGGCCGCTACCACCACCACCACCACTGCCACCCCAAGCGCCAGCACCGACGGCAAGATTGCCTACGTGGAGTCGACTAAAATGCTGGACGGCTACCAGGGCATGAAGGACGCCCGCAAAGCCTTTGAGGGCAAAGCCCGCGGCTGGGAGCGCCAGAACCAGTCCATGCTGACCAGCTTCAAAGCCGCCGTGGAAGCCTACCAGAAGCAAGCCCCAACCCTCTCGGCCGAGCAGCGCGCCGCCACCGAGCAGAAGCTGCAGGAGCAGCAGCAGCAAGTGGGCCAGAAGCAGCAGCAACTCCAGGCTCAGGCCCAAGAAGAGGAAGCCAAGCTGACCCAGAAGGTGCTCGAAAGCGTGAACAAAAAGGTGGAAGCCTATGGCAAAGCCAAGGGCTACAAGCTGATTCTGATTGCGGCCCCCAGCGGCACCATTGCCTACGGCCAGAAGGACCTGGACATCACCACGCCGGTGCTGGCTTACCTGAACGCCGAGTACCGGAAGTAACGGGCAGCGCTGCCGGCTACCTGCTGCCTGTGGCGATGTATGCTACGCCGCCCCGGGCCCATTAGGGCCACCGGGAGCACCACGGCCGGCACTGGTAAGCCAGCGCCCGGTTGCAATAAAACTACCAAAAGCCTCGCCGTGCACCGGCGAGGCTTTTTTTCGGACCTTTGGGGTGTAGCAAGGGCCGCATCGGTTGCGGCTTGGCTACGTAAAGCGCCTGTGGGCTGCACGGTTTTTTCATATGTCGGATTCTCCCTTACTTGCTTCCAAGAAATGCCCGTCCTGCCAGCAGTGGTCGGCGTGGCAGCAACGGCCCGACGACCGCTGCGAGCATTGCGGCGCGCTGCTCGACCCGCAGGCGCTGGAAAGCGCCATTGCGCGCGACGCCCTGGCCAATCAAAAAACCTCATCGGTGATTTTGATGGAGATAAAGCCTACGGATGGCCCGGTAGTGCGCTTCTTCAAGACCATTGTCCGGGGTGGGCAGCTGGCTTTTGCCGCTATCATGACGTTTATTCTGTGGCTGGTTGCGGCCGTGGCAGGCTAGCATGAGGCAGTGGCCGGAGTTTCGCCAGCCCCTGTTTGTAGCTGCCGTGGTCCTGTATGCTGCCCATCAGCTCAACCGGCACGTGCTGCAGTGGCCGCTGCCCACGCTGCTCACCAGCTACCTGGCCGATATGGCTGGCATGCCCGCGATACTGAGCGTAGCCCTGGCCGCGCAACGGCGCCTGGTAGTGCGCTCCCGCGCATTTGTGCTGCCCGATTCCTGGCTGCTGGCTGCGTGGGCTTATGCGTCGGTCTGGTTTGAGGGGCTGCTGCCGTACGTCTCCGCCACTGCCGTGGCCGACCCGTGGGACGTGGTGGCCTACGGCGTGGGCACGCTGGCCTTTCGGTACTGGCTAAACCGCCCGGGGGATTAGACCGAAAAAGCAGGTTGTTGCAGGAAGTAAAATCGGCCATCGACGCTTTCGGCGTACGTTTGGGGCGCTTTCGCTTCGAATAATTCTGCTTTGCCCACTGCATCTGTCCTTTCTTACGCTACCGGCTATCAACGGCCTCGCTGGATACTGCCCATCATTGTGTTCGCGCAGTTTGCTTGCACTTCCCTGTGGTTTGCCGGCAATGCCGTGCTGCCCGATTTGCTGCGCGAAGTCCGGCTGGCGGGCACGTCGTTGGGGGCAGTGGTGTCGGCAGTGCAGTTGGGGTTTATTGTGGGCACGCTGGTTTTCGGCTTGCTGCAGCTGGCCGATAAGGTGGCACCGGCCCGCCTGTTTCTGTGGTGCGCGGTAGCAGGCAGCCTCACCAATGCCGCGCTGCTGCTGCCGGAGCCCACACCCGCCCTGGTGCTGGGACTGCGCTTTGCCACCGGCCTGTGCCTGGCCGGGATTTATCCGGTGGGCATGAAAATAGCGGCTGACTACTACGAAAACGGTCTGGGACGGGCGCTGGGGTACCTGGTGGGGGCGCTGGTGCTGGGCACCGCGCTGCCCCACCTGCTGCGCCTGCTCGCGGCCGACTTGTCCTGGAAAGCGGTGGTGCTCAGCACCTCGGGGCTGGCCCTGGCGGGAGGGCTGCTGCTGTGGCTGCTGGTGCCCAATGGCCCATTTCGCCGGCCGGGGGCGCGGCTGCAGTTGAGTGCGGCTTGGGCCGTGTTTCGGGAAGCTCCGTTTCGGCGGGCAGCGCTGGGCTATTTCGGGCACATGTGGGAGCTATATACGTTTTGGGCGTTTGTGCCGCTGCTGCTGGCCACACACGCGCAGCTGCACCCCGAAAGCGGCGCGTTTGGTGTGGGTTGGGCCTTTGGGCTGATTGCAGCCGGGGCGCCGGCCTGCGTGCTGGGCGGCTACCTGGCGCAGCGCTGGGGCAGCCTGGGTACGGCCCGCGGGGCGCTGGCCATATCGGGAGCCTGCTGCCTGCTGAGCCCGCTGCTGCTGGCGTTGCCGCGGCCGGCATTTGGGGCGGTGGTGCTGGTATGGGGCATGGCCGTGGTGGCCGATTCGCCGCAGTTTTCGGCCGTGGTGGCGCAGCGGGCGCCGGCCACCGCCACGGGCACGGCCCTCACCCTTGTTACCTGCCTGGGATTTGCGCTTACCATTGTCAGCCTGCAGGTTTTTGCGGCGCTGCAGGGCCAGGTGGAGGCACGCTACCTGTTTTTGCTGCTGGCGCCCGGCCCCGTGCTGGGCCTGTTGGCCACCCGGGCAGCCCGCGCCGAAACCAGTAGCAGTTGAGCGGTTATTAGAACAAGCCCCGTCATCCTGCGCAAGCTCAGGATGACGGGCTCTTTGACTTTCTGAATAGCTTCGTAATTAATTAAGGCCGATGGCCTGCCCTTTCCACAACGACCCGCCATTGGCCTCTCAATCTTTTCTCTCATGAAACACCTGTGTTTACCCATGTTTGCGGCTGTGCTGGTACTGGCTGGCTGCAACCAGACCGCCCCTGTTACGTCTGCGCCCACGGTTGCCGCGCCGGATGCGGTAGTTCCGGCCGATACTGCCCGGCTCGATTCGGCCATGGCCGCCGCCACCGCGCCACCTGCCGATAATGCCGCTGCCCCCGCCGCCATTCCGTCACGCAAGGAGCTTGGCATTGTGCGGCTTTCCTTCTCCTTTAAGCCTGCCCCAAATCCTGACGACCCAGCTCATCCCAAAACCAGCGCCTACCTGCTGCTGCAAGGGGCCAAGGCCATGGACATCGACCTGGGAAAGTTTGCCAGCCCGCCCGATGTGGTGGACGCGGACAAGGCCCGGCTGGCCGGCTTTCCCAAGGGCATGCTTCTGGGGTTCCGCAGCTACCACGCTGCCACGGGCACCAGCTCCGACCTGGCCGTGCTGAACGTGGACGGCAACCGCCTGCGCGTAGTGCAGCGCCGGGTAGAGGAGAGCGCCTCCGAGCCCGGAGCTTTCGAGACATCGCGCGAAATCCCCCTGCCGGCCAATACCCAGGTAGTTGCCGCGCCCCCAACGAAGCAGTAGTCCTGCGTGCAGCGCTAGGCGGTACTTGGCGGTGCGCCGGGCGGCCGGCGTGGTCTGCCGGTTCTTGATACTTCGCGTTGTGAAAGGGCCTGAAACGAATTAAATCAGTAAGTTAGGGCATGGATACAAACACACTTCTGGCCCCGCTGAAGGGCGCCACGCGCCGCGAAGTCGGCGGGGTAACTGTCGACGTGGTACAAACCGGCAATGCCCGCGTCAAACGCATTGTGTACCCGCGGGGGTTCCGCTGGTCCAAGAACATGAAGGACATAGTGGGCACACCGCTTTGCATGCACGCGCACGTGGGCTTTCTGGCCAGCGGCGAGTTTGATATTCAGTACGCCGACGGCACCGTGGAGAAGTTTGTGGCCCCGCAGGCCGTGGCCATCGCGCCGGGCCACGACGGCTGGGTAGTGGGCGAGGAGCCGGCCATCCTCATCGAGTTCGACTTTGAGGGTGAAACCGTGGAACGCCTGGGCCTGAAGCGCGGCTAGAAACAGCCGGAAGTGCAGCAACGCCTGACGCATGCGGCACCTGCGCCGCCACCAAAAAAAAGCCCATCCGGTGACCGGATGGGCTTTTGCAAGTAGCGTGGGCCGGGCTTAGGCGCCCAGCTTCTTCTTCAGGTTCTCGTCGAGGGCCTCCAGGAATTCCTCGGTGTAGAGGTAGTCGCGGCCGTGCTCCACCTTGTTGCCGTGGATGCAGACGGCCAGGTCCTTGGTCATTTTGCCGCTTTCCACGGTTTCGATGCATACTTGCTCCAGCGCTTGGCAGAAGTCAATCAGCGGCTGGTTGCCGTCGAGCTTGCCGCGGAACTCCAGCCCGCGCGTCCAGGCAAAGATGCTGGCGATGGGGTTGGTGCTGGTGGGCTTGCCCTTCTGGTGGTCGCGGAAGTGGCGCGTCACGGTGCCGTGAGCGGCTTCGGCTTCCATGGTGCCGCCGTCGGGCGTTACCAGCACGACGTCATCAAACCCAGCGAGCCGAAGCCCTGGGCCACGGTGTCGCTCTGCACGTCGCCGTCGTAGTTTTTGCAGGCCCACACAAAGTTGCCGTGCCATTTCAGGGCCGAGGCCACCATGTCGTCAATCAGCCGGTGCTCGTAGGTGATGCCGGCTTCCTGGAACTTAGCGGTGTAGTCCTGCTCGTAAATCTCCTGGAAGATGTCCTTGAAGCGACCATCGTACTTCTTCAGGATGGTGTTTTTGGTGCTCAGGTACAGGGGCCAGCCTTTGCTCAGGGCCTGGTTGAAGCAGGCGTGGGCAAAGCCGCGGATGCTTTCGTCGGTGTTGTACATGGCCAGGGCCACGCCGTCGCTCTTGAAGTTGAATACCTCAAACGACTGTGTTTCGCCGCCGTCTTCGGGCTGGAAGGTGATGGTGAGCTTGCCCTTGCCCTTGGTCACGAAATCGGTGGCGCGGTACTGGTCGCCGAAGGCGTGGCGCCCAATGCAGATGGGGGCCGTCCAGTTCGGTACCAAGCGGGGCACGTTGCTCATCACAATGGGCTCGCGGAACACGGTGCCGTCCAGAATATTACGGATGGTGCCGTTCGGCGACTTCCACATCTGCTTCAGGCCAAACTCCTGCACCCGCTCCTCGTCGGGCGTGATGGTGGCGCACTTAATGCCCACGCCGTACTGCTTAATGGCATTGGCGGCATCAATGGTCACCTGGTCGTTGGTCTCGTCGCGGTACTCAATCCCCAGGTCGTAGTACTTGATATCCAGCTCCAGATAAGGCGTAATCAGCTTGTCTTTGATGAATTTCCAGATGATGCGCGTCATCTCGTCGCCATCGAGCTCCACTACGGGATTTGCTACTTTAATTTTGGTCATGTGCTGCGTGGGGGTGTTAGGTATTTGCTATTGCCGGGCTTCCGGAGCCCAATAATACGCGGGTAAGCGGTTGTTGTCTAAAAGGCGCACCCCTGGCTTGCCCCGATATTGGGTGATTGGCAGGCTTAACGGGTTGTGGAAAGGTAATTGCCGCCGCCTTCCTTAACGCCTGAAATAGTAGTGCCAGGCGGTGGCGCCAAGCAGCAAGGCCACGCCCAGAACCACAATGCAGAGGCCATAGAGAAGGGTAGGAACAGGGCACATGCAGCAAGGAACAGAATAGGAAGGGGATTTCCAGACGCGCAAACTAGTCATCCTCCCGAACCCGCTGAAGAGGTCATGACGTCTGCACAGCTTTGTGTCAATCCCAAACGAGCACCCGTGATAAAAGCCTTCGCAAACTCAGGATGACAGATGGGCTGAATGGCTTGGCACAAGCAACAAATGTAGCGGGGCCTGTCCACGAAAAAGCCTCGTCAGGGACTGACGAGGCTTTTGGTTGTCGGAGCTATTCGTAAACGCCCTGGTGGAAATGCCGCTTTAGAAGGTAAAGCGCAGGCTCACGGCCGCGTCGTTGTAGAAACCGGTGTAGCCGTTGAAGACGTCGAAGAATGGCTTGTAGTCCACGGCCACCACAAACGGCAGGTCGGTCAGCTTGTACTCCAGGCCCAGAATGAGGTCGGCACCGAAGGCCACGTAGGTTTCCTCGTCGAAGCGGTAGTCGCGCACCAAATACCTGTCGCCCTTGCGGCCCTTGTAGTAGTAGCGCTCATCGGCGAAGTAGTAGCGGCCCTGGTAGGACCCGGCGTGGAAGCCGGCACCATAGTAAAACTGCAGGCCTTTCACATCGGCCACGCCGTGGTGCTTCTCGCCCAGCACCGTGAGCCGGATGCCGCGGGCTTTGTACTCTGTCGTGAGCAGGCCTTCAATGGCTACACCCTTGCCGCTACCTACAAAGTGCTTGACGGTAAGGCCCGAAGAATAGCCGCCGCCGCGCAGGCCGATGCCGGTATTGTACCCTGAGCTGCCGCCGCCGCTGCCTTTTTTAGATTGGGCGCTGGCTGTGAAACCCGGCAGGGCAAGCAGGATGATAAGAAGAATAAACGGTATGCGTTTCATGTAACGACGAAATGGGTGATGCTAAAAGTTGGACAAAATTAAGCGACCAGCGCCGAACTTTAGCCAACTCGGCCTAATCCGCCGCAATTTCATCAGACAAGTGAATGCAGACGCCCCCGCCGTCGTCTTCGGCTGCCCGCAACATGGCCGCGGCCACTGTACCACCCATCACCGGCCGGTATTTTTCGAGCGGGCCACGCATAAGCGGCTTCAGCACGCCCAGCACGGCCGCCCCGATGCGCTCCCCGAGCCGGGGCTGGGGCCGGTCGCCCAGCAGCAGCGAAGGCCGGAAAATATGAACGGCCCGGAACGGCAAATCCCGCACAGCGGCTTCCATTTCGCCTTTCACCTTGCTGTAGTACACCGCCGATTCGGCATCGGCCCCCAAGCTGGAAACCACCATGAACTGCGAAGCGAAATTGCCGGCAGTGAGGGCCGCCACCTTCACCACAAACAAGTAGTCAACCCGGTAGAAAGCTTCTTTCGAGCCGGCCTGTTTCATGGTAGTGCCCAGGCAGCAAAACACGTCGTCGGCAATGAGCTGCAGGCTGACGTCCTCCAGCTTATCGAACTCCGTAACCACCTGCGTGAGCTTGGGATGAACCGTCGGCACTGCCTTTCGGCCCACCACAATCACCTTAGCGTACCGTTCCGATTCGAGCAGCAGCGGCAATAAATGCGAACCAATGAGGCCCGTGGCCCCAACGAGTAAAGCTGTTTTGCGCATGAAAAAGGGGAATAAAGAAGAACGGTAAACTCCCCTCCTTATCAAGGGGGGGATGTTCGAGCCAAGGACTTGAACGGGGGTGGTGCCACCGGAGGGTGGGCGGAGGCAGACGTAAGAAGAACGACTTGCTAAGAACGACGATTCAAGCGCAGGGTTGACGCAGCCGGCCCAACCAGTATCTGCGGAAGTCCAATGCCCTTCAGTTCAACGCCCACCCTCCGGTGGCACCACCCCCGTTCGCGCTGACGCGCAAACATCCCCTCCTTGGTAAGGAGGGGAGTTGTATCGGGCTACTTCAGCATCGTGGCTTCCGGCTCCAGCACCACCAGGCCCTGCCGGAACAACGCGCCCAGCGCCTTCTTGAATACCTTTTTGCTCATGCCCACGCGGCGGTACACGTCTTCGGCCAGGCTTTTGTCGCCAAGGGGCAGGCGGCCGCCGGGGGCGGCCTGAATGGCTTTCAGCAGCGTGTCCGTGGCCGATTCTACTTCGCCGTAGCCATCCTTTTGCAGGCGCACATCGAGCTTGCCGTCTTCGCGCACCAGGCGCAGGAAGCCGGGCAGCTGCTCGCCCACGCGCAGGGGCCGAAACACTTCATTGTGAAACAGCAGCCCCTGGTGGGTGCCATTCACGATGACGGGGTACCCCAGTTCGGTTTCGTCGGCCACGAGCAGGCGCACGGCGTCGCCGGGTTCACCAGCGAAGGGCGCGTTGGTCAGAAACTGCTTCCATTTGGTGGACGCCACCAGCCGGTCGCTCTCCTCATCCAGGTACACGTACACAAACACCCGCTCGCCGATGCGCAGGTCGCGGCGCTGATTGCGGTAGGGCAGGAGCAGGTCTTTTTCGAGGCCCCATTCGAGGAAGGCGCCGGCCGGGCCATGGTCGCGCACGGTGAGGGCGGCGTAGGAATTGACCAGCGCGAGCGGCCGCAAGTTGGTGGCAATGAGGCGGTCTTCGGAGTCGCGGTACACAAACACGCGCAGCACATCGCCCACGCGGGTGCCGGGCTCCACGTACTTATTAGGCAGCAGCAGGTCGCCGTCGTCGGAAGTGAGGTACAGGCCGACGCTGGTTTCGCGGGCTACTTCGAGGTCGTTGTAATCGCCGAGGAGGAGGCTGGCCATCGGGTGAGGTTGAATAGGGTGGAGGGCAAAGGTCGGCCCGGAACCGGGAATCCCACCTATGCCCGGGTTCTGCGCGAACTTACCCCAGCGGCTGCACTTCCAAAAACGCCCGTACTTCCTCTACCGTGGCGCGGGCCGAGCGCCCCACGCCGATGAGCGTGGCCGAGGCAAAGCCCGTCCAGCTGCCGTAGCCCACCAGCCACAGCCCCGCCACGGCCGTAGCGCGGGTGCCCACGGTGGCCACGCGGCCATCGGGCTCCACCACGCCCAGGTTTTCCAGAAAAGACAACGCCGGCCGGAAGCCCGTGCACCAAATCACGGCATCAAAATCTTCGGCGCGGCCGTCGGGCCACACCACGCCGGTGGGGGTGAGGCAGGCAAACGGCCGCACGCTGTGCAGCACGCCGCGGGCCCGAGCTTCTTTCACGGTCTCCACCATCACCACATCGCCCAGGGTGGGTGGCCGGGTGGTGGTTTCGCCCGCGTGGTAGCGCTGCGTGGCCTGTGTGAAGAGCACCCGACCGTCCACGTCATTGGGCAGGAAGCGCGGCTCGCGCTCCGTGACCCAGGTCGTGGCCGCCACCTGCGACACCTCGGCCAACACCTGGGCGCCGGAATTGCCTCCGCCCACCACCAGCACCCGCTGGCCCGCAAAAGACTCCGGGTTAGTGTAGGCACCGGAGTGCACCTGCCGGCCCGTGAATGCCGCCCGGCCGGGGTAGTCGGGGATAAACGGCCGCGCCCAGGAGCCCGTGGCGCACACCAAGGCCCGGCACGTCCACTGCCCAGCCGAGGTGGTGACCACGAAGCCGGCGGGCGTGGCCGCCACCTGCTGCACCTGCACCGGCCGCTGCACCGGCAGCGCGTAGCGGCGCTCGTACTCGGTGAGGTAGTCCACCACCTGCTGCCGGGTGGGGTAGCCGCCATCGGGCGGGCGGGGCATGAGCCAGCCGGGCAGGGAGCTGGCATCGGCCGGCGAGAACAGCCGCAGCGAGTCCCAGGCGTGCGGCCACGCGCCACCGGGTGTGGTAGCGGCATCCAGCATGACAAAGGCCCGCCCGGCCCGCCGCAGGTAGTAGCCCACGGCCAGCCCGCTTTGCCCGGCCCCGATAACCAGCACATCGGTGGTGAAAACCTCCATGGTGTTTGGCGGGCAGCTTCAGCTAAAATACTGGCGCTGAAAATTCTGGGCGTAAGCCTTCACCTGGTCGCGCACGGCCCGGAACTGCGCCATGACTTCGGCCTCGGTGCCGGTGGCTTTGGCGGGGTCTGGGAAGTTGTGGTGCAGCTGCGTGGCGCTGGACGGGAACACCGGGCAGGCCTCGCGGGCATTGTCGCACACCGTGATAACGTAGTCGAACGGCACGGCGGCGTATTCGTCCACGTGGTTGCTGGTGTGGTGCGCAATGTCCAAGCCGTCTTCCTGCATCACGGCCACGGCTCTGGGGTTTACGCCGTGCGTTTCGATGCCGGCGCTGTACACCGTGGCTTTATCGCCCAACAGTTGGGCCAGGTAGCCGTGCATCAGCTGGCTGCGGCAGGAGTTGCCAGTGCAGAGCACCAGCACGTTTTTGGGGTCAGACATGAAAATGAAAAAAGAAGATTGACAGGGATAGCACGGAGTGAAAGTAAGGGAGTGGCAGACCCGTTTATACCGGCTGCGCCACGCTGCGCCCGCCGTACCAGCGCCGCCGCAGCCAGAACGCCACGTTTACCAGCGCAATGAGGGCCGGCACCTCAATCAGCGGGCCGATGACGCCGGCAAAGGCCTGACCCGAGTTCAGCCCAAACACGCCGATGGCCACGGCAATGGCCAGCTCAAAGTTGTTGCCGGTGGCCGTGAAAGCAATAGACGCATTCTCGGCGTAATCGGCCCCCAGCCATTTGCCAGCGGCGAAACTGATGAAAAACATCAGGCCGAAATACAGCGCCAGCGGCAGCGCAATGCGCAATACATCCAGCGGAATGCGCACAATGAGCTCCCCTTTCAGGCTAAACATCACCACAATGGTGAGCAGCAGGGCAATCAGCGTAATCGGCCCGATGGCGGGCAGGAACACGCCCTCGTACCAGGCATCGCCCTTCAGCCGCCGCAGCACCAGCCGCGACAGAAACCCGGCCGCAAACGGAATGCCCAGGTACACCAGCACGCTCTGCGCAATGGCCCCAATGCCAATGTTCACCGCGTAGCCTTTCAGCCCGAAGTAGGGCGGCAGCACGCTGATGAACAGCCAGGCCAGCACACTATAGAACAGGACCTGGAAAATGGAGTTGAGCGCCACCAGGCCGGCGGCGTATTCCCGGCTGCCATCGGCCAGGTCGTTCCACACCAGCACCATGGCAATGCAGCGGGCAATGCCAATGAGAATCAGCCCCACCATGTACTCCGGCTTGTCGGGCAGCAGCCAGATGGCCAGAAAAAACATCAGCAGCGGCCCTACTATCCAGTTGAGAAAAAGCGACAGCCCAATGATGCGCGTGTTCTTGAAAACCCGCGGCAGCTGCTCGTACTTCACCTTGGCTAGCGGCGGGTACATCATCAGGATGAGGCCCAGGGCCAGGGGCACGTTCACGGTGCCCACCGAAAAGTAGTTCACTGCCTGCTCCATGCCGGGCACGAAATAGCCCAGGCCCACGCCCAGCGCCATGGCCAGAAATATCCACAGGGTAAGGCCGCGGTCGAGTCCCGACAGCTTCTTTTGCGCCAGAGCCGTGGGCACCGGCGCGGGCCGTGAGGCCGGGGAATTGATGATTGACAAGGGAGGCAGGGTATTCAGGACTTGAAAGGAGAGGAAACGGCCGGCCGGGGCGGCGCCACGCCACGCGCCGCCGACCTCAGCGCAGCTTAGCAGCAACCGCCGCCGGGCGTGCAGGCCACCTGCAACTGAGGCAGCACCGCAAAGGCATCTGGAATGCCGCAGGCATCCTGGGCCAGGCAAGCCGTTTGCTTGGCGGTTAGGCTGAAATCCTGGCCATCGAAGGCCAAGCCGAACTTGCCGATGGTGGCCTGCTGGTACTCCACCTCAATGTCCAGGTCCTCGTGGCCCAGGATTTTCTCCGACAGGTTGAGAATGTGCAGAAATTTCTCGGGCGCGAGCCGGTGGTCGTAGTCGCCGGCTTCCCACAGCTGGAAGTTGGCCACGGTTTCGCGGCGCTCCACCCCGCCGCAGTCAATAAAATGCTTCGTGACCAGTCCCACTTCCGTCACGTGGAAATGGGCCGGGAGGTAGCGGCCATCGGGCAGCTTAAAGTTGATGGCCGTGAGTCCCGCCAGGGACTGCTTCAGTTCAGTGATTTTCATGTTTTCTGGGTTTTAAAGAGGAATTGTTCAGCAGGCGCAGGCCGCAGCGGGTTCGGGCAAATCGGCCAGCAGGCCGCTCAACAGGTGGCGGGCACGTGCCCAGCCGGCCCGGTCAATGCAGTAGCACACCCGCGGGCCGTCTACTTCGCCCTGCACCAGTCCGGCGGCTTTCAGCTCCTTCAGGTGCTGCGACACGGTGCTTTGGGCAATGGGCAGCTCCGTTACCAGCTCGCCGCACACGCAGGACTGCCGTTGCGCCAGCAGCTGCAGAATGGCTATGCGCGCCGGGTGCCCCAAGGCTTTGGCAATGACAGCCAGCTGCTGCTCGCTGCTGGTAAACTGGTCTCGTTTATGCAAGGCCATAGAAGTGTATTTCGTTTATCGTCGATTAACGATTGCAAAGGTAGCAGCCATATTCAATTGAGCAGTTTGATTCTTTATGATATTGTTATTATGCAATAAATAATAGAAAAAATCAGTAGGTCAAACAACGGTATAAGTGCAAAAGCATCAAAAGTATGATGTTGCAAAATGCGTTTCTGTCCTATATATTGCATCATCATCTACGCCGAACGGGCTAAAAGGTGGTTTTATGGTGCTATTAGTCTATTCCGTCTTATTATTTGGCTATTCCATCGAAAAGACAATTTGTGTAAATCCGATAAGCAGACATACTCGTTATTAAATTATCAGAGTATTCTGCTCGTTTATTTCTGATTCATTCACGTAATCCCCTACTGCCGTGCTTAAATCTTTACGCTTTCAAGCCCTAGTGGCTTTCGCTCTCTTCACCGGGGCTACTGCTCACAGCCAGACGCTGGCGCAAGCCGGCAACGAGAATGCCTTGCCTGCTGCTCAGCGCACGTCGGTGCCAGCCAAGCCGTTGGTTTATCCCGATTCGGTGTACATCAACCCGGAGGTTCGGCCCCAGTTCACTGGCGGCGACAAAGCGTTTGCCGCGTATCTGAGCAAATCCATCCGCTATCCAAAGCAGGCCTTGCAGCGCAACATCTCCGGCCGCGTATTTGTCAATTTCGTGCTGAACGCCGAAGGCAAGGTACAGGACGCCCACGTGGTGAGCGGCCCCGGCAACGGCCTGAACGACGAAGCCCTGCGCCTCGTGTGGCTGATGCCCCCGTGGCAGCCCGCCCGTGTCAACGGCCTGCCCGTGCGCGTGGCCTGCACCGTGCCCATCTCCTTCAATTCCCAGCGCTAGTCGAAAAATGGAGTTGCCCGTTTACTTTTAAACGGTTAACTACGTAGCAGACATATAGAAAGCCGTCGGGGGGTGCGGAGAAACCAGGTGCTGTGTGCCTGGTTCCTCCGCCACCCCCGACGGCTTTTCAAGTGCTCACGCAAAAATAACCGTAGCAAAAAAGGCGGTCATGCTTCGGCTGCGCTCAGCATGACGTTTTAAATGCAGTACGCTTACTGCTACACGAGTATTTAGCAGGTTTTACTGGTAAAGGCCCGTGCCGGGCTGGCCCAGGCCAAAGTCGGTGAAAGTCACCGTCTCGCGGTTCGTCTCAAACAGGCGTATTCCGTTGGCGGCGGTAATGCCGCGCGGGTAGTAGCCCACCAGTATCTGGAAGGTGCGCAGGGCCGTGAACTCGTTGCGAAACCGCAGGCCCAGGCCAAACCCGGTGTAAGGCGAGCCCGAGAAGGGCGTGCCCCCGCGGGGGCGCTCACTCACCCAGGCGGCATCGGCAAAGGCCACGCCCGCCAGCCGGAAGCCCAGCAGCGAGAGCGGCGTAAACAGCGTGGTTTCGTAGTTCACCACAAAGCGGCTGGTGGCCTGAATGGGCTGGCCCGGCGAAAAGCCCCGCAGGCCCCGCTCGTTGGTGATGCCCTGCAGGAACTCGCCCGGCCGGCGGTTGAGCCCCACGGTGGCCTTGCTGCCCAGGAAGTGCCGGTACTGCCAGTTGCCCCGGTTGTAGAGCTTGGTGAAGGAAGTAAGCTCGGTGGAGAGTATGCCCTGCTCCCAACGGCGCGAGGAGTTCATCAGCTGATAGCCGCCCACGCCCACGGCCCCGTAGAGATAGCCGCTGCGCGTGCTGAAGCCCGCCGCCGCCAAGCGCACGTCCATGTAGCGGCGCGGCACCGCGCGGTTGAACTCGTAGCCGGCCGTGAAGCTGAGTAGCGTACCCGTGGGCACGTCTTCGGTACGGCCAAAGCCGAACAGGTACCGGTCCTTATAATAGCGGCGCACGGAGTAGCCCACCGTGCCCAGCACCGTGGTGCCGTTCTGGAAATCGGTAGCGGAAATGGGCACGCCCGGTTCGGGCTGCGGCACCGCGCGGTAGTTGGTATTGAACACCCGCCCCGAGACGATGATGCGGCCGGGGTTTTCGTAGCCCAGGTCGTAGGAGCGCAGCCGCAGGGCCCGGCCCACCCAGGCGTCCTGCACGGAGTAGCGCAGCGGGTAGTACACGTAGGGCTCGCCGGGTGCCGGGATTTGCAGGGCCACGTTTTGGTTGAAGGTATTGACACTTATGGAACCGGCGTAGCGGACGCTGGGCGAGTAGAAGTCGCGGCGCAGCGTGAGGCCGCCCCCGCGGTAGTTGTACTCGTTGCGGTAGCGGGCCTGGGCGAAGATGAAGTGCCGGAAGGGCGCCGTGTAACTGCCCTCGTACGCCCACTGCTGGGGCTCCTGGTCGGTGCCGCTCTTCAGGCCGCGGCCGTAGCGGTAGGAGTTTTTGAGCTGGTGGCCCAGGCCCAGAAAATTCTGGTCGCCGAGGGTGATGCGCCCCGCCGTGGCCGACCCCAGCTCGAACCCGCCGGAGGTGCTGAACACGTCGGTGGTGAGCACCTCAATGTCCACGCTGTCGCGCGTGGTGGTGGTTTCGTTCACCAGCACGCGGGCGTCGAGCAGCTCAGGCGTTTGGCGCAGCAGGCGTTCCGACTCCGACAGTGCCTGGGGCTCCAGCGGCTGGCCGGGCCGGAACAGCAGCACCTGCCGCACCCGCGAGCGCGCCGTTTTGATGTGGAACGCGTTGCCCGACTTATCCAGGAAAGAGCGCGGCACCTTGGTGGAGTCGGTGAGGCTATAGCCGAAGGCGTCCAGGGTGCGGATGTTCACGCGCCGCACTATTTTGAAATTGTGGGCGTCGAACTGCCGGTCCAGCAGCACGGCATCGAGGCCAGCGCGCTCTTCCTGGCGTTTGGTGAAGTTGAAGAGGGCCGAAACGGCCCGCCCGGCCAGGGTTTTGCGCCGCGAGTAGGCCTTCAGCCGGTTCAGCATCCGCTCCTCGTCGAAGCGCTGGCGCAGGGAGTCGGCCCGGTGGGGCAGAATTTCTCGGCTGGCCCGCAACGAGTCGGGCGGCACCGCCGAGCGCGGGTCGAACGCCTGCGCCTGCGCCGGCCGCACCCCCAGCCGGAGCAGCACCAGAACCAACAAAATACAAAAGCGAAAGCTCATAATGGGGCGCAACGCTGCAAATTACGAAAAGGAGCCTGCAGCCCATGCGCGCCTTTGCAAGCGCCCGCCAGCCCGCCAGGAACAGGCTCAGTCCCACGCCGGTGCAGAACAAGCTGACTTTGCTAAAGAACGGGAAATGACAGTCCGCTTATTTTTTGATAAAAAGAAACTATTACCAAAAAAATTAGCTTAAGTAATAGCGCCTAATAGGCGGCTGTATATTACTTTTAAGCCCGAAAGCAAGCCACTTCGCATGAACGAGCGCATTCAAGAGAAACTAAGCATATTAGCTGATGCCGCAAAATACGATGCGTCGTGCAGCAGCAGCGGTGGCAAGCGCAAAAACGAGAGCAAAGGCCTGGGCAATGCCGAGGGCATGGGCATCTGCCACAGCTACACCGAAGACGGCCGCTGCGTGAGCCTGCTGAAGATTCTGCTCACTAACCACTGCATTTTTGACTGCGCCTATTGCGTCTCGCGCCGCTCCAACGACGTGAAGCGTGCTGCCTTCACCGTGGACGAAGTGGTGGACCTGACCATCAACTTCTACCGTCGCAACTACATCGAAGGGCTGTTCCTGAGCTCCGGTATTTTCAGCAGCCCCGATTATACCATGGAGCGCCTCGTGCGCATCGTGAAGAAGCTGCGCACCGAGCACAATTTCAACGGCTACATCCATGTCAAAACCATTCCCGGCGCGAGCGAGGAGCTCATTGCCGAAGCTGGCCTGTACGCCGACCGTCTTAGCGTGAACATCGAGCTGCCTTCGGAGCTGGCCCTGACCACGCTGGCCCCGGAGAAGAATTACCAGGAAATCCTGACGCCGATGGCCCAGATTCGGGACGGTATTATTCAGAATAAGGAGGAGAAGGCGCTGTTCAAGAAAGTGCCCGGTTTTGCCACGGCCGGCCAAAGTACGCAGCTCATCGTGGGCGCCAGCGGCGAAACCGACCTGGAAATCATCAAGCTCACCGACTCGCTGTACACGGGCTACGGCCTGAAGCGGGTGTACTACTCCGGCTACATTCCCGTGACCGACGACGCCCGCCTGCCGCAGGTGACGCAGCCGCCCGTTATCCGGGAGCATCGCCTGTACCAGACTGATTGGTTGATGCGCTTCTACGGCTTCCAGGCCGACGAAATCCTCGACCCGGCCCACCCGCACCTCGACCTGGAAATTGACCCCAAGCTGGCCTGGGCCCTGCGCAACCGCCACGTGTTTCCGGTGGACGTGAACACGGCCGAGTACGAAATGATACTGCGCATTCCCGGCGTGGGGGCCCGCTCGGCCAAGCGCATTGTGGCCGCCCGCCGCTTTGCCTCACTCAACATGGAAACCCTGCGCCAGCTGGGCGTGGTGCTCAAGCGCGCCAAGTACTTCCTCACCTGCCAGGGCGAGCACCGGGCCATCATCGGCGAGCTGAGCGAGCAGCAGGTTCGCCGCCAGATTCTGTTCGGGGGCGCTTCGGTGCGCTCGGCGCTGGTCACGCAGCAGCTGGATTTATTCGCTCAAGCCTCTTAAAAGCCGCCATGAACTACGACGCTCACTTCCCGCAAGGCCGGCCCAAGGCACAAACCAGCAGCCTGGGCGGCGCGCAAAACGACATTTTATTCTCGGTTATGAAAATCATCCATCGCCAAAACGTGCCAATGCCTGTCGTCGCACCCTCTGACAAAGTCACGCGCCTCTCGTGCTGCTGCCGCATCAGCGAGCTGGTGCCGCTGGTGCGCCAGTTGCACGACGATGCCCGCGCCCGCGCTTTGGCCCAGATGAGCACGGAAACGCAGCAGGCGGCATAAGGGGCCGCCCGGCTGGTAGCCTTTCAGCAAAATCCAGGTGGATACCTTCGCTGAAAAAATGCTCTATGGTTAGGCTTAGCCCTTTGCAACGGGAAGACGTTGCGCACTTCTATAAATGGATTGCCGACCCGGAGGTTATTGAGTTTTCGATGTCGGTTTTTCAGTCCATGAGCACGCCCCAGCAGGTAGATGCCTGGTTTGTGGCCACCTTGCAGGACGCAAAAAGCCTCAATTTGGGCATCTACGCCACGGATACTAACGAGCTGATTGGCTACGCCGGGCTGTCGGGCGTCTCCACTACCAATCAATCGGGTGAATACTTTATTCTGATTGGTGAAAAAGCCTTTTGGGGTAAGGGAATCGGCACTGCAGTAACCAAAGAAGTAGTAGCCATCGGCTTCACCACGCTCGGCCTCAACCGGATTATGCTCACCGTTTCGGAGCCGAACACGGGCGGCTTGAAAGCGTATGCTAAGGCTGGTTTTAGGGTGGAGGGCCGCCTGCGGCAGGCCTGCCTTCGGCGGGGTTCGTTCCACGATAAAATCGTGATGTCCATGTTGAAATCAGAATGGCAGCAGTGATTTTTGCCGTAGTAAAATCCGGTTAGCCTCGCTTTATTACTTCAACTTTTATTGCCCTTGCGACCCGTACGCCGCCCGCCTTCCGCCCCTGGTGTCACGCCCGCTCGCCGGGCTGGTGCCCCCGAGCTCACCGCGCCACCCCGCGACTATACCTACGATGGCACGTTTGAGGGCTTGCTCACGGTGATTTTTACGGTGTACGACTGGCGGGCGGCGCCCAACAGCATTCAACCCGAGGCCACGGCCCAGACCGGCCTGTTTGCCCAGCCCGCCCACCGCGAAACCGACGAAGCCCTGGCCACCCGCGTGTGGGAAGGGCTGCTGAAGACGATGGATGCCGAGGCCCGCGCCCGTCTCTACCACGTGTTTCTGAGCGAAGACGCCGAGCGGGAGCTGCTCATTTTCCGGTACGTGGACCTGGCCCTGCGCTCCGGCCGCGATATTTCGGAGAACTATGCCAATGCCGACGTGCGCCGCATCCAGCGCCTGGCCCAGCAGATGTTCCGCGAGAAGCACCGCATGGAAGCCTTCGTGCGCTTCGAAAAAACCACCGACGAGCTGTTTCACGCCACCATCGAGCCCGACTTCGACGTGCTGCCGCTCATCGCCGCGCACTTCACCAAGCGCTACGCCGACCAGCGCTGGCTGATTTACGACAGTCGCCGCCATTACGGCCTGTACTACGACCTGACCCGCACCGATGTGGTGCGCTTCGAACCAGATAAGCCGCAGAAGTCCTCCGACCTTTCCGCCACGGTGCTCGATGAGCGCGAGCCTCTGTTTAAGCTGCTCTGGCAGTCGTATTTCGACCACGTGAACATCCCGGAGCGCAAGAACCTGAAGCTGCACCGCCGCCACATGCCCCTGCGCTACTGGAAATACCTGAGCGAGAAACAGCCACGCGAAGTGCGCTTCGAGCCCATCAAAAACAAGCAGGTGATTGTGGGCAAGGAAGTGTCGGCGGGCCTGAAACTATTGCCGCCGCCGGAACAACCCTAACTTTGGCGCTTCATTTAAGGCTTGGCAATGCGTACGACACTGATTTTTGGGGCCTCCGGGCAATTGGGGCAGTGCCTGGCGCACGTAGCGCAGGAAAGAGGCACGTCCGGCTTGGTGTTTCTGTCTGAGGCGCAGGGCAATATTCTTGACACGGAGGGTCTGGCAGCGCTTTTTGCCCAGCACCGCCCGGCCTATGCCATCAACTGCGCCGCCTACACGGCCGTGGATAAGGCGGAAGATGAAGTAGAGCTGGCCCGCAAAATCAACCGCGACGGTGTGGAAAATCTGGCCCGCTTATGTGGCGACTACGGTACCGTGCTCATTCAGATTTCCACTGATTTCGTGTTTGCCGGTAATGGTAACCTGCCGCTGCTCGAAACCGATGCCACCGAGCCCATCAGCGTGTACGGCCTCACCAAGCTGGAAGGCGAGCAGGTGATAGCGGCCCACACCGACCGGTTTTTCATCCTGCGCACCAGTTGGCTGTACTCTGAATACGCCAATAACTTCGTGAAAACCATGCTGAAGTTTGGACGCGAGCGCGAGGAGCTGCGCGTTATCTGGGACCAGGTGGGTACGCCTACTTACGCCATCGATTTGGCGGGCTGCATCCTCACCATCATCGAAACCCAGAACCAGCAGTTTGGCCTCTACCATTACAGCAACGAAGGCCTCACGTCGTGGTACGATTTCGCGGTGGCCATTTTCGAATTGGGCGGTCTGCCTACACGCACCGTGGCCATTCGCACGGCCGAATACCCCACCAAGGCCACCCGCCCCATGTATTCGGTGATGGACAAGACCAAGGCCAAAGCCCAGCTTGGCGTGGCCATTCCGCACTGGCAGGCAAGCCTGCGCACGTGCATGGAGCGGCTGGCTGCCGCGCAGTAGCGGGGGGACTATTCCCGGCCGTAAAACCGATTCGCGCAGTAGGCAAGCGCCACCAGGCCCAGGCCCACGGCGCACACGCCGGGCCACTGGAAATGGTCCCAGGCGAAGCCGCCCAGGAAGGAGCCGGCCGAAGCCCCGATGAAGCAGGCCGTCATGTACACGGTGTTGAGGCGGCTGCGTGCTTCGGGGAGCAGGCTGAACACGCGGGTCTGGTTGGAAATGTGGGCCATCTGCTGGCCCACGTCCACAATAAGTACGCCCACGATGAGGCCCGCCAGGTGGTAGCCGCCGAAGCCCAGCAGCAGGAAGCCGCCCAGAAACAGCAGAATGCCCAGCGTGAGGGCGTAGTCCGGCCCCTTGCGGTCGGCCGATTTGCCGGCGAAGGAAGCCGCGAAGGCCCCGGCCGCGCCCACCAGGCCAAAGAGGCCGGCCGCGTCGCTGTGGTAATGGTAGGCGTCGCTTTCCAGAAAGAAGACCAGCGTGGTCCAGAACGCGCTGAAGCCCCCGAACAGGCAGGCCCCCACCAGCGCCGAGCGGCGCAGCACCGGCAGCTGCCGGGCCAGGGTGCCCAGGGAACGGAGCAGGCTGCCGTAGCTGCCCGCGTAGTGCGACTGGTTGCGCGGCAGCATCCGGGCCAGCACCAGGGTGAGCAGCACCATGAGCGCAGCCCCCACCCAGTACATGGCGCGCCAGCCGAAATGCAGCCCCACGTAGCCGCTGATGGTGCGCGAGAGCAGAATGCCAATCAGCAGCCCGCTCATCACCTTGCCCACTACCCGGCCCCGCTGCTCCTCCGAAGCCAGCGAGGCTGCCATGGGAATCAGCAATTGAGGTACCGACGAGAACACCCCAGCCAGCAGGCTGGCCACTACCAGCAGCGCGAAGCTGGGCGCGTAAGCAGCCCCGGCCATGCAAACGGCGGCGCACAGCAGCAGCATCAGGGTGAGGCCCTTGCGTTCCCGTTTGTCGCCGAGGGGCACCACCAGCAGCAGGCCCAGCGTGTAACCCACCTGCGTCACGGTGGCCACCAAGCTCACGCGGCTCTCGGAAAGCCCAAACGTGCGGCCAATTTCGCCCAGCAGCGGCTGGTTGTAATAAAGGTTGGCCACCACCAGGCCGCAGGTGATGGCCATGAGCCAGACCAGGGCCTTGCTGAGCGGCGGCGATACCGCATGGATTGGTAGGGTGGGAAGACGCGTATCAAAAGCGGTACTGGGCATGGAAGGAAACGGCGGCACGGTGGCCAGGGCACAAAGCCCCTTCAACAGCGTGATGCTGCCGATGGTTGCGCCCCGCGCAGCTTACTGCGACTCTGGATAACTGGGGCCGGCTGCACAGGGCCGCACGCACCCCGGCAACCCGCCTCATGTGCCTGCGTTCAACCATCCATGAGCCGAGGATTTACCAAAGAGGACGATGCCCAGACGCCGCCCATCATTCCGCCCCGCGCGGCGCTGCCGCCCGGCACGCCCAACTACGTGACGCCTCACGGCTTGGAGCTGCTGCGCGCCGAGCTTATCGCTCTGGAAGCCGAGCGCGCCCTGGCCGAAGCCAACCACGACAACGACACCGACCGCACCCACCAGCTGTCTTTCTGCAACGGCCGCATTGCCCTGCTTGCCGAGCGGCTGGGCAGCGCCAAACCCGTGGACCCCGCCGGGCAGCCGCCCAAGGAAGTGCGCTTTGGGGCCACCGTCACGCTGCGCACGGTACGCGGCGGCAGGGTGGGGCAGGAGCGAACGTTCACCATTGTGGGGGTGGATGAAGCGGATATTACCGCCGGCAAAGTCGCCTTTGTGGCGCCCATTGCGCGGGCCGTGCAGGGCCAGAAGCTGAAAAAGCAAGTGCCGCTGAAGCTGGGGCCAACCGAGGAAATTGTGGAAATCACGGCCATCGAATACGCGGTGTAAGAACGCGCCGAGGCGCGTTCTTACACCAGTTGCTTCCTATAGGCGCCTGGCGTCACGCCTTCGTGCTTCTTGAACAAAGCCTGGAAGTAGGAGAGGTTGTTGAACCCCGCCCGCAGGCACACGTCGGCTACGCTGGCCAAGGGGTGGCGCAGCAGGCGCTTGGCCTCGCCCAGCCGCTCCCGGATGATGAACTCGACGGGTGTAATGCCGAACTCGCGCTTGAAGACGCGGAAGAACGTGGCCTTGCTCATGCAGGCCAGAGCGCTGAGTTTATCGATGGATAATTTCTCGGACAGGTGCTGCTTGATGTAGTCCACCACGGCCGCGAAACGGTGCGTGGTAACGTAGCGGGCGTAGTCGTGGAAAATGAGCTGGCGGGCCTGTGTCTGCATCAGGCGCACCAGCAATTCCTGCATGGTGAAGCCGGCCAGCACGTCCTTGTTGGCGTGGGATGTGCGCGACACGGCCACCAGCCGGCTCAGCGTGTCGGTCAGCTCGGGGGTGTTGGTGAGGTGGGCGTAGTCGGGCTGCTGCAGGGACCACGGCTGGTGGGCTTCGGCGCGGGGGTAGCGCTCGTTGAGCAGGTCCAGGGTGTGGCGGATGGTATCGGGCGCAATGGCCACGGCCAGGCACTGAGTGGGCTGGCAGAGGCAGGCCTCGGGGAAGTCAATTTCCATCAGCCCCTCTTTCTCCACCACCACCGACTCGCCAGGGAGGTAGTCGAAGGCGGCGCGGCCGGGCAGGTGCATCACCTTTTTGCCGCGCAGCATGGTGGTCAGGGCCAAACCCTCGAGGCGCAGACGGACGCGGTGGGCGGCTTGGTGGGTTTCGAACACGTTCAGCTCAAAGCCATCGAGGGCGTACACGGTGCGGTTTTCGACGAGGCTGTGCAGGCGCTCGGGGGCGAGCGGGGCAATGGCAGCGGACAGGTGCAGGCGGGACGGCATGGGTGGGATGAGATTGGTGAACAAACGAAAGAAGAACGTCATGCCGAGCGCAGCCGAGGCATCTCGCTCGCATTGTCTAACGATGGATTACTGCGGCACGCGAGATGCCTCGGCTGCGCTCGGCATGACGGGCCCTGTTATTCAAGCCGCTCCACAAGTTGCGATTATTCCCGCACACTTTAAGACAATACCACAACCCGTGAAAAGGTTATTCAGAGACCTTTACCATCTGACATTCCCACTCAACCTTTACTTTTTTAACAACGTCATGGCTGAAACTCTCGAAGCAACCTCCACCGTGGTAGCACGTCCCAAATTCAAGTCCCATTATGACAATTTCATCGGCGGCAAATGGGTGGCCCCCGTCAAGGGCCAGTACTTTGAAAATCCCTCGCCCATCGACGGCAAAGCCTTTTGCAAAGTAGCCCGCAGCACCAAAGAAGACATTGAGCTGGCCCTGGACGCCGCTCACGAAGCCTTCAAAACCTGGAGCAAGGCCTCGCCCACCACGCGCAGCAACGTGCTGCTGAAAATTGCCGACATCATGGAGGCCAACCTGGCCCACCTGGCAGCTGTGGAAACCGTGGAAAACGGCAAGGCCATCCGCGAAACCATGGCGGCCGACCTGCCGCTGGCCATCGACCACTTCCGCTACTTCGCGGGCGTGATTCGGGCCGAAGAAGGCTCGGCCACGGAGCTGAACGAAACCACGCTCTCGCTTGTGATTCAGGAGCCGCTGGGCGTGGTGGGCCAGATTATCCCCTGGAACTTCCCGCTGCTGATGGCCACCTGGAAGATTGCGCCCGCCCTGGCCGCCGGCTGCTGCGTGGTGGTGAAGCCCGCCGAGCAAACCCCGGCCAGCATCATGGTGCTCATGGAGCTGCTGCAGGACGTGATTCCGCCCGGCGTGCTCAACGTCGTGAACGGCTTCGGCCTGGAAGCCGGCAAGCCCCTGGCCAGCAACAAGCGTGTAAACAAAGTGGCCTTTACCGGCGAAACCACCACCGGTCGCCTCATCCTGCAGTATGCTGCCGAAAACATCATTCCCGTGACCATGGAGCTGGGCGGAAAGTCGCCGAACGTCTTTTGCAAGAGCGTGATGGACCACGACGACGACTTCCTCGACAAGTGCATCGAAGGCGCCGTCATGTTTGCCCTCAACCAGGGCGAAATCTGCACCTGCCCCTCGCGGATGCTGGTGCACGAAGACATCTACGACGAGTTTATCACCCGCGTCATTGAGCGCGTGAAAGCCATTAAGCTCGGCAATCCCATGGACCCCGCTACGATGATGGGTGCCCAGGCCAGCAACGACCAATTTGAGAAAATCCTGAGCTACCTGGAAATCGGCAAGGCCGAAGGCGCTGAGGTGTTGGTGGGTGGTGAAGCCTACTCGCAGCAAGACGGCACGCTAGCCGAGGGCTACTACATCCAGCCTACCATCTTCCGCGGACACAACAAAATGCGGATTTTCCAGGAGGAAATATTCGGCCCGGTGCTGTCCGTGACGACCTTCAAAGACAACGACGAGGCCATTGAAATGGCCAACGACACGCTCTACGGCCTCGGCGCCGGCCTCTGGAGCCGCGATGCCCACGAGCTCTACACAATGCCCCGCGCCATTCAGGCCGGCCGCGTGTGGGTGAACTGCTACCACGACTACCCCGCCGGCGCGCCCTTCGGCGGCTACAAAGCGTCGGGGTTTGGCCGCGAAAATCACAAGATGATGCTCGCCCACTACCGCCAGACCAAAAACATGCTCATCAGCTACAGCAAGCAGAAATTGGGCTTCTTTTAAGCCGTTGGGCGGAATCGTCGCTAAAAAAGAACGTCATGCTGAGCGCAGCCGAAGCATCTCTACCGCAATAGTAACTTTAGTCGGTTGCGCGGTAGAGATGCTTCGGCTGCGCTCGGCATGACGTTCTGGTTTGGTCAGGATGAAAGCCTAATGCCTCGGCTAAGTAGCGGTCCGTCTGATTTTTGCGTAGATTCAACTATTCCCGTTTTTAACAGTTTGACTACCATGCAAACAAAAAACAGCTGGTTACTCGCCTTGAGTGTCGTGTTCATTTCGCTAGAAGCCCACGGCCAGAAGCTGCCAGTGCCTGGTACAAATAACCCGGATTGGGTACTGCGCGAGATACCTCCACGGCACGGCATGCCAACCCTGCGGGTATATGCACTGCCCCAGCCCGGCCGGCCCCTACAGGTAGACCAGCGCAATGCCGAGACAGGAGCCATTACGCGGCTTACCGACCCGGCCCACGGCCTTTTTTACGACCTTGAAAACAGCACAATAAAAGACCAGCGCGATGGCAAGCGGTATTTTTTTTATCGCAAAGGCCGCGCACCCAAGGCACTTCGTTCCGAAATCAGGTTTTTGTAAGCAGCGGTTTCCTGCAGTGGCCCATCGGCTGAGAATGGAGCTCACTCATTCAGCTATTTACCCATTGAAAACATGTCAACTCCAAGAGTCCTCGTTACCACTGCTGCCGAAGCCACCATTGACCTGCTGCGCGACGAAAATGGCCCGCTCATGTTCCACCAAAGCGGCGGGTGCTGCGACGGCTCCTCGCCCATGTGCTTCCAGAAAGGGGAGTTCCGCATCGGCGGCAACGACGTGTGGCTGGGCCAGATTCACGGCTGCGACTTCTTTATGAGCACCAGCCAGTTCGAGTATTGGCAGCACACCCAGCTCACCGTGGACGTGACCAAGGGCCGGGGCGCCAGCTTCTCGCTGGAAATACCGCTGGGCGTGCGGTTTCTGATTCGCTCGCGGCTGTTCACCGAGGAAGAAGCCAAGGATATGCTGCCGGTGCGGGAAGGCGAGGAGTACCTGGAAGACCAGGCCGCAGAGTAGGTTCCGACTTTAGGATACCCAGAACGGTCATGCTGAGCTTGCCGAAGCATCTCTACCGCAATACTAAATCTGTTTGGTGGCGCAGTAGAGATACTTCGACAAGCTCAGCATGACCTTCTGAGTTTTAATGTTTCGGTCTAGCCTTATGCCGGTTCCTGGAAGTGGTATAGGAACGTGACCACGCCCGTGTAGGCGGGCTTTTTGGAGCCTTCAATTTCCAGGGTTACGCCCACACGGGCCTTTGCAATGCCGCGCAGGTTGGCCACAGAGAGCATGCTAGCGCGCAGTTGCACCTGGCTGTTCACAGTCACGGCCTGGTTGAAGCGCAGGCTTTCGATTTCGTAGTTCACCTGCATTTTCAGGTTTTCGATGGCCACGATTTGCTGCCACAGGTAGGGCAGCAGGGCCACCGTGAGGTAGCCATGGGCAATGGTGGCCTTGAACGGCGACTCCGCCTGCGCGCGCTCCGCATCGACGTGAATCCACTGGAAGTCGAGGGTGGCGGCGGCAAACTGGTTAATCTGCTCCTGGGTGACGGTGTGCATCTCGGAAACACCCAGCTCCTGGCCCACGCAGGCCTCCAGCTCGGCAAGGCTGCGAATAGTTAGTTTGGACATAAGAAGAAGGTGGCGTACGGTTGCGGTAAGGGCCCGCAAACATACGCCACCCGGCATATCAATTCAATTAAGCCAAGGCGCTAGCTGTTGCGGCCAAACACCCGGCGCAGCAATTCGGTGGTGCGGGCCACGGGGTTTTCGCGGATGTTGGCTTCTTCCTGGGCGATGAGCGTGAAAAGGCCGTCCACGGCTTTGCCGGTGGCGTACTCCGTGAGGTCGGTTTGCACGGGCTGGCCCAGCGGCAGCTGGTTGTAGGTGGTGGCCAGGTCGGTGTAGTAGCGGGTGGCGCCTACTTTGCTCAGGCTCTGCTGCATGATGGGGGCGAATGCGCTGGTGAGCTGGGTGCTGGTGGTGCGCTTCAGGTACTGGGTGGCGGCGTCGGGCTGGCCCGTGAGAATGTTCCACACGTCCGAAAAGGTGAGGCTTTTGATGGCCGACAGGAAAATGGGCTTGGCGCTACGGGCCGCGTCCTCGGCCCCGCGGTTCAGGCTCAGCTCAAACTTATCGACCTGGCTGCCCAACCCGATGCTGCGCAGCGTGGTGGCCACGCGCTGGGCATCGGGCGGAAACGGGATGCGGATGAGGCGGTTCAGGTAGAAGCCGTCGGTTTGCGAAGCCTGGTCGGCGCCCTTGCCGATGCCCTGCATCAGGGCGGCTTTCAGGCCGTTGGCTGCTTCGGTGTTGGAGAGGCCGCCAGTGGGCTTGCTACTGGTGTTGCCGGTAGGAGTTCTCACCCCCGTAGGCAGCTTGATGTTTATCAGGCCGGGCAGGCGAAACTGAGCCGAAGCGTTGAGCGAACCAGCCAGCAGCAGGACAAGGACGGTAAGGGTGCGGTTGTTCATAAGGGATAGGGCAGGCGAAGGGTACCAGCAAAGCACCTCTTGCAACGCCCGTGCCGAAGTTCTGCCACTGGCCCATCAGCGCCTCACGCATGGCCTGTAGGCCAGAACTGCCCGCGTATTGATGGAAAATCATAATCGAATATTTGCAAGATAAAATAAAATAAATTTTTAATTAAGTACAAAATTATCTAAACTTAATATAATTAGTTGTAACATTGGATAAGCAATTGGTGCTTCAGCAAATAGCCTGATTTTCTTCCGCTTGCGCCCGTCAGTGCTTGACAGGCGGCGTGACCGGTTGCGCCAACCCCAAAATCATTTTTTTACTCTTTAACCCCGTTACGATTTTGAAAAACTTTACGCAAATAGCCTGTGCTGCGGCCTTGCTCTTATCAGCCGGTTCGGCCTTCGGGCAGGATTACGAAAAAATTGCCAAGCAAATCGTGAACACCTCGGCCGGGGTAAAACCCGGCGAGGCAGTCATCATTTCGGGTGGCCAGCACACGATGCCGCTCATGGAAGCCATAGCCGTGGAAGTGGCCCGCGCTGGCGGACAGCCCCGCATGTGGGTCCAAACTGATAAAGTGGTGCGCGCCGTGAACTTGGAAACGCCCGAAGAAGCCATTCAAGCCAATAAGTTCAGCAACATGTCGTTGCAAGCCGATGTGTTCATTGGCTTGCCTACTGTTGAAGACGGTCGCGCGGTGGTGACAGGCATAAGCACGGCCCGTCGAGCTAAATTCGGCCAGGTGGCTGCGGCATCTGGCTACCAACAGAAATTAGATGCTAGCATGCAGCGGGGCGTGTATGTAACCTACCCGAGCAAAAGTTACGCGGCGGCGCAACAGCTCGACTACGCTGGCTACGAGCAAATGATATGGGGCAGCATCGGGGCCGACTACTCGGCCATTGCCGTGCAAGCCGAGCAGATGAAGCAGCTCCTGGCTACGGGTAAAAAAATGCACATCACCTCGCCGGAAGGCACCGACCTGACCGTGGACTTGGGCAGCCGCCCCGTGTTTGCCGATGATGGGGTATTGTCGGCGGCCGACCAACAGGAAAAACTCATCTACAACCGGACGGCGAACTTGCCCGGCGGGCTAGTCTACGGCACCTTCCAAGAAACTTCGGCTACGGGCCGGCTCGCGGTTGCCAACGACAACGTCTCCGACGGCAAACCGCTGAAAGGCTTCAAAGCCGACTTAAAAAACGGTCAAGTCGAAAACGTGCAGGCCGAGGTGGGAGCCGATGCTTTCAAAGCACAAATGGCTGCCTACGGCGCTCCCGGGCTTCAAGTAGACAAGTTTTCCATCGGGCTTAATCCCTTGATGAAAACGGATAACGCAAAGGCGTACCACCCGGCCACCGCGGCCGGCATGGTGTACGTAAACACGGGCAATAATGCGCTGTATGGCGGCCAGAATAAAACACCAGGTGGGTACAGCTTCCCTATCATCAACGCCACGGTGGAAATAGACGGCAAAACGATTGTGCGCAACGGCCAACTCGTGTCGCCGACCATGGCCAGCACGAAGTCCGCAGCTAAGAAAAGCCGTAAATAAGCCGAAACCCACACTCTTTAGCTTACTAAAAGGGTCAGGCAATTCATTATTGACTGGCCCTTTTTCGTTTGCCCATCGACGGATATTCACCCTTTGAACCAAACGATGACTGGCGCCTTGCGGAGAAAGAGAGCGAAACTAGGTGGCATCAACAGAAGGGGTGTTGGCCGGTGCGGTCGACCGGTTGGCCTAGTCGGCTTTGGCCTTGCGTTCCTGCGCCTGGGCCCAGATGCGGTGGCTTTCCTGGGGCATTACGATGGGCACCTGCAGGCAGATGCTGCGGGTTGGAAGCACGTGGTCCCAGTCGGCGATGAGTTGCTTGTAGGCTTGGCCCACGGGCCGGATGTTGCGGTTCAGGTCGTAGAGGCCGAGGGGGTTGAGGTTGCCGTTGTCTTCGCGCAGGGCGGTATCCCAGTCCACCTGGTCGGTGAGGGAATACCACGTAAATCCCACCACGGGCACGCCGTCGTTGCGCACGCGCAGTACATTGGCCCACTCTTTCCAGAGCCAGTTCACGGCTTCGTCGCCGCAGGGACCCTGCCAGAGGTTGGTTTCGGTGTGCATCACGGGCAGGCGGTAACGGTCGTGGTACTGGCTGGTGATGACGTGGTAACCAAAAATTTCGCCCGCCGCGCGGGTACGGCCGTCGGCTGACACGCGGTGCTCGTTGGTCCTGTAGTAGTCATTGCCCATGATGCAATGATGCCTTAGGTTGTTGTGCATGAAGAAGTGGTATTCCTCGCGCGTCATGCCGCTGTCCATCAGGTACTCGTACATTTCGGAGTCCACGCGCCGGCCGTAGTTCAGGTCCAGCGACAGAAAGCGGCGGGCGTTCATGATTTCAGCCGGGCGAATGGCGGCCGGGTTTTCGGCGTGGAAGTATTCCGACGACTCACTCTGAATGAAAATGGCATCGGCCCGCACTTCTACAATGGCGCGCATGGCCAGCACGTTGGCCTTCACAATGTGCTTGAGGGCCGTCACGAAGGCTTTGTCGGAGCTGAGCTGCTCGTTCCACCAGCCGTATAGCGCCGAGAACTGCGCGCAGATGTACATCTCGTTTACCGGCGTGTAGAGTTGCACCCACGGAAACCGCTCGGCAAAAGCGCGGGCGTACTGGGCAAACAGCACGGGGAAATCGGGGTTCTGAAAATTGCCTATCCAGTCGGGCACGCCGAAGTGGCACAGGTCTACAATGGGTGCAATGTTGCGCCGCAGCAGGTCCTGAAACGTGGCGTCGGCAAAGGCCCAGTCGTACTTGCCCGGGCCCAAAAACGTGGTGTGAATGGGCGGCCCGTAGCGCAGGAAGCAAATGCCCAACTCCTGCACCAGCTCAAAATCCTTCTGCCAATGCTCGTAATGCCCGCATTTCGCCATTTCGTCCACGCGCACCGTGCCGTTTTGAATGGTGGGGTTGCTGTTTTCTATGCCCGTGGCAAAAAGAAATTGGGGACCCATGGCAAACAGTAAAAGGTGAAGAGCCCCAGCGCTGACAAGCCAGGCAGTAATAAGCGTACTCGGTTCGCGGCGTTCGTGTTTCGTGCCGGTTTCGGCGGTGGCGATTCTAACCCGCCTTCCGCGTTCTACGTTGTCAGGAAGCAGCAGTCCCGCACCACCTTTTTTTGAAACCGGCTATGACAGCGTTGGCGCATCTATTGGAACACAAGCTGGTGGCCATCGTGCGCGGGGCTCACCCACCTGACCTGGTGAAAATGGCGCAGGCCCTGCACGCGGGTGGCGTCCGGAGCATAGAAGTCACCCTGAACTCGCCCGGTGCACTGGCTTCCATCGCAGAGCTGGCGGGCGCCATGGCGGGCAAACTGCTGGTGGGCGCTGGCACCGTGCTCGACGCCGAAACGGCCCGCGCCGCCCTGCTAGCCGGCGCGCAGTTCATTATCTCGCCCACGGTCAACAAAAAGACCATCCGAATGACCAAGCGCTACGGCGCCGTGAGCATTCCCGGCGCATTCACGGCCACCGAAATCCTACAGGCTTACGAACACGGCGGCGACATCATCAAGGTGTTTCCTGCCTCGGTAGGGGCCACTTATTTCAAGGACATAGCCGGGCCGCTGCCCTTCATCCCCCTCATGCCCACCGGCGGTGTGTCGCTCGATAACATCCGGAATTTTCAGAAAGCCGGTGCCGTGGCCTTCGGGCTGGGCAGCGCGCTGGTAGATACCAGCCAGCCCGTAACGGAGGAATACCTGCGGCAGCTGACGGAAAAAGCCCGGCAATTTGTGCAAGCGGTGGCGGGGTAGAACGATGTAGAACCAGAGCAGAACAACCCAACCACCGGTCATGCTGAGCGGAGCCAAGCATCTCTACCGCTTCGCTGGGTGATTGATTTACTTACACGGTAGAGATGCTTCGGCTCCGCTCAGCATGACGTTCTGTTAACGTTTCGTATGCTAACAAACATCCCATGAAAATCACCCGCTTTACATTATACCAAGTGCCGCCGCGCTGGCTGTTTCTAAGGCTAGAAACCGATGCTGGCCTTGTGGGGTGGGGAGAACCCGTGATTGAAGGCCGGGCCGCTACCGTGGCCGCCGCCGTGGCCGAGCTGATGGAAAACCTCGTCGGCAAAAATCCGCTCAACATCGAAGACCATTGGCAGGTGATGTACCGCGGCGGCTTCTACCGCGGTGGCCCCATCTTAATGTCGGCCATTGCCGGCATCGACCAGGCTTTGTGGGACATAAAGGGCAAATACCACAACGCCCCCATTCACCAGCTGCTGGGCGGCCGGGTGCGCGACGTGATGCGCGTATATTCCTGGATTGGCGGCGACCGGCCCCACGAAGTGGGCCAGGCGGCGGCCGGCATGGTGGCCAAGGGTTTCACGGCTGTGAAAATGAACGCCACCGACGAGATGGAATACATCGATTCCTACGTCAAGATTGACGCCGCGCTGGCCCGCATCGCGGCCGTGCGCGAGGCCGGTGGGCCGGGCTTGGGCATCGGCATCGATTTCCACGGCCGCGTGCACAAGCCCATGGCCAAGGTGCTGGCCAAGGAGCTGGAAGCCTACCGCCCCATGTTCATCGAAGAGCCGGTGCTGTCGCAGAACAACGAGGCCCTGCGCGAAATTGCCCGGCACACGACCATCCCCATTGCCACGGGCGAGCGGATGTTTTCGCGCTGGGACTTCAAGCAGCTGCTTATTGATGGCTACGCCGACATCATCCAGCCCGACCTCTCGCACGCCGGTGGCATCACGGAATGCAAAAAAATCATCAGCATGGCCGAGGCGTTTGACGTGGCGGCGGCTCCGCACTGCCCGCTGGGCCCCATTGCGCTGGCTGCCTGCCTGCAGGTAGACGCCACCTGCCACAATGCTTTCATTCAGGAGCAAAGCCTGGGCATTCACTACAATAAGGAAAACGACCTGCTTGATTACCTGACGGATAAAACGGTGTTTGACTACGAAAACGGCTTCTGTAAAATCCCGGAAGGGCCGGGGCTGGGCATTGAAATCAACGAAGAATACCTGCTCAGCCGCGCCGCCATTGGCCACAACTGGCGCAACCCCATCTGGCGTAATGCCGACGGCAGCGTGGCGGAGTGGTAAGGGCAAAACTCCCCTCCTCAGCCGAGGAGGGGACGCGGCCGCGTAGCGGGCGCTGGGGTGGTTGACCTCGTTGAACGACACCCGAACGAAGCGGCTGCGAGTCGTTCAACGAGGCCAACCACCCCCGTTCGAGCCTTTGGCTCGAACATCCCCTCCTCGGCTGAGGAGGGGAGTTTACGTTCTTACAGAACCATGGACTCACAAACCACTTTCCTCAGCTGCGATTGGGGCACTTCATCTTTCCGGCTGCGGCTGGTGGAGCGTGCGGGGCTCAACGTGCTGGCCGAGGCCAGCTCCAAGGAAGGCAATGCGGCCACGGCCGAGCTTTGGCAGCAAGCCAACCAGCCTGCCGAGCAGCGCATGGCGTTCTACCTGGGCATTGTGCGCAAGCACCTCACAACGCTGGAAAAAGCCGTTGGTACTTCACTGAAAGGGGTGCCCGTGGTAATGTCGGGCATGGCTTCATCTACTATTGGCATGATGGAGTTGCCCTACAAGGCGCTGCCTTTCGCCACCGATGGCGCCGACCTGGCTACCAAAACCCTCGCGCCAACCGCTGATTTTGCCCATCCGGTCCTGCTAATTTCCGGCGTCAAAAGCGAGGCTGATGTGATGCGCGGCGAAGAAGTGCAGTTGGTGGGCTGCGGCTTCGAAACCAGTGACGAGGAGCAGCTTTTTCTGCACCCCGGCACGCACGCCAAGCACGTGCGGGTGCGCGCGGGCCAGGCCGTGGCGTTTGAAACCTACATGACGGGAGAGCTTTTTTCGCTCCTGTCGAAGGAAAGCATTCTGGCCGCCTCGGTGGAAGAAGGCGGCCGGCTGGAGGAGGCCAACCACCGGCACTGGTTCGAACAGGGCGTGCGCGCCAGCCAGCACGCCAACCTGCTGCACAACGCATTTATGGTGCGCACCAACGACCTGTTCGGTAAAGCCAGCAAGCGGGAAAATTATTTTTACCTGAGCGGCCTGGTGATTGGCAGCGAATGCCGGGACCTACTCAATAACCTGCCCGCCAGCATTGTGCTGGCCGGCGAAGCCGTACTAATTAACCATTACTGCGCCGCGCTGCACGCGCTGGGCATCGCCGAGCAATGTCCCATCGAGACGAAAACTGCCGTAGAAGTGACGTTGCGGGGGCAACTGGAAGTGCTCAACTACAGCGCCCTCTCCCAGCCCCACTGACGCCGCTACGCCTTCTGCAAGTCATTGTTGATGAACCCGAAATCTAACAGCTGGTAGCTAAGTGCTAATGGCTAAACACTCATTATGGAAGCACACGCCGTACTGCATGCGCAAGCAGCCCTGGGCGAGGGGGCCGTGTGGAACCCCACCACGCAACAGCTATACTGGGTTGATATCGAAGGCCATGCCTTGCACGTGTTCGACCCGGCCACCGGGCAGGACTCCAGCTTTCCGACGGGCGCGCGGGTGGGCACGGCGGTGCCCATGCGCAACGGTAACGTGCTGCTGGCCCTGCAAACCGGCATTCACGAGCTCGACCTGCGCACCGGTCACCTCAAGCTCCTGGCCAATCCGCTCACTGACTCCAACCTGCGCTTCAACGACGGCAAGTGCGACCCGGCGGGCCGGTTTTGGGTGGGCACGTTTCACATGGAGCAGCGGCCCCACGCCGGCACCCTCTACCGCTTCGACCCCGATGGCAGCCTGCACGTAATGTTGCGCGGCATCACCAATTCCAACGGCATCGCCTGGTCGCTAGACCACCGGACCATGTACTACATCGACACACCCACCCTCACGGTGCAGGCGTTCGACTACGACAACGCGACCGGCAGCATTGCCAACCCGCGGGTCGTTATCCGCTTTCCGGAAGACGAAGATGGGCTGCCCGATGGCATGACCATCGACGCAGAGGGCAAGCTGTGGGTAGCGCTGTGGTGCGGCGCTGCCGTGCACCGCTACGACCCCGGCACCGGCGCGCTGCTCCAGCAAATAACCGTGCCCGCGCCCTTTACTTCCTCCTGCGCCTTCGGTGGGCCCGATTTGGCCACGCTCTATATCACCACCGCCCGCGATGGCTTCACGCCGGAGCAGCACGAGCAGTATCCGCTGGCTGGCAACGTGTTTGCGGCGGTGCCGGGTGTGGCAGGGGTGCCGGCGTGCTTTTTTGGAAATTAAATAGCGACAGCAGCTTCCTAGAGCTCGGCTACTGGCAGCTGAATGTCCACGTTGCGGCCGTGGTCGTCGGCGCGGGAGATTTTCACGTTGCCCGTGGGCGGGCTGATGAACACCCGTCCCGTAGCCGCCGCAGCGCGCAGAAACCGGTCGTTCACGTACCAAAACACCTGCCGCACCTCGCTGCCCGCCGCGCAGCTTAGCAGCGGCGGCTGTTTTTCGGCGCGGTTGAGCAGGTATTCGGCCTTGGCCTGGGGGCCGCGCCGCAGCGTGGACCGGATGCTGGCCTGCCATGGGAACTGCGCCACCAGCCGGCGTGCCAGGTGCGGGGCCAGCGCCGGGACAGCGTGGCGCCGGACGTCCAGCGGCTCAGCCAGCTCGGTTTTCATGCGCCACTTCTGCGTGGCGTTGAGGTAGGCGTGCAGTACGGTGCCGTCGGCGGCCAGCACCACGGGAAATTAGCGCGGTGCTGGAGGCAGTGGGCACGTCCAATTAAGCCCCAGTAGTATGAATACTCCCAGTAGCAAAATTCCCCCAAATCGTATTCCGGTCTGCCGATTCATCATCAAATATATCGGTTAGGCAGTAGCACATCTCAAAGTCATCGGGCACAGTGGTTGAAGGCGGCTACCCCGGAAAAGTCAAAAAAATAAAGATATAGGCACATCAAGGGGATATGGACGATTGAGACAAATGCGCGAAATGGCGGTATGTAGCATGAAAATTTCAAGAGGTATGGGGGGAATGGCCAAGAACTTTATTCATATTTTATCAAAATGACCAATTATTGAAAAAAATTTCAAAACTGGTAAATCCATACATCTTAAGTCTCCGTAAGTCTGTGGAAGGCCAGATAAGGCGGGCGCCATTCGTGATTCTCTTCTCTCTGTCCATACTGTCCACCAACCCATTTCCATATTCTCACACAGCTACATGAAAAAAACTTTCCTAGCAACCTGCCTCATGGTAGGTCTCAGCGCTGGCACTTCGTTTGGCCAGGCTACGGTAGACCCCGAACTGCGGACTGCCCTTGCCACCAGCCCTATGATTCAGGTAATTGTTACATTTAATGGAAGCGGTGCCCCTCAGGCCTCGCAACTGGCCTTGCTCCAGGAGCTGGGTATTACCAAAGGCATCACCTTCAAAGCCTTGCCAGTGGCGGGTGTGATGGCTACTGCTGCGCAAATTGACGCCTTGGCTCAGAATCCGGCCGTGCGTTCGCTTTACAGCAACAAACAGCTTGACTTTTACAACTTCGACGATACCAACCTGACGGGCGTGAAGCGCCTGCGTACCGACCGCGAAACCACGACGCGCAACAACGGCACGCCGGTTTCGGGCCGTGGCATTGGCGTTCTCATCAACGACAGCGGTGTAGACGGTACCCACGAAGACATTAAGTTCGGCTCGCACCTGGTTCAAAACGTACTGGGCACCACCAACCTCAACAGCGTGGATGGCATGTTGCCGTTCACCCCAATTGAAGGTGTGCTCAACACCGACACCAACTCGGGCCACGGCACGCACTGCACCGGCACGGTGGGCGGCAACGGCGCCCGTTCGGGTGGCAAATACGAAGGCGTAGCGCCCGGCGCTTCGCTGGTGGGCTACGGCTCGGGCGGTGCCCTGTTTGTTCTCGACGCCATCGGCGGTTTCGACTACGCCCTCACGCACCAGTTCCAGTACAACATCCGCGTTATCAGCAACTCCTTCGGTTCGAGCGGTGCCTTCAACCCCAACCACCCCATCAACGTGGTGACCAAGAAGTGCTACGACCGTGGCATGACGGTGGTGTTTGCTGCTGGCAACTCCGGCCCCGGCGCCGACACCCACAACCCTTACGCTATTGCTCCCTGGACCATCTCGGTGGGCGCTGGCGACCGCAACGGCCAACTGGCTGGCTTCTCTTCGCGCGGTGTGAAGGGCGAGCAGGGCACCTTCGTGGTAGACGGCGAAACCTGGACGTTTAAGAACGAGCCCGTGATTACTGGACCGGGCGTTGACGTTGTGTCGACCCGTGTGATTGCTCCGGTAGCTGCCCTCGGCACGCCCACCGACGTGGCCGTGCTCACGCCCGCTCAGGTTCCTTTCTACACCCATAGCAGCGGCACCTCGATGTCGACGCCCCACGTGGCCGGCGTCATCGCCCTGATTCTGGAAGCCAAGCCTTCGCTCTCGCCAGCCCAGGTGAAGGCCCTGATTCAACAAACCGCCACCAACATGCCCGGCCGTGAGTCGTGGGAAGTAGGTGCCGGCTACGTGAACGCCTTCGCCGCCGTTGACCAGGCCTTCCGCTCCACCTCCTACGGTTCGACGCTGAATGCCACCCGTACCTTCAAGAGCAGCGTGAATTCGAGCGCTGCTACCACGCCTTTCACCATCAAGTTTGACCCCGCCATTACGGCTGGAAACGAAATCAAATTCCAGGTGGGCGCCGGCGTTAACAGCTTGGAAGCCAAAGTTACATCGGCTGGCCTGCTGGGCGAAACCGGCAACACCACCACGCTGGTGTTGCTCGACCCCAACGGTGTGCGTCGTAGCTCGGGTACCCCTGTTACCTTCACCATCTCCACCGACCGCAGTGTGGCTGTGACTTCGCCCATCTCCGGTACCTGGACCCTGCGGGTAGAAGGCCTGCGCGGTGCGGCCCTGCCCGAAACCATCAAAGGCAAAATCGTGCTGCAAACCCCTGCTGGCACCTCGAACCTGAACGACATCGCTGGCCACCCCGCCGAAGCAGCCATCAAGATGGCTGTGACCAACCGCCTCGTAGATGGCATGTCTAACGGCTTCAAGCCTGATGCTAACCTGACCCGCATTCAGCTGGCCGACTACCTGGTAATGGGCCAGGGCATCCGCCAGTTCCTGCCCACCACCGGTGTCCGCACCTTCTCCGACGTAGATGGCAGCGAGGTATTGTTGACCGAGGCTGTAGCCGCCCGCGGCGCTGCCCAGCGCGACCGGTTCCACGCCAACAACGGTGTAATGCTGGCCGGCACAAACGGCAAGTTCTCGCCCAACACTGCAGTAGACCGCACTGCTCTGGCTTACTCGCTGGTGCAGAGCCTCGGCTTCCAGCAGCAGGCCCTGGCCCGCACCGGCAAGCCCGTAACCGTGAACTTCAACGGCCAGGCTGTAGCCATAGACGATGCCAGCAGCATCCCCGCTGGTATGGAAGGCTACGTGAGCATTGCTCTGGAGCTCAACCTCATCAACGCTTTCTTCAGCATCACGCAGGGTCCTTACGACTTGCAGCCCACCATCACGGCTACGTTCAAGCCCACGCAGACCATCACCCGTGGCGACTTCGCTGTCATCGTGACCCGCACCTTCCAGCAGTACAACGCCCAGACCCAGCCCGCTGTGCAGGCTCGCAACGGCGCTTCGGCCCTGGCTTCGCAGGAAGTGGCTGCTTACCCCAACCCTTTCACGGGTACTACCACCATCACCTACGCCCTGGCTCAGGATGGTCCCGTAAGCGTGGAAGTGTTCAACGCAATGGGTGCTAAAGTGCAGACCCTGGTGGTTGGCAACGAAACCGCTGGTTCGCACCAGGTAAAGTTCGACGCCGCCAAGCTGGCCCGTGGCACTTACCTCTTCAAAGTGAAAACCGGCGAATCGGTAACTACTAAGCGCTTGGTAGTGCAATAAGCACCATCAACCCCGCTACTTGAAAAAGGCCTGCTCCAAATGGAGCAGGCCTTTTTTTATTGCAAAAACGCAGTGCTTGTATGAGTAATTGTGCGCTAACGCATGTACTGCGTGGTGTCCCGGCGGTTGAGCTGGGCATTGGCCACCACGGCTTCATCAAAAGCGAAAACCAGGTTGGAGTACGGGTCTATCTCTTCGTTGTCGGTCTGGACCATTTCAGTGGCCTGTTCCTGGGCGGTTTTTTTGGAACACGACGAAGTAGCCAGCAGTGTGAGAAATAGCAGCAGAAATCGGTGACGGGCCAGCATGGACAGAAGGAGGAATAATGTGCTGGAAGGCAGCAATAATTAGCAACCCCCATGACCGGGCATACTGCCTGAAACGGTCGGGTTTTGCCCTGCTTTTATTCCATTTTAATCCCTGGAGCCCTGGTTGAGTAGGTGCCCGTCTTGTGCAGATAATAAGCAGTATCTTTCATATCAACCAAGCCCTTGCCTGATGTCCGAATTCGCCGCCTTCTTTCTCGACCAGGCGGAAGCCAGTCCACATGTGCAGTTTGTGTACGACCTCGCGGCTCGCCGCATCGTGTTCGTCAATGGTGCCTACCAAACCGTATTGCACGGCAGCCTGAACGGAGTAAACGCCGAGCTGCCGGCCCTGCTCCAGCGCCTGCACCCCGACGACTTGGCCTACCTTGCCCACTACTGGGCCAAATGGGTGCAAAACGAGATAAACGACGAGGTAGAAGTGCGTCTCCAGGCGCCCGGCAAGCCCAATCAGTGGTTCTGCCTCACGCCCTCTTATCAGGAAGTTGATGGCCGCGTGCTGCTGGGCGGCACGCTGCGCGATGTGAGTGTGAACAAGCGCTACCAGGAAAATGCCGACCTCTTCAATAGCCGCAAAAACGCAACGCTGGAAATTCTCTCGCACGATTTAAGCGGGTCATTCATCATGGTGCAGCAAATAGCAGAGTTTCTGCACGAGGAAGTGGTAGCACCGGAAAACAGCCGCATTCCCGAAATGCTGCGTGTGCTCGCAACCACCAGCCGCGACAGCGTGAAGATGATTCGTGAGCTCATCAACATCGAATTTCTGACCTCGGCCAATTCCGACCTCAAGGTAAACCGGGTCGATATAGGGGCCATTCTGCGCGTGCCGCTCGACCAGCTTCAGCTTGGGCAGCGGCTGCTGGGCCACCACTTCACCTACACCCTGCCCGACGAGCCGATATACGCTAACCTGGACGTGAATAAGTTTACGCAGGTGCTTATCAACTTGGTTGGCAACGCCTTTAAGTTTACGCCCGATGCCGGATACGTTGCGGTGCACATCGCGCCCGGTCCCGGCACCGTGCTCATCCACGTGATTGACGACGGGGTCGGGATTCCGCTGGCCATGCAGCCCTACCTGTTCGAGCGGTTCACCAAAGCCCGGCGGCCGGGGCTGCGCGGCGAAGCCACCACCGGCCTGGGCCTGGCGCTATGCAAAACCATTGTGGAGTGGCACCACGGCAATATTTTCGTCGAGAGCACCGAAGGCATCGGCAGCACCTTCACCGTAGAAATTCCTCGTTCAGAAGCCGTCGCAGCCTCAGTCCGGCCGCGCTGGTCGAACTCGACGCGTAAGGGGGGAGGGGTGTAAGGGGGGCTGATCTAGGCGGTTCGGCTGCGCTCGGCATGACGGTCCAGCGCGTGCTGAGTAGCATTTGCGCCCGCTACCCCACCAGGCCCAGCACCTTCCTCAGCTGCGCTACCGCCCAAAACTCCAATCCCGCCATTCTCGGCCAAGCCGGCCACACGTTTGTTTTTCCTGCATTGAGCAACACAACACGTTGGCTGACTTCGCAGCCGCGGCCGAAGCCGAGATTGCCGCCGTGCAAGCCAGAACCGGCTTGCGGCTAAGCGCCGCTACCACCCGCCCCGATGTGTTGCATTGCTCGGCCATTCAGTGGGTGCGGTCCACGGCACTATCACACGCTTGCAGCTTCACGCGCCCCGACAAGCTGCCCGTGTCGCACCTGCACCACAGCCTCGGCAATGGCCACCGCGTTGGCTTGGTTTTTTCGGTGTTTTAGTGGGAACTGGAGGAGTTTGCGTTCCTTCGCATTCTTATGCTTTCCCACCCGCACGAAGTCTTTCTCGAAGTGGCCCAGCGCCTGAGCTTCACCAAGGCCAGCCAGGCGCTGTTCATCAGTCAGTCGGCGGTGAGCAAGCAGGTGAAGGCCCTGGAGGAACACTACAAAACCGGCCTGTTTGAACGCCTGGGCAGCAGCATCCAGCTCACGCCCGCTGGCCTCAAGCTATACCAGAAGCTATTGCAGGCCAAGCAGCTGCAGCACGAGCTGCACCAGGAAATGAGCGAGCTGAGCTCGGAGTTTGCGCCGAGCCTGAATTTGCTCATCGGGGCCAGCACCACCATCTCCCTCTACGTGCTGCCGCCCGTAGTGTCGGCCTACCTGCGCCTGCACCCCAACCGCCAGCTCAGCCTCAAAAACCGCAACTCCGACAACATCCTGCGCGCCCTGCTCGACCACGAAATCGAGCTGGGCATTATCGAAGGCATCCACAAAGTGAGCAACGTGACCTACACGCCCCTGCTCACCGACGACGTGGTGGCCGTGTGCGCCGCCCGCAACCCCCTCGAAAAACGCACCCTCGAAGTGCACGACCTGCTCACTACGCCGCTGGCCCTGCGCGAGGCCGGCTCCGGTACCCTGGCCGTGCTGGAGGAGGCCCTGGCCCACCACCGCATCAAGCTGGCCGCTTTGCCCGTGCGCGTGCGTATGGGCGGCACCGAAGCCCTCAAGAATTTCGTGCGCGTAGACAGCTGCCTGGCCTTCCTGCCCCGCCAGGCCGTGGTGAAGGAACTGGCCTCGGGCGAGTTTTCGGAGGTGAAAATCAACAACTTCCCGCTCAAGCGCGAGTTCAACTTTATTCAGCGCAAGGGCACTGAAAACAATGCGCCTTACCGGGACTTCCTGCTTTTCACCAAACGGTATTATTCCACAAAGGCATAGGCTATTCCAAAATCCCATCCCCATAAGGCATACTACGGCTGCTGCGCTCCCGTACTTTGTTCTATGAACCTTGTAGCCTCCGAATCCATTTCGCGCCTCGCCACCTTGCATTGCTCGGCCTGCGGCACGTCCTATTCTGCCTTCGAATTGCAGCGCGTTTCCGCCTGCTGCAGCCTGCCGCTGGTGGCCGGCTACGACCTGCACGAGCCGTTGAGCCGTGATGTTATCGACCAGGCCGATTCGTCGATGTGGCGCTACGGGGCGCTGCTGCCGCTACTCCACGAAAAAAACAAAGTGACCCTGGGCGAGGGCATGACTCCCATGCTCCACCTGCCGCGCTTGGCCGCGCGCCACGAGCTGTCTTCCCTGCTGCTAAAGGACGAAGGCCAAAATCCCACCGGCTCGTTTAAGGCGCGCGGCCTTGGCATGGCCATTTCCAAAGCCAAAGAACTGGGCGTAGATGGCTGCATCATTCCCACGGCCGGCAATGCCGGCGTGGCCATGGCCGCCTACTGCGCCCGCGCCGGCCTCAAGGCCGTGGTGGTGATGCCGCGCCACACCCCGCAGGCCTTTAAGGAGGAGTGCTACTGGTACGGAGCCGAAGTGGAACTGGTGGATGGCCTCATCAGCGACTGCGGGGCCCGCGTGCGCCAGCGCAACGCCAACGGCGCCCTGCTCGACATCTCCACCCTCAAGGAGCCCTACCGCCTCGAAGGCAAGAAGACCATGGGCTACGAAATAGCCGAACAGCTGAACTGGACGCTGCCCGACGTGCTGCTGTACCCCGCCGGCGGCGGCACCGGCCTCATCGGCATCTGGAAAGCCTTCCAGGAAATGAAGCAGCTCGGCTGGCTCGCGCCCGATGTGAAACTGCCCCGCATGGTGGCCGTGCAGGCCGAAAACTGCTGCCCCCTGCTCGAAACCTACGAGGGCCGCCAAGCCAACTGCCACAGCTACCAAGGCAGCGCTACGCTGGCCAACGGCCTGGCTGTGCCCCACCCTTTGGGCGAAAGCATGATGTTGCGCGTGCTCCGCGAATCGAGGGGCACCGTGGTGGGCGTGAGCGATGAAGACATGATGGCCGGTATGCGCGACCTCGGCAAAGACGAAGGCCTGTTTGTGGCTCCCGAAGGCGGCGCCGTGTGGATGGCCGCCCGCCACCTGCTGGCCACTGGCTGGCTGCACCGCGACGAAAGTGTGCTGCTCCTGAACACCGGCAGCGGCCAGAAATACATGGAGAACGTGGCCGGCCGTGCCAACGGCTAGTCGTTCGGAAGGCAACGTGTTGCATGTAGCCACTTCAACCTATCCCGTGGTTGGCAGGGCACTTCGAGCTCCCAGGCGGGGCACAGCTTGCGGTGGATTCGGCGAACCGCATGCCATTCGCTGTGCTACGTTTGTACTTATTGGGTTGCACTAACACGCGGCATTTGCCAGTTGCGCCCTATCAGTTTGAGCAGCGTTCGGCGCCACGAGGGCAGGTTGCGGTATCTCATCTCGGCTTCATGTAACTCTTTGATGTTCAGCTCTATCATCTGGTTGTAGAATTCTTCCAGGGACTGTCCGGCGTGTTCGCGGAACACGCGGGCCAGCAGCGGGCGGGCCGCCTTCAAATTCCAGTAGTGCACCACGTAGGGAGCCGCCTCAACCACCGCGCGGTCGGCACCAAACCACAGGCTGAAAGCCAACTGCTCCATTATGTGCTTGTTATAAGTGGCGTACAGCTGGTCGGCCAGGTCTACCACTTCCGGTAGTCTCTCGGCAGCCGCCGATGTCATTCCGATAACCCCGGAGTTATACAACAGCGTGCGTTCATCAACGAAGTAGCGCTGGGTACCAACCGGAAATGCGTGCCCCTTCAGGTGCTTGTGTACTTTGCGACTCAGCAGATTTCCCGCCGCTAGCCGGCCTTCGCTGACGTGCATAACGTACTTCCCCTGCTCTACCTCCTTAAACAGCGGTTCAGGGTCGGCTTGCCAGATGGTATCGGTATCAACAAAAAGCAGGTTGCCGGGGTAGTATTGTGCCGCGTGGCCCAGCACCCCTATTTTCAAAAGATAGACCTTGTTGCTGTTGCCGCGCCAGTTTTGCCATTGGGCAGAGGAAACAGCCGGATACACAACCTCGTTTCGTTCCCCGAGCACTTGCCGGAATGCAGCCTCCGAGTCGGTGTAAATCAGCACCTGGGCCGGCTTATGAGCGACTTTGTAATAGGAAAGCAGGCTATAAATGGCCTCCGCGTGCAACTCATCCGAGCCGTAAGCAAGATAAATCAGGGAGCAGGGCACCTCTGGCATAATTCACGTGGTCAGGAGTTGCGTTTTGCAGCATAGACAATTATGTCTGTAGCGTCTTAAACGACCGGGCCGGTTGGTCAAAAGTACAAGTTCGTCAAGAGAAATAGGCTTTGGGCGAGACGTAATCTGTGGCGTCTCTGCATTCCTTACATTACCCTTGGTGCCTCGCTAGGTCATAATTGAAGCTTGAATTAAATTGACGGTGTCATGAATTTAACTGGTACCAAAAGTCGCGCGCCGCGCCTGATAAGGGCTTCGAGTTCTGAGGCGGGATTGACTAAATTTGCTGTGAAACCACCCGTAGCTGCCTTTTTTCTGCCGTGACTCAGCCTTTTCCCATCTCGTTGTTGTGCCTGTCGAGCAGTTGGGGAGGGCTGGAGTTGAATACCGTTCGCTTTGCAGGCTGGATGACGCAAAGAGGCTGGCCGGTGCAACTCATAACCCTGCCAGATTCGCCAATTGCGGCCCGGGGGCATGAGCTGAATCTGCCGGTGGCGCTGCTCCGCAACCCGTGGAAGGCAGTCGATTTCCCGGCCGCAGCTAGCCTCGGCAGCATTCTCGAAAAATTCAAAACCAAGGCCCTTATCGTCACCCGCAACGGCGATTTGGGGCTGGCAGTGCTGTGCAAAAAATGGCATTTGCCCTCGTTGCGGCTGCTTTACCAGCAGCACATGCAGCTGGGGCTGGCCAAGCGCGGCTTGGTGCACACCCTGCGCTACCGTGCCCTCGACGCCTGGCTGACGCCCTTGCACCGGCTGGCTCAGGAAGTGCTCGAAAAAACCCGTTTGCCGGCCGCCCGCCTGCACGTGGTGCCGCTGGGCATTGAGTTGGAAAAGTTTGCTCGCCCCGCATTCTCCCAGGCCCAGGCCCGCGCGCAGCTGGAGCTGGCGTTGCCAACGCAAGCAGTGCTCCTGGGGCTTATTGGCCGGTTCGATGACGGGAAAGGGCAGGACTTTGTGGTGGAGGCGGTGGCGGCGCTACGCCAGCGCCATCCGCAAGTGCACCTGCTTTTTGTGGGCGAGTCGACCCGCAACGAGGGCAACGCCTACCGCGAGGCTGTGTTGGCGCGCGTGCAGGCCCTGGGCCTGGCCGATGCCGTGCACGTGCGGGCCTTCGCGCCGCAGCCCGAAGTAGCCTACCGCGCCCTTGATATTTCCATCACGGCTTCCGTCAACGAAACCTACGGCATGGTGACCATTGAGGCCATGGCCGCAGGCCTGCCCGTGGTGGCTTCGGCCACCGGCGGCACGCTCGAAATAGTGGACGATGGCCGCACCGGTTTGCTGTTTCCGTTGCGCGACAAGCCTGCTTTTTGCGCCGCCGTCGAACGGTTGCTCCACGACCCCGCCCTGGCCCGGCAGTTGGGCCAGCAAGCCCAGACGGAGGCGCTGGCCAAGTATTCCCACCATCACCAGTGCGAATTGACGGAGCGTGTGTTGTTCGACGTGGTGAGGTAGCCACTTTACTGCACTTCGGAACGGCAAGGCCACTGGCCCGATTCTGCCAACGCGCCCGCAACCCTAAATGCCACTTGGCTGGCCTGCTAGCTCGCCTCAACACCACGTCCACTTTGTAAGCGGTATGGTATGCCAGTTCCACAGAACGACGCGGCGTTGAGGTGAAGACTGAATGCGGACGAAAAATGGGGCTACGCCTCGTCAAAAAGAGTGGGAGCGCGGGGACTCATCCGGGCCTGTCCAAACGGGCACTGGTCCAGCACTGCGCAGCGGCCGCAGGCGGGGGTATGGAAGTAGCAGCATTTCTGCCCGTGGAACATGAGGGCCTCGTGGTGGTCGTACACTTGCTGGGCATCCCAACCTTCAGGCAATAGGGCTTCCAGTATCTTGTGGGCAGGGCCTTCGCCCACTTTGGGGCCAATAAGCGCCAAGCGCTGGGCCACGCGGTGGTGGTGGCTATCCACAGGCATTGCCGGTATGCGCAAGGAGCTAAAAAGCAGAGTAGCCGCGCTGGTTTTGGGTCCCACGCCGCTGATGCTCTCCAGCCACGCCCGTGCTTCGGGAATGGGCATTTCGGCCAGGAAATCCAACGAGCACGGCGCCTCCGTGCCGCAGCGCTCCTTTATTTCGCGTAGTACTGCTTGAATGCGTGGTGCCTTCTGCTCAGGCCAGGTGCACGCCCGGAGGGCGTGCTGCACGTCCTCGACCGGTGCTTCCAGCACGGCCTCCCAGGTGGGGAACGTGGCGCGCAGCGTCTGGTAGGCGCGGTGCGAATCGGCGTTTTTGGTGCGGTGCGAGAGCAGCGCGCTCACCAGTTCGCTCAGCGGGTCTTTGGTGCTGAAGAAGGGGAACGGTGCCCCATATTCGGCGCACAGCCGGCCGTGCACCAACAGGGTTTTGGCCTGGCGCACGGCAACATCCGCAGCCAATGCCTCGGCGGTAATAAGGGAAGCGGCTGCTTTCATGCTACGCCTACGCGCACAACGAGTGCGTGGGTTGCCTTTTGAGGGAGACGAGGGTTGGTTGTTCTTGAGAAAGGGGATTGTCAGTCAATAGATTGGGGCTATTCAGGAAGTTTTTATGACTGCTGTGGCACGTCATGCTTCGGCTGCGCTCAGCATCAGGGTCTGCTGGTATTCCTAGCGCTCCCGCACTTGCCCCTCACCCCTGCACTTACCGAACCGAGTTGTACAGGCTGATGGCTTGGCGCTGGTTACTGGCCTGCTTGCCTTGCAGCACAATGGGCACAATGAGCACTGGCAGCGCCGCATACACCAGCGGCGAAATAGCCTGACCCGAGTCGGAGGGCCGCAACGACTGCAGCAGGCCGGCCACCATTAGGCCGCCGCCCACAACGTAACTGGCTACGGTGAGGCGCTGGTACCGGCGCGAGTCGAATAGCAGCTGCTGAGCGCCGGCGTTGTCGGTGGTAGCCAGCATGAGGTTGCGGCTGTTCAGGTCTTGAATGGGCCCGTTGTCCTTGGAGAAGTACTCCGTTTTCACGGTGCGGTAGCCCCCGTAGGGGTAGCCGCCCATGCCGTAGCCCCCGTAGCCGTACCGCCCGTAGCCGGGGTTGCCAAAGCCGCCGGGGCCCGAGTTGTACTGCGATGAGGTGATAGAATAGAGGCTGATGCGGCCCGTTTTGTCGCGCCGCAGCGTGGCCTCACGCGTGGAATTGGGCAGCGTGGTGCGCACGTAGTGGCCCGTCTCGTCTTCATAGAAGCCCACTTCGCCCAAGTCAAGCTTGCGCTGGCCATCCAGCAGCAGGTACGACCGCCCAAACAGCGGCGATTTTATCTCCACATCGGAAGCGTTGTAGAGCATGCCGTTTTTCAGCCCCACCTGAAACCGGGTGGGTTGAGAGTTGTTGCCGGGCAGCTGGCCCGCCCGTGCGGGCGCATACACGGGGGCCGGGGCTGCCATGGGGGCGGGCAGCGGGGCCGTCACGGTGGCGCGGCGGGTGGTGTCAGGGGGGGTGTCGGCACAGTATCGAGCTGGCGGGGAACCGGGGCCGGGCGGGGCCGGACCGGGGCGGGCAGAGACGGGGGCGCCCCCAGCTGACGGGGGGGCTCATCCTGGGCCTGCACGGCCGACCCTGCGAACAACACTAGGAACGCCGGAAAAAGAACGGGGAATTTCATAGTAAGGACCAACGGAGTGGGAAGGGAACTGGACAAGGTACCAACGCCCGGCAAATATGGGAGGCCCGCCCCAAAAAGCGTGCCCGCACATTGGCACGGTCCCAACGCAAACCATTGGCAGGAAGTGTGAATTCCAGTGTCCGTTACCAAAATATCCTTCCCCGAACACACCTGCGCGGTTGCCAACCATCTCAAGCCTGCGCAGGTACTGCCTTTTGCCGGGAGAACTACCAAAAAGGCAGTAAGCAAAAAAACGCCTCAGCCGCTTCCTGTGAGGACCGGTGAGGCGTTCGTTTACTCGGCCGCAGGCTAGTTGAGAAGTTTCTCGAGCAGGCTCAGGCTATCGGCCAGGTCGGTGGTGCTTTCAAAGTCCAAGGGCTTCAGAATGTAGCCGCTCACGCCCAGCTTTTCGGCGCTAAGGCGGTCCACGTCCATGCTGGACGTGGTGGTGATGAACACCGGAATGTGATGAAATTCGGGATTGCCGCGCAGCTCCGTCAGGAATTCAATGCCGTTCATGCGGGGCATGTTCAAATCCAGCAGAATTACCTCGGGCAGGGGGCGCAGGGCTTCGGCGCCGTTGCGCCCCAGCAGCAAATCCAGCGCTTCTTCGCCGTTGAATGCCGTGTGCAGCTGGTGCGGCACATTAAACTTGGCGAAGGATTTCTCCGCCGTCATGGTATCAAAAATGTCATCCTCAACAAGTAGAACGGAACGCATACAACACAAAAATAAGGTAAGGTTCGCAGGGAACCAGCCACAACCGTGGTCAAACTAAACAAGCCCAAACCCCAACCGTTGGGTTCCCTCCCAGCCAGGTTTACTTTGGCCAGGTAAAGATAAAGCCCGTTCCCTGGCCCGGCGCCGACTCGACCCGAATGGAGCCCTGGTGCTCGTCAATTATCTTTTGCACAATGCTCAAGCCAATGCCCGTGCTTTCGGCCGTGTGGCGGTCGCGCAGGGTTTGAAACAGTAAAAAAATCTTGTGATGATATTCCGGGGCAATGCCCGGACCATCGTCCTGTACCCGGAATTCGTAGAAGCGGCCGGTATCGCGGCAGCTCACTTCCAGCTGGCCGGCCCCGCGGTGGTGGTACTTCACAGCATTGCTGAGCAGGTTGGTGAACACCTGCTGCAGGCCCAGCCGGTTGGTCAGGAAAACCGGCATGTCGGAGCTGGTGCGCAGCGTGAAGTCGGGCGGAACCACCAGCTCCGCCACTTCACGCAGCAGCTGGCCCACGTCGACCTGGGTGGCGGTTTGGGCGGTGCGGCCCACGCGGGCATAGGCCAGCAGGCCGTTTATGAGGTCTTCGAGGCGGCTCAACCGGCCTTTCATCTGGTCGAGGTAGGTGCGGAGCTTGGGCGAGAGCTCCTCCGACAGCTCGTCCTCAATCCATTTCACAATGGTGGTTACCCCGCGCAGGGGCGCCTTCAGGTCGTGGGAGGCCACGTAGGCGAACTGGTCGAGCTCCTGGTTGCGCTTTTCCAGAGCACTAAAGCTGGCATCCAGCGTCTGGGTCATGCGGTTGAGCGAAGCCGCCAGGCCCCCCAGGTTATCCTCGGCCGTATCGGTGATTTTTACGCTGTAGTCGCCCTGCACCACCTGCTCGGCCAGGGCCCGGATTTGGGCAATTCGCAGGCTGACTTCGGCGTTGATATCGGCCAGTTCGCTTTGCAGCCGGCGGTTATCGGCCAGCTCCTGCACTATTTTCACCACCAGCCACACCACAATCAGCACCGCAAGCACGGCCGACACCAGCACCACAATGGGAGTGGCTTTTGCAAACACCTCCTGCGTGGCGCTGCGTTGCGCAAGCAAAGCCATTTCCTGTGTTTGAATCCGATTGTAAAGGGAACGCACCTGGCGCAGGGTCTGACGGTCGGTATCGAGCGACGTTTGCATGGCCGACTTGCTCATCGAGCTGGTCAACTGCGTCAGCGGCCGCAGAATACGGAATTCCTGCTCTACCAGCCCGCGCAGCGAGTCGAGGCGGGCCTGCTGGGTCGAGTTGTCGGCAGTTAGCTTATCCAGCCGCTCCAGGCTATTCGGCAACTCGTTGGTGGCCAGACTGAAGGGGCGGAGGTAGGCGGTGTCGCCGGTGAGGATGTAGCCGCGCACCCCCGCCTGGGCGTCCTTGAGTACGGCCGTCACATTGGCTACCTGCTGCATCACTTGGTACGTGTGCTCCACCCGTCGGGTCTGCACGCCCAGGCCGCGAATGCTCCAGAACGAGGCCGCGGCGGTGAGCAGCAGAATGCCCACGGCCAGTACCAGGCCGACAATAATCTTGGGGTCAATTTTTGATTTCATTGGATGCGAAGGTAATGGGCCGCCCTACGCGGGTGCCCGGGGCAGGGTTGGGGCCGGCGACTCCGCCCGTATCTTCGTGCCCATGCCATTTGCTCCTTCCGACCGCCTCAGTAGCCCCCAAAACCCGCGCATCAAGCAGCTGCTGCGCCTGCAGCAGAAGTCGGCCGAGCGCCGCGCCCTGGGCCTCACCCTGGTAGAGGGTCTGCGCGAGCTCACCATTGCCGTGGAAGCCGGTGTGGCGGTAGCTACCGTGTATTCGTGCCCCGAACTAGCCGATGGAACCGGGCAGCAAGACTTGCAGAACCTTATTTCTGGTTTGGATAGCGCGCCCGAATGGTTTGAGGTGACCAAGCCCGTTTTTGAAAAAGTAGCTTACCGCGAAGGTTCCGACGGCCTGCTGGCCGTGCTGCGCACCCCTGCCCGCACCCTGGCCGACCTGCGGCTGCCGCCCAATCCGCTCGTCATCGTGCTCGAAGCCGTGGAGAAGCCTGGCAACCTCGGCGCCATCCTCCGCACCGCCGACGCCGCCCCGGTCGATGCCGTGCTCATCGGCGACCCGCGCACCGATTTGTTCAACCCCAACGTTATTCGGGCCAGCATCGGGTGCGTGTTCACGGTGCCCACTGTGGCCGCGCCGGTGGCCGATATTCTGGCTTTTCTACAGGGGAAAGGCATTCGGACCTACGCCGCCGCGCTTGCCCCCGACGCCCGCGACTACACCGCCTGCGATTTCCGTGGCCCCACTGCCCTGGTGATGGGCACCGAAGCCGACGGCCTCACGCCTCAGATGCGCGCTGCCTGCGACGAAACCATCATCGTGCCCATGCGCGGCCGCATCGATTCGCTCAACGTGAGCGTGGCCACCGCCGTGCTCACATTTGAGGCAGTGCGACAGCGCGGGTAGCCTAGCGCGCCGCGGGCGCCATCTCGCCCAGCAGCACCTGCAGGTAGGGGCGCAGAGCGGCCGTGGGCACGCTTGCCGGCAGCCGCCGGGTAGCGCGGTACTGCCGGATTACCGTGTACAGTTGCCGGCGATTGTAGGTGGTGGCTTTGATGAAGCCAAACGTGGAAATGCCCAGCAAGCTGAATGCCACCGGTGCCACCCACGGGTCATAATAATACTTGCTGTAGTTGGGCGCGGCCCCGTAAGTACGCGGGTCGGGTTCGTAGTGCCGGCCCAGCGCAGTGGCCACCGGCACCGGGTACCCGGCGTACTTCATAATCTTGAGGCCGGTGTTCCACCTTGCATAGTACAGCTGAATAACCGCGCGGGCCGTGTCGTTGAACCCGTAAGCGTCTTCAAAGCCCCGCGCCGAAAGCCGGTAGTCGCTTGTGGCCGGGTGCTCCATCATAGCCGCCGCGGCGTCCTGCCCGCGCGCTGCCGATGCGCCCGCCAAACCCAATCCGGTGAGCGCAATCAAAATAGTGAAGTTAGCCAAAAAAATGTTTAAAATGCTAGAATAGAATACGGACCTATTTCCGTCTTGCAAATAAAGGTCAGGTGACATCTCATCTACAAATGCCTACTCTCGTCCGACCGGAAGTAGTCAGGCAGGTTGTCGCACGGGCCAAATTGGCGGGTTTTTTTAAATCAGCCTGACTTCGGTGCCCCAAGACCTATTCCTGCAGGGCGTGCTTTTTTTAGGCACTTCAACAATTGGGAACAGTTCATTAGCACTACAATGCCCTCACGCTGTTACTATTTGCGAACGCAGAAGCTGCTATCGCTGCTGGGGCTGCTCTGCCTTATGCTGCTCGGCATGAGGCCTTACATGAACTGTATGTTGCTGCACGGCTCTGGCTCACTCTTAGTTAGCTGGTTCGGTAGGTGCTTCCGTTGCCAAACGGTAAATAAGCAAATCAGTTTGTTGATACGCCAACCGATACGGCAGCTGGGCGGCCCAAACAGGTAGAGCACTACCACGTTTCAACATCAGGTAGTCATAAGGGCCGATTGCGGGGCCATCGCCTGCTAGGTAGAGGGGCAAGGGTGGGAGTCGCAAAGCCAATTCCAGGTGCTGCAAATAAGCGTGGTAGATTTGGGCATTGGTAAATACCCGCCGAGGGTGCTGTTGCTGCATCCAACGGTAGGCTCGTTCGGCCCGAGCCCGTCGCACAAGGTTTAGCTCTAGGTCATTGACCTGACGGGGAACCCGGTAGCCAGCATAGCCAGCCACCAAAACACCGCCCAGCAGCCACGCCACGCGAGCAGGAAGGTGGAGGCGCCGCACCACCGCTTCAAAGAGAAAGGCAGCCAGTAACAATCCGAAAAACACGACGTAATGCAGCGTGCGGGCGGGCGCAAATACCCGTTGGGCCATCAGCAACGGCAGCGGACCCACTAGCCCCACCCAAGCCACGGCCGCCACTGGCCAGTAGCGAAGGGGCGCCCAGTACCGGATGGCCAGCATGCCGCAGCTCAGGAGCAAAAGCAGCAGAGGGACAGTAACCAGTTGCTGCCCAAACAACTCCCCGGCCGTACCCCAGAGGTAGTAGGGGCCGAGCAATTTCCAAAATTCTTGGGCGCTTAGCTGCGCCACGTAAGGATTCGCCAACAAAGTAGACCAACCTGAAAGCAAACCAACAGGCAGGTATAACAGACCCGTCAGCACTAGGACCGTGGCCCCGGCCACCAGCGCCTGAACCACGCGGACCCATCCGCGTCCTTGCCACCACGCTCCGCCAACCAATCCGGCCCCCAGGCTCAAAAATGGATAAATGAAGGTGGGAATTAGGTAAAACCCCAGCAAACTGCTGGTTATCACCACTGCCCACGCCAAGCGGTGGTAGGAGGGGCCACGCAGCAGCAGCACCACCGCCAGAAAAAGCGCGTAGACGCAGGTTGCTTGTAGGCCATAGCCCCGTGCCGTAATAGCATACCCCATGCTCATCGGCACTAGTTGAACGTAGCAAACCGTGAACGTAGCCACTCGAAACGAAGTGAAGCACGTCAGCGCCGCATATACCAGCCCCGTGCCCACCATGCCAAGTACAAACGAGGGAAGTCGCACCATCAACTCCGGGTCGGTGGCGGGTGGGGCCAGCCGCAGTAGCGCTGCCCCCAGCACGTTGTAGAGCACGTGGTTGTTGGGGAGCTGATAAAAGCCGGCAGTTAGCCGGGCTCCGTGCCGCGCGAAGTAATCGAGGCTCACCATCTCGTCTGGGTCGAAGGAAATGTTCCGCAAAAACCAATACCGCATTACCAGCATCAGCAGCAGGAATAATCCGGCCGTCCACTTCTCCATTTGCGTCAACTCCTGCCGTACGCGACCCATGTGCCGAAAGGCGCGTACGACCTCCCGGCACAGGCGGCGCATTTCGCGCCGCCCGCCCCGGCGCCCCACCGCAACAAGCGCCATAACAGAACCTGCCAACACCAGGGCAATGATGCCCCGCAAAGTAGCGTAGCGCATGGCCGTGTGCGCAAGCGCAGGAAGCATATAGGGCAGGGTAGCAGGCTTAATCCGGGCAGTAGCGACTACTAGTTCGGCTTGCACCTCTTCGTAAGCAGTGAAGCCGTAAAGCACGGTCAAATACCCTGCAACAAACAGCGCCGAAACTGACGCGAAGAGCAGTAGAAACCGCATTGAATCTTTTTATAAATCGAGCAAGTCAACGAAAAGCAATTGGCCTGTACCAACATGCCACTGATGCTGTAATCACCCTGTGCAATTTGCCAGCATCGCGTTAGGCCCTTTAATACACCACCAGCTCAAAGCCCAGCTCTTTGGCTAGTTTCCGGGTGTGCTCCACCTGGTCTTCCGCCACCACGCTCAGCGGGTACGAGTCGCTGTCCAGTGTGAAGAGCACTAGCGCCAGGCCTTTTGTTTCCAAGGTATCCTGCAAATAATCGAGGACTTCAGGTCCCGTATTGCGACGGCTGGCTAGCGTTGACTTATCTACTTGTGTGCGATTTTGAATGGTCAATACTTCGTTGAGGCCTTCTACTAACATTTCAGTTGGCTCCCGCATGTTGCTTTCCCAAGCCAAGCCCTCGCTCGTCAGTGCGTCGATAAGGGCTATGTCGCGCAGTTCTTGCGCAGGAAGTTCTGTTACAATATCACGCTCTGCTAACTCATCAGCATAAAGGTCATGCTCCTGGTACGCTGCTGGCTCTTGCAACGCCAGCGCCAGCCGCTCGCTCACGCGCTGGGTGGCTTCTGCATCATTCAGGGTGAAAAGCTGCACGAAGCGGCTCAGATTCTCTTGATTCATAAAACAAAAAACAACAGTTATGATAAATAAAAAAGGGCGCGACCAAAGCCGCGCCCTCCTTCAAAAAATAATCAGTGAAATCACGGGTAATCCGCGCAAATCAGTGATTTAGTCGGCCTGCTTGGCGTAGCGCAGACGCTCGTTTTCGTCGAGCAGAATCTTGCGCATCCGAATCGACTTAGGCGTCACTTCCAGGTACTCATCCTTCTGGATGTATTCCATGGCTTCCTCCAGCGAAAACTGACGCTTGGGGGTGATTTTGGCGTTGTCATCCGTACCCGAGGCACGCATGTTGGTCAGCTTCTTGCCTTTCTGAATGTTTACCGTGAGGTCGTTCGGACGGGTGTGCTCGCCGATAACCTGACCACCGTACACTTCCTCACCTGGGTCCACGAAGAACGAGCCACGGTCCTGCAGCTTGTCGATGGTGTAAGCGGTGCCGGCACCGGTTTCCAGCGAAATCAGCGAACCTGCGATACGGCCGGGAATCGGGCCCTTGTGCTCCTCATAATCCACGAAACGGTGGTTCATGATAGCCTCACCGCCAGTGGCAGTCAGCACGTTGTTACGCAGGCCAATCAGGCCGCGCGACGGAATGGTGAACTCCAGGTGCTGCAAGTCGCCCTTGGGCTCCATGATGGTCATTTCGCCTTTGCGCATGCTCACCAATTCAATCACCTTGCCAGCCGAATCCTCGGGCACGTCCACCACCAGCAATTCGATGGGCTCGGTGCGCTTGCCGTTCTCGTCTTCTTTGAACAACACCTGGGGCTGGCCCACCTGCAGTTCGTAGCCTTCGCGGCGCATGGTTTCGATCAGTACCGACAAGTGAAGAATGCCGCGGCCGAACACGAGGAAGGTGTCCTCTTTGTCGGTGGCTTCCACGCGCAGGGCGAGGTTCTTCTCGGTTTCCTTAAACAGACGGTCACGCAGGTGACGCGACGTCACAAACTTGCCTTCCTTGCCGAAGAACGGCGAGTTGTTGATGGTGAACAGCATGTTCATCGTCGGCTCGTCGATGCTGATACGGTCCAATTGCTCGGGGTTGTCAGCATCAGCCAGCGTGTCGCCAATGTCGAAGCCTTCGATGCCCGACACGGCGCAGATTTCGCCGCTGCTTACCGAGTCTACTTTCACGCGGCCGAGGCCTTCAAATACGTGCAGCTCGCGGATTTTTACTTTCTTAACGCTGCCGTCAGCCTTCATCAAGCTCATGTTCGAGCCTTCTTTCAGCGTACCGCGGTGCACGCGGCCGATGGCGATACGACCCACGAACGACGAGTAGTCGAGCGAGGTAATCTGCATCTGGGGCGTGCCGTCCAAGGTAGGGGCAGCCGGAATCGACGAGATAACCGCGTCGAGCAACGGAATCAGGTTGTCGGTCTTTACTTTCCAATCGGTGCTCATCCAGCCCTGCTTCGAGGAACCGTACAAGGTCACGAAATCGAGCTGGTCTTCCGAAGCACCAAGGTTGAACATGAGGTCGAAAACCTGCTCGTGCACCTCGTCGGGGCGGCAGTTCTCCTTGTCCACTTTGTTCACCACCACAATGGGTTTCAGGCCCAGAGCAATGGCTTTGCCCAGCACGAAGCGCGTCTGCGGCATGGCACCTTCAAAGGCGTCCACGAGCAGCAACACGCCGTCGGCCAGCTTCAACACGCGCTCTACCTCACCGCCGAAGTCGGCGTGACCAGGGGTGTCGATGATGTTGATTTTGGTGCCGTTGTAGCGTACCGATACGTTTTTGGAAACGATGGTAATGCCACGCTCGCGCTCCAGGGGGTTGTCGTCAAGAATCAGGTCGTCGAAGTGCTGGTGCGCGTCGAAAATCTTGGATGCGTGGATAATTTTATCCACCAGAGTAGTCTTGCCGTGGTCAACGTGAGCGATGATGGCAATGTTACGGATATTGTTGGCCATATGGGTTGTTTTTGCGGGTGCAAAGGTACGGATAAAAACGCGCAAAGCCTTGGGTTACTCAACTCTTACTCAGCACCCATCTGAAGCTGGGCCTGCGCTGGTCGTTGCGCGGTCAAGCGTATCGTCCTAAATCGATTAGACAGGGCGTAAGGTTCCCGGCCTTTTTCCGTCTGCCTGGCAGACCGAACCCTGGTGCTCCCTCGTATGTTGAGCACCTGAATCTCACTTCACCCCCTGACCATGCGTTTCTCTCTTTTATTTTTAGCAGTATCGGCGCTCACCCTCAACTCAGCCTGCTCGCAGAAGCGTGATGTGGCTGCGAACACCACCCCTCCCAGCAGTACCGCGTCGGGCAAGACCTATTTTCAGCCCAAGGCCGTGACTGGCAAGCCCGATGAATTTCCGGTGCAGAAAACGGAGGCCGAATGGAAAAAGGCCCTCACGCCCGACCAATACTACATTCTCCGTGAGCAAGGCACCGAACGCCCCTTCACCGGCAAATACCACGACAACCACGCCGAGGGCAGCTACTACTGTGCCGCCGACGGCAACCTGTTGTTTTTCTCCGACACCAAGTTTGAATCAGGCACCGGCTGGCCCAGCTTTTTCGCGCCCGCTGCGGCTACCAGCGTCAAAGTGGCGTCGGACGATACTTTCGGCATGAGCCGCGACGAAATTGTGTGCGCCAAGTGCGGCGGCCACCTCGGCCACGTGTTCAACGACGGCCCCAAGCCCACCGGCCAGCGCTACTGCATGGACGGCAACGCGTTGGTATTCCAGAAAAAGAAATAAAATCCTGCGCGCTTTTCTCAAAATGCGACTTGTTACTGCCTCCCGACAATCTACGTTGGGGGGCATTTTTGTTGGCAGGGCTCCGCTTTTGGCCGCTTGCGTCACGGCCGAATTAGCAGTTCAGCCGTTCTGCCACCAGCGTATTTGAACTAAGGTCATGTACGGCGCGAGCTATGCGCCCACAACCCCAACTCGTGGGTGGAGCGCCAGCCGGTAACCATTCAATGCCTCGAAACCTGCGTGGTGCTGTGGAACGGCATCACTACGGGCAAGGTCTGCCGCCCAGTGCCGTAGTTCAGCCAACCACAAGCCGCCGTCCGCCGTTTGAATCAGGCCGCCAATGTGGGCGGCCTTTTTCCAGCACGGGCCATGAACATATTTCTTACTTGCAGCGGGCGGTTGGGGTGCGCCCTTACCTTGGGGCTGTTGGTCAGCTGCACTGCCACCGACCAAACTGCCGAAAGGGCTGCGCCCTCCGCCGTGCCCACCGAAATTAGAACCGACGCCGACCGCCGGGCTATTTACAACAGCAACGGCACGGGCACCAACTCCGCCATTCCCGATGCCACGCCCAACCGGGTGCAGCTGGGCGAGCAGGCGGCCGACATCAACCGCCAAAAGCGCATTGGAAACCTGAATTCCAACGACCCCAACAACACCACTCCCGCCACACGCATTCAGCGCCTCAACTACGATGCGCCCGTGAATATTCCCCCGCCACCGCCGCCACCGCGCCCTTAGCGACAGCCGGTCGCCCGGCCGTTGATAGCAACAAAAAGCCCGCCCCAACTCAATGGGGCGGGCTTTTTGCTGCGAGAATCCGTGGCTGCGAAAAAAAACTATGCGCTTGCCTCGTTGGTGCTGGCGCTATCGGCAGAGTTCTCTGCATCGGTAACTTCCGGAGCGGCTACTGCGCGGGGATTTGGTCCACGGCGGGCGCCGGTAGCGGCCGTGCCGGACTTGGGGCCACGGCGCGTAGCTGGCGCAGCGGCATCTGCAGCGGCAGCGGCAGGCTTGGGGCCGCGGCGTGCACCGGTGGCCTTTGCGGGAGTTGCGGGCTTGCGGCTGCGGGCTTTGGGCGCTTCGGCAGTGGCATCAGCAACGGCGGTAGCGCGGGTTTTGCGCGGGGTACCATCCTTGTTCAGGGTTTGACCTTTTTTGCGGCTACTGGTGGTGGCTTTGCTGCTGGCTTCGGTGCTGGTGCTCGCGGGGGGGCTGTCGGTGCTGCCCGCTACGGAATCGTAGTGCCGCACAATGGTGTGCAGGGCTTGCTCAAACATGCGCTCCGTGTCCCCGTCGAGGCGACGGGTTGCTTCTTTTACCACTTCCTTCAGCTTGGCTTTCGTTTCTTTGCGAATGCGAGTCACCACTTCGTTCATGCGGTTGTTCAGCTCCTTTTGCAGTTGCTTTGCAGCCGTTTTCAGCGTTTTCTTCTGCGAGGCCTTGTTATCGGCACGGTCGTCGTTCAGAAGAGTAGCGGCACGGCCAGCTTTTTTAGCTGATTTGCGAACCGACTTTTCTTCGGGCGTAGATTTCGCACGTTTTTCTGTCTTTTTCGGAGAAGCAGGTTTTTTCATTAGAAAGAATGTTTGGTGAAGGGTTCAAAGTGAATTAACGCTCCTTTTTAATCGGGAATATTAATTCAGTGTGCTCAAATATAAAATGAATTAAGTATCAAACGGTTTGCTTTGTTTTTTTGTTGATACACAACTGTTTTTTCTCTCATTTTTCTCTTGTGCTTCGGTCAAACTTCGGCGCATTTTCTTCTTAATTATCTTGAAAAACAGGACTTGTTTTCTGTTTATTTTCTCAATTAATCATGTCGCTTCTTCCTAAACGTTACACAGTTACCGCTGCGTTGCCCTACGCCAATGGCCCGGTGCACATTGGGCATTTGGCAGGCGTGTACTTGCCTGCGGATATTTATGTCCGCTACCTGCGCTCCGCTGGTCGCGACGTAAAATTTATTTGTGGCTCCGACGAACACGGCGTTCCCATTACCATCAGGGCCCAGAAAGAAGGCGTGACCCCGCAGCAGGTCGTTGATAAATACCACGCCCTGATTCGCGACTCGTTTCAAGACTTTAATGTGTCGTTTGATGTGTATTCGCGCACTTCGTCGGCCACGCACGCGGAGGTTTCCAGTGCGTTTTTTACCAAGTTGAACAACGCAGGCCAGTTTATTGAACAAACCACGCAACAGTATTTTGACGAGCAGGCCCAGCAGTTTCTAGCCGACCGCTACATTGTGGGCACGTGCCCCAATTGCGGCAACGAAAACGCTTACGGCGACCAGTGCGAGCGGTGCGGCACCTCGCTCAGCCCCACGGAATTAATTAGCCCGCGCAGCATGCTTAGCGGTGCGCACCCCGTTTTGCGCGACACCAAGCACTGGTTCCTGCCCCTCGACCAGTACGAGCCCTGGCTGCGCGAATGGATAGTTGAAGGCCACAAAAACGACTGGAAAACCAACGTGTACGGCCAGTGCAAATCCTGGATTGACCAGGGCCTGCACCCCCGCGCCGTGACGCGCGACCTTGATTGGGGCGTGCCCGTGCCGGTGGCCGGCGCCGAGGGAAAAGTGCTCTACGTGTGGTTTGATGCGCCTATTGGCTACATCTCGGCCACCAAAGAAGCTTTCCCGGAGGAATGGGAATTGTATTGGAAAGACGCGGGCTCCAAACTGGTGCATTTCATCGGCAAAGACAACATCGTTTTTCACTGCATTATTTTCCCGGTGATGCTGAAAGCGCACGGCGAATTTATTTTGCCGGACAACGTGCCCGCCAATGAATTTTTGAACCTGGAAGGCGATAAAATTAGCACGTCGCGCAATTGGGCCGTGTGGCTGCACGAATACATGGCCGAATTTCCCGGCCAAGCCGATGTGCTGCGCTATGTGCTGTGTGCCAATGCGCCCGAAAACAAAGACAACGACTTTACCTGGAAAGACTTCCAAGCGCGCAACAACAACGAGTTGGTAGCCACGCTGGGCAATTTCGTGAATCGCGCTGCCGTGCTCACGCACAAATTCTTTGAAGGCAAAGTGCCCGCCCTCGGCGAGCTAATGGCTATCGACCAGGACGCTTTTGCGCAGCTCGCTGTATTTCCTGCTAAAGTCGGCGAGTTAATTGAAAATTACCGGTTCCGCGATGCGTTGGCCGAGGTATTGAATCTGGCGCGTTTGGGCAATAAATACCTGGCCGAAACCCAGCCCTGGCACCTCATCAAGACCGATTTGGCCCGTACCGGTACGGTGCTGCACGTGGCACTGCAAATTGCTGCCGCACTGGCCCCGCTATTGGAGCCGTTCTTGCCCGAGTCGGCCCAGAAGCTAGCAGATATGCTTAACGTGGAGCTGGGCAAGTGGGCCAGTGCCGGCCGAGCCGATGCGCTGCCAGCTGGGCACCAGCTGCGCGAAGCCTCGCTGCTCTTTGGCAAAATTGAAGACGCCACTGTTGAAGCCCAGGTGCAAAAGCTGCTCGATACCAAGAAGGAAAACCAGTTGGCCAACACGCCCGTTGCGCCTGCCAAAACCGATGTGTCATTTGATGAATTCGGACAAATGGATTTGCGCGTAGGCACCATCGTCGCCGCCGAAAAAGTAGCCAAAACCAAAAAGCTGCTGAAACTCACCATCGACCTGGGCCTGGAGCAGCGCACCATTGTGAGCGGCATCGCCGAGCATTTTATTCCCGAAGCACTGATTGGCCAGCAGGTACAAGTGCTGCTCAACTTGGCGCCCCGCGAAATCAAAGGCATCCAAAGCCAGGGCATGCTCCTGATGGCCGAGAATGCCGACGGTAGCCTCGCGCTCATGCAGCCCAGCAAAGCCGTGCGCAACGGCAGCGGTGTGGTGTAGGGGCTGCTAAGAAAGTCACTAGAACGTCATGCTGAGCTTGCCGAAGCATCGCTACTGCTTCGTTGAATAACTGCTGCGAAGCGGTAGCGATGCTTCGGCAAGCTCAGCATGACGTTTTGGTAAGCATAGACAGCTACCCGAATACCTGTCATAAAACATAAGCCCCCGATTCGTTAACGAATCGGGGGCTTATGTTTTATGACAGGTATTCGGGTAAATGCAAATGCCTACTTCACATTCACCACATTCATGGCCCGTTCCAGGCCCATCGAACCAAAGGCTAAAATGGCGTCGGCGGATTTTTCAATCCGTGTGGGTAATTCAATTAATTCGTCTGCCGAAAACGGATTCAATACATAATCTACCTGCCGGCCCTTGGGGAAGTTGGCGTCCACGCCAAAGCGCAGCCGGGCGTACACGTCGGTACTCAGGGTGGCCTGAATGTCCTTCAAGCCGTTGTGGCCGCCGGCCGAGCCCTGGCCTTTCAGGCGCAATTTGCCGAAGGGCAGGGCCAGGTCATCGGTTACCACAATCATGTTTTCCACGGGAATTTTGAGCGTGGCCAGCCAATGGGCGGCGGCTTTACCGCTCAGGTTCATGTAGGTGGTGGGCTTCACCAACGTGTAGGCGTGGCCCTTGTGCTTAAATTCCGTAACAAAGGCGTGGCGGCCGATTTCGAAACGGGGCGCGTCAAATTTGGCGGCCAGGTAATCGGCCACCATAAACCCGATGTTGTGGCGGGTGTCGGCGTATTCGGGGCCAATGTTGCCCAGGCAGAGAACCAGAAACTTCATAAATCACAAATTTTTCGAATTACGTGCACCTACGCTGGCATTGTCAGGCAGCAGCGAATTAATCCCAATAGGGTTCAATAATAAAAAGCCGCTCCAACTAATTGGAACGGCTTTTTAGAGTCAGCAATTAACCAGCTAAAAACCTGATTAATCCAGTTATAATCCGAAGATTCCGTAATTATTACTTGCTGGCGGCCAGTTCGCCTTTCAGCGCACGTGGGATGGTGATGGTAGCGATAGGCGCCTCTTTGCTGGTCAGGATGGTGTAGTCTTTGGGCTCTACGGCACCAACCTTGATGGATTTGCCCAACTCCATGCCGCTGATGTTCACTTCCACGTAGTCGGGGAGGTTGTCCATCGTGGCGCGCACGCGCACTTTGCGCAGCTTGCTCACCAATTTGCCACCGGCCAATACGCCGGGCGAAACGCCTACGTACTTCACGGGGATGTCCATTTTCACCTCTTTGCCTTCTTCCAATTCCAGGAAGTCAACGTGGAGGAGCATTTCGTTCACGGGGTGAAACTGGGAGTCCTGCACAATGGCTTTGTACATGGTGCCTTCCACGTTCAGGTCCACGATGTGAGCCTCCGGCGTGTACAACAACTCGCGGAACAGGATAGCGGGCACAGAGAAGTGCACGGTGTCCTTGCCGCCATACAACACGCACGGTACCTGAGCGTCCAGGCGCAGTGCCTTGGCCTCAGTCTTACCGAGATTCGCTCTTTTAAACCCTACAATCTCGAGGCTTTTCATAAAAAGTGGTTTGGGAAATGATGTTTCCGCGCCGGCAACCCTTGCCGAAACGGGCCGCAAAGGTACGTCGCCCCGGGTAGAATAACAATTGGCAGGCTCACAATCAGTTGCTCATAGGCAGGCTTTGCAGCTGCTCGGCAATGAGTAGTTGTGCTTGCTGGCGCCGCTGCAGCTGGCGCAGGTATTCGCGCGCGGCCCGGTTGTTGGCCGTGTAGGCTGATTTCCTGGCCCAGGCAATGGCCTCGTCTAGGTTGCCGCCGAATTCGCTGGCCACGGCCATGTTGTAGAACGCCCGCCCGGCTACTTTGGGGTTTGCGTGGGTGGTAGCTTGCTGCCATAGCGCCGCGGCCCCGGCCCAGTCCTCCGACGTGGCCCGAATAGCGGCCTGCTGCATCGCAATGTCTTTTTTGGCTCGCGTGTAGTACTCGCGGGTCAGGGTGAAGTAGGAGGGGGCAATGCGGCGGGCGTACTTATCACCCGCCAGCCGGGCCACCTGTCGGATGCAGATATCGGGCGCCGGCAGTTGGCTCAGGGCCTGCTGGTAGGTGGCGCCCTCGCCCGAAAAGGTCAGGTAATCTTCCAGCTTGGCCTGGTCGAGGATGAAGCCCTGGGCCGCGCCGTACGTGCGGAAACCGGACACGACCTTCATCACCATCTCCATGTGCACGAACGGCACCTTGCGCTCCCCTTTGTCCTTGTCCTTCACGCGCACGCCGTCGGTGCGCTTCAGCGCCATATCCGAGTCGAAGGCCTCGAGCACCGTGATGCCATCAACCTGGGTTTGGCGACAAACTTCCTGCACGTAGCGGGGTGCCAGGGGCTCCAAAAAAAACTCACGGCTGCGGCCTTGCAGCTGCAGCTGGGCTTGCGTCACCTGAAAGCGGGGGCTGTTTTCGGCCAGCGCCTGGCCCAGTATCATCACGCTCTCCTGCGCGCCGGCCTTGTCCACGCCAGGGCCTTCACCAGTAAACACCCCCTCCAGCACATCAAAAAACTTGTCTCGGCCCGAAGTTGGCACAATGCGGTTGGCGGTGGCTATGCGCTGGAGCTCATCGGGCATGCGCACGGCGGCCGGGGCCAGTGCCTGCATGTGAATGGTGGAAGTGCAGGCCGACAGCAATGCCGAAGCCACCAGGAATGCCGAACGTAGAAAGGGTTTCATAGCAAAATGCAGAGGTTGAAAGGTTCTGAGCACATTAGAAAATGCGTGCCAGAATTATTTCAACCTCTGCAAAAAGTTCCCGAAACCGAAAATATTTCAGCCAGCGCTACACAAACAGCGAGCTGATGCTCTCGTGCGTCACCACGTTGCGAATGGCCTGCGCAAAGAGCGGCGCCAGCGTGATGACGTGGATTTTCTCATTCTCCTGGCGCAGCGGAATGGTGTCGGTAGTAATCAGCTCGGTGAGCACGCTCTGGCGGATGCGCTCGTGGGCCGGGCCGCTCAGCAGCGGGTGCGTGACCACGGCGCGCACCGATTTGGCGCCGCGCTCCATCACCAGCTCGGCGGCCTTGCAAATGGTGCCGGCCGTATCCACCATGTCGTCCACAAACACCACGTCCATGCCCTTCACGTCGCCAATTACCTGCATGGAGGCAATTTCGTTGGCCCGCAGGCGCATCTTGTCACACACCACAATCTCGGCCCCAAACTTCTTGGCGAAGGCGCGGGTACGCACCACGCCGCCCACGTCGGGCGAGGCAAAAATCAGGTTTTCGAGGTTCAGCGACTTGATGTAGGGGGCCAGCACGGTGGCGCCGTCCAAGTGGTCTACGGGAAGGTCGAAAAAGCCCTGAATCTGACCGGCGTGCAGGTCAACGGTCATCATGCGGTCGGTGCCCACGCTCTGGATGATATTGGCCACCACCTTGGCCCCGATGCTCACGCGCGGCTTGTCTTTGCGGTCCTGGCGGGCATAGCCCATGTACGGCATCACGATGTTGACCCGGTGGGCCGAGGCACGCTTGCAGGCATCCACCATCAGCATGAGCTCCATAAGGTGCTCCGACGGCGGAAACGTGCTTTGGATGAGAAACACCTCGCAGCCGCGCACGCTTTCGTCGAAGCTGGGCCCCATTTCGGTGTCGGCGAAGCGCTGGAGGGTGAGGGCGCCGAGGGGAGTGCCGTAGGCGGCAGCAATATTTTCGGCGAGGGCGCGGGACGCGCTGCCGGCGAATATCTTGACCTGTTTCATTGGGGAAGGTGCTGATTTTGTGCGGCAAGCCTCTGCCTGCCGCCGGTTGATGAACTGCTTAATGACCCGCCTCGACCCTGCGGGGCCTGCTAAAGCTTACCGCACGGGGCGAACTGGAAAAAGCGAAAGGCGCTGACCACTCCGGAAATTTGGAGAAGCCAGCGCCTTGCGTTTAGTCGAGCTTTGTCGTTGTCCGACCAGGGCTCGAACCTGGACTTTCTTGAATCAAAATCAAGCGTGTTGCCAGTTACACCATCGGACAATTTCCCATTGGGCTACGTGCCGTTTGGGACTGCAAATGTACTACCGGAAAAATTCGAGGCAAGTATTTTTTGAAATTTTTTTGCGAGAAAATTGCGCCACCCTGCCGGCGAAAGCCTTCAAATTCGCTTTTCTGCTTGATTTTCATGGGGTAATGCCGCTCAGGATGGTTTAAACGCACGCCGGGTGCCGAATCGGGCATGGGTTGGAAAAGCCACGCTTCTGCCGTAATTTTGCGGCCTGAAAAACGCATCATCTTTCTTATAAATACACCTCAATGGCGAATACCGGCAAAATCACCCAGGTCATCGGCCCCGTAGTGGACGTGAGCTTCGCGGGTGAGAACACGAAGCTGCCTAATATCCTCGACGCGCTCGAAGTCACCAAAGACAACGGCCAGGTGGTCGTACTGGAGTGCCAGCAGCACTTGGGCGAGGACCGGGTTCGGACCATCGCCATGGACTCCACCGAGGGTCTGACCCGTGGCGCCATCGTGCGCGACCTGGGCGCCCCCATGTCCATGCCTACGGGCGAAGGCGTGAAAGGCCGCCTGTTTAACGTAATTGGCCAGGCCATCGACGGCATTCCCCAGCCGAAGTCGGACGGCCCGCTGCCCATTCACCGCCTGCCCCCGGCGTTTGAGGACCTGGCCACGTCGTCGGAAATCCTCTACACCGGCATCAAGGTAATTGACTTGCTGGCTCCCTACGTGAAGGGCGGTAAAATTGGTCTGTTCGGCGGTGCCGGCGTGGGCAAAACCGTACTCATCATGGAGTTGGTGAACAACGTAGCCAAGGCCTACGAAGGCCTCTCGGTGTTTGCCGGTGTGGGCGAGCGTACCCGCGAGGGCAACGACCTGCTGCGCGAATTCATTGAATCTAACATCATTCTCTACGGCGAAGAGTTTAAGCACTCGATGGAAGCCGGTGGCTGGGATTTGTCGAAAGTAGACGAGAAAGAGCTGCTCAAGTCGCAGGCTACGCTGGTGTTCGGCCAGATGAACGAGCCTCCCGGAGCCCGCGCCCGCGTGGCCCTGTCGGGTTTGACCATTGCCGAAAGCTTCCGCGATGGCGACGGCACCGGTGCCGGCCGCGACATCCTGTTCTTCATCGACAACATCTTCCGCTTCACGCAGGCGGGTTCGGAAGTATCGGCTCTGCTGGGCCGTATGCCTTCGGCCGTAGGTTACCAGCCCACGCTGGCCACCGAAATGGGTGCCATGCAGGAGCGTATTACCTCCACCAAGCGCGGTTCCATTACCTCGGTGCAGGCAGTTTACGTACCTGCCGACGACTTGACGGACCCGGCTCCGGCCAACACCTTTGCTCACTTGGACGCCACCACGGTACTGAGCCGCAAAATTGCTGAGCTCGGCATTTACCCCGCCGTGGACCCACTGGACTCGACCTCGCGCATTCTCTCGGCCGACGTGCTGGGTGCTGAGCACTACGACACCGCCCAGCGCGTGAAGGAGATTCTGCAGCGCTACAAGGAATTGCAGGACATCATCGCCATTTTGGGCATGGACGAGCTTTCCGAGGAGGACAAGCAGGTAGTAAACCGTGCCCGTCGGGTGCAGCGTTTCCTGTCGCAGCCCTTCTTCGTGGCGGAGCAGTTCACCGGCCTGCAAGGCGTGCTCGTTGACATCAAGGACACCATCAAAGGCTTCAACGAAATCATCGACGGCAAATACGACCACCTCCCCGAGGCGGCCTTTAACCTGGTGGGCACCATTGAGGATGCCATGGCGAAAGGCGAGAAGCTGATTGCCGAAGCCCGATAATTTCATTTGTCATGCTGACGAAGGAAGCATCTTATCACGCTTCCTTCGTCAGAATTGCAAACCCTGTGGCGCGAACGTGATAAGATGCTTCGCGCTGCTCAGCATGACAGAAAAAAAATGCATTTAGAAATCATCACCCCCGACCGCAAGGTATTCGAAGGCGAAGTGACGTCGGCCCAGTTTCCGGGTGCCGATGGCTTGTTTGAAGTGCTGAACAACCACGCCCCGATGATTGCCGCCTTGAAGGCCGGTAACGTTACCCTGACCGGTGCGACTGGCCGTGAGGCTATTCGCATTGAGGGCGGCGTGGTGGAAGTACTGCGCAACAACGTGATAGTGCTGGCCGAGGGCATCGTAGCGTAATTGCCAACGAGCCCCGACTGCGCTGTGCGGTTGCGATTTAAGTTTTAAAAAGCCGTTCTTGCCTGGCAGGAACGGCTTTTTGCGTCGTAGCCTCTATGGTGGTGCCTTACGGTAGCGGCGCGCCGGGACGCTGATTATTCTTTTGCCATGCACAAACCCCCTAAGCCCTTCGCGTACGTCGAAAATATCTACACGCCCCGGCAGCGCTACGTGCTGCTGGTGGTCTCGCTCGTGAGCCTGGCCGGGCTGATGGTGGTGGGGCTGGCGCAGTACCTGACCGCGTTTTTGGCGGCGGGTATCTTGTTTGTGGTGTTCCGGCCGTGGTGGGTGGCGCTGGTGCACCACCGCAAGTGGAACCACCGTCTTGTTACCATCGGCATTCTGCTCGTGACGGTGGTGCTGCTGGTGGTGCCATTCTACGCCCTGAGCTCCCTGCTGCTGGAGCGGCTGGTGGCCTTTACCAAGCACCCCGAGCGCATCCTGGACGCGCTGCATAAAGTGGAGGATGCCACGGGAATCAGCATTACGGGGCAGCTGAACGTGCGGCAAATGCTATTGCAGGGTGCTACCAAGGTGAGCAGCTGGATACCCACACTGGCCAGCAGCGCGCTCAATTTTCTGGTGGTGGTGGGACTGATGCTGTTCACGATGTACTACCTATTTATGCAGGAAACGTACTTTATGCTGGGCCTGCACCGGTACCTGCCTTTCCGCAACGAAACGCTGGAAGAGTTGGGTGAGTCGCTGAAAAACAACGTGAACGCTAACGTGCTGGGGCAGGTGCTGGTGGCCATGGTGCAAAGCGTTTTGACCGGACTTACGCTGTGGATTTTTGAGGTGCCCGACCCGGTGTTCTGGGGTGTGGTGGCGTTTTTTATGGCTTTTTTGCCGGTACTGGGCACCCCGTTGGTGTGGGGGCCGGCGGCGCTGTACCAGTTTTCGCAGGGGCAAAGCGGCAAGGCCATCGGCATTTTGCTGGTGGGATTCATCGTGATTATCAACATCGACAACCTCCTGCGCATCATGCTGGCCAAGCGCATGGGCGACATTCATCCGCTGGTGACGCTGGTGGGGTTGGTGCTGGGAGTGGAGATGTTTGGCCTGATTGGGCTAGTGATTGGACCGCTGCTGCTGTCCTATTTTATGGTGCTGATGGAGGTGTTCCGGCGCGAAAACCGGCGGGCAATGGCAGAGAAAACCAGCTAGTGGCGAAGCTGCGCGCCATTGCCGACCTTTGCCACACTCATTCCCACGCGCTGCCCTTATGACCCCGACGGCTATCCATCCCAAAATCACCCCGATTTACCAAACGTCCGTTTTCAAATTCGATGACCTGGACGCGGTGCAGCAGTACTTTGACGAGCCCGGCAGCCGCTACCTGTACTCCCGCAACGGCAACCCCAATTCCGACGAGCTGGCCGCGGCCGTGAACCAGTGGGAAGGCGGCGCTGGTGCCCTGGCCACGGGCTCGGGCATGGCCGCCATTTTCGCGGCGCTGATGACCTACTGCCAGGCCGGCGACCACGTGCTGTGCGCCGCCGATATCTACGGCGGCTCGGCGGCGCTGCTCAACCTGGAGCTGTCGAGGCTGGGCATAAGCGTGAGCTACGTGCCGTTTGAGGAACTGTACGACCTGAATTCCCACGTGCAGCCCGGCACCAAGCTGCTGCTGTGCGAAACGATGAGCAACCCACTACTGCGCGTGGTGAACCTGCGCGCCATTGCCGAGGAGTGCCACCGTCACGGCGTGAAATTGGTAGTGGACAACACCTTTGCCACGCCCGTGATTACCAAGCCCCTGGCGCACGGTGCCAATTTGGTGCTGCACAGCGTGACCAAATACCTGGCCGGCCATTCCGATGTGACGGCCGGGGCCGTGGTAGCCGGCACGCCGGAAGATGCCGCGCGGCTGCGCCAAATCGGCACCGTATTCGGCCTCACGCTGAGCCCCATGGAGAGCTGGCTGAGCGTGCGCGGCATGAAAACCCTGCGGCTGCGCGTGGCCGCGCACAGCTATAACGCCCAGCAGGTGGCCGAATTCCTGGAGGCACATCCGGCTGTGGAGGCAGTGTATTATCCCGGCCTGCCCACGCACCCGCAGCATGTGCTTGCGACGGGGCAGGGGCACGGGCTGTTCAGCGGCATGCTCTCGTTCCGCCTGCCCGACGATGCCGCGGTAGTGAACCGCTTCATGCAGCGGAGCCAGCGGTTTCCGTTTGCACCCTCGCTGGCGGGCGTGGATTCGTCGTGCTCGCATCCGCTCTACACCTCGCACCGGGCCCTGACGGATGAGCAGCGGGCGGACCTGGGCATCACGGTGGGGTTGGTGCGGCTGAGCGTGGGCATTGAGCCGGTGGAAGAGTTGCTGGCCGACTTGGCGCACGCGCTTTCTTAGCGCAATGTCCAGTTTCTTGGACGGGTATAAGGATTCTAACTGTTGCGTTCTTACCTCGTTCAATCAATCCTGAATATAACTGAGCCGGCGGCTGGTCGCTAGAAGCACTCGGCCAGGGCCCCGGCCACGCGGCGCAACTCCGCATCGGCCATGGCGGTGCCGCTGGGCAGGCACAGGCCGCGGGCAAACAAATCGGCGCAGACCGCGCCGCCGTACATGGGCGCCGACTGAAACAGCGGCTGCAGGTGCAGGGGCTTCCAAAGGGGGCGGCTCTCGATGTTGTGCGTTTCGAGCTGCAGTCGCACGGTTTCGGGCGTTACGGCGGGCTGGGGCGGGGCAGCCGGGTCGGGGGCGTTCAGGAGGATAGTAGTGAGCCAGCGGTTGGAGCGGCTGCCGGCGGGCTCGGGTGCCAAGGCCACGGTGAGGCCCGGCAGGTGCGCCAAGTGCTCCCGGTACCAGGCAAATATTTCGCGGCGGCGTTTCACCCGCTCGTCCAGCAGGCCCATCTGGCCGCGGCCGATGCCCGCCAGCACGTTGCTCAGGCGGTAGTTGTAGCCTACTTCGGAGTGCTGGTAGTGGGGCGCATCGTCCTTGGCCTGAGTGGCGAGAAATCGGGTCTTTTGGGCCAGTGCGGTATCGTTGGTAACCAGGGCCCCGCCGCCGCTGGTGGTCAGGATTTTATTGCCATTGAAGGAAAATACGCCGACTTTGCCAAAACTGCCCAGCGGCTGCTTGTTGAAGGAAGACCCCAGGGCTTCGGCCGCGTCTTCGAGCACGGGTAGCCCAAATTCCGCCGCGATGGCCATGATTTCAGTGAGCTTGGCGGGCATGCCGTAGAGGTGCACCAGCAGCAGGGCTTTGAGCTTTTTGCCCTTGGCCAGGCGGTCTACAATGGCTTCGCGCAGGCGCTCGGGGCAGATGTTCCAGGTTTCGGCCTCGCTGTCGACGAACACGGGAGTGGCGCCCAGGTACAGAATAGGGTTGGCTGTGGCCACGAACGTGAACGAGGGGCACAGCACTTCATCGCCCGGCCCCACGCCCAGCAAAATCAGCCCCAGATGAATGGCGGCCGTGCCCGACGACAGCGCCACGCAATGCGCCGCGCCGGTCGCCTCGCAGATGTCGTCTTCGAAGCCCTTTAGGTTTGGCCCGGCTGGTGCCACCCAGTTGTCCTCAATCGCCTTGTGCACATAATTCATCTCGTGGCGGCCCAGGTGGGGCGGCGAGAGAAACAGGCGGTCGTGGTCTTGGCTATGCATTTGGGGAATCAAAAATTAAAGATTGAGAATTAAAAATGAGCTGTTACCAGCGCCTAAGCCGCGCATGGTTTTAATTCTCAATCTTTAATTGCTCTGGCCGGTACCCCAACGGCGGTGATGTTGGCGGGCATGTTGCGCACCACTACGGCGCCGGCGCCATGATGGTGTTTTCGCCGATTTGAACCCCCTGAATAACCGTGGTATTGGTGCCGAGGTAGGTGCCCGCGCCCAGTTGGGTTGCGCCGCTCACGTTGGCGTGCGGCATGAGGGACGAAAAATCTCCCAGCACGGCATCGTGGCCGATTGTGCAGCCGAGATTCAGCAGCACGAACCGGCCCAGGGTGATGTCACAGGTCAGGAAGCAGCCTTGCTGAATGATGCTGCCTTCGCCCACGGCAATGCGCTGCTGCGGAGCCAGGGCCACCTGCGGGTGCACCAGCACCGGAAACGACAGCTGCGAAGAGGTGAGACGCGCCACCACCGTGGCGCGACTGGCCGGACTGCCCACGGCCACGGCCACGGCCAGCGGCTCCGGGGTGGCGTTGAGGTCGGCGCTGGTGCCCAAATAGGGGAGGCCGGCCACGGTAGCGGTGGTTGGCGCGTGGTCGTCGTAGAAGCCGCGCACGTTCCAGGCCGCGGGCGTGGTGGCGGCGTTGAGCTGCCGAATGAGCAGCAGTACCTCGCGCCCCAGGCCGCCCGCGCCAAAAATGACGAGCGGAATACCGGACTCGGCTTCTTCGTATTCGGAGAAAAATAACTGGGTCATGGCGTACTCTACGGGGAAAGCGGAGGGGGAGGGGTGCCCCGAAAGGCCAATGTGGTGACTTGCCCGGGAGCCGTGATGCCGCTGCCGCGCAGCACGCGCCCGGCGGTGCGCCACAAGATGTTCATATCCAGCCGCCAAGTTACATTTTCTGCGTACCAGACGTCATAAACGAATTTCTCTTCCCAGGAAATGGCGTTGCGCCCGTTTACCTGGGCCCAGCCCGTGAGGCCGGGGCGCACGTCGTGGCGCCGGGCCTGGGTGGGCGAGTAGAGCGGTAAATACTCGGGCAGCAGCGGGCGCGGGCCCACCAGGCTCAGGTCGCCGCGCAGGATGTTCCAGAGCTGGGGCAACTCGTCGAGGGAAGTGGCGCGCAGCCAGCGGCCCAGGGCGGGCAGGCGCGCGGCGTCGGGCAGGAGGTGGCCGGCGGCATCGCGCCCGTCGGTCATGGTTTGGATTTTGTAGAGCGTGAACAGGCGGCCGTGCCAGCCCGGCCGCACCTGCCGAAACAGCACCCGCCCACGGTTTTGCACGGCCGCCAGCGCCGCCGCCCCGGCCAGCAACGGCAGCGTGAGCAGCAGCAGCGGCAGGGCCAGGGCCACGTCGAGCAGGCGCTTGCCGTGGCGGACGTAAAAAGAATGGGGAGCGGGCACGGCACAAAAGTACCTTTGCGGCGCAGGCTTTGGCTTGCGTCCTACTCATGCTCGTGTTTCCCAACGCCAAACTCAACCTCGGCCTCTACATCACCGAGCGCCGCCCCGACGGCTTCCACAACCTGGAAACGGTCTTTTTGCCCCTCCCTTGGACCGACGCCCTGGAGATTCTGCCGGCCGAAACCGGCCACCTTACCAGTATTGCCCTCACCGGCCGACCCATCCCCGGCGACCCGGTCACCAACCTCTGCGTGCGGGCCTACGAGTTGCTGCAGGCCGATTTCCCCCAGTTGCCTCCAGTGCAGATGTACCTGCACAAAATAGTGCCCATCGGCGCGGGACTGGGCGGCGGCTCGGCCGATGCGGCCTTTGCCTTAAAGGCGGCGAATGAGTTGTTTGGTCTTAACATTCCCTCCGAAACCCTGGAAGGATACGCCCGCCGCCTGGGCGCAGACTGTGCTTTCTTCATCCAGAATAAGCCGGTGCTGGCCGTGGAAAGGGGCGACGTTTTTCAGGAAATCGACCTGAGCCTGACCGGAACCGGGTGCGTGGTGGTGTACCCCAACCTGCACATCAGCACGCCCGAAGCCTTTGCGGGCATCACGCCGCAGCCGCCTGCCCACGGGCTGCGGGAAGCGCTGGCGCAGCCGCTGGAAACATGGCGCGACACTGTGAGCAACGATTTTGAGCGGTCGCTGGCTCCTAAATACCCGGTGCTGGCCGCCATCAAGCAGGAGCTTTACGCCGCCGGAGCCACTTATGCTAGCTTGTCGGGTTCAGGTTCGGCGGTGTATGGGCTGTGGGCGGCCGGAGCGCCCGCCGCCATGCCGTGGCCCACCGAGTATACGGTGTGGCAGGGCGTACTCTAAACCGGCATAACCGGCGTAGGCGCGGAGTTTTTGCCCTTCATCAGCCGGGCTACCAGCGGGTGTATCAGCACGCTGAAGACGATGAGCAGCGTGCCCAGATAAAAGCCCGTGGCCATGCGCTCCTGGCTGCCGAAAATGAGCACCGCCAGCCCGATACCGTACACCGGCTCCAGGTTGATGGTCAGGTTCACGGCGAAAGGGGAGAGGCGCTTCATCAGCTCCACCGAGGCGGAGAAGGCGTATACGGTGCACACGCCGGCCAGCACCAGCAGCCAGAGCCAGTCGTAGCCGTGCCAGGCCAGTTGCAAGCCCTGGCCCTGGGTGAAATACAGGCTGTAGACGGGGAAGAACAGCACGATGCTCAAACACGCGCCCAGCATCTCATAAAACGTGAGCCGCAGCGGCGAGTGGGTTTTAATCAGCTTGGCATTGAGCACGCTGAACAGGGCCGACAGCCCCGCCGACAGCACCGCCACGCCCAGCCCCAGCAACTGGTCCAGCTCGGCCTGACTCACCAAATACAGGCCCACCATGGTAATGAGGCCCAGGCCTACCTCGTAGCCGCGCACCCGGCGCCAGAGCAGCAGCGGCTCCAGCAGCGACGTCCACAGCGCCAGCGTGGCCAGGCCCGCCAGGCACACGCTCACCGACGAGAGCCGCGCCGCCAGAAAAAAGGTAATCCAGTGCGCGGCCACCAGCGCACCCACCGCCAGCAGCCGCACTGCCTGCCCCATAGGGATGCGCCACACCTGTTTCCGGGCCACGAGCAGCACCGCCAGGCCGGCCGCGGCCAGCAATGTGCGCCAAAACACCAGCTCCACGGGCGGTACCGTCAGCAGCTTGCCCAGAATGGCCGTGAAGCCCCACAGGAGCACAATAAAATGAAGCTTGAAGTAGTCCTTGGCCAATGGATGGATGAATGAATGGGCGATGAATAGTTGAACGAGCAGCGGAAGCACTGGCCGCGAATGCATGAATGAGAGCCATTCACCCGTTGCTACTTGGGTACATACCGGTACAGAACCAGCCCGATTACGGTGAACACCGTGCTGGGCACCCAGGCGGCAATGAGCGGGTCGAGGCTGCCCACTTGCGCGAGGTTGCGGCTCAGCATCACAAAAATAATGAACACGAAGGCCAGCACGAACCCCAGCGCAATTTGCCCGCCCACGCCGGCGCGCGACTTCCGGGCGCTGAGAATGACGCCAATCAGGGTGAGCACCACGATGGCGAAGGGGTACGAATACCGCTCGTACCGCTCGCTCAGGTACAGCTGCGTGTCATCAGCGCCGCGCTCAATCTTGGTGCGGATGAAAGCGTTGAGCTCGGGCAGGGTCATGGTTTCGGCTAGGCGGTAGGTGCTGGCAAAGTCCTTGGGGAAGAGGTTGAGCGTGGTGTCGCGGGCGGGCAGGGTTTGCAGCTGCTCATCCTGTGGCCCCTGAAACGTGCGCACCAGCTGCGGCGAGAGCCGCCACACCTGCTTGGTAGAATCCCAGTTGATGGCATCGGCCGTAAGGCGGCGGCGCAGAATGGTGCCGTCCACGGTTTCGAGCGCGAAATGAAAGCCGATATTGTTCACATTATCGTAGCTCTCCATGTACACGTAGTGGCGCGGGCCAATCTTGATGTGCACGTTGCGCCCCTGAAACCGGTAAGGCCGCTTGGTGTAGGCCCGCTCAAACGCTACCCGCGACTTATTGCCAATGGGCAGCACCCAGCCCGTGAGCCCGAAAATGAGCAGCCCCACCACCGCGCCCCCAATGGCGTATGGCAGCATCAGCCGCTTAAAACTCACGCCGCTGGCCAGAATGGCTACTATTTCGGTGCGCGCCGCCAACTGCGCCGTCACAAACACCACGGCAATAAAAATGGTAATCGGCGAGAGCAGATTGGCGAAATACGGAAACAGGTAGATGTAATAGCCGAAAATAATTTTCGACATCGACAGATTATGCTGAATAAAATCGTCGTTTTTTTCAGTGAAATCAATAACGCAGATAACCGATACCAGAATAACCACCGAGAAGAAGAACGCGGCGAGAAATTTCTTAATAATGTATTTATCGAGAATATTCATAAGCAGGCTGTTAGCTTCTGATTTGAGGTGAAAAGCTAGCGGCTGAAGGCAAGGTGAAAAACGCGCCTGAGCTGGCGCGGCCATGGAGGAACGGAGTGCGGCACTCGCTGGCTATGCGGTGAGGCCCGGCCGTAACTGCTTAGCCAAGCGAGTTATTGCCGTGGCTTTTTCCGCTCCCCACCGGGCATCGTCAAAGATACTGCCCGGAGAGAGCTATACTGGCCAACGGGCACCGGGGCGGGCTCCAGCACGCCCAAGAAAAACTACTCATCCTTGCGTTTTGTGCCCAAGTGGGGAATGGCGGCTTGGCCAGGCGCCGTTGCCCGCCGCCATTTCGCGGGCGGGCGCAAAGTTGCGGGCTTCCATCGGGCTCACTTCCAGCGCGCCAAGGTGAGCGACGAAGCTGCAGCCGCAAAAAACCAGAATAGCTAGCAGCCGAACCCGCTTTCGAGCAAAGGCAGAGGAGTGCTGTGAGTCTGTTCTGTTAATAAAAGGTCAACCATGCCGCAGAAGGCACCAATATTCGAGCATCAACTCCCTGGGTAATGGGAAGAATAAAGTGGGTATTTAGTCCTTGCGCGCCCTGCGGTTCAGCAAAGAAATCAGGCGCGCTACATTGTCGGTTTCAATGGCCTGGGGGTCAAAGGCTAACTGCTTTTTCATGGCTCCCGCGCTGCGCCCGCCAAAGAGCACGAGCTGCACGCCAGCTGCGTGAATGCGGGCGGCCCGCTGGGGCGTAAGCTGGTCCTTTTTCACCACCACTGTTTCAATGCCCGCGGCCTGGGCCTGCGTGAAAACAGAGTCAAAATTTTCCACTATCTCCAGCGCTACAGGCACCGCCGGGAGCAGGGTGCGCACGTATTTCAGCGTAGATAATTGGGTGCTGATAACGAGTGCCTGGGCAAGCGGCACCTGGCGCCGCACCAGTTGCTGCACCAGCTGCCGGACCAGTACCTGGGAGCGGGCGAAGGCCTTGGCGGGGGGGACGCACCCGTCTTCCTCGTGCAAGTCGAAGTGCAGGTAAGGGAAGGTAGCCCGTTGCCTGAGCTCCTGCAGCAGCGTGTCCAGCGTGGCCACCCGCTCTTTCTGAAACCAATCGTAGGGCCAGCCGCCCCGGTAGCGCAGCCGCAGCAGCTCGGCGGCGGGGTACTGGCTCACGCAGCCCGTGCCAGTGGCCGTGCTGTTGCTGAGCTCGAGGTCGTGGTAGAGCATCAGCACGCTGTCCTGGCTGAGCTGTACGTCTACTTCCTCGCCATCGGCGCCCTTAGCCAGGGCATGCCGCACACCCGCCAGGCTGCTCGGCGGCAGCGGATTGAAGGGGTTGAACGGCGTGAAAAAACCCGAGCCCGCGTGGCCCAATACCAGCGGCTTGTGCACCGTGCCTGGCAAGTCCAGAGCGGAGTAATGCCAGTCGCGCGGCCACGTCCAGCCCATGGTCAGTGCGGCAGTCAGGACGAGAAGAATTCTGGTTGGCATACTTCGGAGAAACAACTGTTGTGTTGGGGTATCACCCTCTAGGTTCACTCCACTCCCTCGTGGGAGAGGGGGATGAGGCGAACGCCAGGTACCTATCGTGGCACCTTCGTAGTGGCCAGCATCTGCTGCTCCCGCCGCATGAGCACAATGTTGCGCGCATATACCACCGTGCCAAAAGCGTTGCCAAGCAGGAGCACGGCGTCGTTGCGCAGCAGGGCGTAGGCCAGAATCAGCACCGAGCCCGCCAGGCTCACCACCCAGAACCCCAGCGGCAGCACCGACTCGCCCTTGCGCTCCGAATACAGCCATTGGTACACGAAGCGCAGCAAAAACACGCTTTGCCCCACGGCTCCCAGTACCAGCCAGCCACCCGGTATGGGGGTGTTGAGCATGGCCCACAGGCTGAAATGCGGCGTGCCCACCACAAACCAGCCCAGCGCCAACACCGGCAGCACGTAGGCGCCCACCCGAAACACCTGCGGCAGCTGGCGCCAGTCGCCCAGCAGCTGCAGGTTGCGGATGTAGATGCCGTAGCTGATGATTTGGGCGCCGAGGATGACGGGGTCGTGCCGCAGCATGCCGTAGCCTATCATCATCAACGACGAGATGAGGCTGATTTTCCAAAACAGCGTGGGCACCAGCACCCGCTTGGCCCGCTCGCTCTGTACCCATTGCAGCACAATGCGGCTCGAAAACAGCAGCTGCGCCAGCAGGCCAATGGCCAGCGCCACGGTTTCGGTGCTAATCATGGTTCCCGGTGTACTGCTCGCCTATCTCGTAGTTTTTCCAGCGGCTGCGAATCCAGCGGAAGCCGAACGTATCTACCAGCGGCTTCCAGGCCCGGTTCCAGAGGTTGTACTTGGCCGTGCCGGCAAAGCGCGGGAAGTGCTGCACCGGTAACTGCTTCACGCGCCCGCCCTGCAGCTGCACCAGCGCCCCCAGGAAGCGGTGCATGCCGTGGAAAAGCGGCACGCGCCGGGCGTACTCAATCTTCATGATTTTGAGCGGGCAGCCGGTGTCCTCAATGCCGTCGTTGATGAGGGCGCGGCGCACGGTATTGGCTATTTTCGACGACAGCTTTTTCACCACCGTGTCCTGCCGGTTGGCCCGGATGCCGTTCACTATGTCGAACGCCGGAAAGAATTCAAAAAACTTCAGGAAGTCGAGGGGCGAAGTCTGAATGTCGCTGTCGATGTAGCCCACCAGCGTGCCCCGGCAATGGTCGATTCCTGCTTTGATGGCCGTACTCAGGCCGCTGTTGTGGCGCAGCGAAATAAACTCGTACTGCGGCGCTGCCTTGCAGATGTTGCGCAGCAACGCCAGGGACCCGTCGGTGCTGCCATCGTTCACAAACAAAACAGCGGTCGGCACTGGGGTTTCAGCCAGAAACTTGTTCATTTCGAGCACAAACTGTCCCAGGCTCTCCTCTTCGTTGTACACGGGCACCAGCACCGTGAGTTGCTGCCGGGCCAGATATTCAGATGATGACATAACTATTCTGCTGCATGAAAAAGCCCCAAGGCTGGTGCAAGTACGCCACGTTTTCGCGAGGCGCGGCATCGCTCCCACGCAGCTGGCTGCCCCCAGGCCGCCAAGGCCACTTCTGAACGTCTGGCCCCGCTTTGGGTTGTGCACAAATACGCCCGATTTCACAGCGGCCCCAACTTCGCGCTGCCCCCTCACAACGGAGCCGTGGTCGTACTTTTCCGGTCCATTCGCCTCCTTCCGCCCACTCGCTTGCCACTTTCCACTGTTCTCGTCACCGGTTGCGCCGGCTTCATCGGCTCGCACTTGTGCGAGCGGCTCCTGCGCGACGGATACCGCGTGGTGGGGCTCGATAATTTCGACCCGTTTTACCCGCGTGCTATCAAAGAGGCCAACCTGGCGGCTTTTGCCGGGCACCCGCACTTCACCTTTCACGAAGCCGACCTGCGCCACGGCCCTGCCGCGCTCCCCCAGGTCACAGTGGACGTGGTGGTGCACCTGGCTGCCAAAGCCGGCGTCGGCCCTTCGGTGCAGGACCCCGCCGCCTACCTCGAAAACAACGTGCTGGGCACCGGGCACCTGCTGGAATGGATGCGCCTGGGAGGCAGTAGCAAGCTGTTTTTCGCGTCGTCGTCATCCGTTTATGGCAACGCGCCCGAGCAGCCTTTCCGGGAAGATGCCAACACGCTGGCTACATGTATCTCGCCTTACGCAGCCACCAAGCTGGCGGGTGAGCAGCTGGTGCACACTTACCACCACCTCTACCAGCTAGATGCCCTGAACGCCCGGTTTTTCACCGTTTATGGCCCCCGCCAGCGCCCCGACCTGGCCATCCACAAGTTTGTGCGCCTGTTACGCGCCGGCCAGGCCATTCCCGTATTTGGCGATGGCAGCACGGCCCGCGACTACACCTTCGTGGCCGATACCGTGGACGGCATTGCCCGGGGCGTGCGCTACCTGCTGGCCCACACCGGCGTGTTCGAAACCGTGAACCTGGGCAACAACAACCCCGTGCCCCTGCTGAAGCTAATCGCCGCCGTGGGGCACGCCGTAGGCGTCAGGCCCGAGCTCACCTTCCAGCCCATGCAGCCTGGCGATGTCGACATCACCTTCGCCGACATCAGCAAGGCCCAAAACCTATTCGGCTACGCCCCCCAAACCAGCCTGGCCGAGGGCCTCCGCCAGTTTGTGGCCTGGCTGCCCGCAGCGAGTGAAGTTGCTGTGAGCGAGTGATAAAAAGAACGTCGTGCTGAACGCAGTAGAACGTCATGCTGAGCGAAGTCGAAGCATCTCTACCGCAATAGTAAAATTGATTACTTGCACGGTAGAGATGCTTCGACTTCGCTCAGCATGACGTTCTTCTGCTAACGGCTAACGGCTAACGGCTAACGGCTAACGGCTAACGGCTAACGGCTAACGGCTAACTACAACCGGGTCATCACCTGCTTCACCATGCGCTCCTTCCACGGGCCGAAGGTGCCGGCCATGATTTGCAGGCGGGCTTCCTTCACCAGCCAGAGGTAAAAAGCCAGGTTGTGCGCCGACGCAATTTGCGGCCCCAGCATTTCCTTGCATTGAAAGAGGTGCCGCAGGTAGGCCCGCGTATAAAAGGTGCTGGCGTGCCCGCCCAGTTCGGCGTCGATGGGCGCGAAGTCAGTGGCCCACTTCTTATTCGTCACGTTCATAATGCCCTGCGTGGTAAACAGCATGCCGTTGCGGGCATTGCGGGTGGGCATCACGCAGTCGAACATGTCCACACCCAGGGCAATGTTTTCCAGAATATTGGCCGGCGTGCCCACGCCCATCAGGTAGCGGGGCTTGTCTTTGGGTAGAATGTCGCAGACCAACTCGGTCATTTCGTACATCAGCTCGGCGGGCTCGCCCACGCTCAGGCCGCCAATGGCGTTGCCCTCGCGCCCCTGCGCCGCAATAAACTCCGCCGATTTGATGCGTAAATCCTTGAATGTGCTGCCCTGCACAATCGGAAAAAGCGCCTGCTGGTAGCCATACAGGCCTTCGGTGCTGTCGAAACGCTGAATGCAGCGCTGCAGCCAGCGGTGGGTCATGTCGAGGGAGCGGGCGGCGTAGTCGTACTCGCAGGGCCAGGGCGTGCACTCGTCAAAGGCCATGATAATGTCGGCCCCAATCACCCGCTGAATGTCCATCACGCCCTCCGGCGAGAACAAATGCTGGCTGCCATCTATGTGCGAGCGGAATTTTACGCCTTCCTCCTTGATTTTGCGGGTGTTGCTGAGCGAATACACCTGGTACCCGCCCGAGTCCGTGAGAATGGGCCGGTCCCAGCCGTTGAACTTATGCAGCCCGCCGGCGGCGCGCAGCACGTCGAGGCCCGGCCGCAGGTACAGGTGGTAGGTGTTGCCGAGAATAATCTGGGCGTCGATGTCGGCTTTGAGGGTATGCTGCGACACCGCCTTCACAGTGCCAGCCGTGCCCACGGGCATAAAAATCGGGGTTTCAATGGTGCCGTGCGCTGTTTCTAATCGGCCCGCGCGGGCTTTGGTCGCGGGGTCCTGGGCGAGAAGGTCGAAAGTCATAAGGTCTGAATCTGAAGCTGTCATCCTGAATGAAGCGCAGCGCAATGAAGGACCTTATCTATCTCGAACGATTAGCAGTAAACCAAATGCGGCGAACCCGATAAGATGCTTCGCGGTGCGAACGCGAAATGGGCATGACGAAGCAAAGATACCGCGCCCGCCCGGCGTCCCGTACTTTTGCGAGCCCCTTCACGTGCGCTTCCCCGTTGCAGTTCTCCGTTCCCACGTCCCCGTTTTTCTGGTTGTTGCTAGCGTGCGTAGGAGTGCAGCTGTTTTACGCGGCGTATTTCTTCTGGCCCTTTGCCCGCCGCGCCCCCGAAGTCCCGGCCGATGCGCCCGGCCCCGACACCGAACCCGTTTCCGTCATCGTCTGCGCCCGCAACGAGCTCGACAACCTGCGCCGTTTGCTGCCCCTGCTCCTGCAGCAGGACTACCCCGCCGGCTTCGAAATCATTCTCATCGACGACCGCAGCGAGGACGACACCTACCTCTACGCCCAGCAGCTGGCCCAGTACTACCACGACAAAGTGCGCCTGGTGAGCGTGGCCCGCACGCCCCGGGACTTCGCGCCCAAGAAATACGCCCTCACCCTGGGCATCAAAACTGCCCGCTATCCGCGGCTGCTCTTCACCGATGCCGACTGCATTCCGGCCACCAACCAGTGGGTGCGCCTCATGCAGCGCGGATTTTCGGCCCCGGGCCAGTCCGCCGATTTGGTGGTTGGCTTCTCGGCTTACACCAAGGCCCCGGGCTTACTCAATCAGCTCATCCGTTTCGAAACCCTGCTCACTGCTGCTCAGTACCTCAGCTTTGCCTGGCGCGGGTGGCCCTACATGGGCGTGGGCCGCAACCTGGCTTACACCCGCACCTGCTTCACGGCCACCAAGGGCTTTGCTTCCCACATTCGCCAGCTCTCCGGCGACGACGACCTGCTGGTGCAGGACGCCGTGCGGGCCGGGCAGCGCGTGGCCGTGGTAGCCGACCCCTCGGCCCACACCCTGAGCGAACCCGCGGCCACCTGGGCCGCCTGGTGGCATCAAAAACGGCGGCACCTGTCGGCAGGCCGGGCCTACCGATTTCCCGACCGTTTGCGGGTGGGCACCTTCTTAGTAGCCAATATGTTGTTTTATTTGGCCGCTGTTGCACTAGTATTTTCACCAAACAATTGGATACCTTTGGCGGTGGTATGCGCCCTCCGAACATTGTTTGTGAGCGCCGTGTACGCCCGCCTAAGTCGCCGCCTTGGTCAGTCCGTAAACGTCGGATTGCTTCCCGTGCTCGATTTAGTCTATTTCGTTCAATACCTGGCCTTGGGAATCTCGCTATTCCTTAACCGCACCCTTCGATGGAAGTAAATAATCAAGATATTCAAAAGCAGTTTTCAGCCAAAGCCAAGCACGACTTCAAGCTGATTCGCGCCGCCGTGGACCACGGCGACGAGAAGGCTTATGCCGAACTGATGCACATCTACAAGAAGCCCGTCTACCACGTGGTGCTCAAGATGGTGCGCAACCAGGACGATGCCGAAGACCTCACCATCGAAGCCTTCGCCAAAGCTTTCCGCAACCTGCACAAATTCAACCCCGAGTATGCGTTCAGCACCTGGCTGTTCCGCATTGCCACCAACAACTGCATCGATTTTATCCGCAAGAATAAAATCAAAACCATGTCGATTGACTCCGCCATCAAAGTGGACAACGGCGACGAAATCACCATCGATTTCCGCGACAACGACCTGAACCCGGCCGAGCACGCCGTGCGCAACCAGAAAATCGAAATCATGCGCCACGTGGTGTCGCGCCTGCCCGATAAGTATCAGCGCCTCGTGAGCCTGCGCTATTTCGACGAGCTCAGCTACGAAGAAATCGCCACCGAGCTCAAAGCCCCGCTCGGCACCGTGAAAGCCCAGCTGCACCGCGCCCGCGAGCTGCTCTATGACATGGTGAAGCACACCAAGCAGATTATTTAAGCCCAGCCGCGTTTCGTTGTTTGTCATTCTGAATGCAGCGCAGCGAAAAGAAGAATCTCTACCGCAAGAGTAATTAATTACTTTCACGGTAGAGATTCTTCTTTTCGCTGCGCTGCATTCAGAATGACCGTTTTTTATTAAGCTCGTTCCCATGAACCTCCTCCAGCACTACTTCCCCGACCTCACGGCCCAGCAGTTGAAGCTGTTTAAGCAGTTGGAAACCGAGTTCCGGGCTACCAACGAAACCATCAACCTCGTGTCGCGCCCCGACATGGAGAATTTCACGGAGCGCCACCTGCTGCATTCGCTGGCCATTGCCAAAGTGGTGAACTTCCCCAAGGGCAGCACCGTGCTCGACGTGGGTACCGGCGGCGGCTTGCCCGGCCTGCCACTGGCCATCATGTTCCCGGACGTACAGTTTCACCTCGTAGACAGCATTGGCAAGAAAATCCGGGCCGTGCAGTTCATGGCCGCCGCCCTGGGCCTCGATAACGTGACCGCCGAGCAGACCCGCGCCGAGCAGGTGCGCCAGAAGTTCGACTTCGTAATAAGCCGGGCCGTGGCGCGCCTGGCCACCTTCCACCCCTGGATAGCCCGCCGCTACAAGCCCCAAGGCGTCCCCGGTGCTGGCCTCTACTACCTGAAAGGCGGCGACCTGACCGAAGAAATTGCCGAATCGGGCCTGAAAGCCAAGGTGACCAACCTGAGTGACTTCTTCAGCGAAGAATTCTATGAAACCAAAAAGGTGGTTTTCGTAGCCGCGAAGTAAAGTTAGGCTTTTGAGTTTTTGAATTACTAAACACCCCAGCACGTCATGCCGAGCGCAGCCGAGGCATCTCGCGTGCCGTCACTAATCTCATTGACCGACGATTGGATTACTGCCCCAAGCGAGATGCCTCGGCTGCGCTCGGCATGACGTCCTAGAGCGTTTTTTTCGATACGCGGCCTACGCGGGCACTTCTGCCGTCAGGAACTCCACCGCGCGCCGCTCCGAATAGTATTCTCCATCGGGAGGGCCTTCCGGAAAGCCCACGTGGCCGCCTTGTGGTGGCGTTTCCAGAAACACGAACGGGGAATTGGTCGCCAGCTCACGCGGGAAGCAGGAGGCCGGCAAAAACGGGTCGTTCTGCGCGTTTACCAGCAGGGAAGGCACCCGGATGCCGTTCAGGTAGCGCCCGGAACTGGCGTGCTGGTAGTAAGCCGCAGCCGAGTCGAAGCCGTGCATGGGCGCGGTATAGCGGCTGTCGAACTCTTCAAAGTTGCGCAGCTCCTCAATGCCGGATAGGTCTATCTGGCCGGGCAGCAGCGCGGCCTTGGCCCGCACTTTCAGGCGCAGGGATTTCAGGAAGCGGCGCATGTACACCTGGTTCTGGAGCCGGCCAATGTGGACCGAACTGGCCCGCAAATCGGTCGGGACCGAAAATACGGCCGCCCGCTTCACTTCGCTGGGCACCCGCGTCGGCTCTTCACCCAGATACTTCAGCGTCACGTTGCCGCCGGCGCTAAAGCCCACAAGGTACACCCGCTGGTAGCGGCCTGTGGCCAGCGCATGCCGCACTACGAGGTCCAGGTCGTCGGTGTCGCCGAGATGATAGGAACGGAGCAGGCGGTTCATTTCGCCGCCACAGCTGCGGTAGTTCCACGCCAGCGCATCAAACCCCGCTCGGTTGAGGGCGCGCACCATGCCCCGGACGTAGGGCCGGGAGGCGTCGCCTTCGAGGCCATGCGACACCACCACGAGCCCATCGGTGGGGCGCATGGCGGGCAGGCGGCTCCAGTCCAGGTCCAGGAAGTCGCCGTCGGGCAGTTCCAGCCGTTCGCGCTGGTAGTTCACCTCGAGCACCGTGCGCCACAGACTGGGCACAATGGTCTGCAAGTGGCCATTGAAGAGGTAAAACGGCGGTTGGTACCGGGAATTGGCTACAAGGGGCATGGCGCGGATAAGGGAAGTGGGGCGGCTGCGCGATGGGGGAGGTAGGGGAGTAGTAAAGTTCGCACATAATCGGCATGCATACTAATTTAGTGCCGCAGTTAGTACAAATTCGCCATTTCAGAGCCAAGCCACTACAAGCCGTAAGCTGCCCCAACGGCTTACAGCAGGCTTTGTCTCAATATTTTTGACAAGGCAGTTTGATATTGCCAAGCAGGTTCGTACCTTTGCCCTCCCAAACACAGAACTCAAGCATAACGCTCCTATATATTCCAACTCATGGCAAACCATAAGTCGGCCCTCAAACGCATCCGCAGCAACGAAGCTAAGCGCGTGTTGAACCGTTACCAGCACAAATCCACCCGCACAGCCATCAAAAAACTGCGCGCCGCCACCGATAAAACGGCCGCTCAGGAGCTGCTGAAAAAAGTGACCTCGATGTTGGACCGCTTGGCCAAGAAGAACATCATCCACAAGAACAAAGCTGCTAACAACAAGAGCAAGCTGACAAAGCTCGTCAACGCGCTCTAAGTGCGAGACGAGTTTAGTAGGGCCAGACTGCGCCGCCCCAAGGTCTGGTTCTACGCTCCTTACAAAAAGCCTCACTCCGCAACGGGTGAGGCTTTTTGCGTCCAGACCACGGATGGGCACGGATTTTAGCGGATTTCACGGATTTCGTGGACGATTGCCGCTGACCTATTTCTGCCAACGGCAGATAGGCCCGGCTTTGCCTTTTTGCCAACCGGAGCATCCCTCAGCTGTGGCCAATGTTGCTGAGCGGCTGTATAAATCCTGCCGTTACGCAAAAGAGGCTTGCCAATTGGCAAGCCTCTTTTGCGTAACGGCCAGCGGTAATCGTCCACAAAATCCGTGAAATCCGCTAAAATCCGTGCCCATCCGTGGTCAGGCGACGCTCACTTTCACCATGTTGGCTTTGCCCTTGTCCTGAATGGGCATGGAACCGGTGTTGATGAACACATCACCCGTTACGAGGTGGCCGGTGGTGGTTAGGACGTAGCGGATGTCGGTAATGGTGCTGTCGGTGCTGATGAGGCGGTCGTAGTAGAAGCTGCGCACGCCCCACACCAGGCTCAGAGCCGTGAGTAGGGGCCGGTTGTCGGTAAACACGAAGATGTTGGCCTGGGGGCGGTGTTTGGCCAGCTGGAAGGCCGTGTAGCCGTGGTGCGTCATGCCGGTAATGGCCTTGGAGCCCGTGTTTTTGGCCAGGTGGCAGGCGGCGGAGAGCACGCTGTCGGCCATGAAGTTGGGGCCGGCGGGGTCCACGGGCCACCACTTGTGGAAGAGCTGCGGGCTGTTGTTTTCCACGCTCAGAATGGTGCCCACCATGGAACGGATTACCTCGGCGGGGTAGGCGCCCACAGCAGTCTCGGCGGAGAGCATCACGGCGTCGGCCCCGTCGAGTACGGCGTTGGCCACGTCGCTGGTTTCGGCGCGGGTGGGGCGGGGGGCCGTAATCATGCTCTCCATCATCTGGGTGGCTACGATGACGGGCTTGCCGGCGGCGTTGCACTTGGCAATAATCATTTTCTGGGCCATGGGCACCTCTTCCATCTTCACTTCCACGCCGAGGTCGCCGCGGGCCACCATCACGGCGTCGGTGATGGCGATGATTTCGTCGATGTTGCGCAGGCCATCGGGCGTTTCAATCTTGGCGATGACGCGGGTTTTCTTCCCGGCTTCGGTAATCAGTTTTTTGATGAACAGAATGTCCTCTGCTTTGCGGGCAAAGCTCAGGGCTACCCAGTCCACGTCGTTGGCCAGGCCAAACTGCAGGTCTTCGATGTCCTTCTCCGTCATGCTCGGGGCCGAGACTTCGGAGTCGGGGAGGTTGATGCCCTTGCGGGGCTTCACGAGGCCACCGTAGATTACTTCCACGTCCACTTCTTTATCGCGGTCGGTGGCCAGCACCTTGAGCTCAATCTTGCCGTCGTCAATCAGAATCATGTCGCCGGCTTTCACGTCGCGGGCCAGGCCCAGGTAAATGGTGCTCAGGCGCGTGGCCGTGCTGATTTCCTTTTCGCCGCACACCAGCTTAATCAGGTCGCCGGCTTTGATTTCAACACCGCCGCCCTCTACTTCGCCCAAGCGAATTTTAGGCCCCTGCAAATCCTGGAGCAGGCCCACCGAAGTACGCATGTCCTTGTTGAGCCGCCGCACCGTGTTGATGACTGCCAGGTGGTCTTCGTAGGACCCGTGCGAGAAGTTGAGCCGAAACACATCCACGCCCTCGCGAATGAGCGTGCCGAGCCGCTCGTAGGTATTGGAAGCCGGGCCAACGGTGGCCACGATTTTGGTTTTGTTGAATGCAGAACGATTTTCCATGATTTGGAGATTAATAACAAAAAAACTCCCCTCCCTATGAAGGAGGGGATGTTTCAGCTAACGACTGAAACAGGGGCGGTAAAGCCGTTGAACGGTGCCCGAACGACGGGCTGACACGATGCTGCGACGGGTCGTTCGCACGTTCAACGGCTTTACCACCCCAGCTGGCGCTTCGCGCCAGCGTCCCCTCCTTAAAAAAGGAGGGGAACTCAATAACCCATTAAAGGATTAAATTTTCCTTGTACTTCAACGTGTTGGGGTCAAACTGACACACGTATTGTACCATGTCCAGCGCCGCAAGCTGCTGGAGCAATTCTTCGTCGGCGAGGGCGCCACAGCCGTTGCTCACGGCCAGCAGGTAATCGTACTCTTTGATATCGGGAGCTAAGAAAGGCTTTTTTAAGTTGGAGGGCGCAATGGAGCGGTTGCGCAACAGCCGAAACGTAAGCGTTTCGGTGGCGTGCAGGTAGTGCGTGAACACCAGCCGGCCCTGGCTGAGTAAGTTCAGCAGTAATTCGGGCTGCCGGATGAGGCGCAGGCGCAACGCCCGGTTCAGGGCCCAGGCCAGGGTATAGTCGCGGGTGCTGCTCACCAGCCCAAACAGGGCAAAGTCGCACTCGTATTCAACGTCGAGGGTAAAGGTCTTCATAGCGGCCGCAAAGGAGGCACCCACTGGGCGGGCAAAGGCAAATCTACGGCTTGCGGAGGAGCCCTGCCAGGGCCGTCGCCATAATCTTATACCCGCAATTGAGGGGTGCGAGCGTGGGTTAGTTGGGAAATCTCTCGTTACTTTGCGCCGTAGTTTTCCCTAAACCCCACGGAAATGTCTGAAATCGCAGAAAAAGTAAAGGCCATTATTATTGATAAACTGGGCGTTGAAGCTTCGGAAGTAACCACCGAAGCCAGCTTCACCAACGACCTGGGTGCTGACTCGCTGGACACCGTCGAGCTGATTATGGAGTTCGAAAAGGAGTTCAACGTAAGCATCCCCGACGACCAGGCCGAGAACATCGGTACCGTGGGCCAGGCCATCAGCTACCTCGAAGAGCACGCTAAATAGTTTTTGTCATCGCCCAGCGAAACGGAGAATTCAAACGGACCACGTTAAAAGACTTCTGCGTTTTGCTGGGCATGAACAGGTAGTTCTGCGCATACCGGCCGGCCCGCCGCCGGCCGGTTTTGCTGTTTTATCCCGTTTCATCTTTCGCGCCAGTGGCGTCTGCTTATGTCGTCCATCCGACGGGTTGTTGTTACCGGCCTTGGGGCCATCACACCGCTGGGCAATACTGCCCCAGCTTATTGGGAAGGCCTGCGCGCGGGCAAAAGCGGCGCCGCCGTTATCACCCGCTTCGACCCGGCCAAGTTTAAAACCCGCTTCGCCTGCGAAGTGAAAGGCTACGAGCCCGATAATTTCTTCGACCGCAAGGAGCACCGCAAAATGGACCTCTTCACCCAGTTTGGGGTGGTAGCGGCCGACGAAGCCATTGCCGACTCCGCCCTGCTGGAAAGCGGCGTGGACAAGGACCGGGTGGGCGTGATTTGGGGCTCCGGCATCGGCGGCCTGAAATCGCTGCAAGAAGAATGCATCTCCTTTGGCCGCGGCGACGGTACGCCGCGCTACTCGCCTTTCTTCATCCCGCGCATGATTGCCGACTCCTCGTCGGGTAATATTTCCATTAAAAACGGTTTTCGCGGTCCCAACTACGTGACCACGTCGGCCTGTGCCTCGTCGAACGACGCCATCATTGCGGCCTTCAACAACATTCGCCTCGGCCTGGCCGATGTGATGATAACGGGCGGCTCCGAAGCGGCCATCACCGAGTCGGGGGTGGGCGGCTTCAATGCCCTCAAGGCCATGAGCGAGCGCAACGACGACCCGGCCTCCGCCTCGCGGCCCTACGACAAGGACCGCGACGGTTTTGTGCTGGGCGAAGGCGCCGGTGCGCTGGTGCTCGAAGAGTACGAGCACGCCAAGGCCCGCGGCGCCAAAATGTACGCCGAGCTCATTGGCGGCGGCATGTCGTCGGACGCCTACCATATCACCGCGCCCGACCCCAGCGGCAGCGGCGTGGTGCTGGTGATGCAGAACGCCCTGCGCGATGCCCAGATTACGGCCGGCGAAGTGGACTACATCAACACCCACGGCACCAGCACCCCGTTGGGCGACGGGGCCGAAATCAAAGCCATTGAGAAGGTGTTCGGCGAATTTGCCGAAACGCTTAATATCTCCTCCACCAAAAGCATGACCGGCCACCTGCTGGGCGGTGCCGGCGGCGTAGAAGCCGTGGCCTGCCTCATGGCCATGCACCACAGCCTGGTGCCTCCCACCATCAACCTGCATACGCCCGACCCGGAGATTAACCAGGCGCTGAACTTTACGCCGAACGTGGCCCAGGCGCGCGACGTGCGGATTGCGATGAGCAACACCTTCGGCTTTGGCGGCCACAACACCTCTGTAATATTCCGGAAGCTGTAGGTTGCCAGCTTGCTACAGGAAACGTCATGCTGAGCGAAGTCGAGCATCTCTACTGCACAACTAAATTGAATTAGTACTGCGGTAGAGATGCTTCGACTTCGCTCAGCATGACGTTCTTTGTACCTGCACATTTCTAAATCAGGGCCAGTCCCTTTCTCACGCGTCAGCACCCTCCATTTTGCTCGGTTTCGTTTCCCGTTTTTTTGGTACAGATAAGGCGTTCCGCCAGGCAATTAGCACGGTTACGGGCCTCACGCCAACGAATGTGAAGCTTTACCGACTGGCGTTTACGCATTCGTCGGCGGTGCGGCAACAGCCGGCTCTGGGGCGCCACCACACCAACGAGCGGCTGGAGTTCCTCGGCGATGCCGTGCTGGGCACGGTGGTGGCCGAGTACTTATTCAGAAAGTATCCCTACGAGCAGGAAGGATTCCTGACGGAGGTACGCTCGCGCATTGTAAACCGCGAAAGCCTGAACGGCATCGCCCTCAAGCTGGGCCTGGACAAGCTGGTGCAGCTGGACGTGGCGCAGGGCCGCGCCGCCCGCTCGCGCTCCGTGAACGGCAACGCCCTGGAGGCGCTGGTGGGCGCGGTGTACCTGGATTTGGGGTATAAATCTGCCCGCAGATTTGTGCTCACCCGCCTGGTAAAGGGGTTTGTGGACGTGCATACGCTCACCACCACCACGGCCAACTTCAAGAGCAAGCTGGTGGAGTGGGCCCAGCGCCAGGGCAAAACCCTGCGCTATGACATGAGCGGCGAGGCCCGGCCAGGCGGCATGATGGAGTTCACAGCCACCGTGCTACTGGACGAGGAAGTGGTGGCCAACGGCATGGGCCTGAGCAAGAAGCAGGCAGAGCAGCTGGCTGCGGAAAGGGCGCTGACTGCCCTGGGGATTTCTTGAATTATGAATTAAAAATTATGGGATGAGGGCTGTATAACTCAGAGCGGAGAGTTGCCGGTAGTCCTGCTTGGCAACAAATTCCCTGATTTCTGATTTTTAATTCATAATTTTTAATTCAAGCTGATGCGTATCGCCGGCGCCGCCCTCAACCAGACTCCCATTGACTGGGCCAATAACCTTCGCAACATTGAGGCGGCCATAGCCCAGGCCAAAGCGGCGGGCGTGGAGCTGCTGTGCCTGCCCGAGCTGTGCCTGACCGGCTACGGCTGCGAGGACCTCTTTCTGAGCGATTGGATGCCCGAAGCCGCGCTGGCGCACCTGCAAACAGTGCGCGCCTGGACCCACGGCATTTGCGTGGTGGTGGGCCTGCCGGTGCGCCTTCACACCCGCACTTACAACACGGCGGCGGTGCTGCGCGACGGTGAAATTCTGGGCTTTGCGGCCAAGCAGTTTTTGGCCAACGACGGGGTGCATTACGAAACGCGGTTTTTTGCGCCCTGGGTGGCGGGCGAAACCACCACGGCGCAGTGGGAAGGGCAGGAGTGGCCGCTGGGCGACCTGGTTTTTGAGCACAAAGGCGTACGCTTCGGCTTTGAGATATGCGAGGACGCGTGGCGTCCCGATGACGTGCGGCCCGCGTGCCGCCTCGTGGGCCGGGTGGATTTGATTGTGAACCCCTCAGCCAGCCACTTTGCCATGAGCAAAACCGATGTGCGCTACCAGCTGGTGATGAAGGCCTCGCGCACGTTCAACTGCACGTATCTCTACGCCAATTTGCTGGGCAACGAATCGGGGCGCATCATTTTCGACGGCGAAATTCTGGTGGCGCGCAACGGTCACCTGTTGCTGCGCAATCAATTATTGAGTTTCAAGGAAGTAGACCTGGAGTGGATAGACGTGGATTTTGGTGCCGAGTTGGCGCCAACCGAAATTGTGCCGCTGCCCGCGCCCGACGAATACAAGGAGCTAAACCAAGCCATGAGCCTGGGGCTGTTCGACTACCTGCGCAAGTCCCGCACCCGCGGCTTTGTGCTGAGTTTGAGCGGTGGGGCCGATTCCAGCTTTTGCGCCGTGGCCGTGGCCGAAATGGTGCGGCTGGGCGTGCTGGAGCTGGGCGTGGAGGAGTTTAAGCGCCGCAGCGGCTGCTTCCCCGAAGGTGAAAAAGTAGTGACGCAAGCGGGCGCGGGTGGCACCGCTGAGCAGGTAGTGCAGGACGCTTCCGTGGGGAGCCAGCAGCCAGCAACCGCCAACCAGCAACTGGTGCGGCAGCTGCTCACCTGCGCCTATCAGGGCACCGTCAACTCTTCGGATGACACGTTCAACTCGGCCAAGGAGCTGGCTGAGAGCATTGGCGCGCGCTTTCACAACTGGGATATTGACGACGAGGTGGCCGGCTACGTGGGCACAATCCAGGGCGCTTTGGGCCGGGAATTGACCTGGAAAATCGACGATTTGGCCCTGCAAAATATTCAGGCGCGGGTGCGTGCTCCGGGCATCTGGCTGCTGGCCAATGTGCTCAACTGCCTGCTCATCACCACCTCCAACCGCTCGGAGGCCAGCGTGGGCTACTGCACCATGGACGGCGACACGGCCGGCAGCATCTCACCCATTGCGGGCGTAGACAAAGACTTTGTGAAGAAATGGCTGCGCTGGGCCGAAACAGAGCTGGGCTACGCCGCCCTGCGCCACGTGAATGCCCTGCAGCCCACCGCCGAGCTGCGCCCCCTGGAAGACAAGCAAACCGACGAGCGCGACCTCATGCCCTACGCGCTGCTCAACCGCATCGAACGGCTGGCGTTCTACGACCGCCTCAGTCCGAGGCAGGTGCTGACTACGCTGGAAGGAGAGGGCACGGACTTCGACCAAGAGCAGCTGAAAACATACGTGCGCCGATTCTACAACCTCTGGAGCCGCAACCAGTGGAAGCGCGAGCGGTACGCCCCCAGCTTCCACCTCGACGATTACAACGTGGACCCGCGCTCCTGGCTGCGCTTTCCCATCCTCAGCGGCGGTTTCGCGGCGGAGCTGGCGGCGTTATAGCGCCCGCTTCAGCTTGTGCGGCGCGTGGGCAGTGAGGATAAAAATAAAAGCAAAAGTCCGCGCAAGTTTCCCCGGCAGTTGGGGCCTGATGCTTTGAAGCCCCGGTCGAAACCGCGCCGGTGCCGACCTTCACCCATCCCGCTGCTCGTTTTTTCGTGGCTTACTCTCTTCCGCTGCTTTTGGTGCCCGACTCGCCGGCCGACATCTGTTTGCCTGATGTGGGAATGGTAGATGCCGAGGCAGACCTGGTGGCGCAGTTGCAGACGGGCAGCGAAGCGGCATTCCGCACTTTGGTAGCGCGCTACCAGGACCGGGTTTACCGCACGGCCTTTTCCCTGCTGCGCACTCCCGAAGAAGCGGAGGACGTGGCCCAGGAGGTTTTTGTCGAAGTATACCAAACCATTGCCCGGTTTCGGGGCGACGCTTCGCTAACGACTTGGCTCTACCGGCTGGCCACTTCGCGGGCCCTTAAAACCCGCCGTAAGGCCCAGACGAAAAAGCGCTTTGCCTATTTCACCAACTTGTTGGGTTTCGACAACAACGTGTTGCACGAACCGCCCGACCACGCCCACCCGCAGGCGCTGCTCGAAGGCCAGCAGCAGCTCCAGCTTTTGCTCGACCACATTGCCCGGCTGCCCGACCAGCAACAGGTAGCCTTCACCCTGCGCCACGAGCAAGGGCTGCGCTACGACAAAATAGCGGCGGTGCTGGATACCACTGTGCCTGCCGTAGAGTCTCTGCTGTTCCGGGCCCGGCAAACGCTGCGCAAACATATTCAACCCCACCTTCGCTATGTCTGATTCAGCATTTCGCCCGCTTCCCGACGAGAAGGTATGGGAAGACCTGATGCACCAGCTGCAAGAGCAGGCGCAAGGGCAGCCCCGTCCATTCTTCTACAATCGGGTAAGTGCCCGGCTCATCAGTCGTCCCATGGCTCCGGGCCGAACCGTGCCCGTTTGGATGCTTCGCCCGGCCTACGCGGCGCTGCTCGGCGTGATAATGCTGGCCCTCAGCGGCGATGCTGGTGCATTGCGCCCAGTACCGGCCGCCAGTACAGGTACCGCCCCGGACTCAGAGCAACCGCTGCGTGCGCATCCGCAGTAGCTACGCTGCCAACTTGCGCGCTCCCTGGCGTCGCTGCTACTATCAAAAACCACCAAGTTCACTGGTAGCAGTACCTTTGGACCTTATTTAATTCCTTCGCCGCATGTTGCCACTTCTCGCTTCTATTTATTGGGACGTTGACCCCATCATTCACGCTTTTGGTCCGTGGACGGTGTTTGGCACGCAGCTGGGGCCCATTACGCTGCGCTGGTACGGGCTGTTTTTCATGCTGCCGTTTGTGGTGGGCACGTTTGTGCTCAACCACATCTACCGCTCGGAGCGCACCTCGCCGCAATGGGTTGATGTGATTACCATCTACATGCTCATCGGCACCATTGTGGGCGCGCGGCTGGGGCACATGCTGTTCTATGATTTTGAGGCGCTGGTGGCCGACCCCATGGTGGTGTTTCGCATCTGGCAGGGCGGCCTGGCCAGCCACGGCGCTACCATTGGCATCTTGCTGGCCTGCTGGCTGTTTGCCCGCAACAACAAGTTCGATTACCTGTGGGTGCTCGACCGCATTGTGATTGTGGTGGCCCTGGGCGGCGCCTGCATTCGTACCGGCAACCTGATGAACTCCGAGATTGTGGGCAAGCCCACCGACGTGCCGTGGGCCTTCATTTTCCCCCGCGATACTGAGCATCTGATTCAGGGCGTGGCCGTGCCGCGCCACCCCACGCAGCTCTACGAGGCCCTGTTTTGCGTGTTCCTGCTCATTTTGCTCTACCTCATGTGGAACCGCACCCGGGAGCGCACGCCGCGCGGGCAGCTATTTGGGCTGTTTGTGGTGCTGCTGTTTACCCAGCGCTTTTTGGGCGAATACCTGAAGGAAAACCAGGTGGCTTTTGAAGATGGCAACCTGTTCAACCAGGGCCAGCTGCTGAGCATACCAATGATTTTTATTGGCATCTGGGTGCTGTGGCGCGCGGGCAAAGACCCCAAAAATCCCTACGGCTACGCCCCGCGCGACCTGGGCCGGGAAGAAGGCGCTTCGGCCGCAGTGCCGGCATCTACGCCGCCGCCGGCCGGGCCGGTACCAAGCTATACCCAGCCCCGCAGCCCCAAAAAATAAGCGGCGCGGGGCCGCTGCCGCAGGCTGGCAACGGTTGCCGCTGGCCTGCGCGACCATCACAAAACGAACGCCCCCTGCCAAACTCTTTAATGGAGGTTGTGCCAGGGGGCGTTCGTTTTGAGTAGAGCCTGAACGGCCCTGCATGGACCAGATTTAGGGCAGCGTAAACTCGTATAGGCTGCCTTCCTCGGTGCTAATGACCAGCGTTTCTTCGTCCTTAAACTCGGCGCCTTCCGTTTGGCCGGCGCCGCTGAGGTCTACCTGGCGGGGCGTGGCCTTTAGAATGTCGGCCCAGGAGTTGCCGTCGAGGATGAACAGCTCGCCGCGGGCCAGCAATACTAGGCGGCGGCCGCTGGGGCTCAGGGCTGCATCAGTCACCTGGCCCGGAATGGCGAGGCTGGTCACGCGCTGGGCGGTGTGCTGGCCGGGTTGGTCGGATACGGTGTACACGTTGCTGGATTTTTGCTGCTGGTCTTTGGTGAAAAGCCATACTTTGCCTTCATGCCAGAGGGTGGCTTCGCAATCGAAATTGCGCTGCTTCTTCTTGGGTGGGAATTCGGTCTGGTCGGCGTAGGTAAACTCAATTTTGTCGACTTGCTGGGGCGTGGCGGGGTTGAAGCGCAACAGGCGCAGGTCGCGGCGGTCGGAGTCGTTGTTGCCGCAATCGCCAATAAAGTAGTTGCCCTGCCGGTCGCGCGTGAGGCTTTCCCAGTCCTTATTTTTGGCGCCAATATTTAATTCGTTGGTCACGCGGCCCGTGCCGTCCAGCTGGTAGATGACAGCGGCGTTGCCGTTGTCGCCGAAGCTGTAGTAGGTGCTCGGCTGGGGGCCAGCGGCCAAGCCGGAGCTTTCCGACACGCCATCGAGGCTGCCCACGCGGCGCAAGCCGGGCACAGACGCGTCAATCATGCGATTTTCGAGCGACTCTTTATTCTGCTTTTTCCCGGGCTTGCCTTCGTAGGCCTTGGCAAGGGCGGCAGAGTCGTCGATTTTGGCCTCGGAGCACCCGGAGGAAACGGTGAGTAATGCGGCAAACGCAGCCGGCAGTAAGGAAAATACGCGCATCGAACGAAAAGGAAGGGGAGGTGACTTCCCCTATACGAAAGCCGCCCGCTAGGGTACGGGGTCGTAGCCGTGGCCGCCCCAGGGATGGCAACTGCCAATGCGCCGCAGGGCCAGGCGCCCCCCGCGCCACGGCCCGTACTTGGTGATGGCCTGGGCCGCATACGCCGAGCAGGTGGGCGTATAGCGGCAGCTGGCCGGCTTGAGTGGCGAGATGAAGTGGCGGTAAAACCACACCAAGCCTAGAAAAAGGGCGCGAAACAGCCGGGACATGAGGTGAAGGTAGGAAAGGCAACCGGCTCGGGGGTACCCGCTTTCAACCAGAAACCGCGGGGCTGCAGGCAAACGCTGGATATTGCCTTTTCTTTACGACTCGATTACGCTCCTGAAATCAATTTATGCACGAGGTTCTACTAGACATTCGCCAGCGCCTTCTGGGCAAGGAATACAAAAACGAAGAGCACGTGCGGCTTTCGCTCGTAGCGCGCGTTGTGCAAGCGCTTGGCTGGGACATCTGGAATCCGACCGAAGTATTCACGGAGTTCAAAGCCACGAAGAAAGAGGATAATACTCGTGTGGACATGGCTTTGTTTACGCCTGATTTTGAGGCGACGGCCATTTTTATCGAGTGCAAAGGAGTAGGGGCTTTTGCAACTGATTTGACCGCGGTAGAGCGGCAGTTACGTGACTATAATCGCGACCATACCGCCCTATTTACCATTATTACTGACGGCCGACACTGGCGGTTTTATTTCTCCTTCACCAGCGGCGAGTTTAAGGATAAGCTGTTTTGCAAGTTTGATTTGCAGCAAGACGGGTTGGAAGAAGTGGCGGGGTATCTAGAAACGTTTCTGCATCGTGAAAACATTTTGAACCGTTCAGCCCGACAAAAAGCCGAGGCGTACCTAATGCTGGGTAAGAAAGAGCGAGCCATGCAGGACGTGCTGCCGGATGCGCAGAAACTGGTATCGATGCCGCCTTTCCCTTCTTTGCCAGAGGCGATGGTACAGTTGCTGGCCGCTAAAATCCTCACCATTACTCCAGCCGAGGCCCAGGCCTTCCTGACGGGCGCTCCGGTTACATTAGTAGCAGGGCTTAGCCCAAAATCGCTGCATCATGTTGATGAAAAGCCAGTTAAGGTATCAAAAACAGCGGCTTACACCAATAAAGTTGCGCCTGTTATCCCCAAAAAGTTGGCCCTTGAAAAATCAGTGGCAGTACCCCAAGCGGAGGCGAAGCGTATGCCGAAAGTAGTCGCATCGCCTACTGAATTTTTCCTGGTTCTCAACCGAGCAGGCATCAAAGCCACTGCCGACTGGAGTCCAGTCACTCAACAGCTACAGGTTCGCACCGGCTCGACGGCGATGCTTGAAAACCGAGACAGTCTGCCACCATCTATTGCTGCCCTTCGGAATAAACTATTGCAGCAAAACATTCTAGTGAGGCAGAACGGCTGCTTGGAATTTCAACAAGAATACTTATTCGATACAATTATACAGGCCGCTCAGGTAATCTGCGGGTACTCGGTAAACGGCAAGCAAGCGTGGCGGGACTTGTCAGGCAAGCCACTGGCTGATTACGTGAATTAAGCGGTTCGACCGCCGACTACTTCGGCAGGGCGTTCAACTCGTCTTTCCACCGTTCCCAGTCGGGCATGAGCCGCGTTTGCAGGTCGTAAAACGCCTTGGAATGGTCGCCCACCAGCAAGTGGCAGCACTCGTGCAGCACCACATAGTCTAGGCACTCGGGGCGGGCGCGCAGGAGCTCGGGGCTGAGGCGGATGCGGGCCGTGCTGGGCGTGCAGCTGCCCCAGCGGGTGCGCATGCTGCGCACGGCCAAGGTGGGGCGGACGAGGTTGAACTCGGCAAAGCGGGGCCACACACGCTCCAGCGACGCGGCAAAGGCGGGCCCAGCCTGGCGAACGTGCCAGGAGTGCAGCAGGGCTTCGGCTTGGGCGGCAGTGAGTGGGGTGGGAGAGCTTAGCACCAGCTCGCCCTCCAATGCGCTAACGGCGAGCCGACGGGCTTCGGCAAAGTGCAGCCGGTGGGGCTGGCCAAGGTAGAAGTGGGTGCTGCCCGCCTCAAAGCGGCACGATGGCGCGGGCAGGGGCCGGGCTGCAAAGGTCTCCTGATGCTTCAAAATCCAGTCGGCTCGCTTAAGCACCTGCTGGGCTACCCACTCGGCCGGAATGCCGGCGGGGGCGCTCACGTGCACGCTGCCATCGGGCTTCACGGCGAAGCCGATGGTGCGACGCGACCGGAAAACCAGCGTGTAGTGCAGGGGGCGGTTCTGGTAGAGCAGGGTTTCGCGCCGGGGCGCAGCAGAGAAGGAGTGGGGCATAAAGAGGCAAGTTCGGCAGTAGGGCCGGAACCCATAACCGCGAAGCCCCGCAAAATAATTTCAGCCCAAACCTCAACCATTTGCCCACATGATATTACCTTCCCGTCATGCACCATTGTTTACCTGGATATCTTTCAATTCTTAAGCTTTTGTTGGTCTGCTCGGTCGTGTTGCCGGTGGCTACGGCGGCAGCTCAGGGCAATGGCCCCGGCGTGCGGGGCGCGCGGGCCGCAGGGTTAAGCAACGCCTCGGTGGCCCTTGCCGGTGAGGTATGGAGCATGGGCAACAACGTAGCGGGCCTCAGCGAGATACAGCAACCCACAGTGGGGTTTTACGCCGAAAACCGCTACTTCAGCTCGGCGCTGAACGTGGGGGCGCTCACTGTGGCCCTGCCCCTGGGCCAGTCGGTGGGAGCGGCCGTGGCCGATGGCGCTGCGCCCGTGCAAACGGCGGCGGCGCGCAGCTGGGCCCGGCACGGGGTGGTAGCGGTGGAGGTGCAGCGCTTTGGCGCGCAGCTCTACAACGAGACCCGCGTGGGCGCCGGCTACGGCTACCGCTTGGGGCAAATCAGCCTGGGCGGGCGCGTCGATGTGTTGCAGGTGAGCATTGAGGGCCTGGGCAGCCGGCGCGTGCTGCTGGGTACGCTGGGTGGCCAGATTGAGATTGTGCCCGAGAAACTCAGCTTCGGCGCCTCGCTCTACAACCTGAGCCAAAGCAAGCTGGCCAGCTACCAGAACGAGCGAATCCCCACCGTGCTCAAGGCCGGCCTGGCCTACCGCCCCAGCACCCAGGTGCTGCTGCTGGTAGAAACTGAGAAAGACGTGGAGCGCAACGCCGACGTGAAAGTGGGCCTGGAGTACCGGCCGGTGCCCATCCTGTCCGCGCGGCTGGGGCTGGCTTCCCTCACCGAGCAGGCCAGCGCCGGCCTGGGCCTGGTGGCCGGGGCTTTTCAGATTGATTACGCGGCCGCGTTTCAGCAGTCGCTGGGATTCAGCCAGCATGTTAGCGTGAGCAAGTCGTGGGGGAAGTGATTTTTAATTAATAATCAGGAATTAATAATTAAAAATTGAGGATGAAAACACGCGCTACGCTTCTTTTGCTTTGCTACTTACGATTCGTTAATGCCTTATTTAATAAGGTGGTTGATACATGGGCTGTTGATTATAAATTAGCCGCCATTCTCTTGGTAATTATTAATTCTCAATTACTAATTACTAATTCCGCCTCCGGCCAGGACTTTGTGCGCCGCCCGCCCGACCTGGACCGGCTGACCCAGGAGCTGTTTGCCGAAATTCAGTCGGACCAGGTGCCGTTTGAGGACTTGTACGAAACGTTGCTGCAGTACTACACCACGCCCATCAACGTGAACACCGCCACGCGGGAGGAATTCCGGTCGCTGCTGCTGCTAAACGAAAACCAGATAAGCACCCTGCTGCGCCACCGCGAAGTGAACGGTGACCTGCTAAGCGTGTATGAACTGCAAAGCATTGAGGGCTATGACCTGCGGACCATCAACCGCATTCTGCCCTTCGTGAGCGTGCTCAGCAGCAACGTGAACGCGGGGCGTGGGTCGCTGTGGCAGCGCATTGCCCGCGAAGAAAACAACGCCCTGTACCTGCGCTACGAGCGGGTGCTGCAGGAGCGCAAGGGCTACACCCCGCCCACGCTCTACCAAGGCCGGCCCACCACGCGCTACCTCGGCTCGGCCGATAAGATGCTGATACGCTACCGCGTGAGCCACACCAAGGACTTTAGTCTGGGCTTCGCGATGGAGAAAGATGCCGGCGAACAACTAACCTGGAACCCCAAGAATGGCCAGTTCGGGGCCGACTATGTGTCGGCCCATTTTCTGCTGCAGGAGCGGGGCCGGCTGAAAACGCTGGCCCTGGGCGACTACCAGCTGCAGTTTGGGCAGGGCCTGCTGCTGTCGTCGGGCCTGGGCGTGGGCAAAGGGGCCGAGACCATTACCACCTTGCGGCGCTCGTCGGTGGGCGTGCGGGCCTACTCTTCGCTGCTCGAAAACAGCTTCTTTCGGGGCGGGGCGGCCACGGTGCAGGTGGTGCCTACGGTGCAGGCCACGGCCTTTGTTTCGCACAAAAACGTGGACGCCAACCTGCAGCAGGCGCAGGACTCGCTGGCGCGGTTCGATGAGTTTACGTCGGGCCTGCTTTACACGGGCTTCCATCGCACGGCTTCTGAGCTGGCCAACCGCCACCAGCTGAGCGAAACCATTGGGGGTGGCAACGTGGGCTACACCAGCCGCAACAGCAACCTCTCCATGGGCGCCACCGGCGTGTACACGCACTACGGCACGCCGCTGCTCAAGCGCGCCGAGCCCTACAACCGGTACGAGTTCAGCGGCACCGACAACCTGGCCCTGTCGCTGTACTACACCTACGTGTGGCGCAACCTGCTGCTCTTTGGCGAAACGGCCCGCAGCAGCAGCGGCGGCCTGGGCACCGTAAACGGCCTGCTGGCCAGCCTGGGCCCCACCGTGGACGCGGCCATGCTGGTGCGCCACTACGACAAGAACTTCCACACCCTCTACGGCAACGCGTTCAGCGAAAGCACCCGCAACATCAACGAAACCGGCGTTTACATCGGCCTGAAGGTGCGGCCCGTGGCCCGGTGGGAGGTATCGGCTTACTATGACCAGTTCAGCTTTCCATGGCTGCGCTACCGGGCCAGCGCCCCCACCACCGGCCACGACGCCTTGGTGCGCCTCGCCTATTCGCCCACCAAAACCAGCCTGCTCTACGCCCAGCTGCGCCAGCGCCTCAAACCCCGCGACCTGCCTTCCGATGGGGTTATTCGCCCCGTTCCCTTGCCCGGCGAGCAGCTGCGCCAAAGCGTGTTGCTCTACTACAATTCGACCATCAGCCCGGCGCTGGAGATGCGCACCCGCGTGCAGGCTTCGCGCCTGCGCGACGACGAGGGCCTGGCCTGGCGGCGCGGCTACGTGTTGGCTCAGGACCTGAGTTACCGGGTAAACCGGGTACTGAAGCTCACCGGCCGCTACGCCCTCTTCGACGCCGACGACTACGACACCCGGCAGTACGTGTACGAGCAGGATGTGCTGCTAGCCGTATCTATTCCAGCCCTCTACGGCCAGGGCACCCGCGTATACGGCATCGCCGAACTCCGCATCAACCGCGCCATTACCCTCTGGTTGCGCTACGCCGAAACCCGCTACCGCAACCAGAACACCGTGGGCAGCGGCCTGGAGGAAATTGTCGGGTCGGTGCGCGGCGACGTGAAAGCCCAGCTGCGGGTGAAGTTTTAAGGTGGCGTCGGGGGGGGCAGTAGTGAAACCGGAACGTCAAAACCCGGAACGTCGTGCTGAGCGCAGCCGAAGCATCTCTACCGCGTCTCCTGTCATGCCTAATCTGGCGTACCGAAGGAAGCATCCTTTCACCCAAGAACAAATCGCTTCTCGGTGATAAGGTCCTTCGCTGTGCTCAGGATGACAAGAGGCGCGGTAGAGATGCTTCGGCTGCGCTCAGCATGACGTTGGGGTTTTCAGTGCTCTGAGAACTTATACCACTTCCTCGGCCGCGGGCATCACCGTGCGCTCCTTGCCGGTAACCCGGGCCATGGGGCCCGCCGACTTGATGCTGTACAGGTACGCCACGGCCAGCAGCACGCAGCCCAGGCTTAGGCCGTGCACGTAGGGCAGGCGGCTGGCCTGGTTGGAGAATATCCAGCCAGCCAGCAGCGCCCCCACTCCAATGCCGATTTCGAGGGCGATGTACATGGTGGCCACGGCCCGGCCGCGCCGCTCGGGGTGGCTCAGGTCGATGGTCCAGGCGTAGAGGGTGGGGGAGTTGAGGCCCGTGCCGAGGCCCATGACCACGGCTGCCAGCAAAAACCACACTACCGAGGGCGCGTACACCAGCAGGGCCAGCCCCAGGGCCAGAATGCCCGCCGACACCCGCAGCACCGGCACCCGCCCGTGGGTGTCGGAGGCCTTGCCCGCCACCAGCCGCACGGCGAGGGAAGCGCCCGTGAAAAAAACGTAAAACAGGCCCTTGGTGGGGCCTTCCAGGCCCAGCAGCCGGCTCTGGTCGGGCACCACGGTGAGCACGGCGCCGTAGGGCACTAGGCACAGCAGCGTGACCACCGCCGGCGCCAGCACCAAGGGCTCGAGCACCTCGCTCCACTTCAAGCGCAGCAGCCCTGGGCTAAACCGCTTTCGCTGGGCCAGGGGCAGCGTTTCGGTGAGGGTGCCCTGCACCAGCACCGACACCAGCGCCACGCCACTGGAGAAGTAAAACATGGTGTTCAGGCTGAACGTCTCGGCCAGCCACGAGCCCATGGCTGGGCCAAAGGCCATGCCCAACGCACCCGTCACGCCCAGCAGGCCCATGGCCTCGCCGCGCCGCTCCACGGGCACAATGTCGGCGATGAAGGCGGCCGTGCCAGTGGGCTTGAAACCCGTGCTGAACCCGTGCACCAGCCGCAGCGTGAGAAACCCCGTGACCGTGATGGCCCACGGATAGAAAAACCCGCACACAAAGCACACCAGCGAGCCGAGCACCATCACCGGAATGCGCCCCACGGTATCGGCCAGCTTGCCTGAATAGGGGCGGGAAATGGCCGCCGTGAGTGTAAACAAGGCAATGATGTAGCCCTTGTACTCGTCCCCGCCCATCCGCGCGAGGTGGTCGGGCAGTTCGGGCAGCAGCAGGTTGAAGCTGAGGAAAAACAGAAACGACGACAGGCACATCAGCCAGAAGCCGGTGGAGTAGGGGCGGGAAGCGGGAGCAGCCATGGGAACCGTAAAGGTCGGCACTGGGCTGCGTACGGTTACCAAGGGCCGGTCCGCGCGGCCGGCTGGCACAGCGGCGGGCAAGGGTTATTTCGCCGGCCGGGCACTCTCTGTCCATTCGGCACGCAACGCACAAGCGGTATTCGGGGAATCAGCGGCCAGGGTTGTTTTTGGGTGGCTAACGTATCTTAAACCCGCAGTTAGCCGTTTCAGTTGAAATTCCGATGGACGCTCAATCGTGGCACTCTATTTGGACTCATTTGTCAACCTCTGATTTTACTTTCATTCTTAAATTGATTTTTATGAACATCATCCTCCAAAAAATATCCGTGGCCCTTCTTTTCACCGGCCTCACCCTGGGCAGCACCGCCGTGCAGGCCCAAACCGGTAACCAAGAAGGTGGCTCTAAAGGTAAGGGCGCTTTAGTTCGGAAGGTAGATTACACGGAATGTATTACGAACTCTTTGCTGGGTATCCCCGGTGGCAGCCCTTGCCTCACGATGTCGCAAGAGAAATACGTGCTGACTCCTTCTGGCAACGCCATGTCGGTGTGGCAAGGCACGGTGGCCGCCACGGCGCGCCCTAGCAAGCGCCGCGTCTACAACTCGACCTGGAATGAAACCGACCAGCGCGGGGTGTTCCACAGCTACACCACTGTGGCCGTCACAAGTTCCGACGGCTCCATCAAGCTGACCCTGACGGACAAGAAGGACGCTGATGGCAATTCCACTGGCAATGGAAATGGCCGCGGCAAGGGTAAAGACAAAATGTAAGTTTGCTTAGCGACGCAAAAAGCCCCAGCAAATTAGGTCGCCTTGTCCTCACTCAAAAATCAGAAAGCGCCGGCCGGTAGGTCGGCGCTTTCTTTGGCGTCATTCGTCAGGGAGCTGCGCGGTCATAGTTACTCCTACCTCGATAAGCCAGCGACTGCTGGACGCAGACCAGGGCTTGGGCAAAATCCAGGACGGACTGGTCACAGAGCAGCAGCTACTCCAGGCTGGGTCCCACCGCGTCAACCGCTGGGAAACCCTGTGCTCGGTGGCGCTGCTGGAGGAAGGCGTCAGCGTGTACCCCGACCTGCACAACGACCCCTGCGACCTGATTAATCCCGGCCTGGTGCACGACATGAAGCTGGGCTTCTACGCCGGCACCACCCTGCGCGCGCCAGACGGCTTTGCGCTGGGCGTGCTTTGCGTAATAGACCACCGGGCGCGCCTGTTCACCAAGCGGGAAGGCGACCTGCTGGTGGGCTTGAAACCCGTGCTGAACCCGTGCACCAGCCGCAGCGTGAGAAACCCCGTGACCGTGATGGCCCACGGATAGAAAAACCCGCACACAAAGCACACCAGCGAGCCGAGCACCATCACCGGAATGCGCCCCACGGTATCGGCCAGCTTGCCTGAATAGGGGCGGGAAATGGCCGCCGTGAGTGTAAACAAGGCAATGATGTAGCCCTTGTACTCGTCCCCGCCCATCCGCGCGAGGTGGTCGGGCAGTTCGGGCAGCAGCAGGTTGAAGCTGAGGAAAAACAGAAACGACGACAGGCACATCAGCCAGAAGCCGGTGGAGTAGGGGCGGGAAGCGGGAGCAGCCATGGGAACCGTAAAGGTCGGCAGGAATTGGGGCGGGTGGTTAGGGCGTTTCTGCCCGTTCTGGCACGCGGTGCATTGCGCTCGGCTTACGCCAGTTTGGGCAGGCAGAGTTGTGCTACGCTGGCTTTCACTATTGATAATGGGTAATCGTAAATGGATGGGTTGTAAACCGCAGTTGTCCATTCGCGTTAACAGAGGTGGTGCAAGCCGGCAAACACTGCTGCTAACTCCGTGAAACCCGCATTTAATTACGCTTTCAGCCCCCCTGATTTTCCTTGTTGAATAACCCGAAAGAAGATGGTGGAATTTAAAAATATAGCTTACAAAACCGTGTTGGTAGCAGGGGTACTGCTAAGCCTGCTGACCGCGGCGAGCCTGTTTTACGATTCCGGCCTGTGGTTTTTGCAGGTGCTGAATTTTCCGCGACTGGAAATTCTCATTGCCCTGGCTGTTTGCCTCGCCTTTGTTCTGGCGCTGAAAAAATGGGATTCCGTAGGGAATAAGCTCTTTATTGCCACGGTTCTGGTGGCAGCTGCTGTACAGGCTTACATTCTGTTTCCCTACGCGTTTTTTGCACCTAGAGCTGTACCGGAAGCAGACAACTCGTATCGGGACCAGCCGGCGGATGTGAGCATTATGGTTGCAAACGTGTTGATGACCAATCGGAAGACAAAAGAAATTTTAGAGATAACGAAAGAAACGTCCCCTGATATCCTCGTGGTGCTAGAGCCCGACAGCTGGTGGATGGAGGCCTTGTCCGTGCTCCATGGCGAGTACCCGTACCGCGTGGCTTACCCCGCTTCCAACACCTACGGGATGGGGCTGTACTCCAAGCTGCCGTTGCTCCAGCATAAAATCTACTTTCTCAACCACGACAGCGTGCCGTGCATAGTGGCCACCGTGCGGCTGCAGGACGGCCGCCCCTTCAGGCTAATGGCGCTGCACCCCGTGGCCCCCGTGCCCAGCGGCCATCCCACCAACGTTGGGAGCGTGGATGAAAAGTCCCTGAAACTAGCGGGGAACATGCTGGCCAACGACAGCTTGCCCACCGTGCTGGCGGGCGATTTCAACGACGTGGGCTGGAGCCACAACCTAACGGAGTTTGAGAAACGGAGCCAGATGAAGGACACCAGGAGAGGCCGGGGGCTGTACAACACCTACAATGCCAACTGGTGGGTCTTCCGGTGGCCGCTCGACTACGTGTACGTCTCCCGCCAATGGAAAGTGACGGAAGTGGAGCGACTGGATGATTTTGGCAGCGACCATTTCCCCTTCCTGGTAAAGCTGGTGCTGGACTAACCTGCGCAAGGTGGCTGCCGCCGTGGCGGTTGCTCGCGGGCGGCCGGGTTGCTTATTACCGATTCCGGCTAAGAAAAGCCCGGTACTGTCCTATTCGTTCATCTGGGTATAGCTGCTGTTAAGCCGCCATAAAGCTTCATTCGCTGGAACTGGCCCACAGGTGTGTTGCGGTCGGCGGTATCTTAGAGTGTACCCCTTCCCCTGCCACATGTCAAGCCAACTCACCATGCTGCCGGTCAACGAAAGCCTGCGGCTGCAAGCCCTGCGCCCGTATCAGCTCCTGAACACCATGAAGGACGAAACCTTCACGGAACTCGTGCGCCTGACCGCCAAGCTCTTCAACGTGCCCATCAGCATCATTGCGTTTGTGGAAGACGAAACGGTGCGGTTCGGGCTCAACCACGGCCTCGACCCCGCCCTGGACCGCGTCAACCGCTGGGAAACCCTGTGCTCGGTGGCGCTGCTGGAGGAAGGCGTCAGCGTGTACCCCGACCTGCACAACGACCCCTGCGACCTGATTAATCCCGGCCTGGTGCACGACATGAAGCTGGGCTTCTACGCCGGCACCACCCTGCGCGCGCCAGACGGCTTTGCGCTGGGCGTGCTTTGCGTAATAGACCACCGGGCGCGCCTGTTCACCAAGCGGGAAGGCGACCTGCTGGAGCAGCTGGGCGCCGTGGTCATGCGCCTGCTGGACCTGCGCCTGCACCTGCTGGAGCAGCCCACCTGGAACCAGCAGCTGTGGGCCAGCGTGTACGAGCGCATCGAAGCGTCGGTGCAGCGCCTGGAAACCCTGGCCAGCCTCGCCAGCTGGGAAGAGCAGGACCACAGCGAAGCCGCTAATTCGTACCGCGACTCCACCCACGACGAAATCACCCGGGTCATTGATGTGCTCATGGAGCAAATCGCGCTGCTAACGCCCGATGAGGCATAGCGGACTTTTTAAACCTTATAACCAACCGGAATAGGGCCGGTCATGCTGAGCGGAGCATGCTATTGCCGCTGTACGACTGGTTCTCCCCGGATAACATGCTTCTTTCAGGATGCCAGTTAAGCATGACAGGCCCTGCTTAGGAAGGCGTTAAGCCAGAATTACCTCAGCAATTGCGCTTTGCGGGTGTTGTATTCCTGCTCGGTAAGGGCACCTTTTTCCTTTAGTACGAACAGCTTGGCCAGTTCGTCGCTCACGCTGGCGCCGGGTGCGTAGGCATAGCCCATGCGGGGCGACCGGCCCTGGTTGTATTCGTTGTTGAAATCCTCGTCTGACATCATGAGCCAGATAATGGTGTGGTAGAGGCCAATGAGCGACGGGATAAACGTCCAGAACAGCAGCAGGCAGGCAATGCCCCGGCCGGTTTTGCCCAGGTAGAAATACTGGCCGCCGAAACTTCCGAGGAAGAAGGCAATGAACATGGCGGTGATGCGGTCTTTCATGCAGAAGAAAAAGGAGGAGTGAGAAAGTGGGGCGGGCCGTAGCGGCACGGCCGCCGGCTACCCGTGGTACCGAAGATAGTGAAGCGACGTGGCTTGGTTGCGGGTCAGCGGCTTGCCATGGCGCTGCCTCTGCCAAAACGGCTGCCCCGCGCTTCCGGCCCCAACCTTGCCCCGGCCTGTGCAATGTTTGATTTCCTGAAAACCATCTCCGCCAAAAACCCCAACGCCACCCGCGGCCCGGAGAAGCCCGCCGTGAGCGTGCGCGAGCGGGTGTCGGCCCTGCGCAACCTGCCCGCGTTTCTGAAGCTAATCTGGCACACCAGTCCCCGGCTGGCGCTGGCCAATATTGCCCTACGCATTGTTCGGTCCGTTTTGCCGCTGGCCATGCTGTATGTGGGTCAGCTTATTATTGACGCCGTGGTGGGCCTCACCCGGCTGCCTGCATCGGAGCGGGTGCTTGCGCCCGTGCTCACGCTGGTGGCGCTGGAATTTGGCCTCGTGCTGCTCACCGATGCCCTGGGCCGCGGCGTGGCCCTGCTCGATTCGCTGCTCGGCGACCTGTTTGCCAACCAGTCGTCCATCCGCATCATGGCCCACGCCGCCGAGCTGGACCTGGACCAGTTCGAGGACAGCACCTTTTACGACAAGCTGGAGCGGGCCCGCCGCCAAACCCTCTCGCGCACCGTGCTCATGAGCCAGGTGCTGAGCCAGGGGCAGGACTTCGTGACGCTGGTGCTGCTGGCCGGCGGGCTGGTGGCTTTCCAGCCGTGGCTGCTGGGGCTGCTGCTGCTGGCCGTGGTGCCAGCGTTTCTGGGCGAAAGCCATTTCAACGAGCGCAGCTACTCCCTGAGCCACTCCTGGACGCCCGAGCGCCGCGAGCTGGACTACCTGCGCCAGACCGGCGCCTCCGACGAGACGGCTAAGGAGGTAAAGATTTTCGGGCTTTCCGACTTCCTCATCAACCGCTTTCGGGAGCTGTCCGACGACTTCTATGCCCAGAACAAAAGCTTGGTGCTGCGCCGCGCCGGCTGGGGTGCGCTGTTTGCGGGCGTGGGCGCGGCGGGGTACTACGGCGCTTATGTCTACATTATTTCCCGAGCCGTGGGCGGGCAGATTTCGTTGGGCCAGCTCACGTTTCTGGCGGGTTCGTTTGCGCGGCTGCGCGGCTTGCTCGAGGGCATTCTCAGCCGGTTTAGCTCCGTAGCCGACGGGGCCTTGTATTTGCAGGACTTTTTCGACTTCTTTGCCCTGCGGCCGCGCATTGTGCGGCAGCAGGTTACGGGCGAAACGGCCCGGCCATTCCCCCGGCCCATTCAGCAGGGCTTCGAGTTTGAGAACGTCGGGTTTCAGTACAAGAATGGTACAAAATGGGCCATTCGCAACCTGTCATTTGAGCTGAAGGCGGGTGAAAAGCTGGCGCTGGTGGGCGAAAACGGCGCGGGCAAAACCACGCTGGTCAAGCTCTTGTCCCGCCTCTACGACCCCAACGAGGGCCGCATCCTGCTCGATGGCCACGACCTGCGCGAGTACGACCCCGCCGAGCTGCGCCAGGAAATCGGCGTCATCTTCCAGGACTTCGTGCGCTTCCAGCTGCCGGCCGGCCAGAACCTGGCCGTGGGCCGCATCGAGGAGCGCACCAACCAGCCCCGCATCGAAACCGCCGCCCAGCAAAGCCTGGCCGATACGGTGATTGCCAAGCTGCCCGGCGGCTACGACCAGATGATAGGCCGACGCTTCAACGGGGGCGTGGACCTGAGCGGCGGCGAGTGGCAGAAAATTGCCCTGGGCCGGGCCTACATGCGCGACGCGCAGCTGCTCATCCTCGACGAGCCCACCGCCGCCCTCGACGCCCGCGCCGAGCACGAGGTATTCCAGCGATTTGCGGAACTCACCAAGGGCAAAACCGCGGTGCTCATCAGCCACCGTTTCAGCACCGTGCGCATGGCCGACCGCATCCTGGTGATTGAGAACGGGCAATTTGTGGAAATCGGGTCCCACAAAGACCTGCTGGCCAAGGGCGGGCGCTACGCCGAGCTGTTTGCGCTGCAAGCGGCGGGGTATCGATAAGAATAAGCACTCGCGCACATGTGGCCGCAGCAAAAAAGCCGTCATGCCTCGACTGCGCTCAGCATGACGCCCTATTCGAATAGGTTCTTAAAGTGAAGCAGGAACTCTTGATGAGGCAATTGTCTGGCGTTTTCAGGCATATACAGAACGGATAGAATTTGTAGAATACGTGGCGAAAGGCATCGTCGCCATACCTCCACTGTATCACAACAACTATCCTATTCCTCCCCCACCGCGAAACCGGCTTTCATTGGAGCTACGCCTGCTTCTTCGTATATCTGCTCCAACGTCATCGTTAGGTTTAATTCGGGGATAACGACGGCGTCTTTGGCCTCGGCCAGGGCCGTGTGCCCCCATACGCCGTGCTGGCTCAGCTGGTACCACTCTACCAACCAGGTTTTTTGCGATACCAGTAAGTAGTGCCGCAAAGAGGGTAGCTTTTTATACTGATTGAATTTCAAGCCCCGGTCGTATGCTTCGGTGGAAGGCGAAAGCACTTCCACGATGAGCACCGGGTGGTGCAGCCGCCGGCTTTCCTGCTGGTCCTGCGGGTCGCAGCTTACCACAATGTCGGGGTAAGTATAGTGCCGGTTATCTTCAACGGCCAACTGAACCGTTTCCATTATCACCTGGCAATTTTTGCCGCGTAAGGCCGGACGTAGCGTTAGCACAAAGTTCTGGGCAATGGTATTGTGCGCGATACTCTCGCCTGCCATGGCGAACACCTCCCCCTCAAAAAACTCGTGCCGCAACTCACTTTCAGCTTCCAAAATAAAATACTCCTCGGCCGTATGGCGGCGCAACTGTGACTCAGGGTGTCCCATATAAGTCAAATATAGCAGCGGCAGGGGGAAGAAAATTGCCCTGGGCCGGGCCTACATGCGCGATGCGCAGCTGCTCATCCTCGACGAGCCCACTGCCGCGCTTGATGCCCGTGCCGAACACGAAGTTTTTCAGCGATTTGCGGAGCTGACCAAGGGCAAAACGGCCGTGCTCATCAGCCACCGTTTCAGCACCGTGCGCATGGCCGACCGCATTCTGGTGATTGAGAACGGGCAATTCGTGGAAATCGGGTCCCACGAAGACCTGCTGGCCAAGGGCGGGCGCTACGCCGAGCTGTTTGCGCTGCAGGCCGCCGGCTACCGGTAGAGCTTGAATATCAGGAGGGTTTGCGTAACTTGGTTGGCTATACTTCCTCCTAATGGCTATGACCATACCGTTACGCATGCTGGTGGCCCCCGCCGAGGGTACAAGACCGTGCAACTGCGTGACCACGCAAGAAGACCGCACCGTATCCGACTACCGCAACAGCGGCAATTTTAGCTGCTGCCGCGCCTATAATTTCATGCGCGTCCACGGGGTACTGCGCACCACCAGCCATGCCCGACTGCGGCCGCAGGGCTATCAGCCCGCCGCCATGCGCCCCGGCTTGCCGGCGAAGCTACCGGGCGTGTGCAGGCGCCGTGAGCCCGCTGGGCCACAACCAACAAGAAGTGGCCCGGTGGATGGCCCGGCATGAGAAAGCAGTGGCCACCGACGGGCGTAATACCTGAATTTTTTCGCTGAGCCGCAGTCCTTAATATGTAGACTTTCGTAGTTGTAACCCCTTGTTCATCCGTCAGTTCCCTGCCTTATGCGTTCCATTGTTACTCTCCTGAGCCTGATTTGCCTCGCGGCAACTTTTTCGGCCTGCATGACTACCCGCGAAACCCGGGTAGAGTCGGACTACAGCTACCGCGGCAACTTCCGGCACTACCGCACCTACGACTTCGTGACCGGTGCCGGCCTCACCTCCGACACCAGCCGCCTGGGCCAGTCCGTGCGCGAAGCCATACAGCAGCGCCTGCAGGTGCAGGGCTACCGCCAAGCCAAGCGCCGGCCCGACATGCTGGTGAATTTCCGGGTGTACGAGGGCGACATGAATTTCCACGGCTTCGTGCAGGAAGACCTCAGCCAGTGGATAAAGCGCAACATTGAGGAAAACGACGATACCCCCCGCGAAAACCTGCAGGGCTACCAGCCCGTGCGCCTGCTCCTGGCCGAAGGCACGCTGCTGCTCACCCTCATCGACGTGAAAACCAACCGGGCCGTCTGGAACGGCTACGCCTCGGGCGTGAGCGTGCCCGCCGGCCCCATGGGCGAGGTGGTGCTGCGCCGCTCCGTGCGCTCCATTCTGGACCGCTACCGGGTTTTCACCGAAGAGTTTGTCAACGGCACCCTGCCCCGCATGGCCAGCGAATCGGAGCGCTAGCAACAACCAAACAAGCCCACGCTACCCGCTGTGCCGGGCCTGAATCAACTCAGCGGCGATGCTGATGGCAATTTCCTCGGGGGTCTGGCTACGGATGGGCAGGCCAATGGGACCGCGCAGCCGCGCCACGGCAGCGGCCGAAAAGCCCTGCGCCAGCAGCCCGCGGCGCAGCTCGGCCACTTTGGCGGCGCTGCCCATCACGCCGAGGTAGCGGTAGGGGTGGCCCAGCAGGTGGCGCAGTACTTCGGCATCGGTGCGGTAGCCCACGGTCATCACCACCACGTACTGGTGCGGGCCGGGCAGGATTTCCTGCGCCGCTTGCTCGTAGCTAATCACGCGCCGGTGGTGGGCGGCCTGGTTGGCTTCCAGCGTGGGCAGGCCGGGGCGGTCGTCGAGCACGGTGAGCTCAAAATCGAGCAGCGCCAGGGTGTTGGACAACGCCAGGCTCACGTGCCCGGCGCCTACGATGATAACGTGGTCGCGAAAGCCCAGCTGCTCGCGGTAGCACCACGCCGCACCCGGTTGGTAATCGTAGAAAGCAGCGGCGGGGTCTGGGGAGTGCTGCAGCTGCAGGCCGCCGTCGGCGCTGAGTTGGAGCTGGGTGTTATTTCCCAGCGCCAGCGCTGCCACAATGCCTTCCGCTACGGGCAAATCAGCGGCGGTCAGGGGCCACAGCAGCACTTCCTGCTCACCCGAGCACATCATGCCGGAGCGGTCGGCCGGGGCGTCGCGCCGATGAATCTGCGGGCGCAGCACGGGCTGGAAGTTGCCGGCCAGCAGGCGCTGCCGGGCCAGCTCCACAAACTTGTGCTCCATGATGCCCCCGCCAATGGAGCCCGCCAGCGCCGTGGCCGTCACGGCCATTTTGAACCCCTGCCGACCGGGGCTGCTGCCGCTGCTGTGCACCACGCACAGCAGCGCCACGGGCGTACCCGCCCGCAGGCTGGCCACCGCCAGGGCCCAAACCGGTAAATCGCGGGGAGAGGCAGGCATGTACGCTTTGCTTGATAAAGGAGGGAAAAGGTCGTCATGCTGAGCGCAGCCGAAGCATCTCGCGTGCCACCACTAATCCTTTTGGTTGACGATTGAATGAGTTACTTCCCCGAGCAAGATGCTTCGGCTGCGCTCAGCATGACAGGATTTATTAATTGTTCAATGCCCCTTGCTCAATCCAGCATCTGAGAATGTCCCGCTCTTCATCCGTCATGTGGGTTTTATTGTTTTGAGGCATCGTTTTGGTGACCACCACGCGCTGCATGATTTTGTCTTTCAGGCGAATGATGTCCTCAGGTGTGTCGTACACCACGCCATTGGGCGGCGACTTGAATACGTCGTCGGTGGGCTGGGAGGAGTGGCACTGCACGCAGCGGGTCTGCACAATCTGGTTCACCCGGCTCATGGGTACTACCTCGGTGCAGGCGGCTGTGGCGGCGCTGCCGGGCTGGCTTTTGGGGGCCGTGACGAACACCACACCAAGCAGCAGAATCACGGAGGCCGGCAGCACCCAGGCGTTGGACTGGTGCTTTTCGCGCAGGTTCAGCCAGTGCTTCACGCCGGCGGTGCCCAGGGTGATTGCGGCCAGAATGGCCCACGGATAAGCGTGCCCGAAGGTGCTGGGGAAGTGGTTGCTCACCATCACAAAGAGCACGGGCAGCGTGAAGTAATTGTTGTGCAGCGAGCGGGCCAGGGCGTTTTTGCCCAGCTGCGGGTCGAGCGGCGTGCCTTCGGTGGCGGCCCGTACCATGGCTTTTTGCGCCGGGATGATGGTGAAGAAAACATTGCCCACCATGAGTGTGCCCAGCATGGCGCCGAAGTGGATGTAGGCCGCCCGGGCGCTGAATACCTCGGCATAGAAGTAAGCAAACGCCGCGGCAATGGCAAAGCCAACGACCATAAACCACTTGCTGCGCACCAGCGCCGTGCGGCTCAGCCCGTCGTACACCAGCCAGCCCACCACAAACGACACCACCCCGATGCCCACGCCCGCCAGCGGCGAAATGTCCAGCACGCGCGGGTCAATCAGCATGGAGCTGGCGTTGAAATAATACACCACAAACAGCAGGCTGAAACCCGAAAGCCAGGTGAAGTAGGCCTCGTACTTAAACCAGTGCAGGCTTTTGGGTATTTGGGGCGGGGCCGATTTATACTTCTCCAGGTAATAAAAACCGCCGCCGTGCACGGCCCACAGGTTGCCGGCCAGCTCGTCGCGCACGTTGTCGGTGCGGTTCAGGGCGTTTTCCAGAAATACGAAGTAGAAGGAGGCCCCAATCCAGGCAATGCCGAAGGTGATGTGCATGAGGCGCACCACAATGTTGAGCCACTCCATGAGGTGGCCGGCCCAGAGCGAGTCGCGCACCAGCACGTAGCAAATGCCCACGCCCGCCACCACCGCCAGCAAAATGAGGGCATAGGAATACCCCGCCAGCGTGAAGCCGCTGGTGCCCACCACGCCGCCATCGGGCCGGGTTCGGCCCACACGCTGCAACGCAAAAATGACACCCAGCAGCAGCAGAAACGCCAGTAGCAGGGAAAGCAGGGTAACGTATTGAATCATAGAAATGACTGGCGGGGGCGGAGGGGGTTGAGCGCGGTAAAATTCGGATTCAAAATGTCATGCTGAGCGCAGCCGAAGCATCTCTACCGTGTAAGTAATCAGGTTACTGCTGCGATAGAGATGCTTCGGCTGCGCTCAGCATGACGTTCTATATTTTGGTGGTTGGTACTCTGCTCTTCGCCCAAATTAATTCGACCGGGAAAAAGCATCCAATTTAGCGTTAAATTTCCCCTTTATGCCAACTATTGCCCTGCGCAGCCAGCGCGTCGTCACGCCCGAGGGCGAGCGCCCCGCCACCCTCCTCCTTGAAAACGGGCGCATTGCCTCCGTGCTACCCTACGATGCGGAAGTAGCGGCAGATATAATGGACGTGGGCGCTCACGCCATTCTGCCCGGCGTCATCGACCCGCACGTGCACATCAACGAGCCCGGCCGCACCGACTGGGAAGGCTTCGACACGGCCACCCGCGCCGCGCTGGCTGGCGGCCTCACCACGCTGGTGGACATGCCGCTCAACTCGGCGCCGGTCACAACTTCGGTGGCTAACCTGGAAATAAAACGGGCCGCCACATTGGGCCAGCTGCACTGCAACGTGGGCTTTTGGGGCGGGGTAGTGCCCGGCAATGCCGCCGAAATTGAGCCGCTGATTGCCGCCGGCGTGCTCGGGTTTAAAGCCTTCCTGACCCATTCGGGAATTGATGATTTTCCGAACGCCACGGAGGTAGATTTGCGCCGGGTGATGCCCGTGCTGGCCCGCCACGGCCTGCCGCTGCTGGTGCACTGCGAATTGTCGGATGATAACGATGCCTGGAAGCAGAACGACCACCGTTCCTACGCTAACTATCTGGCCTCAAGACCAAAAATCTGGGAAGATGATGCGATAAGCCTGATGATTCGCCTGTGTGAGGAGTTCCGCTGCCCGGTGCACATCGTGCATTTGTCGTCGGCCAACTCGCTGGCGGCCATAGCCGTCGCCAAGGCCAAAGGCCTGCCCCTGACGGTGGAAACCGGCCAGCACTACCTGTATTTCAGCGCCGAAGACATTGCCGACGGGCAGACGCAGTTCAAATGCGCGCCGCCCATCCGGGAGCGGGCCAACAACGAGCAGCTGTGGGCAGCGCTGCAGGCCGGCCTCATCGACTTTGTGGCCACCGACCACTCGCCCGCGCCGCCCGACCTCAAGCAGCTCGAAAGCGGCGACTTTACCACGGCCTGGGGCGGCATCGCCTCCCTGCAGCTGGCCCTGCCCGTGCTCTGGACGGCCGCTCGCCAGCGCGGTGCTACTTTGAAAGACCTGGCCCGGTGGCTGAGCGAAAACCCCGCTAAACTGGCCGGTGTGAGCCACCGCAAAGGCCGCATTGCCGTGGGCTACGATGCCGATTTACTGGTGCTCGACCCCGAAAAGACCTTCGTGGTGCAGCCGGAAATGATTCAGCACAAACACAAAGTGTCGCCTTACATTTGCCAGGAACTGGCGGGCGTGGTGGAATTAACTTTTCTGCGGGGCGAGCTGGTGTATCAGCGCCCGAGCTTCACCCACCTCAACCAAGGCCAACTCTTAATCCGGTAGCTGAATGCAGCACGAATACCTAGCCCGCGCCGAGCGCATCATGCAGCGCATTCAGCAGCTGGCGGCCATCAGCGAAGACGCCCATGGCGTGACGCGCACCTTTGGCACGCCTGCTTTTTTGGAGGGCCGGGCCCTGGTGCAACGCTGGCTGCAAGCCGCCGGCCTGCCCACCCGCGTCGATGGCATCGGCAACCTGCGCGCCCGGCTGCAAAGCCGGCACCCCGCCGCCAAAACATTTGTACTGGCCTCGCACATCGACACAGTGGTGAACGCCGGCAAGTTCGACGGACCGCTGGGCGTGCTCATGGGGCTCGACTTGCTGGAGCGGCTCGTGGAACAGCAAGCCGACCTGCCGTTTCACATCGAGCTGATTGCGTTCAGCGACGAGGAGGGCGTGCGGTTTCACACCACCTACCTGGGCAGCAAAGTAGTGGCCGGCTCATTTGACACGGCCCTGCTGGCCCGGCCTGATGCCGCCGGTATCACGCTGGCGCAGGCTTTGGAAACGATGGGTGCCGACGCTACTAAAATCCCTGCCGATGCCATTCCGGCTGCCGAGTGGTTGGGGTATTTTGAGATGCACATCGAGCAGGGGCCGGTGCTGTGGGAGCGCAATGTGCCGGTGGCGCTGGTGACAGCCATTGCCGGGCAGCAGCGCGTGGAACTGATATTCCGAGGCATGGCGGGCCACGCCGGCACCGTGCCCATGGCCATGCGCCAGGACGCGCTGTGCGCCGCCGCCGAGTTTGTGCTCACTGCCGAGCAATTTGCCCAGGCGCACGGCCGGGGGCTGGTGGCCACCGTGGGCAAGCTGGCCGTGAGCTATTCGGCCAGCAACGTGATTCCCGGCGAGGTGACGTGCAGCCTCGACCTGCGCAGCCCCAGCCAGGCGCAGCTGGCCGATGCGGCCCGCGCCCTGCAGGGCTTCGCCGAAGGCCTAGCCGCCCACCGCGCCGTGGCCCTCACCTGGACCCTGGTGCAGCAAACGGCACCGGTGGCCTGCGATGCGGCGTTGAACACCCTGCTCGCGCAGGCCATTGCCGAAAGCGGCCACGAGGCCATTCCGCTGGTGAGCGGCGCCGGCCACGATGCTGTGCCGGTGTCGGCGGTGGCTCCGGCTACTATGCTGTTTATTCGCTGCTACAAGGGCATCAGCCACAACCCGCTGGAAGACGTGGAACTGGGTGATTTGGCCGCGGCCATCGAAGTGGCAGACCGGTTTATTCAATTGAAAATGAAGGATACAACAACGTCATGCTGAGCGCAGCCGAAGCATCTCGCGTGCCACCACTAATCCGAACGATTGGATTACTTCCCTAAGCGAGATGCTTCGGCTGCGCTCAGCATGACGTTGTTTTTAATCCTTTAAATCCCTATTAATGCCATACCCATCATGGAAATGTCTGCCCTGACGCGCTCGGTAGTAAAGCGCAACCACGCCATTATCGCCCCCGACGGCTACATCAACAGCAACGTGCCCGGCTGGACTAACTGCACGGTGAACGTCATCATCAACGAGCAAATGGGTGCCCGTCTGTGCCAGACGCTGGTCACGTTGGGGATTGCCGGCCAGTTGCTGGGCGAGACCCGGGAATCACAGATTTTCTTCTATGTGGTGCAGGGCGAATGCCAGGCAACTGTTGGGGGCGAAAACCGGATTTTATCGGCCGGGCAGTATGTGTATGTGCCCGTTGGACAAGCATATGGGTTTGTTTATTCCGCGCCCGATACCCAGTTGCTGACTTTTCATAAAGTGTACGAGCCGCTGGCTGGGCATGCCACGCCGGCCATCGTTTGGGGCGAGCGGGACCTCAGCAAAGCGCCCGTGTACATGAACGACGAGGCCCTGCGCATCCAGGAGCTACTGCCCAATGAGCTGGGCTTTGACATGGCCGTGAACATCTTCACCTACGACATCGGCGGCAACCTGCCCATGGTGGAAACGCACATCATGGAGCACGGCCTGCTGTACCTCGAAGGCCAGGCTATCTACATGCTCGACCAGTGCTGGTACCCGGTGAAAAAAGGCGACTCCATCTGGATGGCGCCCTACTGCCAGCAGTGGGCCACGGCCATGGGCCAGGAACCCTCGGTGTACATCTACTACAAGAACGTGAACCGGTTTCCGACGGTGAAGTAGAACGTGTCCCCGAAACCTCACCCCCGGCCCCTCTCCAAAAGAGAGGGGGTCAGGGGATAAAGTGACACCAGAACGATTATCCAACCCATGACCCTGACCGAACTCAACCACCTCCTCGCACCCGCTCTCGCCGAAGCCCTGCAGAAGTGCTGTGGCTCTACGGCGTGGGTGAAAAACATGGTGGCCCGCTTCCCTGTGTCCGACGTGGAAACGCTGATGGACGAAGCCAAAACCCAGTGGAACAGCCTGGCCGAAACCGACTGGCGTGAAGCCTTTACACACCACCCCAAAATTGGCGGCAATGTAGAAGGGTTGCGCGCCAAATTCGCTACTACCAGCACGTGGGCTGAGGGCGAACAGGCTGCCGTAAAACAGGCTTCGCAGGAAACGCTGGAATCATTGGCGGCTGGTAATAGCGAATATGAAAAGAAGTTCGGCTACATATTTATCGTGTGTGCTACGGGAAAATCGGCCGATGAAATGCTGGCCTTGCTGCAAGCGCGGCTAACCAACAAGCCGGAGGATGAAATTTTAATTGCTGCCGGCGAACAGGATAAAATTACTCGTATTCGCCTCGAAAAACTCCTTGCTGCATGAGCCAGATAACGACCCATATACTCGATACTACGAAGGGCAAACCCGCTGTTGGCGTGGCAATTGCCCTATGGCAGCAGGTTGGTGATAACTGGCGGAAAATTGCGGGCGGCATGACCAACTCCGACGGTCGAATTGCGGATTTATTGCCTAAGGAAAAGCAGCTCGAGCCGGGCGTTTATAAAATGAAATTCGAGACGGAGGAATATTTTGCGCAGGACGGCACCGCGAATTTTTATCCCTTCGTGGAAATCGTTTTTAACGTGGCCGGTAATGAGCATTACCATGTGCCGCTGCTCCTGAATCCATTCGGCTATTCCACTTACCGCGGGTCTTAAGGCCGTCATGCCAATTAAGGCCGTCATGCCGAGCGCAGCCGAGGCATCTCGCGTGCAGTAGTAATTGAATTACTTGCGCCGTAGAGATGCTTCGACAAGCTCAGCATGACGTTCTGGAGAAAGCCGTCCAGTAACCAACAACGAACAATCAATTCCCACCATGAAACTCAGCTTACCCGAGTCCGATAAAGCCGCCCTGCTCGACCACCTTGGCGTGGCCAATATCAAGTTCCAGTACACCTATCCCGGCGACCGGCCCGACCGCCAGCCCGTGCACACCGTGTACGGCGGCGCCAACCTTTTCAAGGCCGATACCTGCAAGCGCATGGGCAACATCGCCCTGACCAACCTGCAGACCTACGCGCCCAACTTCGTGGAGCTGGCCCGCGTGCTCCAGCTCAGCAACCACGAGCACCTGCCCACACTTGAAAAGGATGTGGCCGACCTCACGGCCCGGCTGGATGCCATGACGCCCGCCGCCCGCAAGCAGGAGCCGGCTTGGCTGGCCTATTCGGTGTACAACAAGATTGTGGCGAAGCTGCAGCGCGAAGCCGTGGAAGACTTCCGTGTGGACTTCGAGGACGGTTTCGGCAACCGGCCCGATGCCGAGGAGGACGAAACCGCCATGCGCGCTGCCCAGGAAGTGGCCAAGGGCATGGCCCAAGGCACCCTTTCGCCGTTTATTGGCATTCGCATCAAGCCCTTTACCGAAGACATGAAGGCCCGCGGCGTGCGCACGCTCGATATTTTCCTGACCACGCTGCTGGCCGAAACCGGCGGAAAGCTGCCCGACAACTTCGTGGTGATGCTGCCCAAAGTCACCATTCCGGAGCAGATGACCACGATGGTACGCCTGTTTAAACTGCTGGAAAAAGCCAACGGCCTGGTGCCCGGCACGCTCAAGATGGAGACGATGGTGGAGGCCACGCAAATCATCATGGATGAGGAGGGCCGCAACCCGCTCATGCGCATCATTCGGGCCAGCGAGGGGCGCTGCATCGCGGCGCACTTCGGCACCTACGACTACACGGCCAGCTGCGGCATCACGGCCCGGTACCAGACCATGGGCCACCCCGTGAACGACTTTGCCCACCACATGACCAAGGTGGCGCTGGGCGGCACCGGCATCTTCCTCTCCGACGGCGCCACCAACGTGATGCCCATCGGCCCGCACCGCGGCGACAACCTGAGCTACGCCCAGCTGCGCGAAAACCAGGACTCCGTGCACAACGCCTGGCGCCAAGCCTACCACCACACCACGCACTCGCTCATCAACGGCCTCTACCAGGGCTGGGACCTGAACCCCGCGCAGCTGCCCATGCGCTACGCCGCCACCTACAATTTCTTCCTGAGCAGCTACGACGATGCCGTGCTGCGCCTGCGCACTTTCGTGGAGCGCGCCGCCATTTCCACCCTCACGGGTGATATTTTCGACGATGCCGCCACCGGCCAGGGCCTGCTCAACTTCTTCCTGAAAGCCCTGAACTGCGGCGCGATTTCGGAAGAAGAAATTCTTGCCACCGGCCTCACGCTGGAAGAGGTGCAGACCCGTTCGTTCTACCGGATTTTGGAGGGACGGCGCGCGAAGGCGTAACCTCACCCCCGGCCCCTCTCCCGTGGAGAGGGGAGCCTGACGGGAAGCAACAAAAGCGCCCATTGCATGCAATGCGCTTTTGTTGGTATTGATTGACGCTGAATTTTATTAGCGGAGCCTTTTGCTTCGAAAAACCTCCCTACAGCCAGGCGGCGCTCAAGGCGTAGGACACGGCCATGATGCCCGAAAATACGGCGCTGGCCACGAAGCGGCGGTTGGTAGCCACGCGGTTCTGAATGTAGTAGTTAGCGGCCAGCGAAACCGGCGCATTCAGCAGAAACGACCGGCCAGCTATGGGCAGCAGCGCCAGGGAAATCGACTCGGCGGCGCCTCCGAACAGGCCCAGAAACACATAGTGCCGGGCAATCCAGAGCGGGTTGAAGTAAAGCAGCGACATGGCCGCCCGGCTCGTTTTGCGCAACTGGCTGCCGTTGGTGCGGGAGGGCACCCGCGCATCGAGCCACCGGAAATAGGCCGGTACTTCGGTGGAATACAGCAGGCCACCCACCAGGGCCATGCCCAGCAGCCGCAACCAGCTAAACTGATGCAGCAGGAGCGCCGCAGCGGTGTCGCCGGCAGCGTAAATCAGGAATCCCCGGACGTGGTTGCGGAGTTGGAATGAGCGGGTGGGGAGCAAGCAGCGGAGGCGTTCGTAAAATCGGGGTGCAAAAGTACGCTTTTCCCGGCCCGATAACCAGCCCAACTTCTTCCCCAAAGCCTTGCGCTGCGGCAGAAACTAAAAGAGGCTGAAGTTATGAGAGCTTTAGCCTCTTCTCGTTTAGGTTATTCATGTCTACTGAATTTCTATTGACTTAACCGTTTGCTGTGCAGCGTTAAGGTTTGCGTTTTGTGGAGCTAGTGTGTCAGTTGTATAACTGCAAAAAGCCTTGCACCATTTTCCGCCAATTATCCAGATTTGCAATGAAGAAGAGCCTTTGCGTTCAGCGTAGTAAACAGCTTTCTCAAAATATTATTTCTTAACAAGCAGCAGCAGAATGGAATACGCTTCAGGAGGCATTTTCATGCTTTCGGCACAAACTTCTACTTGTTCGTAAAAGCTGGCCGTCAGGGAAATAGCATATTCGAAAATCTGCGTCACGATATGCTCAAAGGCCAATCCCCACTCTGCGTAGTCCAGATACTCCTGGGCGATGGTAGTATCACGGGACGGCAGCCCCAGCCGCTCGGCTTCAACAAGTAGCTGTTTCACCAGAACACCAGACTTATCCGGACCCAGCCACTCTTTTAACCGGTGCCGCATATGTCCAGTTAATTATTAGTTGCCACCGCTATCGAGGTTGCCCCCACAAACGCCGGGTACAAGCTCACCAGCACCTTCTCCGGCGTCATGGGGGCCGAAAACGGCAGCTCCGTGTGGCCCTGGAAGGCCCGCACTGCGTCGCGCAGGGCGAAGTAGGTGCCGATGCCGTACATAAGCGGCGGTTCGCCCACGGCCTTGGAGCGTAGGATGGCCTTGGGGTGGCCGGGCGTATCAAGAAAATGCACGTCGAGCACGGCGGGCGCGGCGTAGATGTCCGGGATTTTGTAGCTGTTGAGCGAATTGCTGAGCAAGCGGCCTTCGTCGTTGTAGGCTAGTTCCTCCATCGTCATCCAGCCAATGCCCTGCACGGCACCGCCCTCAATCTGGCCCCGGTCAATCACCTCGTTGAAACTCTGGCCAAAGTCGTGAGCAATGCGCAGGGCGTCCACCGTGTAGGTGCCGCGCAGGCAGTCGACGGTGACGGTGGTGAAGGCCGTGCCGTAGACGTGGTAGGCGAAGGGATGGCCCGTGTTGGTGGTGGCATCGAAATGCAGGTCGGGCGTGGCGTAGTGGGCGTTTTCCGTCAGCGCCACCCGTTTCCAGAACGCCGACGACACCAGCTTCTCCCAGGTGGTGTCGGCGGGCACTCCTGCCGCCAGCACCTGCTCGTCGTGGATTTCGAGGCCCTCGTAGTTTAGCGTGTACTCCACTTCGGCGTGGCGCAGCAGGCGTTCGCGCAGGGCGGCGCAGGCCATTTCGGTGGCCTTGCCGTTGAGGTCGGCAGTGGCGCTGGCGGCGCTGGGGGAGGTGTTGGCCACGCGGGTGGTGTTGGTGCTTTCCACCTTCACGCGGTTCACCGAAATGCCCAGGGTGCGGGCGGCCACGTGGGCTATTTTGGTGTTCACACCCTGGCCCATTTCCACGGCGCCAGTGCTCACGCCCACCGAGCCGTCGGAGTAGATGTGCACCAGCGCCCGGGCCTGGTTCATGGGCGTTTTGGTGAACGAAATACCGAAGCATATGGGCATCACCGCGAAGCCCTTTTTCACCAGCTTGTGCTGCTGGTTGAACTCCTCTACCTCGGCCTGAAGGCCGGCCAGGTTGTACTGCCGGGCCGCAGTGTCCCAGGCCTGTTCGGCGTGGCACATTTCGGCCGGCTGCCGGTACGAGAACAGGTCGCCCTCGCGCAGCAGGTTTTTCCGCTGAATCTCACTGGCCGGCACCCCCAGCTCCTCCGCCGCTTTGGCAATGGCCGACTCCATCACAAACATGCCCTGCGGCCCGCCAAACCCCCGGAAGGCCGTATTCGGCGGCAGATTGGTGCGGCACGAAAAGGCCGTGGCCGTCACGTTGGGCACGAAATACGAGTTGGTGGCGTGGAACAGCGTGCGCTCCAGCACGGCCGGCGAGAGGTCGGCCGCCGCGCCCGCGTTCTGGAAGAACGTGACTTCGTAGGCCACGATTTTCAGGTCCGCATCCAGCCCGATTTTGAAGTCGGACGAGTAGGGATGACGCTTGCCGGTCATGCGCATGTCGGCCATGCGGTCGAGCACCAGCTTCACCGGTTTCTTGGTGATGAAGGCCCCCAGCGCAGCCAGGGCGCCCCAGGGCGTGGCCTGGTCTTCCTTGCCCCCAAAACCGCCGCCCAGGCGCGTCACGTCCACTTCCACTTGGTGCATGCCCAGGCCCAGCACGTGCGCCGTGTGGCGCTGCACGGCCGTCGGGCCCTGCGTAGAGGATATAATGCGCACCCCGCCCATTTCCGTGGGAAAGGCATAAGCGCCCTGCGTTTCGATGTACAAATGCTCCTGCCCGCCGCTCTCGGCCACGCCCTCAAACACGTGCGCACACGCCGCCCAGGCCGCTGCCGAATCCCCGATGCGGAAGGTGCGCGGCGGCACAATCAGCTCGCCCTGAGCCGCCGCCACCCGCGGGTCGGTGATGATGGGCAGCGGGTCGATTTCGACCCGAATAAGCTTGAGCGCGGCGTGGGCCTGGGCCTCGGTGCGGGCCAGCACCAGCGCCACCGGCTGCCCCCGGAAATGCACGTGCCCCTCGGCCAGCAACGGCTCATCGGGCACAATGCCACCAATTTGGTTGTGGCCCGGAATGTCGTCGGCAGTGAGAATGCGCGCCACGCCCGGCGCCGCCAGCGCCGCCCGCAGGTCCAGGCTCAGCAGCACACCATGCGCCAGCGGGCTCTCAAACACGGCCGCGTACAGCGTGCCCTGCTGCACCAGCACGTCGTCGAGGTACTGCGATTCGCCGCGCACGTGGCGGTTGGGGTCGAGGTGGTTCATGGGAATGTTGCTTGGGAGTTCAACCTCACCCCCTGACCCCCTCTCCAAAAAAGAGGGGGCACCGGTTCGTGAAGTCGGTTTTGGTTTGAAATCGTCGGGAGCAAATGCGGTGCCCCCTCTTTTTTGGAGAGGGGGTCAGGGGGTGAGGTTGAACGCGGAGGGCGATGCCTAAATCAATTCATCTACCGCCAGCTCCGGCGCAAACTGCAAAAAATGCGCCCACAGCAGCTGGCGCAGCAGCAGCCGCTTGTAAGCCGCCGTGCCGCGCACATCCGAAATCGGAGTGATTTCCTCCTGCATCACGGCATTGGCGGCGCTCACAGTGGCCGCCGTCAGCTCGCGGCCCACCACAAATGCGCTGGTGCGGGCCAGGTAAAGCGGCACCGGCCCCACGCCGCCTGCCGAGACGCGCGCCGCTGTAATCAGACCGTTTTCAACCCGAAGCCAGGCAGCGGAATTCACGCTGGCAATGTCGAGGTGCGTGCGTTTCGAAACTTTTTCAAAGTGGAAAAAGTCACCGGGCAGGGGAGTGGGAAAGCTGATTTCCGTGACCTGCTCCTCGGGTGTTTTTGCTAGTTTCTTGTAATCCAGGTACAGGTCCGGCAGGGCCAGTTCGCGGGTGCTGCCGGCCGGGTTGGCCAGGGTAATGGACGCGCCCAACGCCAGAAACATGATGGTGAGGTCGCCAATGGGTGAGCCGTTGATGAAGTTGCCCGCCACCGTGCCCATGTTGCGAATGGGCGTGCTGCTCACCAGTTTCAGGTACTGCGGCAGGTGCGGCAGCAGCCCGCGCATCAGCTCCGATTCGAGTAGGTGGCTGGCCGTGGTGGCGGCGCCCAGCACCACGCGGCCCGCCGCCTCCTGCCGAATGCCGCGCCGACCGCTCTGGTCAAATACCAGGCGCACGGGCTGCTCGCGCAGCTCCTCAAGGCGCTGCACCAGCAGGTCGGTGCCGCCGCCCAGAAGCGGGTGGGCAAATGGGTTGGCGGCCGAGGAATCGTGACCGTTTTGGCTTTGCGTGTGGCCGCTGGGGGAGACGGTGCTGGCTGAACTCCCGTTGCCATGGGCAGTAGCTGACTGCTCAGCTTCCTGCGCGGCAACTGCGGTGCGCAGAGCAGCCAGCCGGTCGGGCATGGTTTTAAAGTAGGCCGGCACAAACTGCTGCTCGCTGAGCCAGGCCACGGCGTTTTGCGTGGGCCGGCTGGCCAGCTGCGCGGTGAGGGTGGCGGCGGCCCGCTCCAGGGATTTGTAGCCCGTGCAGCGGCAAATATTGCCGTCGATGGCCGCAATGGTGTTTTTCTCCGTGGCCGGCTTATCGCTCAGGCTGTGCCCCGTGAGCGACATCACGAAGCCCACCGTGCAGAAGCCGCACTGCGAGCCGCCCTCGTCCACAATGGCCTGCTGCACCGGCGTGAGCTGGCCGGCCGCGGCGTTGATGCCCTCCACGGTTACCACGTGCTTGCCGTGCGCGTTGCCCAGCGGCGTGAGGCAGCTGGTCATGCTCTGGTAGTTCACCGTCAGGCCATCGGGCGCCAGCTCGCCCACCAGCACGGTGCAGGCCCCGCAGTCGCCCTCGCGACAGCCTATTTTGGTGCCCTTCAGGTGCTCGTGGTAGCGCACAAAGTCGAGCAGGGCACTGGCCGGCGCCTCACCAGTGCGAATGGGCTGGTCGTTGAGGTAAAAGGAAATCATGAAGGCAGGCAATGCTAATAATAAACGGTCATGTCGAGCGCAGCCGAGACATCTCGCTCGCTTCGTTCCACGAATGATTTAGTGGTGGCACGCGAGATGTCTCGGCTGCGCTCGACATGACGGGCTGGATTACTGATGACCAATTTAATCAATACTCCGTTTTGCCTTCTTTCTGTTCCCAGGCCTGAAAACCGGCCAGTGCTTCGTCGCGCAGCAGCTGCGTCATGGGCAGGCGGCGGGCGTCCATGGGGCGGTCCAGCTCTTCATAGATAAACTGGTCGTCGAAGCCAATGGCTGCCGCATCGGCTTTGGTGTTGCCATAGAACACGCGGGCCGGGCGGGCCCAGTAAATGGCGCCCAGGCACATGGGGCAGGGCTCGCAGCTGGTGTAGAGGTCGCAGCCGTCGAGCTGGAAGGTGCCCAGCTCCTTGCAGGCTTTGCGTATGGCATCAACCTCGGCGTGGCAGGTGGGGTCGTGGGTGCTGGTCACCTGGTTGAAGCCGCGGGCAATGATTTGCCCGTCCTTCACCACCACCGCGCCAAAGGGGCCGCCGTGCCCGGCCTGCATTTTTTCAATAGACAGGCGAATGGCTTCGCGCATGAATTCGGGGTTGGGAGCTTCCATAGAAAAGGGGAGGGCAGTCAGGAGATGATTATCCGTAATTAACTGAAAAAACGGGCAGCAAAGAACGGCAAAACTCCCCCAACAACGCCCCCCACGGCCGCAGCCCCGGTTCGCCCGCGCGGTGGCTTACTTAAACAGGTTGGGCACGCGCAGCTGAAAGCCCAGCGAAGGCACAAACGTGACCCCACTCAGCGAAGTGCTGGCACCGTTGAGCAGCGTATAGTTGCCGTAGTTCTGGTAAAACACCGAGATGGCCGGGATAACATAAACGTACCGGTAACCTAGCTTGAGGTTGACAAAGCCGCCGAACGAAGAGAAATTGCGCTTCTGCAGCGTCAGCTCCGGTACTTTCACCGAGCCGTTAAAAATCTTCTCGGGCGCAAAGCCGTAGCTCACCCAGCTGTGCCCGTACACCAGGCCGTAGCTGATGGCCCCAATCTCTTCCTCCGGGCCAAACGACTGGCTGAAGGTGAGCGGCACGAGCAGGTCGTTGCGGGTGGCCCGGAAGTTGAGCACCGAATTGATGTCGTCTAGGAACGGCAGGCTGGGCAGCTTGGCCCGCTGGGTGGCAAACTGCAGGCCGATGCTGGCGTAGGTGGTGCCGCTGGCGGCGCCGGCGCCGGGGTTTTCGGGCGAGCCGGTGGGCCCCAGCAGCTGGAGCTGGGTGTCGAAAACGTGGGAGCCGAAGGCGTATTTATACCCCGCGTCGAGGCGCGGGATGATGCCGTAGCGAATGCTGAGGTCGGCGGTGGGCTGCACGGGGTCCAGCACGTAAGCCAGTGCTGCGGCCTGTATTTTTGTCGTGGCTTCGGTGTAGTCCACTTTCTCCTGGCTGGCGGCCTGGCTGGCGGCTTCTTTCACGGCACTGCCCACCTTGCTCAGGGAAGAAGTAGCTACGTTGAAGCCCTGGTTATACCCCACCCGAAACTCGCCCTGGGGCGTGACTTTGCCGGTGGTTACGATGGCGCGCGGGGCCGTGCACGAGGTGGCCAGCAGGAGGGAAGCCGCCACCAGCAAGGCAACCGGCTGCCGGCGAAAAAGCAGTGTCAAAGTGGTATTCATAAAGCAAAGGTCAAGGATTGTGGGGCTAAAAAACGAAAATCGAGCCGAAACGGCCAAAACCTGCACCCAGAATTCGGCCTATGCCCCGAGCGCAGTCCAGTTGCCGGGCATTGAGGGCCGCTGCGTAGCATTAGCGCCTAAATATTTTACACGGACTGCCAGACGAGGTCCTGGGCCATGCCACCCGCAGGAAGGTGGCCTTCACGCATTTGCTGGCCCTGGCCGCCAAACCACCACTGCCGGCGTAGCCCGATAGGAATTTGATTCCGTACTTGACGCCCTGCTTCGGCCGGTTCGTCCCGGGCCTGCCGCTGCTTCATCTTCTCTGCTTATGCCCATCCGCTCCCTTCGTTTCTGGCCCTTGCTGCTGTTGCTGGCGGCCTGTACCCGCACCCCGCGCTCCAGCGTCGACCTCGACAACAAATACCACGACGCCGTGAACCGGCAAATTGGCACCGCCCAGGACGAGCGCAACACCGCCGCGCTGCTGCCCTTTCTCACCAACGCCAACCCCATCTACCGCCGCGAAGCCGCGCTGGCCTTTGCTTCGGTGCAGGCCCCGGCCGCCGTGCCGGGGCTGATTCCTTTGCTGCGCGATGGCGACTACAGCGTACGCCGCGCCGCCGCCTACGCCCTGGGCCAAACCGGCGACAGCACGGCCGTGGACAGCCTGCTGGTGCGCGTGCAGCTGGAGCCCGACGCGAGCGTGCGCCGCTACGTGCACGAAGCCCTGGGCCGCACCGTGACGCGCGCCAGCCTGCCCGCCCTCTGGCGCCATAGCACCCTCGCCGACACCGCCCACGCCGTGGCATTGGCGCTGGGCCTGAACCGGGCTGCCCTCCGGGCCTCACCTCGCCCGAAAGCATACAGCGCACGGTGCAGGTGCTGAACTCGCCCCGCCTGCCCGAGCGGGGCCGGCTGGCGCGCCGTGAGTCTGTCGCGCACGCGGGGCTACGACGCCGATTTGGCGCGTCTGGGCCAGGAAACCTTGCTGCGAGTAGCCACCAAGGACCGTTCCTACGCCGTGCGCGCCGCCGCCGCTACCACGCT
>NZ_MDZC01000080.1 GCF_001816165.1 Hymenobacter glacialis
AACAGGCCGTCGTAGTCCAGGGTCGTGAAATCGTAGTCCCAGGGCACGCGAATCAGCTCCACGTCGCGCTCGAGGAAGCAGCGGATGATGTTGGTTTTGGTGCCGCAGTCCACGAGCACGATTTTGTGCTGGCCGTGGCCGTAGTGCTGCACGCCGGCCGGGCTCACCTGCGCCACCAGGTTGTCGAGGTTGGGGTCGTGGAAGGGCAGGTCCTGCCCGTCGGCCACGATTTTGCCCAGCATGGCGCCTTTCTCGCGCAGCTTCTTGGTGAGCATGCGCGTGTCGACATTGAAAATACCGGGGATGTTGTACTCCTGGAGCCAGTCGCCGAGGCTTTTGGCGGCGTTCCAGTGGCTGTGCTCCTCGGAGTAGTAGTTGACCACCAGCCCGGCAATGTGAATCTTATCGGACTCGAAAATCCGGGAAATCGACTCGTACAAGTCCTCGCCGGGCACGCCGTAGTTGCCCACCATGGGGGTGGTGAGCACCAGAATCTGGCCGGCGAAGGACGGGTCGGTGAGGTTTTCGGGGTAGCCGGTCATGGCCGTGCTGAACACCACTTCGCCCGCGGCGGAGGTGAACGCGCCGAAGGATTCGCCCTGAATTTCGGTGCCGTCTTCGAGTATTAGGGTTACTTGGGGCATTTTTTTAAGTGTTTTTACCGCAGAAGACGCAGAGGTTTTCGCAGAGGGGACGCAGAGGTTTTTACTGGTCGGTGAGGCCGTTGACTTTGCGGTAGATACCGGCTTTGATCAGGGGGACGTTGAAATTGATGAGCAAGCCCAGGCGGTGGCCGGAGAGGCGCAGGTACGTCAGCAACTGCATGTGATGAATGTCAAGTACGGTGTCTACCGTTTTCAGCTCCACGATTACCTTGTCTTCGACCAGTAAATCGAGGCGGTAACCTACCTCCAAGGCAATGTCTTTATACACCATCGGCAGCGCCACTTGGCTTTGCACCCGTAGCCCCGCCAGCCGCAGCTCGTGCATGAGGGCGGCCTCGTAAGCCGATTCCAGCAGACCCGGCCCCAGTGCCACATGCACCTGATAAGCCGCCTGCCGAATCAAGTAAGAAATATCATTTTCATGCATATCCCTCTGCGTTACTTCTGCGAAACCTTCTGCGTCTTCTGCGGTGAGAAGGAAGCCAGCGCCCCCAAAAATCGGTCAACCTCGGCCCGTGTGATGTTCAACGGTGGCAGCAGCCGGAGCACCGTGGGGTCGGAGGCGTTGCCCACGAAAATATGGTGCTCCGTCAGCAGCTTGTCGCGAATTTCCTTGATGGGGAAGTCGTATTTGATGCCCACCATCAGGCCGCGACCGCGGATTTCAACCGCCCCGGCGTGGGCCAACAGCTCCGTGCGCAGGTAGTGGCCCAGCTCGGTGGCATGAGCTAATAACTCCTCCTCCTCAATGACTTCGAGCACGGCCAGAGCGGCGGCGCAGGCCAGGTGATTGCCGCCGAAGGTGGTACCCAGCAGGCCATAGGAGGCTTGCAGCTCCGGCGCAATCAGGATGCCGCCGATGGGAAAGCCGTTGCCCATGCCCTTGGCCACCGAAATGACATCGGGCCGGATGCCGGCGTGCTGGTGGGCGAAAAACTTGCCGCTGCGGCCGTAACCACTCTGCACCTCATCGGCAATGAGCAGCGCGCCGTACTGCTGGCACAGCGCCGCCAGCCCCTGCAGGAATTCATCAGACGGCATGATGATACCGCCCACGCCCTGAATCGGCTCGATAATCACGGCGCACACGTCCCCGCCCTGCAACGCCTGCTCCACGGCCGTCAGGTCGTATTCCAGGAAGCTGATGGCGTGGTCGGCGTTGAAGGGGGCCACGATTTTGGGGTTGTCGGTGGCCGCTACCGCGCCCGAGGTGCGGCCGTGAAACGCGCCCTTGAACGCTATGACCCGCTTTTTGCCGGTGTGGAACGAGGCTAGCTTCAGCGCATTCTCGTTGGCCTCGGCCCCGGAGTTGCACAGAAACAACGAGAAGTCCGGGTAGCCCGACACCCGGCCCAGCTTCTCGGCCAGCTCGCGCTGAATCGGAATCTGCACCGAGTTGGAGTAGAAGCCGATGTTTTGCAGCTGCTCCGTGAGGCGCTGCACGTAGTGAGGGTGGCTGTGGCCAATGGAAATCACGGCGTGGCCACCGTAGAAATCCAGGTACTCCTGGCCCTTGTCGTCCCAGAGTTTCGCACCAAGTGCGCGCACGGGTGTGATGTTGACGAGCGGGTAAACGTTGAAGAGGTCCATGTGAAGTAGAGGTTAGAGCTTCAGAGCAGAGGGCTAAAACGTCTGTCATGCTGAGCCTGCGAAGCATCTTTTCGCCGCAGAACGACCCTTTGAAGCGTGATAGGATGCTTCGCAGGCTCAGCATGACAGGCAATTGGGTAATCAAAAAATGGCCGACTTGAGATTGAGTCCCGTTGTTTCCGGCAGCCCAAAAAGCAGATTCATATTCTGCACCGCCTGGCCCGATGCACCTTTCACCAGATTATCAATCACCGAGGTAATCAATAGTTGCTTGCCCTGTTTCTGCACGTGCAGCAGGCATTTGTTGGTATTCACCACCTGCTTCAAATGGATTTCCTGGTCCGAAACCGTGGTGAACGGCGCGTCGGCGTAAAACTGCTGGAACAGCGCCCGCGCCTCGTCCTGCGTCAAATCGGAGGGGGTGTAGACGCTGGCGAAAATGCCCCGCGCAAAGTTGCCACGGTAGGGAATGAAGTGAATCTCAGCTTCTGATTGCGGCTGCAGCTGCGCCAGACTCTCGCCGATTTCGCCGAGGTGCTGGTGCGTGAAGGGCTTGTAGATGGATACATTGTTGGTGCGCCACGAGAAATGTACCGTTTCCGCCAAGCTCTGCCCCGCGCCGGTCGAGCCGGTGATGGCCGACACGTGAATGTCGTCGGTGAGCCGGCCGGCCCACGCCAGCGGTAGCAGTGCCAGCTGGATGGCCGTGGCGAAGCAGCCGGGGTTGGCAATGCTCTGGGCCTGCTGGATGCGGCTTTTGTTAAGCTCCGGCAAACCGTACACGAACTCGCGGCCTTCAAACTCGGCATCGGCCGTCAGGCGGAAATCGTTGCTCAGGTCGATGACGTGGGTGGTTTCGGGCAGGTCGTTTTTGAGCAGCCAGGCTTTGGAATTGCCATGGCCCAGGCACAGGAATACTACGTCCTCGTCGCCGGCCAGCTCGGTGGCAAAAACCAGGTCGGTTTCGCCCACCAGGTCGTCGTGCACCTGGTACACCGGGTTGCCCGCATTCGAGGAGCTCACGATGCCACCCAGCTCCACGAACTCGTGGTGCAGCAAAATGCGAATCAGCTCGCCAGCCGTGTAGCCGGCCCCGCCTACGATACCAACCTTAATTTTCATCGTGCAGGCTGGTGCTAATTTTCAGCTGATTGCCGAAAATCTTGATGAACCCCTTCGCATCACGCGCATCCCAAGCGTTGTTTTCCTCTCCGTAAGTCGCCACTTTCGATTGCATCATGTCGTACTTCGATTCGATGCCGAGCAGTTCGAACCGGTAGGGCAGAAGCTGCACGAACACCTTGCCCGACACATGCTGCTGCGATGATTCCAGGAACGCCTCCATGTCGCGCATCACCGGGTCGAGGTACTGCGCCTCGTGCAGCAGCGTGCCGTACCAGTTGGCGATGTAGTCCTTGTGCAGCAGCTGCCAGCGGGTGCTGGTGTGCTTCTCCAGCAGGTGGTGCGCCTTGATGAGGATAAGCGGCGCGGGCGCCTCAAACCCCACGCGGCCCTTAATGCCCAGAATGGTATCGCCCACGTGCGTGTCGCGGCCGATGGCGAAGGCCGAGCCCATCTCGTTGAGCTTCTGAATCAGGGCTATTGGGTCCATCGTCTCGCCGTTCAGCGCCACCGGCTCGCCCTTTTCGAAGGTGATTTCCACCCTCTCCGAATCCTGCCGCTGCAACTGCGATGGGTAGGCACTTTCGGGCAGGGCCTCGTGCGACGTCAGCGTCTCAACGCCCCCCACGCTGGTGCCCCAGATGCCTTTGTTAATGGAGTATTTCGCCTTTTCCCAGCTCATTTCGAAGCCCTGCTTTTGCAGGTACTCAATTTCGGCCTGGCGCGACAGTTTCAGGTCGCGGATGGGCGTCAGAATCTCGGTTTTGGGCGAAATAACCGAGAAAGCCACGTCGAAGCGCACCTGGTCGTTGCCGGCCCCGGTGCTGCCGTGCACGATGTAGTCGGCCTCGTTGGCGCGGGCGTATTCGGCAATGGCCAGCGACTGGAACATGCGCTCGGCGCTCACGCTCAGCGGATAAGTGTCGTTTTTCAGCACATTGCCGAACAGCAGGTAGCGCAGGCAATCCTGGTAGAAGCGCATGGTCACGTCAATTACCTCGTGCTTCACCGAGCCCAGCTCGTAGGCCCGCTTCTCGATAGCAGCCAATTCTTCAGTCGTGAAGCCGCCTGAATTAACGATGACGGTATGCACTTCAAGGTCGAGTTCACGCGACAGATACACGGCGCAAAACGAGGTGTCGAGGCCGCCGCTATAGGCGAGAATGGCTTTTTTCTTCATTTTCAATGTGCGGTAAGCGTTAACTTGCCGTTAGATAAATGGGGAGTTAGGACTTGGCATTCAGAGCAGGGCCCTGCGGTGCCAGCTAAGTTTTGCTGCACGGTGCTCTACTACCGCATCTGATTCACGCGCCTGTTTAAAAGGAGCTGGTGGTAACATTAAAGTCAGGCACCTGCAGCTGCACCAGCTGCTTCTCGGGCGTGTCGTACAGCATACCGGTGCAGAGGCACATTTTACGCTCGTTCTCCATCAGAATAGCGTAATTCTTGCAGCTTTTGCAGCCTTTCCAGAAGTCTTCGCTGGTGGTGAGCTCCGAGAAAGTAACGGGTTCGTAACCAAGGTCCGTGTTGATTTTCATCACGGCCAGGCTGGTCGTGATGCCGAAAATCTTGGCCTGCGGGTATTTGCTACGCGACAGGTCGAATACGGCCTGCTTGATGGCCTTGCCCACGCCGCCCTTGCGAATCTCGGCGTTAACAATGAGGCCTGAGTTTACCACAAAGGTCTTGTCATCAAAGATTTCGATGTAGCAAAAGCCAGCCAGCTCTCCGTCCACGAAGGCGATGATGCTGTCGCCGCTGGCCATTTTGCGGGCCACGTAATCAGGCTCGCGCTTGGCGATGCCAGTACCCCGCGTTTTGGCCGATTCAACGTACCATTGGCATAATAAGTCAGCGTACTGAGCGTCCGCTGCTGTTGCAACCCGAATTATCATTGATATTTAAAAACTTAGGGATAGATGCGCGGCTGTCCGGACCACGCGGTTCTCCCGCGTGATTCCTGCTAAAGCCCAAACCTGTCTGTAAGTAGAGCGGATACTAGCCCGGCTCAAAGGGGCTGGCCAAGGGGCCAACATGCGGCTGCTGAAGCCGCTAGGGTCGTCGCACCAGGGCGCTGGCCGTTTTGCACACGCCTGCTACACCCAGCCAAACGGCAGCAGTGAGCAAAGGAGAAGTGGAAACGGGGAGGGGCATGGTGGGTAACTATCGATTCGGCGCATTAACGAACGGCCGAACCAAGAGGTTCAATTCTGCTGCAAAGCTAAAAGCCCCTACTTTTGCCTGCAACATTTCCCATGTATTTTTTGAAAACAGTGCTTTTCACTGTTGGGGTTGCTGGACTGTGAAGAAATAATGAAAGCGGCGTTAAAAGTTTATAAGATTGGCGGCGGCATCATCGACCACGTATCCGACTTGTTGGAATTTCTGCGCCTGTTTGCCAACGTGAGCGGCCCCAAAATACTGGTACACGGCGGTGGCAAAGGCGCCAGCGAAATGATGGCCCGCCTGGGCATCAAGCCACGCATGCTGGACGGCCGCCGCATCACTGACGCTGCTGCCCTCGACATTGTGACGATGTTCTATGCAGGCAAAACCAACAAGCAAATAGTGGCGGCACTCCAGGGTGCTGGGGTTAATGCGCTGGGCCTCAGCGGCGCCGATGGCAACGTGATTCTGGCCACCAAGCGCTTGGTGCGGGATGTTGACTACGGCTTTGTGGGGGATTTGAGCGAGGAGAGCATCAACACCGATACGGTGCGCCGGTTTCTGGAAATGGGATTGACGCCAGTGTTTTGCCCGATTAACCACGACGGCCAGGGCCAATTGCTGAATACCAATGCCGATACCATTGCCGCATCGTTGGCAAAAGCCCTGAGCAAGCAATATGCAGTAGAGCTACACTTTTGCTTCGAAAAACACGGCGTTTTAGCCGATATCAAAGATGAAAAATCAGTTATTCCAACTATTACATTGGCTGATTACGGTGAATTAAAGGAAAGTGGAATAATTAACGATGGCATGCTGCCTAAATTAGAAAACGCATTTGATGCCTTGCAGTTTGGTGTAGAAAAGGTGATTATTGAGCACGCGCTCTACATTGACGGGGTACTAAAAACTACCTTATGTCTGAATCAGTAAATCAACTGAGCGAAGGTGCCGTTGATTTACTGATTCGGCTAATTAAAACTCCCTCGTATTCACGCGAGGAAGCAGATACGGCTGGCCTGATTCAGGCGTTTCTGATTGGGCACGGCGTGGCAGTGCAGCGGCAGCATAACAACGTGTGGGCCACTTCCGCGCACTTCGATGCGAACAAGCCGACCATCTTACTCAATTCACATCACGACACCGTGAAACCGGGTGCGGGCTGGACGTACGAGCCATTTGGAGCCGTACTGGAAGGCGATAAATTAATCGGCCTCGGCAGCAATGATGCGGGCGCTTCGGCCGTAAGCTTATTGGCGGTTTTTCTGTATTTCCAGGGGCAGGAAAATGCGTTTAATTTAATTTGCGCAATTACAGCGGAAGAAGAAATTTCGGGTCGTAACGGAATTAGAAGTGTGCTGCCGCAATTTGGAGAAATTGCCTTGGGAATTGTGGGCGAACCCACAGGCATGAACCTGGCCATTGCCGAAAAAGGCCTACTGGTGCTTGACGCTACGGCCCACGGAAAAACCGGCCACGCCGCCCGTGAAGAAGGCGAAAATGCGCTCTACAAAGCCCTGGACGACGTGCAATGGCTGCGGCAGTACCAGTTTCCGCGGCTGTCTCCGCTGCTGGGACCGGTGAAGATGACCGTGACGCAGATGAGCGCTGGCCAGCAGCACAACGTAGTGCCCGACCGCTGCCACTTTGTAATAGATGTGCGCACCAACGAGCTGTATCAGAACCAGGAAATTCTGGACGTTATTCGGGCCAATGTGCAGTCAGAAATTGTGCCGCGGTCCACGCATCTGAATTCTTCCAGCATCAGCGAAAACCATCCGCTGGTGCGCCGGGGAGTGGCCATGGGCAAGCAGATTTATGGCTCGCCTACGCTCTCCGACCAGTCGATGATGCCCTTTGAGACCCTGAAAATGGGGCCGGGAGAAAGCGCCCGCTCACACACGCCGGATGAGTACATTATGCTGAGTGAAATACGCGCCGGTATTCGGGATTACATCGAATTACTAGCAGGATTTACGTTTTAAGTAGTGCGTTATGAAAATTTGGGAGAAAGGTTTTTCGGTTAATGAGACCATTGAAAAATTTACGGTGGGCCACGACCGGGAATTGGATATGTACCTCGCGCCCTTCGACCTGCTGGCCTCCAAAGCCCAGGCCAATATGCTGGCCCAGGTAGGCCTGATTTCCGAAGCCGAGCGGCAGCAGCTTATTAGCGGGCTCGATGAGCTGCTGGCGCAGGTGGCCGCCGGCACGTTTCAAATTGAAGCCGATTTTGAGGACGTGCACTCCAAAATAGAGCATTACCTGACGAATAAGTTCGGGGATGCAGGCAAGAAAATTCACACCGCCCGCTCCCGCAACGACCAGGTGCTGACCGCCATTCAGCTTTTTATTAAAGACTACACGGAGCGGATAGCAGCGAAATTGCTGGCGCTGGCCGAGGTGCTGCTGCAACAAGCCGAGGCGCACAAAAACGACCTGCTGCCAGGCTACACGCACTTTCAGGCGGCTATGCCGAGCAGTTTCGGCCTGTGGTTTTCGGCCTATGCCGAGCATTTGCTGCTGGACTTGAACTTGTTTGAAGCCGCGCACGCGGTGGCCGACCAAAACCCGCTGGGCTCGGGCGCGGGCTTCGGCAGCAGCTTCCCCATCGACCGCGAAATGACCACCCGGGAAATAGGTTTTGGCAGCGTGGCGGTGAGTGCCGTGGGCGCCCAGATGCTGCGTGGCAAAACCGAGAAAACCCTGGCCTTTGCCATTGCCGGCGCCGCTGGCACGCTGGGCAAGATGGCCTACGACCTGGTGCTCTACAACAGCCAGGACCTGGGCTTTGTAACGCTGCCGAAGGAGTTTACTACGGGCTCCAGTATCATGCCGCACAAGAAAAACCCCGACGTGTTTGAACTGGTGCGCGCCCACGCCAACCGCCTGCAGGCGCTGCCCAACGACATTATGCTGGCCACTAGCAACCTGCCCAGCGGCTACCACCGCGACTTCCAGCTGCTGAAGGAGCTGCTGTTTGGGCCCATGATGCAGTTCGCAGACCTGCTCGATATTTTGCTGTTTGCGCTGCCCGAAATAAAAATTAAGCCCGGCGTGATTGAGCAGGCCAAATACGACCCCATTTTCTCGGTTGAAAACATCAATCAACTAATTATTGCCGGCGTGCCGTTTCGGGATGCCTATCAGCAGGTGGGGCGGGCCGTGGAAGATGGCAGCTACGTGCCGCACCGCGAGTTTCAGACCACGCACCTGGGCAGCATCCACAATCTGGGGCTGGCCGAAATTGCGGGCAAAGTGCAACGGTGGAAGGAGGGGAGCCGCCTGTTTTCAGGAGCAAAGCGTTAGGTCACGCACCCGGCGCCGGCAGTGGGATTCGGGCTTGCATCATGGGGCATGCTAGCGCCCCACCATCACCACGGTACCGGCCAGAATGAGCCCGGCGCCAACGGCACCGCGCACCGAAATGGTTTCGCCTAAGAACACCACCGCCAGCAGCAGGGCCAGCGCCACGCTCAGTTTATCTACCGGCGCCACTTGGCTCACGGGGCCCAGCTGCAGGGCCCGGAAGTAGCACAGCCACGACGCACCGGTGGCCAGGCCCGACAGCACCAGGAAAACCCAGGTGCGCCCCGACAGGTCTGGCAGGCCCGCCGTGGCCCCGCGTGCCAGGGCTATGGCCCAGGCCAGCAGTAAAATGACCACCGTGCGAATGGCCGTGGCCAAATCGGAATCGACTCCTCGGATGCCGATTTTTGCGAAAATGGCCGTGAGAGCCGCAAACAATGCCGACAGGAGGGCGTATGGAATCCAGGAAGCCATGGTGGGATGCATTGAGGTTTTGAGAGCCGGGCGCGCAACCCGCTGAGCCGAAGTACGGAACCGCGCTTAAAACTGCCGCATGCCGCCCAAAACGGGGCCGGCGCGGAGCCATTCTGCGCTTTTATCTGTTACCTTATCACCTATGCCCGAATCAGCCGTTCCTTACCGCCGCCCCGACCTGTTGCGTCTTGATTACGATACCTACCGCGCCCTGCCCGCCATTGCGAACTCGGACCTGTCGCGCCTGCGCGATGCCCTCGACGGCCGACCCCCACGGCCCCAGACCAGCTCCAACGAGGGCGCGCTGAGCTTTGGAACGGCCTTTCATACCGCCCTGCTCGAACCGGCCGACTACGTGCCCGGCCTGCCCGGCCTGAACGATACGCTGGTGTGGTGGCTGGTGGAGGGCGTGAAGCTCGATGCCCGCCTTGCGGAACTGCTAGCACTGGGGCAGCCGGAAACCAGCGTAGTATTTACCGAGCCCGAAACCGACACGCTCTGCAAACTGCGCGCTGACCTCATCGTGGACCACCCCGACCAGCCGTTTACCATCATCGACTTCAAAACCACCATGGCCCGCGACGCCGACCATTTCCTCTGGCAGTGTTCGGCCTACGACTACGACCGGCAGGCAGCTTTCTATACCGATGCGCTGCGTGCCGAGCGGTTTTTGTTGGTTGGTGTGCAAAAGGTGGAGCCCTTCGGCGTGTTCACCATTGAAGTGAGCGAGCAAATGCTGGCCGAGGGCCGCCAGAAATACCAGCGCCTGTTGCGCCTGCTCAAAGCCCCCGCCACCGCGCCCGCCTACCGGGCCCAGGCCGTGCAGGCCGCTGTGGATACCCTGTGGCAAGGAGAGGCGGAATAAGCCGGCGCTACAACGGCCACAAAAATACCAAAGCCTCTCCTGCTAGCACGAGAGGCTTTTTTGTATAATAATTAATGCTTACTAATTAGTAAGTAAGTTATATCTTTACCCCGTCATGTCAACTCCATCAGCTATTAAATTGCCGCCCGATACCCGCACGCGCATCCTCGATTTGGCCGAAGGGCTGCTGCTGGAGCGGGGCTTCAATGCCTTCAGCTACCAGCACCTGGCCAAAGAGCTAGGCGTGAAGCCGGCAGCCATTCACTACCATTATCCCAGCAAAGACGACCTGGGCACGGCCATTGTGGCCCGGCAGCTGCGCCGCCTGCGCAAGTGGCGCGACCTGCCCCGCGTAGCCGACCTGCCGCCCAAAGAGCAGTTCGACGCCCTGCTGGCCGTGTATGAAAACCACCTGGGCCACGACCGTCGGGTGTGCCTATTCGGAGCCCTGGCGGCTGATTTTCGCACGTTGCCAGCCCCCATGCAGGCCGAGCTGCGCACCTTCAACCGGGAGCTTACCGAGTGGCTGGCGCAGGTGCTGGCCGTGGGCCGGGCCACGGGTGCCCTGCGCTACGTGGGCAGCCCGGCAGCCAAGGCGGCGCAGGTGCTCACCACGCTTTCCGGGGCGCTGCAGGTGGCGCGGGTGCATGATGAAACCCCTTTTCAGGTTGTTGTGGGGCAACTGCGGCTGGAACTGTTGTCGTGAGGTCGCGAAAGCGACTGCTACTTCTAACCATCCAACACAAATCACCGGCACTCTTTGCTCCCCAGTTATGGTAAACACCTTCTCGCCCGCTCACGATTTATCAATGCCCGAAGAGCCAGCGGTTTCGGCGGCGCTTCGCATGCGCTACCCGGCACCACCTGCGGGCCTGCTGCTGCTACGGATTCAGCTGCGGATGCTTTCGGCCATCGCGCCTCAACTGGCCTTCAAGCAGGCCTGGCGGATGTTTTGCACGCCCCGGCGCCTGGCAATGCGGGCCTGGGAGGCCCCCGCGCTGCTGGAGGCCTGCCGCTGCATGGTTGCTTATGAAGAGGGCCTGGTGGCGGTGTATGAGTGGGGCCCGGCCGCTGCGCCGGCCGTGGTGCTGGTGCACGGCTGGGAGCACCGGGCCAGTTTCTGGCGGGCCTGGGTGCAGCCCTTGCTGGCAGCCGGCTACCGCGTGGTGGCCATGGACGGGCCCGCGCACGGCGCCTCCACCGGCAAGCGAACGACCCTCACCGCTTTTGGCGGGGCCGTGCAGGCGGTGGTGGATACGGCGGGCGAGGTGCGCGCCATTGTGGCGCATTCCTTTGGGGCGGCCTCGGTGGCCGGACTGCCGGTGCGGCTGTCGGCGGGGTTGCCGCTTCCGCGTTTGGTACTGCTCAGTGCCCCCATTGGCCCTCGGGCCGTGGCCGGGCGCGTGGCCGATTTCCTGCATTTATCCAACGATTTTGTGGCGCGGTTTACCCAGTACCTGGAACAGGTCACCGGCCGTCCCGCCGATTCGTTCGGCGCCGCCGTCGCCGGGCCCGGCTCTGGCGCCAAAAAAGTGCTGGTCATTCACGACGAGGACGACGAAATTATTCCTTTTTCGGAAGGCCAGCAGATTGCGGCCGCCTGGCCCGGCGCCGTGCTGCACGGCACGCGCGGCCTGGGCCACAACCGCATTCTGCGCGACGCTGAGGTAATTCAAACCGCCGTGGCGTTCATTGCGTAGGTCGCCGCGCGCCGGCATCAGCCGAAATGCCATTGTATTTGTTGTGAATTGAAATTCACCTTAAACACCTTCCTCTTATGGTAAAAGTCGCCCTGTTGGTCCGCCTCGAAGTGAAGCCCGGCCACGAACAAACCGTTGCCGATTTTCTGGCCGGTGCCCTTCCCATTGTGGAGGCTGAGCCCGCCACTACCACGTGGTACGCCCTGCGTCTGGGCCCGTCCACGTTTGGCATTTTCGACACCTTCCCCGACGAAGCCGGCCGCAAAGCCCACCTCGCAGGCCAGGTAGCCGCCGCCCTGGGCACTCACGCCGACCTGTGGGCCAGCCCCCCCCAAATTGAAATGGTAGAGATTTTAGCGTCGAAAGGCGCTTAAACAAGTCACTCCAGCATTGACGTAAACGCACGTCATGCTCATCTGGCGTCCGCGCAGCCGAAGTACCTCTACCGCGCCTCTTGTCATGCTTAATCTGGCGTACCGAAGGAAGCATCCTTTCACCGGAGAACAACTCATCTCACGGTGCCAAGGTCTTCGCTAGGCTCAGGATGACAAGAGGAATGGTAGAGGTACTTCGGCTGTGCGGACGCCAGATGAGCATGACGTTATGCTTTATGAAGTTCTTTTTTTAGCTTTTTGCTTCAACAGCCTACAGGCTGCCCAGGCCTTCGGCCGCCAGCTGCCGCAGCACGTCGCGCAAGCCGTCCGGTTCCCGCATGAGCAGCCCCACGTGCTGCACGTACTCTGCCTCGGCGCGCAGGTCGCGTTTGAGTTGGCGCAGCTCCAGTTCCTGCTTCTTGGTTGAAGTGCCCACGAAGCCATTGGGGCCGTATTTTACCTCGTTCATTTCCTGTTTCAGGGTGATTTGCTGCTGAAGCAGGGCGCGGGTGTAGCGGGCCAGCACGTCGTCGGAATCGGCATCGGCCGGGCCCGACTCGGCCAGCAGCTGCAGCAGGGTGTAAAGGTCGTCGGCTTCGTAGGCCTCCGTGATGCGCTGCATCTGGGCAGTTTTGCCAGCTTGCTTTTCGGGGTCGCGCTCCAGGTCGGGGTGGTGGGTACGGGCCAGTTGGCGGTAGATGGTTTTGGCGTTGGATTCGAGCTGTTTCTGGTCGGATTGCTCGGCGTCTTCCTTGGCCCGCTGCGCTTTGGTTTTGCGGCGGGCGCGGGCGGCGGCGGCGGCTTGCTCGTGCGGCGGCAGGGTGGGGTCGGGGGTGTAGTGCTCGGGCGTTTCGGCGCTGCGGTGCTGCTCGGGCTGGGTGTGAGCAGTATGGTTGCGATGGGCGGCGGGGGCGTATTTGCGCAGTATCTCGCCCTCGTCTTCACCAAATCGTTTTTCCAGCGCCCGGGCATTGCCCACTATCAGGTCGGTAATCTGCTGTTCTTCCAGGCGGCTGAAGTAGCCCAGCAGCAGGGCATCTTCCAAGGACGGAAAAAGGCTGCGCCTGGCAGCTACTACGGCCGTGGCGGCTGGCCCCACCTGCTGCCAATAGCGCCGGCGCGTTTCCGCCTGCTCGGCGCGCAGGTCGCGCAGCCGCTCGCGTAGGTTCTCCACGTTCAGAATAGCTTGCCGAAACGCCTGTTGGGCGGGGGAGCCCACTGGTTTTTCGTCGAGCCGCACGGGTACGGTAACGGGCGCGGGATGCGTAGAAGCAGCGTTTTTCATGGGTGGCAAAGGTAGGAAGGGCGCCGGGGGCGGCTAGGGCCACAGCTCAAACGCCACCCGAAACGTGTTACAATGCGCGTCCACGATGTCGGCCAGCCGCTCAGAATAACCGCCGCCCATGCTCACGGCCACCGGCAGCTGCTGCTCGCGGCACAGGCCCAGCACGTATTCGTCGCGCAGCCGGCAGCCGGCGGGCGTGAGGCTCAGTTTCCCGAGCTTATCGGTGGCCAGTACGTCTACTCCGGCCTGGTAGAATACGAAATCGGGCTGCACCTGGGCCAGCAGCTTGGGCAACGCTTCGTGCAGCAGGCGCAGGTATTCGGCATCGCCGGTGCCCAGCTCCAGGGCAATATCCAGGTCCGACTGCTCCTTACGCAGTGGATAATTGGCCCCGGCGTGCATGGAAAAGGTAAATACTCGCGGCTCGTTCCGGAAAATACTGGCCGTACCATCGCCCTGATGCACATCCAAATCCACTATTAAAACCTGCCGGGCCAGGCCCTTGGCCAGCAGGTGCGCGGCGGCAATGGCCTGGTCATTCAGCACGCAAAACCCTTCGCCTCGGTCGGCAAAGGCGTGGTGGGTGCCGCCGGCCAGGTTCAGCCCCACGCCGTCCTGTAACGCCTGCAGGGCCGATTGCAGGGTGCCGGCGCTGCTGCTCAGCGAGCGCCGCACCAGCTGCGGGCTTTGCTGCAGGCCCAAGTTGCGCACCTCGCGGGGCGTGAGCTGTAAGTCGCGTACGCGGTGCCAATATTCAGTGGTATGCACACGTAGCACGTCCTGCTCATCGCACAGGCCCGGCTCGTAAAAATCCGTGGGGACTGCAATGCCCTGCCACAACAGCTGCTCGCGAATCAGGGCGTACTTGGCGATGGGGAAGCGGTGCCCTTCGGGAAGCGTAAGCGTGTAATGGTCGGAAGTAGCGAGGCGTGGCATGGGGTCGTACATACCAGAAACACACGCTGGAGGTTTATCACTGAAGCTTGTTCGGAAGTCAAAAGAACGTCATGCTGAGCTTACCGAAGCATCTCTACTGCTTCTTTGACGGCTCATATGAGACAATAGAGATGCTTCGGTAAGCTCAGCATGACGTTCCTGCTATCTTTTGAAAGAATTCCCAAACAGCCTCATTACCTGACGTTGCACAAATGCGCGCCAGCCCACGCCTGCATAATAGCAGCGAATGAAGCATTTTGTACACAAAAAAAACGCCCCGACTGCAAAGCCGGGGCATTTTTGTGTGCGCAGGCCCGCAGCTGCGGGCGCTGGTTGCGAACTGGTTATTCCACCACAAGGCGCTTGGCTACCAGGCCCGACGCGGTGCGCGCCAGCACGGTGTACACGCCCGAGGTCAGGGTGGACAAGGGCAGTTCCAGCGTCTCGCTGGCACCGGCAGCCAGCGTGCGGCTCAATACCACGCGGCCTACGTTGTCCACAACCGTCACGGCCGTGGCCTGGTTGCCGCGTAGGGCAGTGGGCACCAGCAGCGTAGCCGTGCCGCGGGCCGGGTTGGGGTACACGCTGGCCAGTTGGGCCAGGGCCACCGGAGCCGTGGCCAGACCACGCGCCTGGGTGGTGAATAGTACCGCATAGCGCCCGCCCGCCGTGCCATTGGCGCTCAGATTCAGGGTGATGGCGGGCGTGGTGGCCAAGTCGGTGTAGGTGCCGGTGAGGCCGTCGCGCAGGTACGCACGGTAGTTGGCCGGCAGGTTTTCCAGCTTGTCAACGGCCAGGGTGTAGGTGCCGGCTGCCAGAGCAGCTACGCGCAGGGGCAGCAGCGCATCGGCACCGTTGAGAACCGGCTGGCCATTGATGGACAATGCCTCGGCCGCTGCGGTTTCAGTACCCAGCGTCAGGCCGTTGGGGGCGGGCAGGGCGCGGGCATCAAACGCGTTGTCGAAGGCGGGCGTGGCGCCTTGCTCGAAGTAAACCACGGCCTGGGTGCGGGCGCTGGCACTGCTCAGGGCCAGCGTGAGTTGCGGCCGGGTATCGGCGGTGCTGCGCTGGAAGGGCGTGGCGTTGGGCGTGGTGAGGCGGTCAGCATTGGCGAAGGTGATGCTGCCGGTCTGGCCCGCTGCGGTACGCACAAAGAAGCCTTGGGCCACGGGCAGCACGTTGGTGCCGGAGTTGGTGGCCTGGCCGTTCACGAAGCTGGTATACGAGCCGCTGTATTGGCCGTCGCTTTTGTACACGTACAGGGCATTCTCGATGTTGACAGCCCGGCCGTTGCTAATCACCGAAGACCAGTCCAGCGGAGCCGGATAGGGATTGCCGCGCAGGTGCCAGCCGCTCTCGGTTTGGCTGCCGCGGGTGAGGGCGCCGGCCGTCAGGGAGCCGTTGTTCAGGGTGCCCACAAAGTCGACGGTGGCCTGGGCCGCGATGTTGACGGTGTAGCCGCGCGTGGGTTCCAGCACGTCGCTGGTAGCCGTGGGCGAGAAGAATCCTTTGTCAAAGTCTATAGAACCGCCGCTGCCGCTGGTGTTCACGCGGGCTTCGTTGTAGCCAAACACATTCGGGAACGGCGTAACGGTGTTGCCCAGCGTGTTGTAGGCCGGGTTTACCACGGGGGTAAATACGCCTGGTACGGCCAAATCGGCCACTGTGGTGCTAAGTACCGGCGACGCGTAGTGACGGTAGCCCAACCCCGCATTGGTGGGGGTGATGTAGCGTTGCACCGCAGCCGTGCCAACCACTGCCCCGCCGCGGTTGTCGACCAGCGCCGTGCCCGTGGCCGTGGATAGCAGGGTCAGGCCCTGGCCGTTGGTAGCCAGGTTGCCGGCTTCGAGGCGCAATACCTGGCTCACGCTTAGTGCCTGGCTCAGCGTTACGTTGGCAGCGTTGCTCACCACCAAGCTCAGTACGCGGCCGGGCAGGCCGGAGCCGGTTACCTGGGCTGCGGTGCCGTTGTAGCCGTAGTTGGCGTCGGGGCTAAATGTGCGAGTGCCCGTTACCTGCACGGCGCCCACGGCGCCAGTAGCCGCAATACCGGCCGCATCGCAGATAACAAGGCTGGCGCCGGCCTGCAGTACAAAGCTGCCGGGGCCGTTGATTACCTGGCAGGCTTGCAGCAACGCGCCCCCGGTCTGTACCGTGAGGGTGCCGTTTACCGTGAGGGTACCGCCCAACGTGGCAACGCCGGTGCTCGTCACAGTCACGTTATTGTAAGTACCAGAGATGGTTTGGGCAGAGTTGACCACCAGGTCGGTCAGCGGAGCGGCCGTGGTGGTGAAGGTGGTTGTAGCGGGTGCGGAGGCCGCGCCACCGGCGCAATTGCTCACAATGCTCACCGAGTAAGCCGTGCTGGGTGCCAGGCCCGTAAGGCTCACTGACGTAGCCGAAGCGGGCAGCGTTTGCGTGGTGGTGGCGGGCGAAGTTGTCACGGTGTAGCCCGTGGCCGAGCCGCTGCCGGTGAATCTCACCGTAGCCGAAGTGCTGGTGACAGCGCTGGCTGACAGGTTGGTGGGCGCGGTGCAGGCCACGGGGGCCGGGTTCACGGTGAACGTGGCCGGAGCGGAGGTCCCGCCACCGGGCGCCGGGTTGGTTACCGTCACGTTGTAAGTGCCGGCCGTGGCCTGGTCGGCGGCCGTGAGGCCGATGGTGAGCTGCGAAGCCGAAACGAAGGTGGTGGTGCGGGCGCTGCCATTGAAGTTCACCACCGACGAGGCCAGGAAATTGCTGCCGTTCACGGTCAAGGTCTGGGGCGCGGCCCCGGCCGTCACGCTCGATGGCGACAGGCTGCTGATGGCCGGAACGGGGTTGTTGACCACCGGTACCGGATTCACGGTGAACGTGGCCGTAGCGGAGGTGCCGCCGCCGGGCGCCGCGTTGGTCACGGTCACGTTGTAGGTGCCGGCCGTGGCAATGTCCGAAGCCGGAATGCTGGCCGTAACCTGCGTGGCCGAAACAAACGTGGTGGCGCGGGCTGTGCCGTTAAAGGCCACGGCAGAGCCTGCGATGAACCCCGTGCCGTTCACCGTGAGGGTGAAGGCCGGGTCGCCGGCCGTGGCCGAGCTGGGGCTGAGGCTGCTGATGACCGGGGCCGGGTT
>NZ_MDZC01000081.1 GCF_001816165.1 Hymenobacter glacialis
ATTCAAATGCGGCATCGGTCACCTTCGCCTCAAAGCCCAGCTCTACACCGTGGGCTTGAAAGCCATGTACCATCAGCTCGGACAACTCCGTGCGTAACATCAGTTAATAATCAACCCCTTCTTTCCCTGAACCACTACATCTATGAGCTTGCTGACCACACAAATTCGCTCAGTATCCTGAGTTAAGTTTAATAAACTGGTTCAGTAATTGAAGTTTATAAAACAGCTTGTAGGTATGAGTTTCGCGAACTCAGATATAAGTCGCTTCTAATTCAGCCTTAAGGTCATAGAGGAGTCTGGATAACAGGAATATCCGCATTTTCAAGTAAGCCAAACGAAGGCTTGCCTTACTTCGCCGGGCTGGTCCACGGGTTGTCGCGCAGCCGGAACCGCCAAGGCAGCCCCGATGCCTCCGAGCCCGCATACTCCAGGCCGACGCGGGAGCTGGCTATTACCGCAGCGTCTGCCACTGTTTCGCCGTGGTCTTCAAACCAGAGCACCTCGCCGGTGACGGGCAGGCCGGTGAGGGCGGGGGTGATGCCCAGCGCCTGGCTCATGACGCCAGGGCCGGCGGTAAGGGCGCGCTTGGGGGCCACTAGGCGCGGCGGTGCAGCATAGCTTCCAGCCCAATGGTGGGCTCTACGGCGCGGATGAGCACGGCGTCGGGATGGTCGGCGTCATGCGTGGCGATGTTGAAAAGCGCGTACTTATTGTAGACGGTGTAGATGTAGGCGTGGCCACCGGGCACGTGCAGGCCCTGGGCCTGGTGGCGCTTGCGCTGCAGGTGCATGGTCAGGGAATTGTCGCCTTCGTGCCGGTAGGCTTCGGTTTCCACCACCCGCCCGGCGGTTAGGATACCGTCCACGTTGGTGTAGAGGTGCTTGCCCAGCAGCTCGCGGGCAATCTGCAGCACATCAGGCCGCTGAAAAAACGAGGCGGGTAGTTTAGAGGGCGTAGCGGACATTCGGGCAACGTCTGGGATGGGTGAGACAAAGCCACCGAGCCGCCCTAGCGCAGCCGGTACAGCAGCCCGAAACTGAGCAGCCAGCGGCGCTGCTGCCAGGGCACTTCGGCAGTGGCCTGCTCGTTGACTCGCAGGCTTACGGCGGGGCTCGGCAAATCGATGGCGGCTGAGCTACGGGCCAGGAAAAAACCACTCTTTTCGCTCAGCACCAGCTGGGTGCGACTGCGTAGCGGCAGCAAGTAGCCCAGGTCGGCTACCAGCTCAATTTTGTGGCTTAGCTCCAGCCCCAGGCCCAGCTTGGGCTGCATGGCATCGGAGGTGGATTGCAGCTGCAGGCCCAGCTCATCGGCGTTGAGGGTAGTGCCGTCTACCCGCACGCCGCCGCTGGTGTTTTCAAACGTGCCCAGGCTGCGGGCTACGGCCTGCCGGGTGTACGCCAGCCCGGCGCGGCCAAACAGCGGCCGGCGGCGCGGGTTGAGGTTGTGCTCGTAGCTCAGGCCCGCCTCCCAGCCATCGCCCGAAAACTGCCGGAACAGCCGGCGCGTGGCCAGGCGCACGGCCAACTCCAGAGTCAGGTCGAACTGGTATTCGGCATTCCACCAGCCGGTTAGGCTTTGCGCGGCAGCGTTGCGGGTGCTTTGCGCCCGAAAACCCGAATTTGCCGGAGCATATTCCAAGGCCAGCGTGGCGCCCGGCACCGCCAGCGGCCACGCGCCCAGCGCCGCCCCGTACCGAATACGGCTCAGCAGGCGAAACACCGGGCGGGTGGGCGCGGCCGGTGGCACGCCAGCCTCAACCGTGGCGGGCTGCGGTGGCAGCGGGCGCGGCCGAAACAGCGAATCGACGCGCTGCTGCCGCTGCTGGTCCATGGCCTGCTGCATGGCGGCGGGGCGCAGCAGCGTGGTTTGGGTCTGCCAGAAGGCCGAGTCGTAGGGCACGGCGTTGTGCAGGAAGGCGTCGTAGTACTGCGCCCGCTCCTGGTAGGTGGGCGGTGTGATGCCGGCCGTGTCAATGGCCGTGGTCAGGAATTCGCCGAAATACTGCAGTGGCTCGCCCACGGGCGGGCGGTACTTGGTTTGCCACCACACGGTTTTCAGGTGCCAGCGGCCGGCGTAGGGTTGGTAAGCCACGCGCAGCTCGCGGGCGTCGGCCCGGTGCAGGCCGCTGCGCAGGCCGGCGGGCGTGTAGTGCCACTCGGCCCCCAGAAAGGCGTAGCTGTCCTGGTCGATGTACAGGCGGCCAGCAAAATCGGCCCGGCCGTTACCGCGCTTCGGGCCGAATTCGATTACGTACACGCGGCGGTCGGCGTAGGTGCTGCCGGCGGCCAGGCGGTAGTCGTAGTGGCGGAAGTGCGCGGGGTTGATGAACTGGGCCCGGGCGTGCACAAAATCGGCTTTGTGCGCGATAAACGGCCCGCCGGCCCAGTCGATGCGCACCAGCGTCTGGGGCCGCAAATCCACCTTGCGCGACTGCCGAATCTGCACGGCGCCCTCGTCGGTGCGCTGCGGATACGGCTCTTTAAACACCGTGAGCAGCCCCTCCACCAAGTAGCGGGGCCGGCCAGCGGGGTCGTTGTCCGACTCGCGGTAGAAGCCGGTGAGGCGGGTGTTGCGCACGGGGTAGTTGCGCGAAATGCGCGCCACCGCCTCCCGCACAATGCCCAGCACCGAGGCCGTGACCTGCACCTCCCCCAGCGCCGCCGGGCTGATTTGCAGGGCAATGCGCAGCTCCGGGCCGGGCAGCGGCGGCAGCGGCTGGGCGTATTTTCGGTAGCCCAGCAGGGCCACTTCCAGCTGCTCCCCCTGGTACTGGGCCGGAACACTCAGGGCAAAGCGGCCGTCCTCGTTGGTGCTGGTACCGATGCGGTTGCCGGCCACGCCCACCTGCGCGCTGGGAATGGGCTGGTTGGTCTCAGCGTCTATTACCTGGCCGCGCAGGATGGCCTGGGCGCTGGCCGGTCCCGTCAGCAATGCGAACCAGAAACATAGCAGCAGACGCATCGGAAAGAACGGGGTTATAGTTAACGAAAGGTGAGTAAACAAGAACGTCATGCTCAGCTTGCCGAAGCATGACGTTCTTACTCAAATGTGTTTACTGGCACTCAGCCGCCCATTACCGCCTACTTCTTCACCAGATACTCGGCAATCTGCACGGCGTTGGTGGCGGCGCCCTTGCGCAGGTTGTCGGCCACCACCCACAGGTTGAGGGTGCGGGGCTGGGTTTCGTCGCGGCGCAGGCGTCCCACCAGCACGGCGTCTTTGCCGTGGCTGTCTTTGGGCATGGGGTACGTGTTGGTAGAAGGGTCGTCCACCAGCTCCACGCCGGGCGTGCGAGCCAGGATGGCGCGCACCTCGTCCATCTCAAACTCGCGGGCAAACTCCACGTTCAGGGACTCCGAGTGGCCGCCCATCACGGGAATGCGCACGCAGGTGGCCGTGACGCGGATGCTGTCGTCGCCCATGATTTTCTTGGTCTCGTTCACCATTTTCAGCTCCTCCTTGGTGTAGCCATTGGCTTCGAACACGTCGATGTGGGGCAGCACGTTCAGGTCGATGGGGTGCGGGTAAGCGGGGTTGCTGGCGGGGCGGCCGGCGCGCTCCTCCAGGAGTTGGTCCACGGCTTTTTTGCCGGTGCCGGTCACGCTCTGATAGGTGCTCACCACAATGCGCTCCACTTTGTATGCCTTGTGCAACTCGTTGAGGGCCACCACCAATTGAATGGTAGAGCAGTTGGGGTTGGCAATGATTTTATCCTCTGGCGTGAGGGTGTCGGCGTTCAGTTCGGGTACCACCAGCTTCTTGGTGGGGTCCATGCGCCAGGCCGAGGAGTTGTCGATAACGGTGGTGCCCACGGCGGCGAAGCGCGGGGCGTGCTCCTTGCTCACGGAGCCACCCGCCGAGAAAATGGCGATGTCTGGCCGGGCGGCCAGGGCATCGTCCATGCTCACCACGGGGTACTTCTTGCCCAGGAATTCAACGGTCTGGCCCACCGATTTGGCCGAGGCCACGGGAAGCAGTTCGGTCAGCGGAAACCGGCGTTCGGCCAGCACCTTCAACAGCTCGGTTCCCACCAAGCCGGTGGCTCCTACAATAGCAAGTTTCATGGAAAAATCAGAATGTTAAAAAGCCGCCGCCGCAAGGGCCGTGGTACTGCAAATGTCGCCAGAAATAGGTTACTTAGACGCCGCGTTGGCTTGCGCTTCATCAAAATAAAGAAGGAGAAACGCACCTAAGAACTACTATCATTGGGGTAGCCAGCAGCGCTCCCCACCTCTTCCCGTGTTCAAGACCAGTTTGAAATTGTCGATAAAACACCTGTACCTGCTGCTGCTCCTGTTGCTGCCGGGCTTTGCCACGGCCCAACTGGTTGAAAACTTCACCGATGGCAATTTCACCGCCAACCCTGCCTGGACCGGCGACGTGGCCAGCTTCCAAGTAACCAACCAGCAGCTGCAAAGCAACGGGCCGGGCGTAACGGGCACCCAGCTGCAGCTCAGCACCCCCAGCCAGGCCACCACCGGCACGGTGTGGGAATTCTGGGCCAACCTGCGCTTTGCTACCAGCTCCGGCAACCTGGCCGATGTGTGGTTGATAGCCTCGCAAACTGACCTGAAAAACACCGGTAACTCCGGATACTTCGTGCGCCTGGGTGGCACCGACGACGAGGTGAGCCTGTTCCGCAAAGACTCCACCAAGTCCGCCGTGCTCGTCATCGACGGGGCCAACGGCACCCTGGCCAGCGCCACCAACAACCTGGTGCGCGTGCGCGTGACCCGCACCACCGCCAACCGCTGGACCCTGGAGCGCGACTTCACCGGCGGCCGCAACTTCGTGGCCGAAGCCGCCCAGCCCACTGATGCCACCTACCAGCGTAGCGTGGCCGTGGGCGTGGCGCTACTCTACTCCTCGGCCAACAACCGCAGCTTTTTCTTCGACGACTTTGCCGTGACCGACGCCACCGCGCCGCTGCTGCTGCGGGCTGTGCCCGCCTCTGCCCGCCTCGTAGACGTGGCCTTCAACGAAGCCCTGAACGTGGCCAGCGCCAGCAACCTGGCCAACTACCGCCTGCAAAGCGGGGCCGTGCCCACCGCCGCGCAAGTGCTGCCCAACAACCCCGCCGTAGTGCGCCTCGCCTTCGGGGCCGATTTTGCCGCCACCAACGTGCTGGAAGTGCGCAATGTGGCCGACCTCTATGGCAACCTGGCTGCGGGGCCGCTGCAGACCACTTTTGCCGGCGCGGCCGTGCCCCCCGCCACGCCCCAGGTGGGCGAGTTGCTCATCACCGAAATCTTTGCCGACGAAACGCCTCAGGTGGGTTTGCCGCTGTCGGAGTACATAGAGATTTACAACCGCAGCAACCGGGTAATCAGCCTGGGCGGCGTGCGCCTGAGCAAACCCGGCAGCACCTCGGCGGCCATTCTGCCCGACACGGCCAAGCTGCTGCCGGGCCAGTACGCCATTGTGTGCGGCAGCACGCGGGTGCTGCAGTTTGCCACCTACGGCAAGGTGTACGGGCCCACCAATTTTCCCTCGCTCAACAACGGCGGCGACCAGCTCATCCTGCGCGGCCGCGATGGCCGCACGCTGTTTGAAGTGAGCTATTCCGATGCCTGGTACGGCGACGCCAAGAAGAAAGACGGCGGCTGGAGCCTCGAAATGGTGGACACCAATAACTACTGCGCCGGCGCCAGCAACTGGACCGCCAGCACCGCCGCCATTGGCGGTACGCCCGGCAAAGCCAACTCCGTAGCGGCCGCCCGCCCCGATGCCACGGCCCCCACCCTGCTCCGCGCCGTGGCCCTCAACCCCACCACGGTGCGCCTGTACTTTTCAGAGAAGCTGGACAGCACCTCGGCCGCCATCCTGAGCCGCTACGTGCTGGCCGCCCCCAGCCCGGCCGTGACGCGCGCCGCCCCCGTGGCCCCCGATTTCCGGCTGGTAGACCTGACGCTGGCGGCGCCGCTGCTGGCCAGTCGCTCCACCACCCTCACCGTGCAAACGGCCACCGACTGCGTGGGCAACGCCAGCGCCCCCCTGCAGTCGGCCACGTTTGCCCTGCCCGAACCGGCCGTGAGCGGCGACGTGGTCATCAACGAGTTGCTGTTTAACCCCCGGGTGAGCGCCGTGCGTTTTGTGGAATTGCTCAACCGCAGCCCCAAGTTCATCAACCTGCAGGGCTGGCAGATTGCCAACCTCAAGGCCGATGGCAGCGGCGTGGACGCCAAACCGCTCAGCGCCGGGCCGCTGGTACTGGCGCCGGGCCAGGTGCTGGCGTTCAGCACCAACTCCAGCATTATTCAGTCGCAGTACCCCACCAGCACCGACGTGGCCAACCTGGTGCAGGTGGCTAGCCTCCCCACGTTTCCGGAGGAAAGCACGGCCCTGCTGTTCAACGGCAGCGGCATAGAGCAGGACCGGTTTGCCTACAGCAAGAAACTACACCTGAGTCTGCTGGCCAGCCAAGACGGCGTTTCACTGGAGCGCATTCGGGCCAGCGGCCCCACCCTGGGTAGCAACTTCCACTCTGCCGCGGGGGCCGTGGGCTACGCCACGCCCGGCAGCCCCAACTCGCAGGCCCAGGACGCCCCCGGTGGCGACCAGGAACTGACCGTGACGCCCGAAGTCTTCACGCCCGACGACGACGGCCTGCAGGACTTCACCACCCTCAACTACCACCTCGACCAGCCCGGCTACGCCGCCACCGTGACGGTGTACGACGCCCTGGGCCGCCTCACGCGCCGCCTGGTGCGCAACGAAACCCTGCCCGTTAACGGCTTCATCCAGTGGGACGGCATCGATGACAAGGGCCGGAAGGCGGCCGTGGGCTACTACATCCTGCACGTGGAACTGTTCCGCCCCAGCGGCGGCGAGAAGCGCGAGTACAAAAAGACGGTGGTGCTGGGCGCGCGGTTCTAGGAAACCCGTTTTTGGTTAACACATACGGTCATGTCGAGCGCAGCCGAGACATCTCGCGGGCTTCCACTCATCCGCACTTATCGCCCTAAGTGACCTGTCTCGGCTGCGCTAGATGCGTTGCTTTTGAGTAGCTATTTTGGGCATCTATGTTAAACCCTGGCTCTGGGTTTGCATCCCAGAAGGCATGAATAGCACCCAGCAACTGCAACACCTCTACTGGCGGGCGGGCTTTGGGCCACGCCCGCAGGACGTGGCCGCCGGCCTTAATCCGCGCAAAGCCTTGCGGCAGCTGCTGCAGGATTCGGCGAAATACGAGCCACTGGTCGTTCCCAACCAGGACGCCGTGGCGGCGGCGGGCCAACCCGCAGTGGCAGATGCCATGCGCGTGCGCCGCGCGGCCCTCACGCCCGAGCAGCGCAAGCAGCAAAACCGCGACCTACGCGAAGCCTACATTGGCATGAGCACGGCCTGGATGAGCCGCATGGCAGCCTCGCCGGCCCAGCTGCGCGAGAAAATGATGCTTTTCTGGCACGGGCATTTTGCGTGCCGGGTGCGCCTGCCCGGCCCGGCCCTGAGTTTGCACAACACCACCCGCCGCTTCGCCTTGGGCAAGTTCCCCGACCTACTGCTTGCCGTGAGCCGCGAGCCGGCCATGCTGCAATTCCTCAACAACCAGCAGAACCGCAAAGCCAGTCCCAACGAGAACTTTGCCCGCGAGGTGATGGAGCTCTTTACGCTGGGCCGGGGCAACTATACCGAGCAGGACGTGAAGGAAGCCGCCCGCGCTTTCACCGGTTGGGGCTACGACAACCAGGGCAATTTCCGGTTTCGGCCTCAGGACCACGACGCGGGACCCAAGACGTTTCTGGGTCGCACCGGCAACCTCACGGGCGAAGACGTACTGCAAATCATTCTGCAGCAGCCCGCGGCCGCTAGGTTTCTGGTCACCAAAGTTTACCGCTTCTTCGTGAACGAAGTGCCCAATGCCGGCCACATCGAACCCCTGGCGGTGGCTTTCCGCCAGAGCGGCTACGACATTGCCGACCTGATGGAGCGCGTGTTTTCGGCGGCCTGGTTCTATGAGCCGGCTAATATGGGCACGCACATCAAGTCGCCGGTGGAGCTGCTGGCGGGCCTGCGCCGCACCCTAAACGTGAAGATTGACAACGACCGGGCGCTGCTGGGTTTCCAGAAAGCGCTGGGCCAAACCCTGTTTCAGCCGCCGAACGTGGCCGGCTGGCCCGGCGGCCGCAACTGGATAGACTCGTCGTCGCTGCTGCTGCGCCTGCAGCTGCCCGCCGTACTCTTCCGCAACGCCGAGTTTGCCGTGGCCCTCAAGCAGGACGAAAACGACATCGCCCCCAACCTGAGCAAGGCCGAGCGCACCTTGCGGCCGGGTGTGGGCGCCCACCTGCCCCTCGCCGCTGCAACAGCTGCTGGGCACGGCCGCCGCCGCGCAGCAGGCCGAGAAGCTCAGCGCCTTCCTGCTGCAAGTCCCCATTCGGCCCGAAAATCTGCGGCTGGTGCAGCAGGCCACCCAGCAAAAAGAGCCCGCCGAAGCCCTGCGCACCACGCTGGTCAGCCTGCTCAGCCTCCCCGAATACCAGCTGGCCTAACCGAACCACAACTCCCCTCCTTTTTTAAGGAGGGGATGTTCGAGCCAACGGCTCGGACGGGGGTGGTTACCCTCGTTGAACGATATCCGAACGACGCTACCGCCATTGTTTGCCCATTGTTCAACGACTTCACCACCCCAGTTGCCGCTTCGCGCCAACGTCCCCTCCTTGAAAAAGGAGGGGAGTTTGATGTTCCATTATCCTCTTTCCTATCGTTATGCCTATTACCCGCCGCGACTTCCTTCGTAATTCTGCCCTGGCCAGCTCGCTGCTGCTGGTACCCAAGTTCCTGCACGCCCTGGACCGGGGGCCGGGCCTGGCCCGGCTGGGCGAGGCGCCGGGCGCGCGCCGCCTCATTGTGGTGCAGCTCAGCGGGGGCAATGATGGCCTGAACACCATTATTCCTTACAAAAACGACCTGTACTACCGGGCGCGTCCCACACTGGGCATTCGGGAGGCGCAGGGAATTTTGGCCATGGAAAAAGACCTGGGCCTGCATCCGGCTTTGAAAGGCCTCAAGGGCCTGTATGACCAGGGTCATCTGGCGGTGCTCAACTCGGTGGGCTACCCCAATCCCGACCGGTCGCACTTCCGTTCGATGGACATCTGGCAGAGCGGCTTGAGTTCTGACCAAGCCGTGAGCACGGGCTGGCTGGGCCGCTACCTCGACTCAAATTGTGCTGATTGCCGACACCCGTACAATGCGCTGGAAATAGACGACACGCTGAGCCTGGCCCTGAAGGGCAACGCCCGCAAAGGCCTGGCCCTGAAGAACCCCGCCAAGCTGCACCAGCTTACCCAAAACCGGCTGCTGGCCAAGGTGAGCCAGCAGGCCGCGCCCGCCCACCACGACCAGGTGGACTACCTCTATAAGACCCTGGCCGAAACCGCGTCGTCGGCCGATTACCTGTTCGAGAAGTCCAAAATCTATAAGTCGGCGGTGGCGTACCCGAACTCGGAGTTTGGCAAAAACCTGAAAACCACGGCCGAGCTAATTACCTCCGGCGTGGAGTCGCGGGTGTACTACCTGGCCTTGTCGGGCTTCGATACGCACGTGCGGCAGCTGGAGCAGCAGCAGCGCCTGCTGGGCGACCTGGGCGATGGCCTGGCCGCGCTGGCCCACGACCTGCAGCAGCACAACCAGTGGAATAACACGCTGGTGCTGGTGTTCTCGGAGTTTGGCCGGCGCGTGGGCCAGAACGCCAGCAACGGCACCGACCACGGAACCGCCAACAACGTGCTGCTGCTGGGCGGCGGCCTCCGTAAAAAAGGCGTGCTCAACGCTGCCCCCGACCTGGCCAACCTCGACCAGGGCGACCTGCGCCACCAAATAGATTTCCGTAGCATCTACGCCAGCATTCTCAAGGACTGGCTGGGAGCCGACGACACGGCCATTCTGGGTACGGGCTTCGAGCGCATGAGCGGGCTGGTGTAATGACCACCAAAATTTAAAAGTGAAAGAAGTCCGGTTTCCGCACGGAGGCCGGGCTTTTTTGCTGTGCAGATTGGGCTATATCTTGCGCCGTCAAACCCTTCATCTACCGCTTATGAAGTACTTGCTACCTGCACTTTTCGTCGCCATTGCCCTCCAATTGGGCACGGCCCCTACGGCTCAGGCCCAAGCTCCCACGTCAGCGACGACTTATAGCGGCCCGCGCTACCCCGGCGGGCCCGATTCGCTACGCGCCCTGGTGTATCGCAGCACTCGAATAACCACGCCCGCCCCGGCAGGCAAGATGCTGGTTCAATTTGAGTTGCAACCCGACGGCAAGGCATTTAATTTTACAATGGTTCGGCCACCCGACCCAATGAACAAGGCATTAGTTGATGCAACAGCAGCGGCACGTAATTACGTTGAGGCGAATATGCTGGCCTGGCAGTTGGACAAGCCAGGTACCACTGGTGCCTCAATTAAGGCTCCAAAAATCAGCCTGGCGATGGAATTCACGACGCTTCCAGCAGCTCAGGCTTACTACTACGCCGACCACGAGCCGGTGTTCAAGGACGCCACGGAGGCGTTGCGCGCCACCTTCAGCAAGTTTCGAGTGTCTCCGAATGACTCCGTGCAACAACATTTGTTCGCTTCTCCGTCTAGAATCCTGGCAGAGCACATCCAGTCGAAAGTGAAGTACCCGCCCAATGCACTCCGTTCGGGGCAGCAAGGTCAGGTCTATGTCTATTTTGAGGTAGCTGAAAATGGCGCCATCGACAATCCGCAGGTGGTGGGCACGGCCGGCAAGTACCTCGACGACGAAGTCTTGAAGGTTGTGAAGAATCTTTCCGCCGCCAGTGCCCCGGCGCAGTTGCGGGGTCAACCGGTGCGCGTGTACTACACGTTGCCAATCAATTTTAAAATTGTAAAGCCCCGCTCTTAGCCCCCAAACACCGCCGCAGCCAGCGCCAGCACGGCGGCGCGGGTTTGCTCAGGCTGCTCCAGGTACGATTGGTGGCCGCTGCCTTCCAAAAACAGCGCGTGGGCTTCGGCCGGCAGAGCGGCCTGGCGCACGGCATCCTCAAAGGGCACGGCCACGTCGTGCTTGCCGGCCACCATGAGCACCGGGAATTTGGCGGTGCTGAGCACCTTGGTGCGGTCGGGGCGGGCGGCCATGCCGCGCAGGGCCCCGGCAATGGTGGTTTCGGGCGTGGCTTTGCCAATTTCCTCCAGCAGCCCGCGGGCCTCGGTCAGCCGGTCGCGGTTGGTGGGCGCGAAGAGCGGGCGCACGAACGATTCCATGAACTTGGCCACGCCGTGGCGCTCCACGAAGCTGATGTTTTTCTCGCGGTTCTGGCGCTTCTCGTCGGTATCGGCCAGGGCCGAGGAATTGATGAGCGCCAGGCCGGCCACGCGCTGGGGCCAGCGCTCGGCCAGGGCCAGGGCCACGTAGCCGCCCATGCTATGGCAGACCAGCAGCACGGGATTGGGGCAGTCCTTCTGGCCGAGGTAGTCGATAACGTAGCGGGCCTGGGCCTCCATCGAAAAGTCGGGCACGGGCGCCAGGTTGGTGCCGTGGCCGGGCAGGTTGGGCGTGAGCAGCCGGTAGCCTTCGGGGAAAGCGCGGGTAAAGGCTGTCCACACCTCGCGGCTTTCGGCAAAGCCGTGGAGAAAAACGATGGTGGGCAGGTGAGGCGTAGCGGTGGTCATACGAACAAAAGTAGTGCCGGCACCGTGCCCCTGCCGCTGCGAAAACGCCTGGCCCGCAGCCGCGCTGCCGTAGCGCTGCAGGGCGCATCGGCCGTACCCAGCATTACCTTTCCTTTGGGCGTGATTGATAATTCCCCGCGTTTAATACAAAAACAACGCGCTTCTTTCCGGACCTTTGGCATCCGTACTAACTGCAATTCTATGAACCCTCTTGTTGCCATCCGCCAGTTCGACCAAAGCCTCTGGCTGGACTTTATCAGCCGCCCCATTCTGATTAACGGCAAGTTGCAGCGCCGCATAACCGATGAGGCCCTGCGCGGCGTGACCTCGAACCCCGCCATTTTTGCCAAGTCCATCGGCGACACCAGCGACTATGATTCGGCCATTCAGGCGCTGGCGCTGCAAGACAAAACCACCGACGAAATCTACACCACCCTGGCCGTGGCCGACGTGCAGGCCGCCTGCGACCTGTTCCGGCCCCTCTACGACCGCGAGCACACCAGCAACGACGGCTACGTGAGCCTCGAAGTATCGCCCAAGCTGGTGAACGACACCGCAGGCACCATTGCCGAAGGCCTGCACCTGTGGCACACCGTGGACCGTCCCAACGTAATGATAAAAGTGCCGGCCACGCTTGAAGGCCTGCCCGCCATTCGCCGCCTCATTGCCGAAGGCGTGAACGTGAACGTGACCCTGATTTTCGGGCTGGAGCGCTACCGCCTGGTCACCGAAGCCTTTTTGGCCGGCCTCGAAGACCGGGCGCAGGCGGGGTTGCCGCTGGCGCGCATCGACTCGGTGGCCAGCTTCTTCCTGAGCCGCATCGACGTGCTGATTGACCCTATGCTGGAGAAAATCGCGGCCGAAGGTGGCGAGCGCGGCGCGTTGGCGCAGTCCATGGTGGGCGAAGTGGCCCTGGCCAGCGCCAAGCAGGCGTACCAGCTTTACAAGGAGATTTTTGCCGGTCCGCGGTGGGCGGCATTGCAGGCCCAAGGCGCCGAAACCCAGCGCCTGCTGTGGGCCAGCACCGGCAACAAAAACCCGAACTACGACGACCTGAAGTACGTCGAAAACCTCATCGGCCCGAATACGGTGAACACCGTGCCAGTGGAAACGCTGGACATTTTCCGGGAGCGCGGCCAGCCCGCCAACCGCCTCGAAGACGGCCTCGACCAGGCCCGCGAAGTGCTGCGCCGCCTACCCGAGCTGGGCATCGACCTGGAGGAGCACACCAACTTCCTGGAAGTAGACGGCGCCAAGAAATTCAACGAGCCCTTCAGCAAGCTCATGCTGTCGCTGGACATGAAGCGCAAGCACGCCCTAAAAGAGATGGTGGTGCCCGTGACCATGCGTTTGGGCGGCTACCAGACCGCCGTAGACAACAAGATTCTGGAGCTGAACGACCAGAATTTCACCCAGGGCTTCTGGGATAAAAAAGCCAACCTCTGGGTGCAGGACGAAGCCGGGCAGCAGAGCATCCGCAGCTTTATGGGCTGGCTGCGCGTGGCCGAAACCATGGTGGGCCGCGTGCCCGAAATCGAGCAGTTTGTGCACGAGGTAAAAGCCGCCGGCTTCAAGCACGTGGTGGTGATGGGCATGGGAGGCAGCACCATGGCCCCCATTGTGTTCAAGGCCGCGTTTGAGCAGGGCGAAAATGGCTTGCCCATGTCGGTGCTCGACACCACGGACCCCGGCACGGTGCGCCAGATTGAAGCCTCGGTGCCCTTGGCCGAGACGTTGTTTATCGTGGCCAGCAAATCAGGTACCACGGCCGAGCCGCTGGCTTTCGGCGACTATTTCTACGCCAAGCTGAAAGAGCTGAAGGGCGATAAAGCCGGCGAAAACTTCGTGGCCATCACCGACCCGGGCTCCAAATTCGTGACCTCGGCCACGGCGCAGGGCTACCGCCGCATTTTCCTGAATTTCTCGGAAGTGGGCGGCCGTTTCTCGGCCCTCTCTTACTTCGGGCTGGTGCCGGCCGCCCTGTACGGCCTGCCCATTGGCGAGCTGCTGGAACGTGCCATTCGCATGATGCGCGCCTGCGGGGCTTATGGCGACGCCAAGCCCAACCCCGGCCTGGAGCTGGGTGCCGCCCTGGGCGTGCTCGCGCAGCTGGGCCGCGACAAGCTCACGCTGCTGGTGCCCGAAAAGCTGAGCGACCTGGGCCTGTGGCTGGAACAGCTTATTGCCGAGAGCACCGGCAAAGAAGGCAAGGGCATTCTGCCCGTGGCCGGCGAGCCGCTGGCCGAAGTGGGCCACTACGGCCAGGACCGGGTGTTTGTGTACGTGGGCTACAAAGGCCAGGCCGATGAAGCCAACCTGACCAAGCTCAAGGCCCTGGAGCAGGCCGGCCACCCCACCATCAGCATCCTCATGGACGATGCGCTGGACCTGGGCCAGGAGTTTTACCGCTGGGAAATGGCTACGGCCGTGGCCAGCGCCGTGCTCGGCATCAATCCCTTCGACCAGCCCAACGTGCAGGCCGCCAAAACCGCCACCGACGGCCTGATGAAAGTGGTGGAGGAGCAGGGCAGCCTGCCTGAAAAAAGCCAGCCCGTGGCCAGCCAGGACGGCGTAGCTTACTACTCTGCCGTGCAGGGCGAAAGTGCCGCCCAGGTGCTAAAGGCCTTTTTTGACCAAGCCCGCCCCGGCGACTTCCTCTGCCTGCAGGCCTACCTCACCGAGACGCCCGCCGTGAGCGCCAGCCTGCAGGAGCTGCGGGCCCGCGTTCAGGCCAAGTACCACATTGCCACCACGTCGGGCTACGGCCCGCGCTTCCTGCACTCCACCGGCCAGTACCACAAGGGTGGCCCCGATACCGGCCTGTTTGTGCAGTTCACCGACGACAACCCGCAGGACCTGGCTTTGCCGGGCCGTTCCTACACCTTCGGCACCTTCAAAAATGCCCAGGCCCTGGGCGACCTGGAGGCGCTGCACAGCTACCACCGCCGTACCCTGCGCGTGCATCTCGGTGCCGATGCGGAGAAAGGCCTGAAAGCCATGCTGGCAGCGCTGAAACTGTAGCTGAGTTTTTGAGCTGATGGTGATGGTCTAAAATAAGATGACTTGCGTATAGCGTTTATGGTCACGACAATTCACACTTGCACTAAATGCGAGAGCGCCGACATTCGCCGCAATGGGCACAGCCACGGCCATGCCCGCTACCAGTGCAAAGCCTGCGGCCACTAGGCGCGGTTCGTGCCGGCGGCCGTGGCCAAAGCCGTGCAGTACGCGCAGGTCGAAGCCCTGCTGGTCGAGCGCAATTCGCAGCGCAGCATTGCCCGCATCACGGGCGTGGCGCGCATGACCATTGCCAAGCGGCTAAAAAAAAGCCGCTGCGCCCTCGCCGCCCCTGCCCCGCCTACGTCCGAAAAAGGCGCAGCGCAAGGAGTGGGAAATCCTGGAACTCGACGAGTTGTGGAGCTTTGTGGGCCGCAAAAAGCGCAAGGTCTGGCTGTGTCTCGCCGTTGAGCGCGCCCGGCGGCGCATCGTGGGCTGGACGCTGGGCAGCCTGGGCGAAGCCCCCTTGCGCCAGCTCTGGCAGGCCTTGCCCCGCCGCTACCGCCGCCACTGCTGGTATTTCACGGACCAGTGGAAGGCCTACCCCAAGGTCCTGCCCCGCTGGCAGCACCGGCCCTGTCCCAAGGGCCAGGGCCAGACCAACATTGTCGAGGCCATCAACTGCTCACTGCGCCAACGGTGCGGTGTACTTGTGCGAAGGTCCTGCTCCATCAGTAAATCATTGGCTATGCACACGGCCCGAATTAAAATAGTTATCGATAATTATAATCGAAATATCATCTTAGATTATACCGCCGCCGAGTTGATAAAGCACGAACGTCATGCTTCGACTGCGCTCAGCATGAACTGTGTTTAGAAAGCAAGTTTAAGTAGTCAGTCAAAAGTAATGTTGTACTCGGTTCCAACGCGTGCCAAGACGTAGGCGACACGCTCTTGTAGGGTTCGGTCGCAGACGTAATCAGCGGGCGTGAGCCAGTAGTGCTTGCAGCGGTGCCAGAGCAACTCGATTTTTATTGAGCTCGGGGCTGTACGCAGGTAAAAAGCAAAGCGTGAGCCCCTTGGCTGCCCAACTCGTGCGTCGTTCCTGCACGAGGCGGGTACGGTGGATGCTGGCGTTGTCGGGCACGAGCACCGTGGGGCCGCGCACGGTCGCGGCGAGGAATTCGTCGACGGCGGCGGCGAAGGCCTCCGCGTTCCAGGCCCCGGCCAGCGCGTAAGCACTCAGCAGCTGAGCGCTCGCGCCCGGCTGCCAGAAGCCGAGCACCGATTGGCCACCCGCACCGCGTTCAGCCGGCAGGCAGGCGGCGGGTCGCCCGCGCACCTGCCAGGCGTAGGGCACGGGGGCCTGGCGCGAGAAGCGGCACTCGTCGAGGTAGACCACGGCCACCTCGCCGCGCGCTTCGGCCGCGTGCAGGCCGCGCAAGTGCGTTTGCATCAGGGCAAAGGCCTCGGCGTCGCGTTTGGCTTTGAGGCTGCGCCGGCAGCGCTTCCAGCGGTAGCCCAGTGCCCACGCCAGCCGCCGCAACGTGCGGACCGACACGCGCAGGCCGCACTCATCGGCTAGGCGTGGCACGAAACGGCGCAGTTGCTGGGTGGCCTCACCCAGCCAGGCGGCTACTTTTTTTGGGCCGTCTGCGGCAACTTGGGCGGCCGGCCGGCATGCTGGCCCTCGGCCAGGCCCGCCAGGCCCAGGCGCTGCCAGCGCGAAAGCCAGCGGCTGACAGCGTTGCGGTGGACCCCGAAGGCGGCGGCCAACTGGTCGATGCACAGCCCCCGGTGGTGGGCCAGCACCGCCTGCGCCCGCCGCCGCATACGCGGGTGGGGACCGCGCAACGCGCACGCTTCCAAGGTCTCGATTTCAGGCGCCTCCAGCGCAAGGGGAGCTAACATGCCCCAAAGTAAAGGCCGAATGACTTTACATCATTACTTCTGGCCGACTACTTAAGATGAAAGTTCGGGTCAAAATCGCGTTCGTGGGTGAGCAGGGCCCAGGCCTGGCGGAGCAGGCGGGCGGCCACGGCGCACAGGGCCTGGGGCTTGGCCTTGCCGCGGGCGAGCAGGCGCTGGTAGAGGGCCGCGCAGGCCTAGTTGGCCCGGCTGGCCGACCAAGCCCCAAGGTAGAGTTGCCGGCGCAAGCGCCTGTCGCCGAGCTTGCTCAGCCGGGGCCGGGCGCGCACGCTGCTGCCCGACTCGAAGTGGCGCG
>NZ_MDZC01000082.1 GCF_001816165.1 Hymenobacter glacialis
CCACGACGAACATGTGCAAACGGAGATAGTACCCCTGCTCACCATGATTGAGACCAACACCGGCAAAATTAAAGAGCACAGCTCCAGCCTCACCCGGATAGTCCGCAGCATGGACAAACTACTGCAAGTCAAAGCAAACCAATTCGTTGATATTGACCTCAACTCGTTCGTCGACGAGCAATTGCTGGCGTATCGGAACGAGTCGAATAATGCTTACCGGAACGTTGCCCTGGAGCTAATTAAAGGTGACAACCCGGAAAGCATTTCCGTCCGCGTGGTACCCACGGAGATGAGCACGGTGCTGTTTAACCTGCTCAACAATGCGATGTACGCGGTGCACGAAAAGTCGCTGCGGGACCCCAGTTTTCAGCCCGCGCTCACCGTTGCCACGGTTTTCCAGGGGACTGGCGTAGAAATACAGGTACGCGACAATGGCGCGGGCATCTCGGCCGTTGAACAGGAACAGCTGTTTTCGCCCTTTTTCACCACCAAGCCTACTTCCAAAGGCACCGGCTTGGGGTTGTTCATTAGCCAGGACATTGCCCGTACCCATAAAGGCCACATCACCGTGGAAACGCGGCAGGACGTGTGCACCACGTTCACCATCAACCTGCCCACCGCTGCTGCCGTGGCTATGAGCTGAGTGCTTGAGCGTTGGAAGCATTCCCTACCGCAAGCGGCACACCCGTTGGGATAAGCAACGAAAAGTGGGCTTTACTGAAACTGCCCCAAGGCTGCTGGGGGTGCAGGCATTGCCGGGTGCGCACCGCCCCGGCCAGAACGGATGCTTATCAGCAACTGCCCTCAGCTGTTGCCTTGCCAGCATTCCCTGCGCCTTCGCACAGCCGGGAAAACAGAAGGTCTTTTTCTCCGACATCGACAATCTTTGGGTGGCTTACGACAGCTGCCGCACCACCACCGACAGCCTCAAGCAGCTGCAGTACGTCGAGAAGCGCAACAACAGCAAAGGCACGCCGGGCCTGAAAAGCATGATGAAAGCCCGGAGCCACACCGCCGAAGAATACGTCGGCGCCACCCGGCGGCACCCGAGGTTCTGAAATTCGCTGCGGCCCTTCGCGTTGCGGGCCCTGGCTGCGGTGGGCGACCTCTACAACGCGCTGGCCATAATGGCTGGCAATGGCCAGGTGCAACTCTGGCACGTGAAAAGCGGCAAGCAGCAGTGCCTGGTGCAGGCCTTTGTGGAGCCCTGTGTCACCATTACCCTGCGCCTGGAAGTATGGGGCGGCCAGCGCTACCGCTTCGCCTACAGCACCGACGGCTCGCACTGGAACCCGCTGCCCACAGACGGATTTTCGCTCAACGGCACTTACCTGCCGCCGTGGGACCGCGGCGTGCGCGTGGCGCTGGTGGCGCAGGGCGAAAGCGGGCACCGCGCCGCATTCCACAACTTCATCATCCGCAACCAGCGCTAACGGTTGGCAACGGGGTGCAGAGAAGTAAGCTATGCGACAATAGAAAGGGCCCAACACATTGTATTGGGCCCTTTCTATTGTTGCAATCGCACGTGCTAACGGCGGCTCTTTGACTTGCTGGAGGTACTGGATTTGGAAGGAGTACCTTTCTTAGCAGCAGGCTTTTTGGCGGTGCTTTTAGTAGCGGGGCTGCTTTTTTTCGTGGCAGTTTTTTTAGCAGAGCTTTTCTTGGCACTGCTGCTCTTTTTAGCGGCGGCATTCTTGCTGCTTGCTGAGTTCTTGGCACTGCTGCTTTTACTCTTGCTCTTGCTGGACTTGCCGCTCGAACCCGACTTGCTCTTGGATTTTGACTTGCTGCTGTGCGCCTTCGTTTTGGAGCTGCTGCGGGTGGCGTGGCGGCGGGCTTCGGCGCGCGCCTCGGCTCTGGCTTCGGCCCGGGCTTCTTCGCGGCGAGCAGCGGCCCGGCGGGCGGCCATGGCCTCGGTGTTGCGGGCTTCGTAGCTGCGGGTGGTGTGGGCCGGTACGGCGGCGGAGCTGGCCTCGTCGCCTTCGGTGTAGCGGGCCGTGGCGTCCGACTCGGGCGCGGCAGTGTTTTCGTCGGTGGTGGTTTTGGGCGACTCTGTTACGACCTTCTTGCGCCGCACGGGCATCAGAAAATCACGCTCAGCCCGCTCGCGCAGGCTTAGGTTTTCCTCACCAGGCAGCTTCGAAACGGCGGTTTGCTTTTCGGTTTGGGCTTGGGCTCCGCTCCAGCTCAGGAGCAGCGTAAGGAGGACAAATAGGTGCTTCATAGATGATTAATATAAACCTAACAGAAGACAAAGCTAGCCCCCGACCCGTTTAGATGCAAGGAAAAAGGTAGGCAGAACGTCCGGAAGGGCCTTCACGCGGTCCAACGGCCTATTTTCCCGGTCGGGCTTCCTGCACTACCAACCGGAGCCGTACCCCGACCGAATTCGCTCCAAATTCGGGGGCGTACAGGCACTGCACCTGGCTGAGGCCGCCCGAGAAATCGCCGGCCTGGGCCGCCCGCAGCCGGTACTCAAAGACGTGCGTGCCGCGGGGCACGGCGCCAAAAAAGAAGTTGGTGGCCGCGTCGCGCGGCGACTCATAATAGCCCAGTCCGTTCTGATACCGGTAGCCGCTCAGCTGGCTGATGGGCTCCAGGCCGGCGGCGCGCTGGTCCTTAAGGTGCACGTATTCGAGGGCGCGGTCGGTGCGCAGCACCAGGCGCACCACCACCACGGCGCCCACGGGCACGGGCGTGGCGGCCGAGATGCGCACCAACTCCGGGCCACCCGCAGTGCGCGTTTCGCGGTAGAGCTGCCGCTCGAGGCTGAGCGGCGTGGCGGCGGACGTTACCTTGTCGATATCCTCAAAGTATTGCCAGTAGAGCGCGCCCCAAGCCACGCCCGCATCGGGTTTGGTAATGGTAACCTTGCCTTGCGCGGGCTGCATTTCGGCGGCAGACCAGCTAGTTTTGAAGTAGCCGGTGCCGGCCTGCGCTGCCTCGGGCTTCACGGGCTGGCCGCCTACGGTAATTTGCAGGGGTTGGGTGGGCGCGAGCCAGTCGGAGCCGCGCAGCAGCAGGGCGTAGCAGGCGTCGGCGGTGGCGCGGGTGCTTTCCCAGTGGTGGGTTTGCTTTTGCTTGAGCAGCCAGAGCTTCATCTCGTCCACCGACTTTTGGTCGTTTTTCACCTCATCGTAGGTTTCGATGAGGGTAGCCTGGGTTTCAGTAGGGGCTTCGCGCCAGTAGTAGCCGCCGCGCACCTCCTTCCAGTACATGCCCAACTCAGGCGAGTGCAGGGCGTTTTCGGTAAGGGCGCGCAGTATGTCCTGGGCAGGGCGGGCCGTTTTGGTGTCGCGGAATAGCACCAGCGCAATTTGGGCCTGCAGGTAGCGGGTCTGGCTCGGCCAGAAGGTGCCGGCCTGCTGGCGGTAGTAGGCGGCAGCAGGTGTGGCGGCGGCCGCTACGGCGGGCTGCGGCCAGAAGCTGCGGGCGTACAAGGCCTGAATCTGCTGGTCGCCCAAGTGGTTGTCGGCCAGCTTCACGCCTTTCTGGCGCTTCAACTCGGCATAGTCGGCGGCCAGGCGGCCATCAAGGTAGCCCAGGGCCCGCTGCAGAATGGGCTGGGCCAGCGCGTCGGTACTGGCATCAAAGGCGCTCAATTTCTTTAGCTTGCCAAAGCCGGCCACGATGAGCTGCGTGATGTACCGGTCGTCGGGCATTTTCTCGAACCAGGGGAAGGCGCCGTTCGCGGACTGCATGCGGGCGAGCTTGGCCAGGGCGCGGGCAGTTTCGGCTTCCAGACGGGGTTGGTCAAACAGCTCCACCAGCCGGGCCAGGCGCTCGGTTTCGCCCTGGGCGTCGCGTACCCAGGGAGTTTCCTGCAGGAGCAGTTTTTCAGCTCCTGGTTCTGGGCCAGCTTGCTGGTGAGGGCATTTTTTTGGGCGGCGGTGCCGACTTGGGCCTGGCGCTGCCACTCGACCAGCACGGTTTTAAAGCGGGGGTTCGCCTTGAGAATCTGCGCCGCGATGAGGTTGGCATAGAGCCGGCTGAATATCTGCTCGGAGCACTCGTAGGGGTACTCCATGAGGTAGGGCAGGCTCTGCACGGCGTACCAGGCGGGGTTGGCCGTCATTTCCAGCGTGAGGGAGTAGTTGCGGCGCGTGGGGCTGCTGGTGCTGGTGAGCTTCTGCAGCTCGTACTCCCGTGTGCCGGGGCCCACGATGGGCAGCGGCAGGCTTTCGGTGATGAGAATGCGGTTTGGGAGGACGGGCAGGGTGTTTTCCTCGCCGTCGGAAAACCTCACCCCCTGCCCCTCTCCAAAAGAGAGGGGAGCCTGACGACGCTTCTTTCTACTCTTCCTATCTGTTAACTTCTCACTGCTCACTGCTAACTGACTTTGCGCTACCACCCGATACGTCACGGCTACCGGCGCGAAATCACTGGGCAGGCTGATTTCCCAGCCCAGTGCCATGCTCTGGTGCGCGGCAGCGGATACGGCTTGCTGCGCCGGGCCTTTCACGAGCTGGCTGGTGATGTCCTGGCCGGTGGCGGCGTCAAGCAGGAAGAACTGCGCGGTGCCGGTGGTGGCGTGGTCAGTCAGGTTTGAAAACTTGGCGGGGAAGGTGAAGGTGTCGCCCTGCCGCAGGAAGCGCGGCGCGTTGGGCGTAATCTGGATTTCCTTCTGGGTGACGAGCTGCCGGGCCAGCTGGCCGCTGCGCAGGTTTTTGTCGTGAGCCAGGGCCAGCAGCTGCCAGCGCGTCACGGCTTCCGGCATCTGGAACTCGAGCACGATATCGCCGTTCTTATCGGTGCGCAGGGCGGGCTGCCAGAAGGCCGTTTCGCGGAAGTCAGTGCGGGTAGGGACTACGGAGAGGTCGGGCGCGGCGGCAGCGTTCGGTGCTTCGCTCTTCCTCGTAACAGGCCCTGCAAGCATGGCCTTATCTGATATAGCAGCTGAGGCGGCCACAGCATCCCCATCAGCTTGCGCCATTTCCAGCATCTGCGGTTCCGCATTGCTCATGGCTCTGGCGCGCATTCTCCTGCCGCCCCCGTAACTCGTCGCAATCTCTCCTGGCATTGCCTGCCAGGTATTCAACTTCGGATAATCCACCGCAGCAAGTCCCGGGCTACCATCAGTCACTCCGAAAGAAGTCGAATTCACCTCCCCAAACTCGCCCTGCCACCCAAACTGTGCCGGGTAATACCCTGCGCCCAAATCCAGCCCCATGAAGCTGTGCGGCCGGAAAACGTCCAGGCTTTGGTCGTAGAGCGTGGCCAGCAGCTCGGCGGTGGCGGGCTGGCCGTTGGCCTGGCGAATGGTCACGCGCCAGGTTTCGCGCTGGCCGGGCTGAAGCCGGTCGCGGAACGTGGCGATGGACAGCTGAAGCGGCTGCGGCTTCTCCGCCACCTGCACGGTGGCCGTGTGGCGGTAGAGGCGGCCGTCGCGCACCTGCGTGGTGTGAATGTAGAGCGGGCCGAGGGCCGTGGCTGGGCCGCTTTCGATGCGCAGGCGGCGCTGTTCGTTGGCGTTCAGCGTGAGCCATTCCTGGCGCAGCAGCTTGTCTTCGCGCTCCACTTCCAGCAGGATGCGGGCCCCGGCTTCGCTGCTGCCCACCAACACATCGGTGGACTGGCCGGGGGCCACGGTATCGGCCAGCGCCACAAACCAGTCGGGCGTGGGGAAGGGCACGGTGGTGGCCCGCGAATCGTAGAGCTCAAAATCCTGCCTGGCGCGGGCGGCCGTGTCGGCGCCGGCGGCCTGGGCTTCGAGGCGGTAGCGGCCGGTGGGCAGGGTGGCCAGGACGGCTTTCAGGTTGAGCACCGGGCTGGTTTTCGTGTCGAAGGGCAGGGTGCGCAGCAGCTCGGCCGGCAGCTCGTTTTCGGGACTGATGACGGGCGCGCCGGGCACGCCGGGCGGGTTGGGGCGGTAGCGGCGGGCCAGCAGCCGCAGCGTGCCGGTGGCGGGCAGCGGCTCGCCCGTGGCGTTGGTGCTCAGCAGCGTGAAGGCGGGCAGCGCCTGCTTATCGACCTCGCCCGGCCCGGACAAAACCAGGCTGAGCGGATTGCGCCCAATGGGAATTGCGCGCGTACCGGTGCGGGTCTCGCCGGCCGCGTCGGTCACGTCGGCGGTTATTTCAAACAGGTAACCCGGCTCCCAACCGCCTCGGCCGCCGGGATTTTTGGGCGCCACCAGCGGCGTGAAGGCGAGGTTGAACCGGCCCTCAGCATCGGTGGTGGTGGTGCCGTGGGCAATTTCCTGGGTGCCCCGGCCGCCACCGGGGTTGTAGCCGCCCCGCCCATAGCCGCCGCCGTAGCCAAACATGGGCCACAGCTCGCGGCGCGTGATGCGGTACTTGACCTGGGCCCCGTCGGTGGGCTGCCCGGCGTAGGCGCGGGCGCGGCCGTTGAGGGTGAGCGGCTGGCCCAGTGCCGGCCGGCCGGGCACCGAATCAATTTTTACCTCAAAAGTTGGCCGCTTATAGTCCTCCACTGCGAAGCTCAGGCTGCCGTGGTCGGTTTGCAGGCTCATTTCGCCGTTGAGCAAACCAGTGGGCAGCACCAGGGAGCCGTGGAAGCTGCCAAAATCGGAGGTGGTGAAGGACAGCGTTTGCACGGTCTGGCCGTTCACGTCCATCAGCCGCACGCTCACGGTTTGGCCGGTTACCAGGCTGCTTTTGGCCCGCAGCGTCTCGGTCAGAACACCCTTTAAATACAGCGTCTGGCCCGGCCGGTAAATAGCGCGGTCGGTGAATAGGAATGTGCGGCGCTGGGCCGGCGCTGGCTCGTTGCGTTCGGGCCGGTAATAGCCGTTGATGTTGGTAAGCCGTAGCGTATCCTGGCCGCGCCAGATGCGCACGGCGCCGATGCGGCTGTTATAGTCGTTATTATCCGAAGCCGTTTTCTCCAATTTAGGAAGCAGTACTTCCCCTGTGGCCGTGGTTGCGGCAATGCCGCCCTTCGTTGTTACCGATTTGCGGGCCTTGCGGTCATAGTACTGGTAAGCCGCCTGGGCCTGCACTCCGGCCAGCGGAGCGCCGCTCTGGCGGTGCAGCACCAGCAGGCGAGCCGTGCCCGCGTCCGCGTCCCGCCGGTTCACGGCGCTCAACTCACTTGCCCCTACAAACCCGTAGGCCGTCACCGCGCCCGCCCGCTGCTCCGTGGGCTTCGTGGCCTGGTTGCTGATGATGACCAAGTAGTAGCCTACGGGCAGCGCCGCGCCCGCCACCGCAAACTTCTGTTCCTTGTAATCCTGTGGATGCGCGGGCACAGCTACCGTCCAGCTAGCCGCTGGCGCGGCCCGCAGGGCGCGGGCGTAGCGCTGGGCCACGGGGCGCTGCTTCTCGTCGTACTCGCCCGATTTCTCCCACTCGCGCAGCGAAACGCGGTAGGCCCAGGCGTGCAGGCCGGTCACGTTGCGCGCCGTCACGTCTAGGCGCCAGGGCTGGTTTGGCACCACAATATCCGTAGCCGAAAAGGCTATTTCCGGCTGCTCAATGCTTTCGCGCAGCTGCCGCGCCCGCGCCGCGCCGCGCGACTTCGGGAACCGGGCTTCAGTCTCCCGTGCCAGCTTCACAGCGGCTACGTTGTCGCCGTCTTCGCGCGCGGCTTCGGCCCGGCGGGCCATGAATTCGGTGCTGATGGGCAGGTCGGCGTAGGTCGCCGTCATGCGCAGCAGGGCGGGCTCATACTGCTCGGCCAAGTCGGTGCCCTGCGTAAAGGTTTTAAGGTAGTCGAGGCGCAACAAGTCCACATCGGCCAGCGCGGCTCGGTTGGCGGGCGCCAGCTGCTGGCGCGAGGCGGTGAGGCGCTGCAGCAGGCGCAGCGCGTGCAGCTGCCCGTTTAGCGAGTCGGCATCGGGCGCGAGCAGGCGCAGGGCCGCAAACTCGGCGGCGGTGCCAAAGGCTTGCGGGTCGGTCAGCTGGAACTGCTGCTCGGGACGCGTCACATACAGCTCCTGATTCTGGAGGCCCTCAATGGCGCGGTGGGCCAGCAAATCGTAGAGGCTGGGGCGCAGGGCGCGGCCTTCGGCATCGCCGTCAATAACCATTTCGCCTAGTGCGCGCAGGGAGGTGTTGAGCTGCTTCTGGGGCTCGTCTTCCACCGACTGGTAGTAGTGCCGCACGATGGCCGCGCCCAGCCGGCCCATGTCCCAGGTGGCGAGGCCGGTGCCGCCGTCGGCGCTGGCATCGGGGCCGGTGGTGGGGTCGGCACCGGCCGTGCGCTGATAGAGGCGGTAGCGGTTCTGGTTGAGGTAGTAGGTGTACTGCTCGGCCAGCAGCGAATGGATGATGGGCCGGGCTGGGAAGGTGGCCGTTTTCAGCTCGGCTTCCAGCAGGGTGATGCCTTTTTCGGTTTCGTCCTCTTCCTTGGCTTGCAGCAGGCGCACTTTATAGAGCAGGGCCCGCACGTAGGCGGGGCTGTTGCCTTCTTTTTTGGCCTGCCGGTAGATGGCCTCCACCAACGGCGCAGCCGTGGCCGTCTGCCCTTTTTTGAGCAGGGCGTCTATTTTTTTCCACTGGGCGGCGAAGGGAGTGGGCGAGGGCACGGCGGAGGTGCTGCTGAGAACGGCCATCAGCAGCAGGCAGGCAAAAACGAAGAAACGCATAAGCAGAAAGCAGGTGTTGGGTGATGCCTTATCGATGCCGGCCCAACTGATATTGCGCGCCCTGTACCGGTTTTACGAAACAAACCCCCGCCCCGACAAAACCAGGGCGGGGTTCGGGAGGAAAGAACCAGATAAAAACCGGCCTAAGCAGCTGACTTACTTGCGTCCATGGCGTGGCCAGCCAGCACGGCCTCGGCCTGCGCCACGTGCCGCTGAATGTGCACCACGAGGAACTCCAGCTGGTCGGCCAGCCGGAGCATGAGCAGCGGAAACACGGCGTTGGGAATGAGCACGGAGTTGGCGTTTACCTGGCGAGCCAGCAGCACCAGGCGCAGCAGCTCGTCGATTTGGCGGCTGAACACCTCCGCCACGGTGCGGGGCAGGCGGTTGCCGGTGGGCGCGTAGCGCTGGGGCGTGGCGTAGGTCTTTTCGCTGGGCGGGGTGCGCATGGCGTTCACAAACCGGCCTCCGAAATAGCCCTGTTTCACGGTAGGCGTGGGCTTGGAGCCGCGGGCCTGGGCCTTGTCTATGCGTTTGGCAATGCTGGGCAGGTAGTAGCCGCCCACTATGTTGAGGTGCTCGAGGCACTGGCCGGCGCTCCAGCGGCTGGGGCTGGGCCGGCGGTTGAGCTCCTCGGTGCTCAGGGGACGAAAGCGCTGCTGGGCCTTAACCCGCAGCAAAAGCAGGTTCTCGGTCAGCTGGTCGAAAAATTCGGAGGTGGCGCGGACGACAGCAGGCATAAGATGCAGAGAATAACAGCCGTAAACATACAATTGAACCGCCGATACCGACTAGCTGAGCGCTGGCTGATGCGATTTAAACCCCGGCCAGTGGCCGGGTGTTGGTACCTTGGCGGTATGAGTAAACACCCGCGGTCGTTTTGTAGTGCACTAGTTACCTTGCTCGTACTGCCATTTGGTGCCGCCCGCGCCCAAGCCGTGCCCAATGCCGGCGAGCGGGTGGAAACTTTGGTCACCTTCGGCGCGCAGTCCGACAAGAGCTGGGGCGACGACGACTTCAGCCAGACGTTCTTCTTTCTCATTCCCGAAAAGCAGCGCGAGCCGGTGTACATCCGGGTGTGGGACCCCGGCTGCGGCGGCACCAACGACGACCTGAAAGGCCCCGCCAATACCACCACCTCCTTCAGCCTCTACGGCGGCCCCGGCACCTTTAGCGGCCCGCAGGCCCGCGACCCGCGCCCCACCAACCCCAACCCCACCGGCCGCCTGCTCAAAAGTCAGACCTTCGGCAACGAGGCCAAGTACGACGGCACGTGGTTCACCTTCGGACCGCTCAACCCGCTGGAAGCCGAGCCAGTGGACGAGTTTCAGGGCCGCGTGTTCAAGATGGTGGCGCGCGGCCTGAGCGGCAACGACGGCAACCTGTACCGCTACTTCTTCAGCACCAGCCCCACGGCCAACGTGGCGGTGGAGGGCGGCAACGCCTTCACCTACGAGTACTGCTTCCGGCTGCCGGCCACCAGCAGCAAAACCACTGTGCACCTCTACCCTTTTGTGAACAACAAAGTGGTGAGCATCAAGCAAAGTAATTTTGATGCCGATAACGGGGCTACCCTGGAAATATTCAGCGTGGCAAAAAACGGCCATGCTGCCGCCGTGAGTGGCAACGGCGAATGGACCAGCAGCGTGCTGCCCATTGCCGCGAAAGAGCACGGCCTCAGCCTCGACTTCCGCCTCACCTCCACCAGCGCCGCCCCCAACGACCTGGTGTTTTACGTGACCGACCAGTACGATACGGCCCTGCCCTTCTTCGCCATTCCGTTGGGTGGCCCGCCGCGCTACCAGTACGACATTGGCGTGAAGCTGCACCGGTAAGGACGGCACGCGTTGTTAGCGGCCCTTCCCTCCTGTCATCCTGAGCGCAGCGAAGGACCTTAATCACGCCAGCAAACGGCTTGTTCTTTTCTGATAAGGTTCTTCGCTGCGCTCAGGATGACAGCTGGCTACGTAAATTAGCGGCATGCAAATCCGCCTACTTTCTTCATTTCCTCCCCGGCGCTACGTAGCGCTGCTGCTCGGGCTGCTGCCCGCGCTGGCCATTCAAGCCCAAACCACCAACTCGGGCACCGACAAATTCGCGCAGCTCGAAACCCTGCTGCCCACGCCCAACGTGTACCGCACCGCCAGCGGCGCGCCAGGCAAGGAATACTGGCAGCAGCGGGCCGACTACGACATCCAGGTCACGCTCGACGATGCCAAGCAGGCCCTGACCGGGCGCGAAACCATCACCTACACCAACCTCTCGCCCGATGTGCTGCCCTACCTGTGGGTGCAGCTCGACCAGAACGTGCTGGAGAAAAACTCCATCACGGCCACCACGGAAGTGAGCCAGCTGCAGGACCGGATGACGTTCAACGCCGTTGAGGGGCTGCTGTCGGATTTCGATGGCGGCTTTAAGATTGATGCCGTGACCGGCCGCGACGGCAAGGCACTGAAAACGACCACCAACTACACCATGATGCGCGTAGACCTGCCCACGCCCCTGCGGCCCGGCCAGTCCTACTCCTTCAACGTGAAGTGGCACTACAACGTGAACGGCCAGCAGGTGCGCCGCAACGGCTACGAGTACTTCCCGGAGGACAAAAACTACCTCTACGAAATTGCGCAGTGGTACCCCCGCATGGCCGTGTATTCCGACAACCAGGGCTGGCAGCACAAGCAGTTTCTGGGCAGCGGCGAATTCACGCTGCCTTTCGGCGACTACAAGGTGAGCATTACCGCGCCGGCCGACCACGTAGTGGGCGCCACCGGCACGCTGCAAAATGCGTCGCAGGTACTGACCGCTACTCAGCAAAAGCGCCTCGCGCAGGCCAAAAACGCCAAGAAGCCCGTGCTCATCATCAGCCAGGCCGAAGCGGTACAGAACGAGTCGAGCCGGAGCACCAGGACCAAAACCTGGAATTTCGCCGCCAAAAACGTGCGCGATTTTGCCTGGGTGAGCTCGCGTAAGTTCATCTGGGATGCCATGGGCATTGAGCAGAACAACAAGACGGTGATGTGCATGAGCTACTACCCCAAGGAGGGCAACCCGCTCTGGGGCCAGTACTCCACGGAGGCCGTAGCGCACACCATCAAGACGTACTCCAAGTACACCATTCCTTATGAGTACCCAGTGGCCATCTCGGTGCACGGGCCCATTTTCGGCATGGAGTACCCCATGATTTGCTTCAACGGCGGCCGGCCCGAGAAGGACGGCACGTATTCTTCGCAGACCAAGTACGCCATGATTGGCGTGATTATTCACGAAGTGGGCCACAACTTCTTCCCCATGATTGTGAACTCCGACGAGCGGCAGTGGTCGTGGATGGACGAGGGCCTGAACAGCTTCATGCAGTACCTCACCGAGCAGGAATGGGAGCGCACGTACCCCTCGCGCCGCGGCGAGCCCCGCAACATTGTGGAGTACATGAAGACCGACAAAAGCCTGCAGTCGCCGATTATGACCAACTCGGAGTCGGCCCTGCAGTTTGGTAACAATGCCTACGCGAAGCCCGCCACGGCCCTGAATATCCTGCGCGAAACGGTGATGGGCCGCGAGCTCTTCGACCACGCCTTCAAGACCTACGCCCAGCGCTGGGCCTACAAGCACCCCACGCCCGCCGACTTCTTCCGCACCATGGAAGACGCCTCGGCCGTGGACCTGGACTGGTTCTGGCGCGGCTGGTTCTACACCACCGACCACACCGACCTGGCCCTGGAATCGGTGAAATCCTTTACCCCGAGCACCGGCGACCCGGCCGTGGAAAAGGCCCGCCTCCAGCAGCTGCAGGCCGCCGCCGCCCCCTCCATCTCGGCCCAGCGCAACGCCACCGACCTGAAAAGCACGCTCGTGGACGAGAAGCCCGAGCTCAAGGACTTCTACAACGAGTACAACCCGCTGGCCGTGACCGCCGCCGACCAGCAGCGCTACGCTGCCTACCGCGCCGGCCTCAGCCCCGAGCAGCAGCAGCGCCTGGCCGCCCAGCCCCAGCACTTCTACGAGCTCAGTTTGCGCAACGTGGGCGGCCTGGTCATGCCCGTCATCGTGCAGCTCACCTACGCCGACAACAGTCAGGAAGTGCGGACCATTCCGGCCGAAATCTGGCGCAAAAACAACGAGCGAGTGACCAAGGTGATGGTGACCGAAAAGCCCGTTATTTCTTTCGTGCTCGACCCTTTCCAGCAAACGGCCGACACCGACCTGAGCAACAACGCCTTCCCCCGTCAGCCCGCCGCTTCGCGCTTCGACCTGTTCCAGCAGCAGCAACAAGCCGCCCAGAACCCCATGCAGCAGGCCCAGAAAAGCCCAGCCGGCGGAGGGAAGTAACTTCCGATTTTAGCAGCAAAAGAATGGCCCGCCAGATACATGGCGGGCCATTCTTTTGCTGCGTCTGTCCAAACCGCCTGTCATGCTGAGCCTGCGAAGCATCCTCTCGCCGCTGAACGACCTGTTCTGACCTGACAAGATGCTTCGCAGGCTCAGCATGACAGGCGTTGTCTGACGGGCGTTACTCGTCGCCTTCGCCCTCGCGGCCGGCGTTGCGGCGCGGGGCGCCGTGGTCGGCTTCGTTTTCGTCGCCGGTTGCGCTGCGGTTTTCCCGGCGGGCGGTTTGGCCGTAGTTCTGGGCGCGGTCTTCAATGCGCTCATCGCCTTTGGCTGGCGAGCCCTCTTTGCTGCCGGGCTGGCTGTCACTGTAGGCATCATTATAAGAGCCACCGCGCGAGCCCGTGCCTTGGCTGGCGTCGCCGCCGTTGCCCTTCACGTAGCCGTTGCGGTCGTCGCCAGTATTGAAATCCGGGTTGCGGCGGGGTTCTTCGCGGCCACGGTCGCCGTAGCCCTGGCTACTGGGTGGAATCTGGCCGCGCTGATCGGCCATTTCCGGGGTGTTGGTAGAATAGCCGGGGTGCTTTTCCTCGCGTCGGCCCTGCTTATCGACGCCGCCGGGGGTGGGCATATAGCCTTCGGCCTGGTTGCGCTGCTCGGCACCTGCGGGGTTGGCGGGGCGTGCTTCCGTGGCGGCAGTAGGCGTGGCAGCACCCCGCAGGGAAGTGTGGCCGTAGTCGTCGGCGTAGCCCCGGTCGGGGCCCTGGGCCGAGCCGTTGTCGTTCTGGAAGGCGCTATTGATGTCGGCCCGGTCGGGCTGGTTGCGGTTGTCCGCGTTGGGCCCTTTGTAGTCAGAACCCTGAATCTGCCCGCTCTCCGCCGCCTGGCCCGCCGCGTTGGCCACCGGGCTGCCGGCCTCAAACCCGTATTCGGTGCGGGCGTCGGGCCGTGCGTCGCGGCCATCGTAGTCGCGGTAGGCGTTGTCCTGAGGGCCGGGGCGGCCAGCTCCGCCGTAATACTGGTCTTCGGCCGAATTGCTTGATTCGTAGTCGGCCAGCCGGTTTTGGTTGCCGAAACCGCCGTGGGTGGTTCCCATATCGCTCTGAGCGCCGAACTCGCCCCGGTTGGGGTCGCTGTCCTGGTTTTCGCGGCGGTCTTCGTCGCGGTAGCTGTCCTGGGTGCTGTTGCCGAAATTCCCCCCGTAGGCATTGGCGGGCCGCAGGTTGGCGGGGTTGGCTTCTTTGTTTTCCTGCTCTTCGTTAGCGGTGCCCACGGCGCCATGGCCCGCGTTCATTTCCGAATCCACGAGTGATTCGCTTGAAACGCTAGCAGCGGAACTGCTGATGCCGGAGGCTTTGGTAGAAGGCCCGCCCGGGATGCCCACACTAGTGCCGGGGCCACCGGGTTTGGCGGCCGTGTTGCCCACCGGGCCATCAATGCGGTTGCCGGCAATGTCATTCGATTCGGTATTCAAGTTTATTTCCTCGTTTTCCATGGTGGGCGTTGGGCGTTACAATCGGTGAAAGGATGAACTTCGTGTCTATACGCGCCCCCCTATCCGTTGTTATGGTTGGGATGGGCCTGCCTCAGCCTGTTTGCGTTCCTGGCTGCTATTCCCCGCCGCGATTTTACCTTTGTGCGGCATTCTGCTGCGGCAGCCTTCCAGTGGTCGTCAACCCGTGGCTGGCTGCGTGCGTTAGTTTGATGCCCCGTTCATTTTACCCCCTCATTCGCTTATGCTCACCGGCACTGTTAAATTTTTCGACGACACCAAAGGCTTTGGCTTCATTGTGCCCGACGATACCCAGGAAGAAATTTTTGTACATCAAACCGGCCTCATCCACGAAATCCAGGAAGGCGACCGGGTTGAATTCAATATCAAAGCCGGCAAAAAAGGCCCCAATGCCGTTGATGTAACTCGCCTGCAATAGCGCCAGCACGCAACCCAAAAAACAGCAAAGGCTGGCCCCGCACCATGCGGGACCGGCCTTTGCTGTTGCAGGCAGCGCTCTATTTCTTTTCCTCGTGCCTGGCCACGCGCACGCCCATGGCCATGAGGCCGGGCAGCTGCGCCTGGCGCATGTACTGCTCCAGCGTGAGGGTGTAGTTGCCGGGTTTGGCGAAGCGCTGGTTGCGCAGGGCCAGCAGTTGGATGTCGTAGATATCGCCGGTGCCGCTGCCCTTGGGCTCGCCGGTTTTGGGGTCCAGCAGCAGCATCTGGTGCAGCTGGGGTTTTCCCACCTGCCCGCCCGGGCCCGTGAGGGTGTGCTTCACGTAGAGGTTGTAGAACCCGTATGCCGAGGCGTGGCGCACATTGAAGTACACGTCGTAGCGGGCCGTGGTGTCCTCAATGGCAAAGGTGAAGGCCGGCTTTTGCTGCACGTCCCAGGAGTAGTTGGGGAAGTCCGTGTTCTCCTCAAACACCCGATTGGGGTCGCAGGCGGTGAGCAAACATAATAAACCGGCTGCCAAAACACCTCGAACTGCACTGATTTGATTCATAATAGATACCTGAGACCGCACTTGCAGCGGCGCGGTGACCCTGGCCCCACCAACTGGAGACCCGATTCACTACGCCGCTACAAATGCCAAATAACCAGTCATTTGCTTAGCGGTTAGCAATCAATAGTCAATTACTAACCGCTAACAATTATTCTCCTGCCGGGGCCGGAGCGGCGCCGGGTTCGCCGGCCGGGCCACGCCCGCCGCGGCGGTTGTTGCGGCCACCGCGGCCTTCGCGGCGCTCGCCACCTTCGGTGCGGCGCTCACCGCCGTCCCGCCGGGGCCGGGGCTCGCCGCCGCCGCCTTCAGAAGCGGGGCTAGGCGTTGCACC
>NZ_MDZC01000083.1 GCF_001816165.1 Hymenobacter glacialis
CACCCGTGCGGGCGGGCAGGTGGGGCAATATCCAGCGGGTAATCATATCTTTGGTCAGGACTTCCATGAGGGAGGGAAAGGAGATGGGTCGCACCTCAAATTTCCCGCTTTTTTGGAAGTCTTTTCTGTTTTGCGCGCTGCTGGCTACTTCCTAAACAGCTTCAATTATAAATTGGAAAGGTTGGCTGCGCTGGGGCCGTCGGCAGGCTTCTCTTTGTTTGGGCGGCAATTTTCGATTTCCCGATTGGCGCTGTTGGGAGGCGTGCTGGCCATTACGCTGGCACGGCTCAGCCTGATAGGTAAGGGCACCATGGCGTTTGTGGACGAGCAGCGCTACGTGACTGCCATGCTGGGTTTGCGGGCACTAGGGGAGGGGCACGTGCAGGAATTCCTGCAGGCCATCAACTCCATGGGCGCCGGCCGGGTGATGGTCTGTGGCGCGCCATTTCGGGTCTGGGTCAGGCGGTGCTCCTGTTACTGTTCAAGCTGAACCCTAACTCACCGCCATCGCTGCAGGTGCCCCAGGCGTTCAATGTGCTCATCATGGGTCTGAACGCTTTGTTACTGTACCGCATCTATCGCCGGTTTTTCAGTGCGAATATCTCACTGGTGGGCATTGTTCTCTATTCCGGGTTGGTGAATACCAACGTGTATTTGCGGCACATCCTGCCTTACGACCATTCGCTGTTTTTCTTCCTGCTGGCGCTAAGCGGCCTGCTGGCCCCGACCGATGCCGGAACCACGCGGCGGCACTGGTGGTCGGGCATCCTGGCCGGCGTTAGCTATGCGGTGTACCCGGGGTATTTTCTGGGTCCGCTGGTATTGCTAGGCTTGTCGTTAGCATTAAGCTTGGTGCCCGAGGGCCGCGAGGAAAAACCCCTCATGAGGCGCCTCAAACCGGTAGTGAGCCTGCTGGCGGGGCTGGTTGCGGTGCTGGTCACGTTTGAGCTGCTGGCCCGGCTCTCGGATACTTCTTACCTCGCCAGTAGCCGCTATATTGCCACCACCGTCACTCAAGGCAGTTTCGACGAAGGATTTAGCTTCATCGCCACTTATTTCTGGGAAGTAGAATGATGGTTTGGGGCGATGCTTCTGGCTTTGTCTGTCGTCGGACTGATTTTGTGTGCGAGAATGGCCTGGGTATCTCTTGTCCGGCGTGAATACAGGTCCGACGCGCAGTTGCCGCTTGCGGCGCTATTGGTTCTGGTTTTTTTGGGGTGGATGGGCTACGCCGTTGCAGTGCAGTTTGCGCACAAGCTGGTGTTTTACGGCCGGATTATCCACTTATTCGTGCCTTTCGTTGTGATGGGAGGTTTGGTGGTTTTGCTAAGAATTACGAAGTATTATCCGCAGAACTACTGGTTGCTAGGACTAAGCGCTTTGGGCTTGTGGCGCTTTGGTACCTTCGCTCCCGCCTACCGCACCGTTGAATAACCGGCCGATGTAGTGTACGCGCATGGCATCCACGACGTCCGGCAAATAGCAGGCATCGAAACGACCGGCTGCACGCAGAACTTGGTGTACTACAGGGTGTTCGGGCCACCAGACCGCGACCAGCGCACGGACGAGCAACCTCATTACAAGCTGATAAACTTTGCTTATCTGCTACCTGTGGCGTGCTATCAGATCCAGCCTGAAGCGGGCGATGCAGCAACTGTAGTGCCGTATTTTATGAAATACCGGCCGTATCAATTCGAGGGCCACAACCCAGCTGAGCGCGAACTGCTACAGACCCAAGCAATTGATTTTCGAATAATTCGGGCTCAGTAATTTAATTTATACTTTTGTTTTTAAGCTGCTTAAGTCGGCGAAGCTAAAAATGCAAAATGGCCTGCTGAGAAGTGCTTCGCCGAAGTAAATCTTTAAGGGCTAAATTTGCCCTCTCGTCCTAACGAAATATCAGGAGCATTAATTTTATGAAAATAGCAATTGTAGGTACCGGCTACGTCGGTTTGGTAACCGGGACTTGTTTTGCCGAAGTAGGCATTGAAGTAGTCTGCGTCGATATCGATCAGAAAAAGATTGACAACCTTCACCAGGGCATTCTGCCTATCTACGAGCCCGGCTTGGAGGAAATGGTGACCCGCAACGTGGAAAAAGGCCGGCTGCAGTTCTCCACGAGTTTGGCCACAGCCATTAAAGACTGCGACGTTGCGTTTATCGCGGTAGGCACTCCGCCCGGCGAGGATGGCTCCGCCGACCTGAAGTACGTGCTGGCCGTGGCCCGCGGCATTGGGGAGCACATGAACAGCTACGGCGTCATCGTGACCAAGAGCACCGTGCCCGTGGGCACCGCGGCCAAAGTTCGCACCGAAATTGAAAAAGCCTTGGAAAAGCGCGGGGTTAACATCGAGTTCGATGTAGCCTCAAACCCTGAGTTCCTAAAAGAAGGTGCCGCCATTGACGACTTTCTGAAGCCCGACCGCATCGTGGTGGGCGTGGCTTCGGAGCGCGCCGAAGAGGTGATGACCAAGCTCTACAAGCCGTTCCTGCTCAACGGCCATCCCATCATCTTCATGGACATCCCATCTGCAGAGATGACGAAATATGCGGCCAATTCCATGCTGGCCACCAAAATAAGCTTCATGAACGACGTGGCCAACCTCTGCGAAATCATGGGCGCTGACGTGAACAAGGTGCGCCAGGGCATCGGCTCCGATGCCCGGATTGGCACCAAGTTTATCTACCCCGGCATCGGCTACGGCGGCTCCTGCTTCCCCAAGGACGTGAAAGCGCTTATCAAAACCGCTCAGGAACACGGCTACCAGATGCAGGTGCTACAGGCCGTTGAAAGCGTGAACGAGCAGCAGAAGTCGGTGCTTTTCGATAAGGTGAGCCGGCACTTCGCCGGAGAGTTGCGCGGCCTAAAAATAGCCGTGTGGGGGCTTTCTTTCAAGCCCAAGACCGACGATATGCGGGAGGCACCCTCGTTGGTTATCATTGAAAAGATGCTGGCCGCCGGCTGCACCGTGACGGCTTACGACCCGGTGGCCATGCCCGAAGCCAAGCACTCGCTCGGCGACAGCATTACGTACGCCAAAGACGAATTTGCCGCCCTAATCGACGCTGACGCCCTGCTTATCGTCACGGAATGGCCCGAGTTTCGGGCCCCGAATTTTGAGGTAGTGGGCCGCCTGATGAAGCAAAAAGTCGTTTTTGACGGCCGCAACATCTACGAAGCCAGCGAACTGAAAAGCCTGGGCTTTGCCTATCACTGCATCGGCGTCAAAACCGACCACAAGGAGCCTGCTTAACCCCAAACTTGTCATTCTGGGTGCAGCGAAGAGCCTCATCACGGCTGCCCCTACATAGGATTACTACTTACCCTAGCGGCGCGGACCTGATGAGGTCCTTCGCTGCCCTCAGGATGACAAAATAAACGTATGAACGATACTACAACCGATAAAAAACGCGTCCTCATCACCGGCGGAGCTGGTTTTCTGGGCTCGCACCTCTGCGACCGGTTTCTGGCCGAGGGCTACCACGTCATTGCCATGGACAACCTGATTACAGGTTCGCTCCAGAACATCGAACACCTGTTTGGCAACAAGGACTTTGAGTTTCACCACGCCGACGTGAGCAAGTTCGTGTTCGTGCCCGGTAAGCTCGATTACATCCTGCATTTCGCCTCGCCGGCCTCGCCGATTGACTACCTCAAAATTCCCATTCAGACCCTGAAAGTGGGCTCGCTGGGCACGCACAACCTGCTAGGCCTGGCTCGGGTGAAAGGGGCCCGCATGCTCATCGCCAGCACTTCCGAAGTGTACGGCGACCCCGAGGTTCACCCGCAGGTAGAAGAGTACTACGGCAACGTGAATCCGGTGGGGCCCCGTGGCTGCTACGATGAAGCCAAGCGCTTCCAGGAAGCCATCACCATGGCTTACCACAACCACCACGGCTTGGAAACGCGCATCATTCGCATCTTCAACACCTATGGCCCCCGCATGCGCCTCGACGACGGCCGCGTGCTGCCGGCGTTCCTCTCGCAGGCCCTGCGCGGCGAGAACCTGACCGTGTTCGGCGATGGCATGCAGACCCGCTCGTTTTGCTACGTAGACGACTTGGTGGAGGGGATTTACCGTCTGCTGCTCAGCGACTACGCCTTGCCCGTGAACATTGGCAACCCTGATGAAATCACTATCAAGGAGTTCGGGGAAGAAATTGCCCGTCTCACCGGCGTCGAATTCAAACCCACCTTTCAGGCCCTGCCCGAAAACGACCCCATGAAACGCAAACCCGACATCACCAAAGCCCGGGAAATCTTGGGCTGGGAACCCAAGGTAGACCGCGCCGAGGGGCTACGCCGCACGCTGGAATATTTCAAGGAGCACGTGAAGAAACGTACTGGCGAAATCTCACCCTCCTAACCGCAGAACATAACGGCTCTATCCCCGCCCCCTTTCCTTAAGAATAGTGGGAGATGAGCGTCAGGCAATTGTTGCGGTATATCACGGCAGGCTTATTACCTTTGCAGTGGAGTAATAGCAAAGTTCCTACGGGATAGACTAGACTAAAAAAGCGGCGGATCGGTAAAATCATAGATTCTGCCAGTCCGTCGCTTGTTTGGTTTTAGGAGAAAACCCAGACTAGGGCAGTGAGGTTGACCCTACCACGACTACGGTCTAGACTGGGTTCAGCTACTGTCCGGCTACAGTGGAGCCACGGCGCAACTAACTTGTACTCTGAAACTACGCGGCGGGGCGAGTGCCGGAATGAATTGTTTGCAAAATGAAAGAATGTTATTTTGAAGCCTTAGGGACAGACAAGTGAATGAGTTGTCTACGGAAGCCTAAGGCGGACCGTGCCGAAGGACTGAGCCGTTTGCAGGAGTATTTAAAACAACACGTTCAATAATCTTCGATGGCCGATTATCCTGCTCCACATCTTATCGATTTCCCCAAGCTGGGGGTGCCGGGTATTGGCTACATTTCCGTAGGCGAAAACGACAAGGACCCGCTGCCCTTCTCGGTGCAGCGGGTTTTTTGGACGTACTACACCCCGGAAAGCATCGTGCGGGGCCGTCACGCCCATCACCGCACCGAGCAGGTATTGGTTGCCGTGGCCGGCCGTATCATCGTCACCACGGAAACGGCCGATGGGAATATTCAGCTCTTCCGCCTCGAAGACCCCAACGTGGGCTTGTACGTGCCGCCCTGTGCTTGGCACACCATGCAGTACTCGCACACGGCGGTGCAACTCGCACTGGCCTCGCGGACCTATGCGGAGGATGATTATATCCGTGACTACCAAGCGTTTCGTCAGCAATGGGCACCGAAACCCTGAGCCGGCTGGTAGCGGCCCGACGAACTGAGCTGGCTTATTATTCGCCCTATTACTTTCTGCGACAGCTCGCGCTGGAGCGGCAACAGGCATTATTCGGGACCGGTGTCGCTGCCGCCTGGGGGCAGGATGCTGGGACCGAAGTTGTTCGGTCCTCAACTGGTCCGGCGGAAGTAGCGTGGCTGCTCAACCAGCTGCCGTGGGACTCCGAGTACTTCGGTACCCCCATGTATCGGCTTTTTACCGGGCTTTTCGACGGGGCCGCGACGCCGGCCCAGTTCACGCAGGCCGCCACCGACCTGCGGGCGCAGCTGGTGGCTCGGCACGAAGCGTTTTACGCGTTCAGCGTGGTGCCTGCCGAGGATATCCGCTTATGCCAAGGACTCACCGGGGCCGGCTGGCAGCTGGTAGAAACCCGCCTGACGTATTACCGCGACCAGCTCCCGGCTTTTGACTATCCCCGCTATCCGGTGCGCCCGGCTACGGAAGGGGAGGTGGGGCGCGTCGGTCAAATGGCGGCTACGGCCCGTAACGTGTACGACCGGTTTCATGCCGACCCGTGGTTTGGCGAAGCCCGCGCCGATGCCTATCTGGCCCGCTACGCCGAAAATACCGTCACGGCCGGCCTAGCCGATGTGGTGCTTGTACCTAACCAGCCCGACCTGCCGGTCGATTCCTTTCTGGCTATCAGCGACCTGGCGCACGACGCGCAGGCCCTGGATACGGCGCTGTCGCGCGTGCTGCTCACGGCCGTTGGCCCGGCCAACCGAGGCTGGCACGTAAAGCTGATGGCGGAAGCGGTGCATCGGGCCAAAGAGTTAGGGCACGAAGCCGTACTGATGACCACCCAGGCCACCAACCACGCCGTGTTCCGGTCCTGCGAAAAGCTGGGCTTCCGGCTGGGGGCCACCAGCCACGTACTGGCCTGCCATTCGCGTTAACTCAAGCTGCTCTTTTTACTTTTATACCGATGAACATTCCTTTTTTATCTTTCGAGCCCCAGCACGCTCTCCTATGCGACGACATGACGGCTACTTTCAGCCGCGTCTATAACTCCTATCGGTACGTGCTGGGCGAGGAAGTAAAACAGTTTGAGCAGGAGTATGCCGCTTTCAACCAAGTCGCGCACACCGTAGGAGTGGCCAATGGCCTAGATGCGCTGGTGCTGGCCCTGCGCGTGCTGGGCGTGGGCCCCGGCGATGAAGTAATCGTGCCCTCCAACACCTACATTGCTACCTGGCTGGCCGTGACGCAGGTAGGGGCCACGCCCGTGCCCGTTGAGCCCGACCCCGTTACCAGCAACCTCGACCCGGCCCTCATCGCGGCCGCCCTCACGCCCTGCACCCGTGCCATTATGCCGGTGCACCTCTACGGGCAGGCCTGCCGCATGACGGAAATTATGGCCCTGGCCGCGCAGCACAATCTGTACGTGGTCGAGGACAATGCCCAGGCGCAGGGGGCGACCTTCGCCGGCGGGGTCACTGGTAGCTTCGGGCACGTGAATGGTACCAGCTTCTACCCCGGCAAAAACCTGGGGGCCTTGGGAGACGCCGGAGCCGTGACCACCAACGATGCCCGCCTGGCCCACAATGTGCAGGTGCTGCGTAATTACGGCTCACAGCAGAAATACTACAACGAAGTGGTGGGCTACAACTCCCGCCTCGACGAGCTCCAGGCTGCCCTGCTCCGCGTGAAGCTGCCGCACCTGCCGGGGTGGACGCGCCAGCGCCAGCAGGTAGCCGCTTGGTACGACCAGCACTTGGCCGGTATCGTCGACCTGCGCCTGCCCGCCGTGGCCGACGGGGCCACCCACGTCTACCATCTATACGTGGTGCATACGCCCCAGCGCGCCGCCCTGCAGCAGCACCTCACCACCCAAGGCATCGGCACGATGATTCATTACCCGGTGCCGGCCCACTTACAGCAGGCCTATCAGGCGCTAGGGTTAGCCCCCGGCAGCTTTCCCATTGCCGAAGAGCTGGCCAATACCTGCCTGAGCCTACCCATGTGGCCAGGCATGACCGAGACGCACGTAGCCACCGTAGCCGATGTTATTCAGAGTTTTTAAGGTTTTTCTGAAATTATACATTAAGCGTTGCTCTCTTAGTTCACCTCACGGCACCCCTTTGGGGCATAGCCCCCTCTCCAAAAAAGAGGGGGGATTGGTTTTATAGTTCTAGCTTATAAAGTTCTATACTATAGCTAGTCCCCCCTCTTTTTTGGAGAGGGGGCTATGCCCCAAAGGGGTGCCGTGAGGTGAACTGAGAAGACGGTACCCGCTGCATATTAGCAGTTACATACCATCCCATCCCATCCATGCCTAAGCTCTCCGTCATTGTTCCCTGCTACTTCAACGAAGATAACATTCCGGTGACGACCCGCGAACTGGTGGCGAACGAGGCAAATTTTCCGCCCGAAGTCACGTTCGAGTACGTGTTTGTGAACGACGGCTCGGGCGACGACACCCTAGGGGCGCTGCTCCGGGCACAGGCCCTGTACCCCGGCCGCATCCACATTGTGGATCTGACCGGCAACGTGGGTTCCTACAACGCCATCGTGGCCGGCATGGCCCATGCCACCGGCGACTGCCTGGCCGTCATCACCGCTGACCTGCAGGATCCCCCCGAACTGATGGTGCAGATGTACGCCCACTGGCAGCAGGGCTACAAGCTGGTCATCGGCAACCGCCAGGACCGGGAAGACATCGGCCTGGCCGTGGCCATGGCCAAGCTGTTTCATTGGTTGATGAAGAACTTGGCCCTGCGTAACATCCCCGACGGCGGGTTCGATTTCGTATTCTTCGACCGCCAAGTAGCCACCGAGGTACTGAGGCTGCACGAGCGCAACTCCAACGTGTTCTACCTCATGGTGTGGTTGGGCTTCGCCTACGTAAACATCCCCTACATACGCCGCAAGCGCGAAATTGGCAAGTCGCGCTGGACGCTTAGCAAGAAAATCAAGCTGCTGGTCGATTCGCTGCTGGCGTTTTCCTTCGTGCCCATTCGGGCCATCTCCGTGCTGGGCCTAGGGCTGGGGTTCGTGGCGTTGCTCTACGGCCTCTACGTGATAGCCCTTAAAGTAGCCCGCCCCGACGAGCCCGCCGGCTGGACCACGCTCATGGTGGTCATGCTCTTCGTGTCGGCCTTCCAGATGGTGGCCCTGGGCGTTATTGGCGAGTACGTGTGGCGCGGGCTGGATGCGGCGCGCAAGCGGCCGTTGTACGTGGTGCGTGATGTATATTCCTGAGTTGAGAATGAAGCCGTATATTTGATTGTACTACTCCCCAAAAACTGGACAGTTTAGCGGGGGTTGTTAAGTAATATGGTTATGCTTGGATGAATGAAGGTTGGGCGAAGACCTGGGCGGGTGTTTGGCCGCACAGGCTTTGGTGCGGTCGGTGGTGGTCGTAGTAGGCAAAGTACGCCTGTAATTGGCGATGCAGGTGGTGGCCATCGTCGGCGGGGTTGAGGTAGATGTGAGGTGGTCTAGTTAATCTGGACAGAACAGGGTGGTATCTTTCCTTCGTCATGAAAGACACACCAAAACCCGACAAACGCCGCAAGTATGATGCGGCCTTCCGCGCCGAAGCCTTGCGCTTGGCTGAGCAAAGCCGTTCGGCTCAAGCAGCTGCCCGGGCGTTGAACATCGACCCCAAGCGCATCTACCAGTGGCAAAAAGCCGCCCAAACGCCCGTAGCGGCCGCGTTGGGCGCAGCCCTGGACTCCGATACGGCGGCCGAGTTGCGCCAGCTGCGGGCCCTGGCCCGACGGCAAGCGCAGGAACTGGCCATTTTAAAAAAAGCCATTGCCATCTTCTCGCAGACCGAGACCCCATGAGCATGAGCCGCTACCGCTTCATCGCTGCCGAGCGCGGCCACTACCCCGTGCGGCGGCTCTGCCAGGTGCTGGGCGTGCCCGCCAGCGGCTATTACGCTTGGCCGGCCGGCCAGCAGCGGGGGTGCCCCGGTAGGGCGGTGGTCAGCGAAACGCCGACCTGGGAAACTGCCTTGGTGAAGGTGTTTGGGGTGCATAAACGCCGCTACGGCACCCGCCGGCTGCGGGTGGCCTTGCGCGAAAAAGGCCACCGGGTGGGCCGCCAGCGCCTGCGCACGGCCATGCGCCGCCGGGGCCTGCACGCCCTCCAGCCGAAGGCCTACACCCCGCGCACCACCGACTCGACCCACGGGCTACGGTGCGCGCCCAACCGCTTGCTCGACCAGCCCAAACCCACCCAGGCCAACCAGGTGTGGGTCTCGGACATCACGTATTTGCCGCTTGCTGACGGCCACTGTGCCTACTTGTGCGCCTTTCAGGACATGGCCAGCAAGCGTGTCGTGGGCTGGCACGTGATGGCCACCGTGCCCGAAGAACTGGTCACCATCGCCTTGCAACGGGGCTTTCTTTCCCAACCGCCCACGTCCGGCCTCGTCGTGCATTCCGACCGCGGCGGGCAGTACGGCGGTAACGCCTACCGCGCCCTGCTCCGCGACCACGAGGCCCTGCGCTCGCAAAGCCGCCGCGGCGACTGCTACGACAACGCCCAGGCCGAGAGCCTCTGGTCACGCCTCAAAACGGAGGTACTTGAACTCCGCGAATGGCCCGTTTTTGCCGACCTGGCCGATGCCCAGCAAAGCGTCGCCGACTATTTTGACTACTACAATCACCACCGCCTGCACTCCAGCATCGGCTATCAACTGCCCTATCACGCTCATCAACAACTCCTTCAAACCACTGCCCTAAACTGTCCAGCATAATCGGACCACCTCAATGTGCTCCCATTTGACCGTGCGCCAGAGGCGTTCGATGAAGGCGTTGTCGGTGGCGCGGCCCCGGCCGTCGCGGCTGATGCGGCTGATGCGGCAGCCGGCTTGTAGCAGGGCCTGCTCGTAGGCCAGAGAGGTAAACTGACTGCCCTAGTCGGAATTGAAGATGTGCGGGGCTGGGGCGTGTCGCAGCGCGTCGGCCAGGGCTTGCAGACATAAGCCCACGTCGAGCGTGTTGCTCAGCTCCCAGCTCAGCACGTAGCGGGCATGCCAATCGAGTACGGCAACTAGGTAGAGGAAGCCCTTGGCCATGGGAATGTAGGTAATATCGGTGCTCCACACCTCATTCGGAGCAGTGGCCGGGCGGTCCCATAGCAGGTAGGGATAAGGCGTGGTGCCCTGCCCCGGCACCGATAAGCGTGGTTTGGGATAGACCGGCTCGTGGCGCACGAGGCGGCGCACGCGCTTTTCGTTGACGAGGTGGTCGGCCAGGCGCAGGTGGTCGCGCAGGCCCAGCACGCCCTTGAAATCATGGTTGGTAAACTCCTCATCCAGCAGGCGCATGAGTTCCAGATTGTAGGCGCTTTCCCCGCAGGGCTGGTAGTAAAAGCTGCTGCGCGCCAGGCCCAGGGCCTGGCAGCGGGTCTGCACCGAGCTGGCCGGGTCGGCGTGGGCCACCAGGCCCCGTTGCTGGACTACCGACATGGGCCCAGCGTTTTTTTAGCAGCGCATTTTCCACTTGCAGCCGGCCGATGGCTGCGTACAAGGGCTCCACGTCGGCTACGACCGCGCCGGAAGCAGGCGTTTCGGCAAAGACCTGCGCGGCTTGTTCCCGCAACTGCAGCTTCCAGCGCGTGATTTGGGTGGTGGACAGCTGGTAATGGGCGGCCAACTCAGCCAGCGGTTGGTGCTCGGTGAGCGCGGCCAGCGCCACCTCAGCTTTGAACTCGGCCGTATAGCGACGGCGGGAGCGTTTTGGGGTCATAATCGGGCTAAGCTAGCCCGCTTTGACTGTCCAAATTTTGGGGAGTACTACACGCACTTGGCTTTGAACGCTGGCGTGTATTTCTTGCGAGTGGAGGGACCTCCTCCAAAATTTGATTTTTCAGTCATGAGCAGCGGAAGTTAAGACTTCTCGCTGTCCGTTTTACCTAGACCACCTCAGAGTACCCATCTTTTATTAGGGAACTGCCTGTATTGGTGCATAGATGTTTACCTGAGAATAATGTGGACTAGAAAGCGAACCTACTAACCGATAATACTCTGGAAAGTACACGCCTTTGTCGTTAAGACATTTTTGCATAATCTCTCCTATGGGCTGTGTAGTAACTATATATGATTTGGTAATTGCCAATTTTGTTACATCAAGTCCGTGACAGTTACGAACGTCACGATGGGAAAAATACCAGCCCATTCCGGGCGAGATACCCCCGCTGGCATATGCCAAGCCTGGCGCATCGTAGAGTGTTATCATTGGGTCGCCGGGATGGAAACCATTTTGTGTTAGCAAGCGCGTGAACTGAGTAAAGAAAGTGGCAGTAGCCGAGTCAACTAGCAAAGTGGTGGAGAAACCGGCTGTTCGCAAAGGCACTGTCTGCTTACTCATAGGTTGCTTCAACCCGTATGGGTTAATGAGAGTACCCCACGCAATCTGCCCCGCTGCCCACCCCACTGGCACTAGTAGCAACAGACTAACTATCCACACTGGTAAGTAACGCGCCTGTATACCGCTAATTAGCAATAACAGCGCAAACCAAGAGCCCACATCAATTAATAGGTTAAGCCGTAGGTCGTTAATCGTGCCCAACGATGCTAAGAAGGGCAGACTGAATAACCAAATGCTGACTGGTACTAACTGAGAAGGTCTTTTTGAATGAGTGGTGTTTACTTGTACAGCAGGCAGGACTACAAGTATACCAACTGCTAGTATCAATAGAAACAGCAATAGGGGTAGGCTCTGGTATCCATTTGAAAAGGAATCCGCATACCACTGGCGCGTAAAAGCTTGCCAAGCTGTGTATACTACAGCTAATACTAACAGAGCAAGTACTACAGGGTACGGCTTATTAATAGATAAATGAGATTTGCGTGTCCACCACCAAGTTAGGCCTAGTAGCAGTAGCAATACTGGTCCCATTGGATAAAGCATAAATAGTATGGTCTGGCCAGCTACTTTTATATAAGATAGTAGCAAATCCCTCATACCATACCCTCCGTGTGCTTTGATAACAGAAGTTTCCTGAACAAAATTGTGATACCAAACCAGTGGGGACTGTACTCTGATAAAATAGAATGTCAATCCTGCCGCCACGCCTAAGCCTAATAGTACCCCTGCGCTTACTATCACCTTTATTCCGTGGCGCTGCCAGCTCCAGATCACCAACAACATGCCGCTGCTCGCAATCAAAAATGCTGTACTAGGCTTGACGAATACATCCAAACTGACCGCAACACCAGCAACCAGCAACCAGTAGCGCCCCTTTGGGCCGCTACTCAATGCCTGCAATACTGCGCCTACTGCTAACAATAGTAATAAGGTATTCAAGCTGTTATAAGATAACGTCCGCGGAAAAATAGAGAACGCCAGAAGGCTTCCCAGCAATATGTAACAGATCGTAATTATCGTAGGCCTAGTTGTATAAGGCGAAACGGTGCGTTCCCAACGGGCAAAACTGTAGGCAAACGCTACGGCTCCGAGAGAATTAGCGAGTACACCCAGCCAGCGGTACGTAAGCACTGAACAATCTACAAGTCCAAGTCCTCTGGCAATCAGTAAGTGAAAAGTGGAAAAACTAGCTTCATACTCATCTGGATATCTGTAGCTAAGCAAATAAAAGGATTCATCTGTAATGTCAAACCCACGGGGTAAACTCCATATCAGAATTGAGATAGTCAGTAGTGCACATCCTATCACTATCGATGCCACAAGCCAGTTCAGCAATTGTGAAGGTGCCTGTGGTTGTAGTACTGGTTGTTTATTCAATTTGTGTAGGTTTGGTAGCACGTCAGACAAGTGTGTAATTCAAAAAATGCGGTTAACTTCTTTGGTAAAACTCGTGAACTGCCTCAATTACTCGCTGCTGTAATTCAGGATATAATTGATAATAAAGAGGTAGCCGCACTAGGCAGTCTGTATAATGGTCTGCCCAAGGCAATGCACGACCATCATGTTTGCTCTGATAAAATGGGCTCTTATGAAGAGATAGATAATGAAATACAGGCAGTATTTGCTTCTGGCGCAGATAGTCAATCAGTGCCGAGCGCTCGTCCAAACTCCGGCATACCAAGTAGAACATATGCCCATTATTGGTAGCATAGTCCGGAATCACTGGTAAGCCGACTCCTAATTGCGTCAGAGACGAAAATGCTTCATAATACTGTTGCCAGATAGCCTTGCGCCGATGCTGTATGTCAGCCATATGCTCTATCTGCGCCCATAGGAAGGCCGCAATAATATCGGAGGGCAAGAAGCTTGACCCAACGTCCACCCACCCATACTTATCAACCTCTCCTCTGAAGAATGAGGAGCGGTTTGTCCCTTTTTCCCGAATAATTTCAGCGCGCTGTGCGTAGCGGGCCTCGTTTATTACCAGCATTCCACCCTCACCCGCGATAATGTTTTTAGTTTCATGGAAAGAAAAGGCAGCTAATTCTCCTATTGAACCGAGAGGGCGCCCTTTGTAAAAGCTGTCAATGGCTTGAGCGGCATCTTCGACTATTGCCAACCCGTGCGAGTCGGCTAATGCTCGAATAGCATCCATATCACATGCAATGCCAGCATAATGAACCGGAACGATGGCGCGGGTGCGCGGCGTAATGAGCTCTTCGAGTGACGTCACGTCGATGTTAGGATTTTCTTTGGTACTGTCGGCAAAAACAATTTTCGCACCCCGCAGCACAAAGGCATTTGGCGTGCTTACAAAGGTGTATGAAGGCACAATCACCTCATCACCTGGCTGCAAATCGAGCAGTATTGCAGCCATTTCAAGCGCATCAGTGCAGCTGGTGGTCAGGAGTGCCTTATGCACTCCCATATGCTGCTCGAAGAACTGGTGGCAGCGCTTGGTAAAAATCCCGTCGCCTGAAATCTTGCCGGAACGCACGGCTTCTTCTATGTACTGGGTTTCGGGTCCCGACAGGTATGGCCTATTGAAAGGAATGGCAGGTAGCATGAGTAAATAAGTAGTGGTCAAAGGTCTGGCTCTATCGAAGGAACAAGGCTGGATCTGTCAAGAGAATCTGGAACGAAACTGTTTAAGCGGTAAAACAGACTCGTTGGCTTCATCAAGTACTGTGATTAGTCTGAGTAAGCCTGTACCACATACTACTATTGGCTGATTCTGGTTAATGAAAAGCACTTTTCCTGGTGTTCTATTTTCAATGTGAACCTCAGGCTCGGATTCAACAGCGAGTATGCGTACTGGTTTATCATTTAGCAATGCCTTCGCCCCCTTATAAGGCCAGCCTAAAGCATCTATAAACCGCTGTAAGTAGTGGCTATCACGGTGCCAATCGATGCAGTAGTCTTGCTCATCACGCCATAGGCTATAACTTGCCTGCTGCTCGTTCTGAGGTCGAGCTGGTAGAGAACGGCCCTCTACCCAAACCGGCCAGATGCGCTCTACCAGTTCGATATAGCATTGTACTGACAGAGTTATTGCTTGAGCAATGGTAATAGGATAATTTATTGGTTGCGAGGCTTGGGCTATTACATCACCCCGATCAAACTCAGCATTGGCATATAATGCCGTGACCCCAATTTCTGACTCGCCATTAATTAGGCTGTTCACTAGTGGTGCAAAGCCTCTGTAACGCGGCAAAAGACTATCATGCATCACTACCAATCCGCTAGCTTCTGCAATAAGCCAACGCCACGAAATAGCTAGCGCCACGGTAGTGGGCAAAATTAATGATTGTTGAGTGCGGTCTAGAAATGGGAGATTAAATCGAGCACATACTGTCTTTATTTCTTCGTAAAAGTCGTTCTCAATATTTTTATCTCTTGCCCCTACAACATACTTTATTATCTTGTAATCAAAGTTGTTAACTAAGTGCTCAAGTATTGCGTAGCCCTTCTCAGTCATTAAATATAGGGCGACGCTAGTAGGTGAAGTCAGCATGGGAAAGTGTGTAATCAGTATTACTGAACTGATGTTACGCGGTGAATTGGGCTAGTTGCTGGTGCATGGCTTTGAGCCCAGTCAAATAGAGTTGAGCTTTTAAGCGAAAATGCCCCAGGCCGAAT
>NZ_MDZC01000084.1 GCF_001816165.1 Hymenobacter glacialis
CGGTACCTACGATACCGATGTCGTTTGAAGAGCGCTGGTTGATTTCGTTGCCCACCAACAGACGGGCACCGAAGTCTTCGGTGATGTTGCGCTTCAGGGCCAGCGACTCGCCGGCCAGCGCGTTGAGGTCCGCCGCCCGCCGCGGCCCCGCCCCCGCCCGCGAGTGGGCCAGCATGTCGGCGATGATGGACGAGGCCCGCTGCCCGTGCTGGCTGATTTGCTGCAGGTTCTGCTTGAGCCCCGCCAGGATTTCCCCCTGCAAGCCCGACCCCGAGCCATTCGTCCCGCTCCCCGCCCCGCCCATGTCGGCCACCAGGCCCGTGCTCACCTCGGCGAAGTTCTTCATGAAGTTGAGCGGGTTCTGCAGCTCGTGGGCGATGCCCGCCGTGAGCTCCCCCAAAAACGCCATCTTCTCCGCCTGTACCAACTGAAACTGCGTTTGCCGAAGTTGGTCGAGCGTGCGCCGGTTGGTGCGCAGCTGCCGGTAGATGAAGGCGCTCAGCACCGATACCAGCACCACGGCTACCAAAGCCCCCAGCAACAGCCAGTTTCCCAGCCGCAGGCGTTCGGCCTGCACGGCCTGCGCTTCGCGCAGTTTGCCGATTTGAGCATTTTGGGCCTGCTCCACCCGTTCGCTCTCGTACTGCGCCACATGAAAGGAGCTTTGCAGGCCGCTGATGGAATCGACCAGCTCAATGTAGGTGCGGGCATAGCGCTGGGCTTCCACCGGCCGGCCACGGGCGTCGTAGAACGCGGCCAGCTCCTTGAGGTACCGGGGTCGCAGCCGGTCGAGCTGCGCAGCCGTGGCTTTGCTGTATGCCCGCAGCCAATACGTTTCGGCCCGGCCAAAGTCCTTTCGGGCCACATAGTAGCGCGCCCAAGTGGCGTCCAGTTCCAGCTCGCCGGGCTTGTTGGACATGGGCAGGTTCAGGGAATCGGCGAGGCTCTGGGTCTGTTGGAGCAGGGCGCCGGCGTCTTCCACCCGCTGCATTCGCAGCAGCACAGCCGCTTTTTGCACCAGGCCGTGGGCCAGGGTCATGCCCCGCTCGCTGGGCTCGGTAACGCGCGCGGCCAGGGCCGAATCGGCGGCTTGCAGCGCCTCGGGGTACTGGCGCTGCTGCAGGTACAGCCGCGACAAGGCCACGAAAGTGAACACCCGGTGCTGGCCCTGTACCCGCCGGAATTCGGGCAGGGCGCGGGCCTTGTTCAGGTAGTACACTGCTTTGCCAATGTTGTCCCAGTCGGCGTAAATAGCGCCGGTCACAATCAGCTCGTGGATGTGCAAGGTCCGGCTAAAGCCCTGGGCCATATCGGCCGCCCGCAGGCTGCTGTTGATGGCGCGGTTGTAGTCGCCCGTACGGCGGTAGTAGGCCCCCTGCGATACGTAGCAGGCGGCCGCGTTTTCAGTGGCGCCGCGCACCCGGTAGTAGGCCAGCTTTTCCTCGTAGTACTCCTTGCGGGCATCCATGGCCTTGGTGCGGTTGTAGAGCGCCACCAAATCAATCAACAGCCAGGGAATGGGGCGCTGCAGCTTATCGAACTCCGCCACGGCACTCTTCATGGTGTCCAAGGCTGCAGCATCGGCGTTGCCGCGGTACCACAGCGCCAGGCCAGCTCGCAGGCGGCGGTAAGGCACGTCGTTCAGGGTAGGGGTGCGTTCGTTCAGCACCAGCAGTTGGTCGAGAAGCGGCAGTGCCTGCGGGTTGGTGGGGTGCAGGTCGAGCAGGTGCACCACGGTGCGCAGCCGGGCAGTGTCGGCGCGCTGCTGGGCCAGGGCGCGGGTCAGCGAATCGTAATCGGCATCCCAATAGCGGTGCTGGGCCAGCACGGTTCCGCTCGCCAGCCACAGCGCCCATGCTGTTAAAAACCATTTCATAGGCTTTGCGTCGGGTTAGAAACAGCAAAAAACCGGTCGACTGGTTTACTTTCCCGCCTTTGCGCCCAAGGTTGTTGGGGAACACGCAAACGAAGGTAATTGTCGAGAATCATTACTAGTAGAAAGGGAAGTGCCAAAGAAAACCGAAATGCAACGAAGCTCATTCGGCGGGGAATCTTCACCAGGCCGCACTAGTACTTCTTCACATCGTAAAGATTGTTTATTTTCAGAATATTTCGATGAACGAGTGCGCCTATTCCACCACGGTAGTTGTTGTTCATTCACAAAACACCGCAGCACCTGTCCGGTAGTTCGGTCTGATTTGCAGCATAATCGTCTCAGATTGCGCAAAACTGAATAGCAGTTAATATTTTCTTTATTTAAGTATTAAATATTTGTTTTCCAAAATAAACAAGCACTGCCAGTGGTGATAAAGTGCATTGCAGCGGCAATTTTTGTTCGGGCGCGGAACAAGCGGTGGCAGGGTTTGCCCTGCTGGTGCCTGCCGACGGCAGGCCCGGCGAGGTATTTGCTACGTTTCCAGCCTGTCGCTCAATTGGTTTGAATTGCTTTTCTTACAAGCGCCGTGGTCACTAGCCGAGGCCTGCATTTTTCTGCCATGCCCTTCCAAGTTACAGCCGCCGAGGAGTTTATCGTGAACGAGCTGCGGCGCGGCCTCTCGCCCACACTCTATTACCACGGCCTGCACCACACCCTGGATGTGGTGGCCGTAGCCAGCGACCTGGCCGCTGCCGAAGGCGTGACGGATACAGAGTCCCTGCTGTTGTTGCGCACGGCGGCGCTATACCACGATGCCGGTTTCCTGCACGCCTACCAGGGCCACGAGGCAGCCGGCTGCGAGCTGGTTTGCGCCACCTTGCCGGGCTTTGGCTACACGGCGGCGCAGGTGGAACAGGTATGCGCCATGATTACGGCCACCAGGTACCCGCAGGAGCCCCGCAGTCACCTGGACCAGATTCTGTGTGATGCGGACCTGGACTACCTCGGCCGGCCCGACTTCGACTCTATTTCCACCAGCCTCTACCATGAGCTGACCGCCCGCCAGCTCATTGCCAGCGAACACGCCTGGTTGCAGCTGCAAGCGTCTTTCCTGAGCCATCACTGCTTCTGGACTGCTACCGCCCTGGCCCGGCGGGCTGCTCCCAAGCAAGCGCGACTAAACCACATCCTGACTCAGTTGGAGAACTGGCCTGCCTGCCCGGAAGCTATCCAGGATAACACGGGGCTCCAGCCGCTCCGGGTTCTCTGAAAGAAAAGACCGTCTGTCGCACTGAGAAATACCGTCATGCTGACGAAGGAAGCATCCTTTCACCCGGGAACGAATCATCTCTGGGCGTGAAGGTCCTTCGACTCTGCTTCAATCGCAGAATGCTCAGGATGACAGGAGGCGCGGTAGAAATGCTTCGGCAAGCTCAGCATGATGCTCAACTTATTTTAAACAAACGCTCAATACTCCGCCAGGCCGTTGCGGAGCGAATACACCTTTGCAAAGCCCTGGGCCAGCAGGAGCTGAGCGGCTTTCTGGCTGCGCACCCCGCTGGCGCAGTGCACTACCACGGGCACGGTGGCATTCAGGTGGGCCAGACGCTCGGGCAGCTGGGCCAGCGGCACCAGCTGCCCGCCAATGTGGCGAAGGGCGTGTTCGTGCGGCTCGCGCACGTCCAGCAGCTGCAGCGGCCGGCCGCTGTGCTGCCACTCCTTCAGCTCGTCGGCGCTGATTTCGGGTGCCCGCGCTGGCAACGCATCAGTGGGCAGTTCCCCGCAAAACGCAGCGTAGTCGGGCGCCAGGGCCGTGAGCTGCTGGTTGGCCGCAACGGCGTTGAAGCGCATGGTTTGAAAGCGCATGCTCAGGGCATCAACCAACAGCAGGCGGCCGCTCAGCACTTCGCCCAGCGCCAGAATTATCTTCAGGGCTTCGGTGGCCTGCATGGTGCCCACCAAGCCGGGCAGCACCCCCAAAACGCCAATTTCGGCGCAGCTGGGGGCCTCGCCGGCGGCCGGTGGCTGCGCATAAAGGCAGCGGTACGTGGGGCCACCCTGATAGTTGAAAACCGACACCTGCCCTTCAAATTTGAAGATGGCGCCAAATACCAGCGGCTTGCCCAGCACCACGCAGGCGTCGTTGACGAGGTAGCGGGTAGCAAAATTGTCGGAACAGTCCACCACGATGTCGTATGCCCGAAATAAATCCAGCGCATTAGCAGAGGTGAGGTGCACCTGATGCGGCTGCAGCTGTATAAACGGGTTTTGGGCCTGCAGCTTTTCGGCGGCGGCCACCGCTTTGGGCCGGCCCACATCGGTGGTGGCGTAGAGCACCTGCCGCTGCAGGTTGCTGTCGTCCACGCGGTCGGAGTCCAGCAGGCCGAGTGTGCCCACGCCGGCCGCCGCCAGGTATTGCAGCACCGGGCAGCCCAGCCCGCCGCATCCTACTACCAGCACTTTGGCTGCCTTCAGCTTCTGCTGGCCCGCTACGCCTATCTCGGGCAGTAGCAGGTGGCGGCTGTACCGGTTGGTTTCGGCAGCGGAAAAGGCGGGAGCGGCAGAGTTCATGGAGCAGGTATTTTATGGCAAAGAAACAGCCGTTCATTAAACAGCTGCGCAGCCCCGATGGCGGGCAAATGATGGCAATTTCGGCACACCCCGCTCCACAACCGGCCCTGGCTAGGGCACAGCTGTGGCGGCCGTGTACAGGTGGCTCAACCACCGCCCGTTCTCCGAAAGCTTTTTCTGCGGGCCCGAACAACCTACATTTGCCCATCTGCCAAGATTGTAGTTAATAAGATTAAGCCCATTTTGTTACCTTTTATTATTTAACATAATAAATAAATGGCTTTTATTGAAACCTATATTACTGATAATAAATCGTATCGCACTTCAATTGATGAGCTTTGGCGTGTAAGCGCCTGAAACCCGCCCTGCAAGCCGACCCGGCAACTTGGTGTGGCCGGTGCGTACTTGCCCGTATGAACACCCGCTACTCAGCCCGCATTATCAGCAGCCTGTTACTGGCCTTCTGCTGCTTTACCACCCACATTGCCTTGGCCCAGCACAAGCTAGTGCCCACGCCCACCACCGTGGCGTGGGGCTATTATGATGCCGCCGCTCTACCCGTGCTGCGCATCAAGTCCGGCGAGACGGTGAATGTCCACACGCTTATCACCTCCACGCCGGCGCGCCTCGAAGGCGCTGGCGTGGCGCCCGCGCAAGTGGAGCCGGCCCTGCGCGACATCACCACGCACGTGACCAACAAAGGGCCCGGCGGGCACATCCTCACCGGTCCCATTTTCGTGGAAGGTGCCGAGCCCGGCGACGTGCTGGAAGTGCGCATTCAGTCCATTAAGCTAGCCATTCCCTACGCCTACAACGCCTTCGGGCCCACCAGTGGCTTCATTCCGGAAGACTTCCCTTACGCCCGAATGAAAATTATTCCGCTTGACGCCAAGAAGATGGTGGCGCATTTTGCGCCCGGCATCGACGTGCCGCTGCGGCCCTTTTTTGGGAGCATGGGGGTGGCCCCGCCTGCTGCGGCCGGCCGTTTGAACAGCGCCCCGCCCGGCATTCACGGCGGCAACCTGGATAACAAGGAGCTGGTGGCGGGCACTACGCTCTACTTGCCGATACACGCGGCGGGGGCCCTGTTTTTTGTGGGCGACGGCCACGCCGGCCAGGGCAACGGCGAAGTCGACATCACGGCGCTGGAAACCTCCCTCACCGGCACCCTGCAGTTCATTGTGCGCAAAGACCTGCACCTCAAACTGCCCCGTGCCGAAACGCCCACGGCCTACATCAGCATGGGCCTGAACGAAGACCTGACGCTAGCCGCCAAAGATGCCGTGCGTGAAATGATTGCCTTTCTGGTAGCCGAAAAGGGCCTAACCCGCGACGATGCCTACATGCTGTGCAGTGTGGCCGCCGACCTGAACACCACGCAGGTAGTAGATGGCACGCGCGGCGCCCACATGATACTTCCCAAAAGTATTTTTCAGAAACCAGCGAAAGTCAAAACCAAATAGCAGGACGCAAACGGAATAGAGGCGTACGGAATGGCGGTTTCGCTTGCTTTGGGGTAGCCCCGATTTGCCTTGGGCTAGGCCACTACGGCCAAGCCCGGCCTGGTGGTTGCGCATAGCAGCCGGGGCACCTCACGGGTTTTATACAAGGCAAAATTCATCCAATGCCCCCCCAAACGCAACCAAAGCAGGCCGCCAAATAGAATCATGAGCTGGCAAAATCAAACTTTGGCCGGTTTATGGCGCCTGGCACTTAGACGGGTAGCGGCGGGTAGCAGGAAGCATTCTACCTTGTAGGGCCAAACGACTGGCTGGCTAGTCGGGCTGCACCCTCTGCTTGAAACCACTCTTTCATTTTATGTATGCCCGGCGCATGGGCGTGTTCTTGCTGGCCCTGCTGGCGGGGCTGCTCCTGCTCTCGTGGCCGGCCCGGGCCCAGCAGGCGTTTATCCGCCAGTTTGGCCCGGCCGAGGGCTTGCGGCCGCCTTTCGTTTACTCGCTGCTGCAGGACCGGCAGGGCTACCTCTGGCTGGGCACTGCCGAGGGCCTGGTGCGCTACGACGGCACCAGCTTCACCACCTTCACTACCAAAGACGGGCTGGCCGAAAACTTCGTGGTGTCGCTGCGCGAAGAGCCCACTACCGGTGAACTGTGGCTGGGGCATTACCAGGGCCGGTTTTCGGTAAGAAAGGAAGCCAACGGCCCCTTTACTGCCGCTACCCGCGCCGCTGTTCCCGCCCGCCTGGCCCTCACCGCCGATGGCACACCGGCTGTGGACACGGCCGCTATTGGGCGCTACCTGCGGCAGTACCGCCTGCGCCTGCCCAGCGGCGTGGTCCCCATTTGCCTGCTCCAGGACCGCGAAGGCAACACCTGGTTTGGCACGGCCGGCCAGGGATTGTGGCGGCATTCGGACCGGCATTTGCGCCGCTATCCCACACCGGCCGGCGGCTCGCCGCCGGTGGCCCTGAGTTCGGGGCCACCGGGCACCTTGCTGGTGGGCACCGCGGCCGGCCTGCAAACCACCAACGTCAACGGCAAGCTAGGGCCCCGGCTCAGCAGTAGCTCCACCGTGCCCGTACGGGCGCTCCTGGCCGTGCCGGGACGCGAGCGCAGCTACTGGGCCGGCACCGACGGCGACGGACTCTGGCTGTATGCCCCGCCCCGGACGCCGCGCCGCGTGAAGGGCCTGCCCGCTTCCCTGCAGGTTTCGGCTTTGGCGTACGCAGCCAGCAGCGGCCTGTGGGTGGGCACCGCTGCCGATGGCCTCTACCTGCTGCCGGCCGATACCACCCAGCCCGTGCGCCACTTTACTACGGCCGAAGGACTCTTGCAGAACAGCATTTACGCGCTGCTGGCTGACCGCGCGGGCCGGGTGTGGGTGGGCACCCACGGCACCGGCCTGGCCGCCTACACCCCCGCCAGCCAGCAGTTTGTTCATCACCGCCTCAGCGCTAGCGGCGTGTCCATCAGCAGCTTTGCTGAAGATGCGGCGGGCCGCGTGTGGGTGGGCACCGAGGGCCAGGGCCTGTACTGCCTCACCGGGAAAACCTGGCAGCACTACGACGCCGACCACAGCCTGTCGACCAACTACGTGTACGGCCTGCTCGCGCTGCCCGCTCTGGACAAGACCACTGACACCGGCAACTGGCTGCTGCTCTCGCACCTGCAGGGACTCACCCTGTTCAATGCGCGCACCCAAAAATTCACGCCCCTGGCGGCGGCCAGCGACACGCTGGTGCGCGACTGCCGCGGGCCCCTGGCGCTGACCTCGGGAGTGCGCCCCGTTGCCTGGGCCGCCACCCGCGCCGGGCTGGTCCGCATTGACCTGCGCGAAGCCCTGGAGCGCACGCGTGAGTTGCCCCCCGGACTGGTGCTGGCCGCCGCCGAAGTAGACGGCGACCCGCAGCCCGTGGCGGCGCTGGGCGAGCTTTCGGCCACCCGGCACCGGCTCAGCTTTGCTTTCACGGGCCTGAGCCTAGCGGCCAGCAGCGAACCCATAGAATACCAGTACCGGCTGCGCGGGCTGGCCGACACCTGGAGCCGGCCCAGCGCCTCGCCCGAGGCGCAGTTTCCCGGCCTCGACGCCGGTTCCTACACCCTGGAGGTGCGGGCGCGGCACGGCGCGGCGGGTACCTGGAGCTCCGTGGCCAAGGCCTCGTTTGGCATTGCCACGCCGTTTTGGCGCACGTGGTGGTTTGCGGGGCTGGTGGTGCTGGGGGCGGGCGGCCTGCTATGGGGCGTGGTGCGGTACCGGGAGCAGGCGCTGCGCGAAACCCAGGTGATTCTGGAGCGCAGGGTAGAGGAGCGCACTGCCGAACTGCGCCAGCAAAAAACGCACATTGAAGCCATCAACGCCGATTTGATGGTGGCGCGCGACGCGGCCGAGGCCTCCCAACGGGCCAAGGCGCAGTTCCTGGCCAACATGAGCCACGAAATCCGCACGCCGATGAATGCGGTCATCGGGCTCACCAATCTGCTGCAGGCCACCCGGCCAAATACTGAGCAGGGCGAGTACCTCACGGCCATCGAGTCGTCGTCGCAAAACCTGCTGGTCATTATTAATGACATCCTCGATAGCTCGAAGATGGAAGCCGGCAAGCTCACCCTCGAGCAAGTGCCCTTCCGCCTGCCCGAGGCTGTGCGGCGCCTGGCCGCCATGTTCAAGTTTGCAACCGAGACCAAGGGCCTGTTTTTTACGGTTGATGTGGCGCCTAATGTGCCCGCCGCCGTGCTCGGCGACCCCGTGCGCCTGAACCAGGTGCTGGTAAATCTGGTGGGCAACGCCATCAAGTTTACCCGGCAGGGCGGCGTGCTGGTAACGGTCACCACCGCGGATTTTTCGCCGGACCTGGCCGCCAGCGCTGCATCTGATGCGGCTCCCCGAACCGCTATTCGCTTTGCGGTGCGCGACACGGGCATTGGCATTCCGGCGGATAAGCTGGGGGCAATTTTCGAAGATTTTTCCCAGGCCAATACGTCTACCACGCGCGAGTTTGGCGGCACCGGCCTGGGCCTGAGCATCGCCCGCAACCTGGTGCAGCTGCACGGCGGGCAGCTGGGTGTGACGAGCGAGGAAGGCCAGGGCTCCGAGTTTTTTTTCGAGTTGGTGTACGAAACGGCCGACGCCAGCGCAGCTCAGCCCGAAACGCCCCACGGGCTGCTGGAGCCCTTTGAGCCCGCCCTACGCGTGCTGGTGGCCGAAGACAACGCCCTGAACCAGCTGGTGGCCCGCAAAACCCTGGAGGCCTGGAATGTGCACGTAGTGATAGCTGAAAATGGCCGCCTGGCCGTGGAAACCGTGGTAGCCGCCGAAACGCCGTTTGATGCCGTGCTCATGGACGTGCAAATGCCTGAGATGGACGGCTACGAAGCCGCCCGCCAGCTACGCCAGCGCTTCCCCGATGCCGGTCGGTTTCCCATCATCGGCCTCACCGCGTCGGTACTGCCCGAAGACCGGGTGCTGGCCCTGGCCGCTGGCATGAACGACACGCTGGCTAAGCCCTTTGAGCCGGCCGTTCTCTATGCGCGCCTGGCGCACTTCACGGGCCGCAGCACATCGGCCGCCCCGGTAGCCGGCAGCGGCACCAGTGCCAATGGTGGCTCCAACGGCAATGCCCCGGCCCACGGCGCGGCCATTAAACCTGACTGGCACTTGCTGGAGGAGCTGGCGGGCGGCAACGAAAACTTCCTGCGCCAGATAGTGGGCACCTTTCTTATGGAGGCCCCCACACTGGAGGCGCTGCTGGCCGCTTCCTGCCTCAGCGACCCGGCGGCCCTGGCCAGCACGGCCCACAAGCTCAAAGGGCAGGTGGCTTACTTTGGTGTGGCCGTGCTCCACACCCAGCTCGACGAGCTGGAGCGCGCCGCCCGCCACCCGGCTCTGCCGTACTGTGAGCCCCTCGTAGCCACTATCCGCCAGCAGCTGGCCGAGCTCTACCCGCAGCTCGAAGCACGGGCTAACGCCTGACACTGCGCCGTATAGCCTACATTCGTCAGCCTAACATCCAATTTCCTTCCTATGCCTACTACTGCTCTGCGCTGCCTGGTCGTCGACGACGACCCGCTCTCAGTTCAAGTGGTGCTCAACTGCATCGCCAACACGCCGTTCCTCACCGCCATCGGCAGCTACACCAACCCCGTGGAGGCGGCCGAAGCCCTGCGCACCCAGCAAATCGACTTGCTGTTTCTGGACGTGGAAATGCCCCTCATGTCGGGCATTGAGCTGCTGCGCACCCTCAAGCACCCGCCCCTGGTGGTGCTCATCACCAGCAGCAAGGACTATGCGGTGCAGGCTTTCGAACAGGCCGTGGTCGACTATCTGGTGAAGCCCGTGAGCTACCCGCGCTTTTTGCAGGCGTCGCGAAAGGCCCTGGAGGTGGCCCAGCGCCAGCCCCTGGCCAGTCCCGATGCCATTCAGGCGCCCGCGCCCGATGCGGATTTCACCTTCGTGAAGGTGGACAACAAGCTGGTGCGCGTAGGCTTCGACGAAGTGCACTACATCGAAGCCCTCGGCGACTACGTGCACATCGTCACGGGCCACAGCAAGCACATTGTGTACAGCACCATGAAGGCCGTGGAGGAAAAATTCCCCACCAGCCGCTTCGTGCGCATCCACCGCTCGTTCATCGTCAACATCAACCGCATTCAGGCCCTGGAAGATAACTCGGCCAATGTGGGAGGCAAGCTCATTCCCGTGGGCCAGACCTACCTGCGCGACGTGATTCAGCGCCTCAACAAGTTTTAAATACTGGTTTTACTCACTGCACCAGGGGGGTTTCTTTTCCCAATTCCGGCATGCCTTTGCACCTACCCATGGTTTGTGGCAAAATGCTGGCTTTGGCTGAAGTGCTGGTTTTGCTGTCTGGCTCCGCGGCCCGGGCCCAGCAGGCCGGTGATACCACCAGCGTGAGCTGCGGCCCGCCCCCGCCCCTGCCCCTACTGCTATGCGTCGGCCTTGACGGCGGCGCCTCCATCGACCCCGCCGCGGGCAAGCTCACCCAGCGCTGGCTCATGGGCGACGGCACCACCCTCACCGGCCCAGTAATTTCGCACTGCTACAAGGAACGCAAGAACTACGTGGTGCAGCTCGACGTGCTCGTGGACAGCACGGTCGAAGTACGCCAGGGCCAGAAATACATTCCCATAGACTTCATTCAGCAGGACATTGTGGACTTCACGGCGCCGCCCAGTCGCGTGAAAGTGCGCAATTCCGTGGCCTTTGCTGCTTCTGACGCCCAGCTCCCTGCCTGCCAAAACGTGCAGATGCTCTGGGACTTCCGCGACGGCAAGTGCCTGTTGCGCTTCAGCATGCGCGGCTACGGTTCCAACGCCTCCATTGGCAGCCACTGCGTAACCCGCGAAGTGGTAGTAGAACAGTAGCAAAACCACGTCGCAAAGCAGCCCGCCAAGCCCCAATGGGGTCGTACCCGGCAGGCCTTTTCATCGGTACTGCGTAGTTGCCTATGCTTCGTTGGCTACCGGGACCCCGGTGCGCAGCAGCTCCAGGACCAGCTCCCACAAATGCTCGTAGGGAATGATTTCTACCTCGGCAAAAGCCTCACCGGGAGGCGGGGTATCGCGCAGCTGCTGCAGCAGCACCCCGCTGCGCTCGGCAGCCTGCGCGGCATCGAAGTTGCTTTCCACAATCAGCTGCAGCAAGCGCAGAAACAAGCGGCTGCGCAATGTGGTCGGCTCGTATAAGTGCCGCTGCTGGTACTTGCGCAGGCGCTCCAGGCGCAGCAGCACGGCCTCCAGGTTGTGCTCGCGCAAGAAGTGCAGCAGCTGCAGCACCAGAATGGCCACGTTGTGCCCCCGTTTGTCGCGGCTGTATTCGGGCAGCAGCAGCACCCACTGGGCCATTTGGCGCTGCCGGGCCGTGGTCACGCGTTGCGGCGGCAGCACGAAGTCGATGTACGACTTATACAAGTCCCAGCGCTGCAGGGCCGCCTCCCGCTGAATGGGGTAAGAGGGGTTTTTAGCGATAACGACGAGCAGCTGCTGGGCCCGTTCGTATTGCTGGGCGTGCAGGGCCAGCAACACGTGGTGCTCCTGAAAATAAAACCAGTTGCTGGACGAGGGGTGAAAATCCCGGGTGTACTCCTCGGCCAGGCGCAGGCCCTGCACCGGCTGCCGGCTACGCAGGTAAGCGTAAATACTCATGAAGTGGTTGTACCGCTTATCAAAGCGCCGCTCGTTCAGCTTGCCGTCGCGTACGCGCCGGGCAGCCGTTGCGGTCAACTTAATAATTTCGCGGTAGTTGCCCTGCAGCTCCTGGTAGGCCAGCTGCAACCGGTAGAGGTAGTTATAGGTAGCGAACGTGCGCGCCCGCTTGTGCAGCGCTTCCAGCTGGTGAATGTAGTCGGGCAGCAGCGGCAGCACCGCCCGGCGGCTGCTCACGGTACGGGCCAGCGCCAACTGGGTGTCGGAATAAATCCGCTCTGCTTCATCTTCCCACGCCATTACCTGTTGCGCCTTGAGCAGCAACTTAGCCGTTTTCTGGTACGGCAGCACTTGGCGCTGCTGGGAATAAAGCGTGCACAGAATGCGCGTGCACTCCACCACGTACTGCGTAAACTCGCCCGCCTGGGCTAAGCGGAGGCACCGCTGCAGCAGGCGTTCGGTTAAGCCGTATTCCCCTTCCGCAAACAGGATGTTGATTTTGTGCATCAAATCCAGGCACTCCATCTGATAGCGCCGCGACACCAAATGCCGCGGGTCGGAGTGGTCCAGAAAATAAAGCTGATTGAGCAGCTTGCTGCGCACTCGCGACTGCAGTTTCTGCAATGCCCGCACGTTTGGAGCAGTCGCCTTGCCGTAGAGCGCCTTCACTACCTGCAGTTGCGTAGCTTCGGGCATAGCAATGAGCGTTGTCACAAATTGATTCTCCTTATTCGGCTGCCGGCTTTTAAGGTCTAAAACAGGCAGGGAACTCAAGGAGCGTGATGTCACAATCCTAGCCAAATTCGTAATCTCATTCATCGAAATTCAACTTAAAACTACGTTTACTAACGATTATTCGAGAAAACCACTACTAAAAACGACGTCACAATTACAGGCCTTCTTTCCTTTTTTACTGGCTGTTGAAGACTAACCTTTGTATCGTGACAAATTAAAGGCACTTAAGTCGTTTAATGTCACAAACCGACCTTTTTTTCTTGAATACCAAATCACCAATGGCCATTTGAACGACAATAATGGCGTTAAATAATTTGCATTCTTATTATATTTAATTTTTTTATTTAATAGGTACAAGTCAAAAACAAAGCAATAATGTCCTTTTGCACGGCGTAAAGAAGCGCCAACTTTGTGTCAATCAAACACCTGACACACCTTCTAATCCTCTATACCGTGCTGAATTTTCTCGCCATTGCCTTGTTTCAAATCGCTAGCATCTGTTCTAGCGCTCCCCAGGAAAGCACTGCCATCGGCAGCGGCGGTTGGGGCAATGATGTAGCAGCGATTGGCAGCGGCGGCTGGGGCAACGACGTGGCGGCCATCGGCAGCGGCGGCTGGGGCAACGACGTGGCGGCCATCGGCAGCGGCG
>NZ_MDZC01000085.1 GCF_001816165.1 Hymenobacter glacialis
GTAGCCAATTTCGAGGCCCTCCAGCTGCAGCGGTAGCCGCTGGTGCAGGGGCTGGCCCGCGTTTTTGGTCGGCCTTACTGCCAGCGCCAGCACATCAATCCGAGCGGAGTCCAGCACCACGCTGTCGATGGGTACCACGCCTTTGCGGAGCAGCGCCAGCAGCCCAATGCCCGTCACGTTCAGCCGGGCCACGTCGAGGCGCACGCGCGGCAGTGTATCGGCTACCTGGGCGGCGGGCCGCAGGCGCACGTTCTGGAGCCGGACGGCCCGCTGCCAGAGGCTGGTGTGCAGCTCGCCCACTTGCAGGCGATACTGGCCCTGGGTTTGTTTGGCTACCTGCTTCTCCAGGGTGCGCCGCAGCCACGGGTCCAGAAACTGCAGGGCCACCACCACCAGCAGCACCACCAGTCCCAGGCCGCCCAGTACCCAGCGCACCCACCGCCGAGGGGCAGGGGTGGGTGCACCCGTTGGGGGCGAGGAATAGGCAGCAGGGTCGGCGGTAGTAGGCGTATCAGACACGGAAAAAGGGGAGAGGAATGAATAACGGCAAAGGGCCCATCGAGGGTTGTGCTTTGCGCAACGATGTAGACGAAAAGCCACGCTCACTCGACCAGCCCGGAAAATCAGCAGGGTTCCAATACTGAACGGTTCGCCTGCCCTACGCCGGGCAATGGGTTGGTTCTGGCCCGGTTTGGCTGCGCACCCGCTGGCTGCTGCCCGGCCCGGCGTGCTCCCGGCAAGTGCGTGGGTACACCAAGTCTGCGGGGGCTTTACTAGTTTAGCCGCTATGTACGCCATTACTTCGCTGCTCAACCCCCGCAACGCCAGCCGCATCAATCGCATCGTGAAGGGGCTGGAAACCCAGTTTGGCCTCGACGACGTGCAGGACACCCCCGACCCGCACCTGACCTACCTGCTCACGGCCACCCGGCGCCTCTCCGACCTCAAGGAAATGATGAAAGAAGTGGCCGCCACCACCCCGCCATTCTCCGCCTACACCACGGGCCTGGGGGTGTTTCCGGGCACCAATCCGGTTATCTACATCCCGGTACTGCGCTCCAACGACTTGAACATGCTGCACCAGCGCGTGCTCGACGTGACCGCGCCGCTCTGTCGTGCCAGCCAGTATTACCAGCCCGACCGCTGGCTGCCGCACCTCTCCCTGGCCCTGCACGACACCACCCCCGACCTGCTGGGCCCCGTGCTCGGCTACCTCAACCAGGAAACCTACAACCTGCGACTGAACGTGAACAACCTGGCCATTCTGCGCAAAAAAGGAGAGTTTTTTGTGCGGGAAGAAATATTTGAGCTGACCGGCAAGCCTTGAAATCAGTGAAAGATTAAGAGTTAGGAGTTAAGACTACGTTTTTAAGTCATCAACTTCTAACTGATAACTTTTGACTGGATTTCTCACGCCACTGGTGGAATCTGGGTGCCATTGTCCAGCGACTGCCACAGGTACTTGCAGGCCAGCGTGCGATACGGCCGCCAGCTTTCGGCAATTGCCAGCATGCGTTTTTGCAGCGCCCGGCCGGTTTCTTGCAGCCCGTAGAGGCGGCGCATCGCATTCTGCACCCCCAGGTCGCCTTCGGAAAACACGTCGGGCTGGTCCAGGGCAAACATCTGGAGCATTTGCGCCGTCCACCGGCCCACGCCGCGAATGGCGGTGAGGTGCTGGGTAAACGCTTCCTCGTCGAGGCTGGTGAGGTGTCCGTAGTCCAGCAGGCCCTGCTCGTTGTGGGCGGCAATGGCCTTGAGGTAGCCCGCTTTCTGACGCGACAAGCCGGCGCTGCGCAGCAGGTCTTCGTCCATCTGCAGCACCTCGCGGGGCTCGGGGTAGCCTTCGGGTGGAAACAGGCCCTGGAAACGCTTCCAGATAACCGCCGCCGCTTTGGTCGATATCTGTTGGCTCACAATGGCGCGCAGCAGCGCGAGGTACAGGTCTTCGTGTGGCCGGGGCTGAATTTCCCGGCCCCGCGCAATCAAACTGCCCAGGAGCGGGTCGGCGCTGGAAAGGTGCTGAATGGCAGTTTCGTTGAGCATGTGGATGGGGAATTAGGCAGGCGCTGGCGTGGGGTTTGGGTTAGTATACGGTTTTACCGGGTACGGGAATCCCTCACCCGGCCCTTGCCTGGCCTGCGGCTTCAGATGCCTTTTCCGCCAAGGGCAACTGGTTCGGTGGGTGGGCAGGGTTATCTTTGCGGGTCTATGCCAATCCGCCGAATACTACGACCTGTCCGCGAATTATCCGAAAGTGGGAAGTTAGCCGGGCTGCTGTTAATTCTGGCCACGGGCGTATCGCTGCTTCTAGCTAATAGCGTGGTGGGGGCGCGCTACGTCGCTTTGTGGGAGCAGCACGTGGGCTTTGGTGCCCTCAACAAATCCGTCAATCACTGGATTAACGACGGCCTGATGGCGGTTTTCTTCTTCCTGGTAGGGCTGGAAATTAAGCGGGAAGTATTGGCTGGTGAGCTGGCCGAACCCCGGCAGGCCATGCTGCCCGCGTTGGCGGCCGTGGGCGGCGTAATAGCCCCTGCGCTCGTTCACCTGGTGTTCACCAATGGCACCCCGGGCGCCTCGGGTTGGGCCATTCCCACCGCCACCGACATTGCTTTTTCGCTGGGCATCCTGGCCCTGCTGGGCAAACGGGTGCCCCCCAGCCTGCGCATTTTCCTCACCGCCCTGGCTATCATCGACGACCTGATGGCCGTGCTCATCATCGCCTTCTTTTATTCGGGCAGCCTGGATGGGGCGTACCTCGGAGCCGCGGGCGGCATCCTGGTTTTGTTGGTGCTTCTCAATCAATTGAAAGTGACCACGCTGGTTCCTTACCTGGTGCTGGGAGTGGGCCTGTGGTTCTGCGTGCTGGAGTCGGGCATCCATGCCACCATTGCCGGCGTGCTGCTCGCCCTCACCATTCCCCTGGAGCGCATCGAGAACATTGAGCATACCTTGCACCGCCCCGTCAACTACTTTATTCTGCCTCTGTTTGCGCTGTGCAACACGGCCATTGTGCTCAACGGCAACCTCTTTCCCAGCCTGAGCTCGCCACTTTCCCTGGGCATCGGGCTGGGGCTGCTGCTCGGCAAGCCGTTGGGCATCGTGGGCGTAGTGGCCCTGCTGGTGCGCCTGAACTTGGCCAAGCTGCCCGCTCAAGTCAACTGGACGCAGATGGTGGGGCTGGGCTTCACGGCCGGCATCGGGTTCACCATGGCCATTTTCATTGCCACCCTGGCCTACGGCGACCCCGCCGCGGTCGACGTGGCCAAACTGGCTGTGCTGCTCGGCTCGGCCGCCGCCGCCATGGTAGGGGCCGCCATCCTTGGCTTTGCCAAAAACAAGGATGTCTTGCCCCAACTAGCGAAGGTGCGGGAGCAGGAAGAAGCCTTTTAACCAGCCGTGCAGCAGTAAACGTATTCAAAACAGCACGTCATGCTGAGCGCAGCCGAAGCATCTCTACCGCTATAGCAATTCATTTACTGCTGCGGTAGAGATGCTTCGGCTGCGCTCAGCATGACGTGCTGTTTCAGTCAATTGACGTGCTGTTTCAGTAATTACCTAAACCAGCTGCGCTACCTGTTGCAGGGCGGCCTCTACGCGGGCCAGGTCGGCATCGTCCACGTCGAGGTGGGTCACGAAACGAATCCACTGCGGGCCAAAGCTGCTGGCTTTAATGCCTTGCTGCTCCAGCGTGGCCAGGAATTCGGCGGCCGGCTGGCTGTCGTGCAGGCGGAAGATAACCAGGTTGGTTTCGGGGTTCAGCACGTCGCTCACGTAGGGCTGCTGGCGCAGCACCGCGGCCAGGCGCGCAGCGCGGCGGTGGTCGTCGGCCAGGCGCGTCACGTTGTTTTCCAGCGCGTAGATGCCGGCGGCGGCCAGGTAGCCGGCCTGCCGCATGCCACCGCCCATCACCTTGCGAATGCGCTTGGTCTTCTGAATAAAATCAGCCGAACCCAGCAGCACCGAGCCCACCGGCGCCCCCAGGCCCTTGGAGAGGCACACCGAAATCGAATCGAAAATCTGGCCGTAGTCTTCGCCGCGCTGGCCCGTGGCCACCAGGGCGTTGAACACCCGCGCGCCGTCCAGGTGCCGGGCCAGGCCGTGCCGCTTGGCCACGTCGCTGATGGCCGCCATGTCGTCCCAGGTGTAGCAGCTGCCGCCGCCGCGGTTGTGCGTGTTTTCCAGGCACACCAGGCGGGTGGTGGGGTAGTGGATATTCTGGGGCCGGATGGCGGCTTCCACCTGCTCGGCTGTGAGGCGGCCGCGCTCGCCGGCCAGCAGGGCCACCGACGCGCTGGAGTGGAAGGCGATGCCGCCCACTTCCCACAGGTAGACGTGGGCCGTTTGCTCGCAAATTACCTCACTCAGGGGCTCGGTGTGGGCCTTGATGGCAATTTGGTTGGTCATGGTGCCCGAGGGGCAAAAGAGGCCGGCTTCGAGCCCAAAGCGGGCGGCGGCCATTTCTTCGAGGCGGCGCACGGTGGGGTCCTCTTCGTACACGTCGTCGCCCACGGGCGCAGCCGACATGGCCGCGAGCATGGCCGGGGTGGGACGCGTCACGGTATCGGAGCGCAGGTCAACGGGGGACAGGGAAGTGCTTACGGCGGTCATGGGGGTAAGAAAACGGACGGAATACAAAAAGAGGAAGGCGGGCTGCCGGCTTCCAGCAGCTGCGGCAGAGTGCCGGCAGCCCCGGCAAAAGTAGCGCCCGAAGCCGGTCCGCGGCTGCTACCCCAAATACGCAGTAATTCAGCAAAATGACTCATGGGCTTGCACTTTCAAAATGAAAGCCTTACTTTTGCCCTCCGTTTCGTAAGCCCCAAGACTCTAACTAATCCGGCACCATGTCCGTTACCCGCCTCAAGCGCAAGCACCGCAAAAACATTGCCCGTGCCAACAACAAAAAGCACATCATCAAGGAGCTGCTCCGCACGCCCGTTCTGAAAAACGTTGATTTGGAAGAACTGAAGTCGCGTTTCACCACCAACGGTGGCGTATCTGACTCGGCCACTGCTCCCAAAGCTGCTGCCAAAGCGAAGAAAGAAACGGCTGCCGAAACCGCCGCTGATTCCGATACCGCCGAAGCCTAGCCCCTGAGCGAAGAAGGCCAGGCGGGCTAGTCCCCCAGGCCCGAAATCGCGCTCTACTTAAGTTCGTTGCCGCAAGCCGCTCACTAATTGTAGCCGCCTGTGGCAAACGCATACAGTTGCGACAAGCCCCGTTACCTGCGCTGCAGGCAGCGGGGCTTGTTGGCTTTGCCCGGCACTGTACTGCCTTTCCGGCTCCCTTCTATTTTGAAAGATGGCGCTGGGCAGTTGCGTGGTTTGTGCCCACCTGAAACCTGCCCCGTGAACCCCTCAGCTGGCCCGTGGCCCCAGCTCTACGGCCTGCATGTTCACCACCTTCCCGGCGTCGATGCCAAAGCGGAGCAGGGTGCGCACCTTATGGAAGCCGTGCCGGCCGGCCGCACCAGGATTCAGATGCAGCAGGCCCAGGTGCTTGTCCGACATCACGCGCAAGATGTGGGAGTGGCCCGTAACGAACAGGCCCGGCCGGCTGGCAGCCAGCAACGGCCGGGCGGCCGGCGCGTAGTGCCCCGGGTAGCCGCCAATGTGGGTAATGAGCACCCGCAGCCCGTCAATTTCGAAATCCTGCACCAGCGGTTGGGTCCTGCGCACGTCCGTACCGTCGATATTGCCGTACACGCCCCGAAACCTGGGCGCCAACGCCTGCAGCTCGTCTACCACGCGGGCATTGCCGAAGTCTCCGGCGTGCCATATTTCGTCGCAATCGCGCAAATGGTGCGCAATCCGCTCGTCGAAGTAGCTGTGGGTGTCGGAAAGCAGGCCAATGCGCGTCATGCTGCAAAGATGCGGCCGGCCGGCAAATCGGTGCGCTCCCGTATCTTGCAGCCGCTGCCCGGAGCTAGTTTTTTCTTACATTTCTGACCCCGGCTCCCTCGCTGCCGTCATCATCTTCTCAATTCGATACTTCCGATGAATATTTTCATCAACGACATTCCGCTGGTCATCAAAAAGCTCAGCGAAAAGGTGTACAAGCACAAATTCGACCTCATTTTGAATCCCGACGATGACTTTACATCCAAGGACCTGGTGGGCGATGTGCTGGTGCGCGACGCCGGGCCGCTGTTCATCGACCGCCTACTGCGCCTGATGGAGGTGAAAAAGCTGAAAAAGCTGAAGTCGCTGACTATGTTGGTCAAAAAGAAAAAGTACATCACCCTGCACTTCAAGGACCAGTTTAAAATTGCCAAAGCCGGCGGCGGACTGGTGGTGAAAGGCGACCAGGTGCTGATGATTTACCGCCTCGGCAAGTGGGACCTGCCCAAGGGCAAACTCAAGAGCGACGAGGACCAGGCCGCCGGCGCCCTGCGCGAGGTGGAAGAGGAAACGAACATCAAGCTGGAGCTGGGCGAAGAACTGCCCAGCACTTGGCACAGCTACGCCTACAAAGGCAACAAAATGCTGAAAAAAACCAGCTGGTTCCTCATGAAGTGCGTGGACGATACGCTGATGAAGCCCCAGACCGAAGAATACATCGAAGAAGTGCGGTGGATGTCGCCGCAGGAGGCCCTGGCCAAGCTCGAGGATTCTTACGCGTCCATTGCGCTGGTCGTGAGGCACTACCTCAACACCATGGCTGGGCAACCTGCCAAAGCGACGCCCGCCGCCGGCAAGTAGTTGGCCCGCAGGACTGCCGGCCAGGAAATATTTTTATATTGCAGTCTATGCGAATCGCTGCACTGCTTTTTCTGGCCGTTGGTTTGGGTGCTACGGCTTGTTCCGGCACGCACGAGCCCCTGCAAGAACGGGCCGTACCGCAGCCCGCGGACGATGCCTCCGGCCTGCGCGTGCCCGAGTTGCTCGGCCTCGATATCGACGAGTTGAGCCAGCAGATGGGACCCGCCCTGCCATTACCGGCCGGCTTTAGTGACCCAGTTTTGGCCCCGGTGTTTCAGCGCAGCGAGCAACTCGATTCGAGCCTGCTGTTTCGGCGTCGGGGGCTGGCCATTGTGGCTTCGTACGACTACCGCTCGCGGCAGGTAAGCAGCTTGCTGCTGCTGGGCCGCAACGAAGCCGAGCTCATGAGCCGGGCGCAGCTACAACTCGGGGCCGACAGCTACCTGGTGCTGCCTGTGTTCAAGGAGCGCCCCGTGAATGAGCTGCTGGGCCTGCGGGTGCTGGCCATGAACCTGAACCAGTAGCACTTCGTGCGGCTGTTAGCCCAACTCGGCCACGGGCGGCAGCACAAACGGCAGGAAGGCGTCCACGTTGCCGCCATAGCGGTGAATGTCCCGGATTATGGTACTGCTCACGGCGCCCAGAGTGGGCGAGGTTAGTAAAAACACGGTTTCCAGCTCGGTGTTTACGTGCTGGTTGCCGTAGGCAATGGGCATTTCGTATTCGAAGTCCAGGCTGTTGCGCAGGCCGCGTAGCAGGTAGCGAGCACCCACTTCCCGCGCAAATTCCGCCGTGAGGCCCTTGAAGGTGTGCACCGTCACGCGGGGCTCGTCCTCAAACACGGTAGCAATCAGGGCTTGCATGCGCTCCACGGGCAGGTAGCGCTGCTTGCTGCTGTTGGTGCCAATGGCGATAATAACCTTGTCGAACAGCGCCGCTCCCCGCCGCACAATATCCAGGTGGCCGTTGGTGAAAGGGTCGAACGAGCCGGGGAAAAGGGCAATACGGGCCATGTAAGGGGAGTTATCAGTTACGAATTTAAAGTTATGGGTTAGGAATTGTCAGCGCATCAGTTGAAAACCCATAATTCTTAACTCATAACTCCATTTTACGCGAAGTGCAGACTGAACAGGTCGAAGTAGCGGTACTCAAACACGTCGTTGAGGCGGTAGCTGTAGTGCACGTTGCCGGGGCGGGCGCCAAACTTCACGTTGCGCACGTAGGTGCGCAGCAGGCTGAATACTGCCGAATCGGGCGTGAATTCGCCCCACACGGTTACGTCGTCCTGGTCGGGGTCGAGGCCTAGTTCCTGCATCACCAGAATGGTGTAGTACACCACGTCTTCGGCGGTGCTGCACGGAAACACATTGCAGTACTCCAGGTGCTGGCCCAGTACCACCAGGGTGAGTTCCTGCTGGCCGGGGTTGAGGTAGAGGCGGCGGGGGGCAGCCGCGCCGCGCTGGTGCACCAGGCCGGCCAGCAGGGCGCTGGTGTGGTGCACCAGGCGGCCGGTGGCTCCGTGCGTGGCCCCCAGCCAGTTGGCCAGGGCGGTATCGGCGGCAAAAACATTGACCAGCTCCTGGCTGGGGTGCGTGGTGTGGCGAATGGTTTCGGTGGGCGTGGGGGTGTGGTGCAGGCGCAGGGCCGCGGCCTCGTCGCCGGGCCGAAACAGAGAGGCCGGCAGCAGCGTGAATGCCCGGCCGGTTACGGCCAGCCGCACCGCATTCCACCCGCGCAGGGCCAGAAAATCGTGCTGAGCGGCCAGTGCTGGCACACCCCCCGGCCCAAGGATGTATTCTTCAAGGGCCACAAATTTCTGGCGCTCTACGTCGACCGCGGTGAGGTACAGGCGTGTGGGGCCGGCCAGCAGATACAAATTGTAGGCGGCGGGGTTGGCGGGGTCAAACGTCTCGTCGCGCAAGCGCAGCAAGGACGTGGGCGCGGCCGTGGGTGCAGAAGAAGCGGAAGCAGGCACGTATCGAAGCTAAACAGGCCCAATGGGCGGGGCTAAAGATAATGCTTCACCGCAGGAGGACCGCCGCCGTCGGCCCAAAGAAATAACGAACGGCCCGGAAAGCTCCGATTAATCAGGGCAGTCAGCACGCGATAGAGCCGTTTTCGTTTGCGTTTTGGGGCTAAATGGCCGCCGGCGTACAACTACCAACGGTGCGGAAATCCGGCCGCGGCGCCCAACGGTTCCCCTGCGTTTACAATGGTTTAAACGAACCGGGTTTGGGGCACAAAGATGTCGTCGGGGCTCAGCACCATGCGCAGCACGGGGTGCACCTGCTCGTGCGGAACGTGCAACAGCTGCCGCGGCGTGAGCCAGGCCAGCTCGGTGAGAAGCTGCTGGTTGGGAGCGTGCTCGGGGTCGTGGCCCAGGCGGGGCTGCTCGTTGGCATCGTTCAGCACTTCAAAGAACAGCTCAAGCGCCTGCAGCTTGCCCGTGCTGAACTCGTGCAGGTGCAGGAAGCGGCCCACGCGCACGGTCAGGCCGGTTTCTTCCCGAAACTCCCGTACCAATGCCGTGCGAATGCTTTCGCCAAACTGCCAGCCGCCCCCGGGCGGCGACCAGAACGGCGTTTCTTTGGGCAGCAGGCCACGGTGCGCGGCCAGCAAAATGCCGCCATCGCGCAGCAGCAGCCCGCCCACCCGCACGCGCACCTTGCCGGAGTAGGCATCGAGCAGCGATTCGGGAGAAAGAGCGGTGGCGTCGGGCGAGAAGGACATAGCGGCAGTGGCAGCCCCTACAGCTGAGGTGCGGCCCTAGACTAACGTTCGGCTCGGCACATTGTTTCTGTCGGGCAGCAAAAAAAGCCGCCTGCCCATCTCACGTAGCGTGGCTGCGTTGGGCCAGCCACCGGCGCAACCTGCTGATGATGAATACCAACAGTGCCACTGCAAAGCCGGCCGCAACTACGGGCAGCAGCAGCGTGAGCGCCACGCCACCCACGGCCAGCGAGTTTTCGACCGTGGCCAGAATGGAGTTGCCTATGCCCCCGGTGGCGGCCGTGGAGGCCCCGCGGAGCAGCGCCGTGCCCGTTTGCACCAGTCCGGCTGTGCCGCCCCCCACCAAGATGCCCAGCGTCCAGCGCAGAGTAGGGTCGAGGTGGGGCAGGGCCGAGGTCATGAGAATGGTGCCCGCCACAAAGGAGGCCGGCGTGGTGAGGGTATCGAGAAAATGGTCGACGATGGGGACGTAGTAGCCGGCTATTTCCAGCACCGTGGCGGTGGCCAGCGTGAGCAGGGCCGTCCAGGTGCCCAGCCAGGCGAAGCCGGCGGCCGGCGTTAGGTAGCCGAAGCGGTAGGCGGCACTGGCCGCCAGCAGGGGCACAAACACCCGGAAGCCGCTGCACGCCGCCAGGCCCAGGCCCAGCGCCCCCGCCACGAAATATTCCATGCTCGGCAACGACTCCATAGGATTTGAAAAGCGTAATGTGAAGCAAAAGGCCCGGTGCCGGCAAGCAAGCCAGTACCTTTGGGGTGTCAGCCGGGCAAGTGCTCTGCGTGACCAAAAAACCCCTTTAAGGGTATTCGGCGGTTCTAAGGACAAGCCGGAAGTATTAGGCGGTACAAAGTCCGGCTCAGAACCCATTCACTGCCGTTACCCTCAAGCAAACATAAACGTTTTCAGTGTCAACTACCCAGCCTGCCCCCCTGGCCGCCCCCGCTGCCGATACCCCCGAAGAACTCGAAGCCCGCATCCGGCGCAAGCTTACGCGGCAACGGTTCATGCACCTCATCGGAGCCGATTTGACGGTCATCACACCCGGCCGCGTAGAAGCCGAACTGCTGCTGGGCGAGCAGCACCAGCAGCAGCGCGGCTTCGCGCACGGCGGCCTCATTGCCACCCTGGCCGATTTGGTGGCCGGTTTTGCCGGCGTCACGCTCATTCCGGACAACTTCGGGCTGGTCACCTCCGATTTAAAAATCTCCTACCTGCATCCGGGCATCGGGCAGAAGCTCAAAGCCATTGGCTGGGTGCTGAAAGCCGGGCGGCGCCTGCAGTTCTGCGAAGCCGAAGTGTGGTGCGACGACCTGCTCATTGCCAAAGCCAGCGCCACCATGGCCGTGATAGAGCCCCTGAGCTAGCCCGATGAAGCCTGCGTGACGGTGACGATTGTGCGTCTGTTATTGTTGAAGCAGTCTGGAAAGTTGTTTTTTAAACGTTTGTCATCTTGAGCGGAGCGAAGGACCTTATCACGAATGGGGTTTCATAGAACTGGCTTAACTCAAACGTGATAAGGTCCTTCGCTCCGCTCAGGATGACAACTTCACCCCCGCCAACACCTGTTTCAGACTCAAGGATTAAAATTCACCCGGTGAATTCCCCGCGAAAGAACCAACAATGCTAAAACTCCGAACCCCGTCTGTGCGGGACTACTTTCCTTACGAGCCCACCGAGGACCAGGCCCTGCTGTTCACGCAGCTGGACGCGTTTCTGCGCGACGACCTGCCGGGGCGCAAGGTGTTTGTGCTGCGCGGCTACGCCGGCACCGGCAAAACCACCGTGGTAAGTGCCCTGGTGCAATGGCTGCACAAGCTGCAGCGCAAATACACCCTGATGGCGCCCACCGGCCGCGCCGCCAAGGTGATGGCGGGCTACGCGGGCGTGCCGGCCAGCACCATTCACAAAAAAATATACCGCCAGACCTCCGGCGCGCCCAGCGAGCGGCTCAATTTCCAGCGCCAGCCCAACCGCACCGAGCAAACGCTGTACATAGTGGACGAGGCCTCCATGATTTCGGACGAAAAAGCTTTCGGCGAGAGCGGGCTGCTCGACGATTTGATGGGGTTTGTGTTTGAGAAAACCAGCAACAAGCTCCTGCTCATCGGCGACACGGCCCAGCTGCCGCCGGTGGGCCAACTCCTGAGCCCCGCCCTCGACCCCGAGCTGCTGGCCCACCGCTTCCGGGCCACCGTGGGCAGCGTGGAACTGCGCCAGGTAATGCGCCAGGCCCAGGCCTCGGGCATCCTGGTGAACGCCACCGAGCTGCGCGAAGAATTGCGCGAGCCGGCGCCCAACATCCAGCTGCACACCAAGGGCTTCAACGACATCTTTAAGATGGGCGGCGACAAGCTGGAGGACGGCCTGCGCTGGGCCTATCGCAACTTTGGGCACGAGAACACCACCATCATCTGCCGTTCTAACCGCAACGCCAACCAGTACAACCAGCTCATCCGGCGGGCCTTGTTTGATGCCGAGGAGGAGATAGAGGGCGGCGACTACCTCATGGTGGTGCGCAACAACTACTTCTGGCTGCCCAAAGACTCCGAAATCGGCTTTCTGGCCAACGGCGACTTCCTGCAAATCACCAAGATAGTGCGGCGCGAGGAAGTGTACGGCTTCCATTTTGCTCAGGCCCAGGTGCGCCTCGTAGACTATCCCGACGAGCCCGAGATTGAAGTAAAGCTGCTGCTCGACACCCTGCACACCGAAAGCCCGGCCCTGCCCTCGGACCGCAACAACGCCCTGTACACGGCCGTGAGCGAAGATTACGCGCACCTCAAAACCAAGTCGGAGCGCTACAAGGAAATGCGCAAAGACCCGTACCTCAACGCCCTGCAGATAAAGTTTGCCTACGCCCTCACGTGCCACAAGGCGCAGGGCGGCCAGTGGCAGGCCGTGTTCGTGGACCATGGCTACCTGAAACCCGATGAGCCCCTGGCGGGGGAGTTTGCGCGCTGGCTCTACACGGCCATCACGCGGGCTTCGGAGCGGCTGTTTCTGCTAAATTTCCAGCAGAAGCTCATCAGCGACCCGCCCGAAGACGACTGAGGAACGCCGGCTCGGCCCGCTAAAAATTTCAGGGCCAAAGAATTTAAAGCGGCTGCCTGTGGTTAGGAGCACAAGTTTACTGGTTTCGGTCTGGCGCCGATTAGTTTGGTCGAAAATTTGCCTGACCGCCCGAAACGAGTAAATTTGTTACACGCCGTTAGCCGCTCCCTCAACTTTAATAACTCTCCATTTACTTCCCCATGAAAAAAACCTTGCTCCTCGCCCTGAGCCTCACGGCTGCTGCTTACTCCGCTCAGGCCCAGACTGCTGCTCCGGCGGCTGTAGGTCCGGTAGCTGGCCCGGCCATCACGTTCGAAGAGTCGAAGTTTGACTTTGGCTCCGTGGCCCAAGGGGCTACCGTTACGCACGTCTTCAAATTCAAGAACACGGGCAAAACGCCCCTCATTGTGAACAACATTGGAGTGAGCTGCGGCTGCACCACGCCCGAGTGGACCAAAGCGCCCGTAGCGCCCGGCAAAACCGGCACCATCACCGCCCACTTCAACACCACCGGCAAGTTCGGCATGCAAAACAAAGTGCTGACCATTGAGTCGAACGCCACGGCTGGCACCGCTACCGTTGCATTGGTGGGTGAAGTGAAAGAGGCTTCGGCCACTGCCAGCACGGCCCCCGCCGCCCCTGCCAAGATGAAAGTAAAAGTGAAGTAAGCCGCTCCGGTTTTCTTTTAAGCCACCCTAAAAAGGGCTGCCCGCAAATGCGGGCAGCCCTTTTTAG
>NZ_MDZC01000086.1 GCF_001816165.1 Hymenobacter glacialis
GGCTCGGTGGGTGCACATACCAAGTAATCTTCCGCCTCTTTCGACTTCACGAACGGCCCCTATCATTGAATAAATAACTTGCAGTTAAGTACATAGAACGCGATAAAGGGATATTGTCAAGGCGACGCCCAGAGAAATTAATTGAACCCTCCTTTCGGTGAACGGTAGAAATCAGACTATAGCTAGTGGCCAACTGGCCACTGTGGCGCAGGGTGAGTTTACGAAACCCGTCTACGATTCAAAGTTTACGAAATAGCCCGAAGGGATGAGTTTCGTAAACGCCTAAAATGGAGCCTGATTCCCCGCCAAATTACTACGCCGGACGGAACTCGCGCTGGGAGGCCAAAACCACCACGATTCTAGGAAGGCGCTTATAACAAATGTCATGTTAAGTACATAGCATTCATACTAACGAATGCTTGAACAGCATTCGAAATACAACATCTTGCCCGTTGGTGGCTGCGCTGCCGACGGAGCCATTCAATCAACCAGCCCCAACGTGCGTGTGAAAACGTTCCGGGGAATGGTGACGGTCAGGCTTTGGTCGCCTTTTTCGGAGCGGGCCCGCCGCTTGTCTATCAGTGTTTGCACCTTGTCCTGACTGTCGTCGCGGGAGAACAGCACTCTGGCCACGTCCGTAACCAGAGTCACCGCCCGGGGCACGGGCACACTTACCTCCTGGTAGCCAGGGTCGGAGCGGGACGGAATAGCCGGCTTCGGGGCGCTCTGGGCCAAGCTACTTGTGACTTTGAGCAACAACGCAGCAAGTAAAACGGGTAGTTTCTTACTTGACATATAGGGGGTGGGTACCGCAAAGATGCCACCCCGCGCCGCTTCGTTGCCCGGCTACCCCAGTTTTTCCTTAAAAAGGCGCAGCGTGCGGTCCCAGGCTACTTTGGCTACCTCCGCGTTGTAGCGGGCCGGCGATGTGTCGTTGTTGAAGGCGTGATTGGCGCCCTCGTACACGTACAACTCGTACTTGGTGCCAGCTGCTTTCAGGGCGGCTTCGTAGGCTGGGATGCCGGCGTTCACCCGCTCGTCGAGGCCGCCGTAGTGCATCATCATGGCCGCTTTGATGTTGGGCACGTCTTCGGCTTTGGGCTGCGAGCCGTAATAGGCCACGGCGGCGTCCAGCTTGGGGTCGTGCACGCCTAGCTGGTTGGCCATGGCCCCGCCCCAGCAGAAGCCCACGGCGCCGGTGCGGCCGTTGCAGTCGGGCCGGGAGCGCAGGTACTCCAGTGCTTTGAGGTAGTTGTTCAGGTTTTTGGCCTTGTCGAGCTGGCCAATCAGCTCGCGGCCCTTGTCCTCGTCGGCGGGTGTGCCGCCGAAGGGCGACAGCGCATCCACGCCCAGGGCCAGATACCCGGCCTGGGCCACGCGCCGCGTCACGTCCTTGATGTGGGGCGTGAGGCCGCGGTTTTCGTGAATAACCACCACAGCGCCGCGCTTCTTGCGGCCCTTGGGACGCACCAGGTAGCCGCGCATGGCCGCGCCATCGCCAATCCAATTCACTTCTTCGGCCACCAGGTCATCGGCTTCGGGTGTGATGGTGGCGGCCTGCGAATAGCCCGGTTCCAGCACTGCCAGGGCCGCAATGGCCAGGGCCGTGCCGCCAGCCAGCTTGCCCAGCCGGTCCAGAAACTCCTTGCGGGTGAGCGGGGCGTGGGTGTATTCGTCGAAGAGGTTGATGATGCGTTGGTCCATGGGGCTAAATGTACTGATTAGGCGGTGAATACAAACACTGTGACCACGTTTATTCGGCTTCGCGGTGCACGGTGTCCGGGCTGAACGCGGGCACGCAAATCGACCAGTACTCGCACTCGGCATCAAACGGATTGGAGTAGCGTACCCGCGCCCCGCCCTTTATCAGCAGCGCCTGCCCGGCCTGCAGCTCCACCACGTCCCCGTCAATCTCAAACCGCTTGCGGCCGCGCACCACAATGGTAAACTCGTCGAAGGCGGGCGTCTGGTGCGGTTCGCTCCAGTGCGGCGGCGCCACCATGTGGGCCAGGCTATACGCCGAGGTGCCGGTGCTGGCCCCGCCCACGTGCTCTTCAATGAGCTTGCCGTCGGTAGTGGGCACGATGAAAGGGGAGGGGTTGAGAACGTAGCGTTTGTCAGACATGATTAAAAATTTAGTGGCAAAGAAAAAACTCCCCTCCTTTTTTAAGGAGGGGATGTTCGAGCCAACGGCTCGAACGGGGGTGGTTGCACTCGTTGAACGACACCCGAACGACTCTTAAGGGAATCGTTCGGCCATCGTTCAACGACTTTACCACCCCAGCTGGCGCTTCGCGCCAGCATCCCCTCCTTAAAAAAGGAGGGGAGTTGTCGTTCTCACGGCTTCAACTTTTCCAACAACTCAAAAGCGCGCGAATTGTATTTCCAGACAAAGAAATACGGCGTCTGCACCGCCCCAAACTGCACCCGAATGCGCTCCACGGCGGGCAGCATGCTGCCTTCAAAGTCGAAACACGGCAGCCCCAGCACCTCGCTGGCGTAGCGAATGGCCTCCCAGATGAGCAGGATGCCGGCCCCGCTCTCGCGCAGGGCCGGGTCGTCGCCCGAGAGGTGGTAGTAGGCGGCCTGCTGGTCCCAGATGAGGTACGCGGCCGAGTGGATGCGGTCCTGCGCGTCCACGGCGAAGAACAGCTGGCGGGCGCCGTGGGCAGCCAGGGCCGCGTCGTGCCGGGCAAACTGCGCCCACGAGTAGGGCATGGGCAGGCCCTGGCGGTCGAAGCTCATCTTGTTGAGCTGGTAGAACTGCTCCGGGGACAGGTCGTGCACCACGCGCACTAGCTGCTGCGCTTTTTGAATGTTGCGCCGGATGTTGCGATTCAGCCCGGCCTCTACCTGGGCCAGGTGGTGCAGGCCGTGCAGGCGGTAGGTGTAGTAGGTAGTCTGCTGGTACTTGCGCCAGTAGAAAGGCAGCCAGTTGGTGGCCGTGGGGTAGAAATTCTGCTTGAACGCCGCAAACGGGGACAGTTGCTTAATCAGCTCCTCCAGTAGCGCGTGCTCCTGCTTCAGCACCCCCCGGAATTCGGGCAGCAGGTAGGGGCCCAGCATTTTCACAAACGGCGGCATAGTCACGTACCGAAACGGGCCCTTGCGCTTGTAGAAGTAGGGCAGCGCGGCCACCACCCGGTCTTGCTGCCACACCAGTACCACGTCCCAGTCGCCGCCGGTGGCGCAGGCGTCCAGGTACCACGCCTGGGCAAACACGGGCACATCGGGCGCGGTGCGGCAAAAGTCGCGGTAGTGGGCTTTGGCGGGCATGGGCGCGGGCCTTATTTGGCGGGAGCCTCCGCGCAGGGGCCCTTGGTGAAGGTGCGCACGCCCGCGTTGCCGGCCACGCAGGCGTTGGCGTAGGTCTTGCCATCGCAGCCGCACACGGGGTCGTACTGCATGGTGCAAATGCCGTCCGGCTTCACTTTGCTGGGGTCGATGCAATCGGCGGCAGCCGTGGCGCGGGGGGACTGGGGCTGGCATGCAGCACCCAGCAGGAGCACGGCAAAAAGGAGGTGGGGTGTTTTCATAAGCAGCATGGGCAGGGGCGAAGCTACGGAGCCCAATTGGAACGCGGGCGCAAGCAAAACACAGTAAATGCCTTATGCTGGGCCGCGCCTGGAAATTTACGGGTTAGCTCAACCCCTGGCGGCGGTCTCCGTATAGTTGGCCAGACACACGCCTTCAAATTCGTGCAAAGTCACGCATAATTTGATGCTGTGCTTCCTTTAGAACATCTCTTACCCCTCATTCACCTTTCATTACCCAATCACCATGTCGTACCAAGAAGAAGACAACAACGCCGGTAAAATTTTGTTAGCCGCCCTCGCCGGTGCCGGCGCTGGCATCATCGCCGGTATGCTCCTGGCCCCTGACAAAGGCACTGCCACCCGCGAAAACTGGAAAGGCGTAGCCTCCAAATACAGCGGCCAGCTGGGCGAGCAAGCCAACAAGCTCGGTTCCGACCTCGAAGCTAAATTCAAAGAATACGCCGGCAAACTCGAAGACCTCGGCGTGACCCTGCCCGGCAGCAGCCTCAAGATGAAAGGCAACTGGGACGATGCCAAAGGCAAGCTCAAAGAGCAGTACGGCCAGCTCACCGACGATGACCTGACCTACACCGAAGGCCAGGGCGACCAGCTCGTGGGCCGCCTCCAGGAGAAACTGGGCAAAGGCAAAGCCGAAATCACGAAAATGCTGAACGATTTGTAAGTCGGCGCAAGCCCTTACAGTTGAGCCCCACACCGCAAGGTGTGGGGCTTTTTCGTGCGTCTCCAGCCTGTTCCGTTCCGGGGCGGTAGCTTTTTGGGGGCGGTACTAACAACTGGCGGAGTTTTCCGTTAGCTACTTATCATCCGCAAACAACAACATTTCTCTATTTTCATGAAAGACGATAAAGGCAAAGTCATTCTCTCGCTGCTGGCCGGCGCCACCGCGGGCATTGTAGCCGGCCTACTGCTGGCCCCCGAAACCGGCGACGAAACCCGGTCCGGCCTGCGCCGCTCGGCCTCCAAATGGGGCGGCGACCTCAGCAAGCTGCTCAAAGACACATTGGCCAAAGCCCAGGGCAGCCCCGCCGGCGATGCCAGCCCCGATGCTGCCGCGAACGAAAATAAAGCCGCCGCCGACCGCCTGCTCGCAGGACTGGGCAGCACCGTGTCTACCGCCCACACGCACAACAGCGACAACCCGGATTACGACGGCTTCGGTGATGATGTCCGCCACCGCGGCCCTCAGTAAGGGAGTTGATTGATTTCGTCGAACCGGGCTTGCAACAAAAAACAGTCATGCTGAGCGCAGCCGAAGCATCTCTATCGCTATACTAATCAGTTCTAGTATAGCGGTAAAGATGCTTCGGCTGCGCTCAGCATGACCGTGCTAAATGAATTCCGGTTATGTTTCAGGAAGGAGTTGAAGCTCGTGAAGCAGGTGCTGCAAAAAAACTTTTCACTTTTTCGCAACCCACTGAGCCGCTGCTACGTAAAACCATGTATAATCGCCTTGAAAGAAGGCCGAAACGTGTTACGAGTAAAATTGCCGACCGTAGGAGCTTCTATTGAAATTGGTTAAACAACTCAATAGTAAAATCAGACGTGTCCATCGCAAGCTTCTTGTAAAAACAACGGTTTGAAGGGTAAGACGATTATAAAAAGAAAAGCCCCGCACGACATTTCGTGTGGGGCTTTTCGATTTTAAGGCCGTTACGCTACTTGAAAATGTCATGTCGAGCGCAGCCGAGACATCTCGCCAAAGGCAGTAATCAATTCGTGAAATGAAGAATTACTACTACACGCGAGATGTCTCGGCTGCGCTCGACATGACGTTTTTCTTAGCAATGCAAGAGACCTACTTTCCCTCTTTATCCTGCTTCTCCTTCTGCACGTTTTCCGGCTTCATCTGCGGGAAAAACAGTACGTCCTGAATGGAGTGGGAGTTGGTCATAATCATGCTCAGGCGGTCGATGCCGATGCCCAGGCCGGCCGTTGGTGGCATGCCGTACTCCAGGGCGCGCAGGAAGTCTTCGTCGAGCACCATGGCTTCGGTGTCACCGCGCTTGCCCAGCTCCAGCTGGTCCTCAAACCGCTTGCGCTGGTCGATGGGGTCGTTGAGCTCCGAGAAAGCGTTGCAGATTTCTTTGCCATTGCAAATGGCCTCGAACCGCTCCACCATGCCGGGACGGTCGCGGTGCTTCTTGGCCAGCGGCGACATCTCCACCGGATAGTCGGTGATAAATGTGGGCTGAATGAGCTTGGGCTCCACGTGCTCCCCAAATATTTCGTCGATGATTTTGGCCTTGCCCATGCTCGGGTCCAAGTGCACGTGCAGTTCGTGGGCGGTTTCGCGCAGCTGCGCCTCGTCCATCTCGCCAATGGCCTTGCCCGTGTACTTTTCAATGGCCTCAAACATGGTGTAGCGCTGCCACGGCCGCTGGAAGTTGATGAGGTTGTCGCCCACCTGCACCTCGGTTTGGCCGTGCAGGGTCTGAGCCACGCGCTCCACCATTTCCTCCACCAGGTCCATCATCCAGGCGTAGTCCTTGTAGGCCACATAGAGCTCCATCTGGGTGAATTCAGGGTTGTGGAACCGCGACATGCCCTCGTTGCGGAAGTCCTTGCTGAACTCGTACACGCCGTCGAAGCCGCCCACAATGAGGCGTTTCAGGTACAGCTCGTTGGCAATGCGCAGGTACAGCGTCATGTCCAGCGTGTTGTGGTGGGTGGTGAAGGGGCGGGCCGCCGCGCCGCCGTACAGCGGCTGCAGAATAGGCGTTTCCACCTCCAGATAACCCTTGTCGTTGAGGAAATTTCGCATCGACTGCACCAGCTGGGTGCGCTTGATGAAGGTGTCGCGCACGCTGGGGTTCACCACCAGGTCCACGTAGCGCTGGCGGTAGCGCTGCTCGGGGTCGGTAAAAGCGTCGTAGGTCACCACTTCACCGGTGGTCTCGTCTTTCTGGGTTTTCACCACCGGCAGCGGGCGCAGGGCCTTGGCCAGCAGCTTCAGCTCCGTCACGTGAATGGACGTTTCGCCCACCTGCGTCTTGAACACGCGGCCTTTCACGCCAATGAAGTCGCCCAGGTCGAGCAGCTTCTTAAACACCACGTTGTACAGCGTCTTGTCTTCGCCGGGGCAGATTTCGTCGCGGTTCACATAGAGTTGAATGCGGCCCGAGGTGTCCATCAGCTCGGCAAACGAGGCCTTTCCCATAACCCGCGACGACATCAGTCGGCCGGCCAGGCACACCTCCTGAAAATTATTGAGCTCAACGTGGTAATTGTCGTGAATCTCCTTGGCGTAGAACGTCACGTCGTACAGTTCCGACGGATAGGCTTCAATGCCCAGCTTTTCCAGTTCTTCGAGCTTGTTGCGGCGGAGTATCTCCTGTTCGCTTAAATGGACCACGGATTTTTCGGATTTTTTCGGATTTCGCGGATTTTGTAGACGGTGCTTTCCCCCTAGGGCCGCAAAGCGAAGTGAGTTAAACTAATGAATCAGCAAAAGTAACCAACGAAAAACGCCGCTCTAAATAAGAGCGGCGTTTCTGGTGAAAGGCGGCGTTCACAAAATCCGTGAAATCCGCTAAAATCCGCGTTAATCCGTGGTCTAGGCGGCCATGCGGTACTGTGGGGCCTCGGTGGCAATGGCTGGGGCGCTCGGAGGCGTGGGGGCCAGCACCGGCTCCACGCGGGTACGCAGGCGGTCTTCCACAAAGCCGGCCTGCAGGTGCGCGGGCAGCTCGGCCACCAGCTGGCGGTAGCGCTCCAGGCCCAGGGCCTTGGCCACATAGGTCTCGTGCACCCCATTGAGGTAGCTCACGATGTTGAGCAGCGAGGTGTGAAACAGGCGGAAGTCGATGTCGGCCTCCACGTAGCGCTCAATCTCGCGGCTGGTCTGTGAAATGCGCAGGCGGCCCAGCAGGTCGAAGATGGTGGTGTAGCCCAGGCGCCAAGTAATCTGCTGCCAGTGGCTGGCCGTCCATTTGTCCAGCGGGCGGCCGGTCTTCTGGCTGCGAATGGCCGTGTTGGGGTTGGCTTGCACCTGCGCGCGGGTCCACTGCGCCTTCATTTTGCGCGTGGTGCGCAGGAACTGGCCCACCTGGGCCTGGGCGTCTATCTCCTTGCTGGCAATGTGCAGCCCGGCCTTGTAGCCCGCCAGCGGCAGGCGATGAATGCTGAAGTCACCGTAGGCGCCGGCCGCGTAGAACGACACCGGGCGCGGGTAGGCATTCTTCACCACCAGCCGCCCCACCTCACGGCGAATGAGCTGGTTGTTGTTGCTACGCACGCCCGTGGTGTACAGGAACGCCTGCAGGCCCGAATGAATAGCGTGGAAAGCCTGCGGGAACGTCCAGTGCAGGGCATTGCGCAGGAAGTTGTCGTCGCCCAGCTCGGCAGTGGCGCGCAGCGCGTACTCTGTGCTCCAGCTGGTGTGCAGCAGCTTGGTGAGCGCCGCCACGTCGGCATCGTTCAGCTCCGCGCTGTGGCTGCGGAAAAACGGTAGGTTCTGCAAACCGCCGAGCGCGTCGTCGTTTTCCTGAATATGGTAGTTGATGGCAAAGAAATAGTTGAGGAAAACCTGCGCCGGAATGGATTTGCGCCAAGTTTCGTCAGCTAGTTTTTGCTGCTGGTCGTCCCCGGTGGCTTCCACCGGCGGAATGAGCGGGATGATGCGGGTTTCGGCTGTAGTCGTCATGCTAGTTAAACAGCTTTTGGAGGTGAATTAGTTGCCTGTTTGCTAAATTTATTGTCAATTTATACTAATGATATTGTAATTGACAATCAGTTGGTTATGATGTTAATTGCAATATTTATTTTGGCTGGTTAACAAAAGCCGTTTGCTAACTAGGTTGACATGCGAAAAAAGTGCCAAAAAAACCCCCACTCCACAGGAGCAGGGGCTTTTGACAAACGGTAGTCGGCAGGCGCTAACAGGCTTAAAAGGCCCTTTCTCGCGGCACCTAGCTATTGCTTCAACTCATCCTGAATTACGGCCACGGCTTCGCCAATGGTGATGTCCTTCTTCAGGCTCTTGTTCACACGAGAGGCCCGGTTAATCTTTATCGTGTCGCCGCCCAGGGCGCGCAGGTCTACGGGGAGCAGGGCAAAATCAAGGCCGGTAGCCGTTTTCTGGGCAGCCTCGTAGCGGTCTGAAATGGCCTTGGCTTGCTGCTGCTCGGCGCGGTAGGCGCTCAGCTTAAGCGACACCACGGTTTCGTCCTTGCGTTTGCGCATGCTCTTCACCATTTCGTCCATCACCTTAAAACTGGGGTTGCTGGCAATGCGAGCCTTGCTATTGGTGCGCAGCTTCTCCAGAGGAGGAGGGGAATTCCAGGGGCGGTAACGCGCGGGCTGAATCTCGTCCCACTTCAGCGGATAGTCCATCTCCTTTTCGCCCTGGTCGAGGTAGGAGTACAGGTCCGGCACCACGATGTCTGACACCACGCCCTTAAACTGCGTGGAGCCGCCATTCACACGGTAAAATTTCTGGGTGGTGAGTTTCAGCGAGCCGATGGGCTTTACGCTGTTCAGCTCGGCGGGCAGGGCCTCGTCCAAATCGAAAATGCGCTGCACCGTGCCCTTGCCGTAGGTGCTGGTAGAGCCCAGCACCACGCCTCGCTTGTAGTCCTGCACGGCAGCAGCCAAAATCTCCGACGCCGAAGCGCTGTATTTGTTCACCAGCACCACCAGCGGGCCGCTGTACTGCACGCGGGGGTCGTTGTCGGTGAGCACCTGCGTGCGGCCGCGGCTGTCGCGCACCTGCACCATGGGGCCACTTTCCATAAACAGGCCGGCCATGGACACAGCATCGCCAAGCGAGCCGCCGCCATTGAAGCGCAGGTCCAGAATCATGCCTTTCACGCCCTCGGCGTTCAGCTTGGCAATCTCCTTTTTCACGTCGTCCGACGAGCTGCGGCCGCCGTTGTCGCTGAAGTCGGCGTAGAAGCCGGGCAGGCGCAAGTAGCCGATTTTCTGGCCGTTGTCATTAATAACCGACGACTGCGCATACTTCTCACTCACCTCCACCACGTCGCGGATAATGGGAATCACCTTGGTGCTGCCATCGGGTTTTTTCACAGTCAGGCGTACTTCCGAGCCTTTTTTGCCCCGGATAAGTGTTACTGCCTTGGCCGTGCGCCAGCCTTCAATGCTCACGGGCTCGGCCGCGCCCTGCGCTACCCGTAGCAGGGCATCGCCCTTCTTCAGGTCGCCCTGGCGGGCTGAGGCCGAGCCGGGCATGATTTCATCCACGTAAATCAGGCCTTCTTTCTCCCGTAGCGTGGCGCCAATTCCCTCAAAGCGGCCGGTCATTTCGTAGTCAAAATCTTCCTTGGCTTTGGGTGGGAAATATTCCGTGTGCGGGTCGTACGTATTGGCAATGGCCATCGCATAGGCCGACAGCCGGTCGTCGGCATCGGTCTCGTTGAAGTCCGCAAACTGGTTGTCATAGTATTTCAGAACGCGCTTGCGGGCTTCGGCCTCCATTTGGGGCAGGGTACGCACGGGCTCGGCGGCGGTGGGCGCTTCGGCATTGGCGGCGCTGGGTGCGGCCGTAGCGGCGGTGGGTTTGGCCTCTTTGGCCTTCTCCTGCGCCTCCACCATCTCCGATACCCGGCTGAGGGTTTCGTACTTCAGCAGCTTGCGCCACATCTCCTTCTGGGCCGCCTTATCGGCCGGGAAGGCCGCTTTCTCAAAATCAGTCTCAAACGTTTCGCTGGTCGTGAAGTCAAACGGCTTGGCCAAAATCTCGTGATAGAGACCGTCCATTTCCTTGGTGCGCTGGGCCAGGAGCTTGGTGCTCAGGTCAAGAAATTCGCGCGAGCCCCGCTTCAGCTGGTCGTCAATCTGGGTTTGGTAGCGGCGCAGCTCCTCCACGTCGGACGCCAGCAGGAACTGCTTGCGGTAGTCCAGGTTTTTCAAATACAGGTCAAAAACCCGCTTCGAAAAGGCGTCATCAATTTTCTCGGGCTGGTAGTGCTGCGAGCTGAGCACCTGCAGCATGAGGCCGTTCAGCACCTGGTCTTTGCTCGGCACGGTCGAGTCGGCCCGGCGAAACAGTCGGTAGGAGGCCAGAACAAACACGGCTGCTACCAAAAAGGCATAAAGGCCGACTTTCAAGCGGGGAAAAGACATTAGCAGAAAATAAAACTTGGGATGAAAATCAAATATACGGTGCGCCGCAAGCTAGGCAGCACTCGGTAACCTACGGTGAAAACGCCCCGGTGGGTGAAATAAGTGCCCGGCAATTGATATCACCGCCACACCTACTATACAGACTAATTGGTCCCGCCATAAGTTGCAACAAAAAAAGCCTTTCCCATTCGGGAAAGGCTTTTTTGGGGAGCTAGCGGCCTAAGCCAAAAACCAGCTTAGTACTTGTAAATCTTGTCGCCGTTGTGGCGGCGGAACTCTTCTTCGAAGTACTTGGCATCTTCATCGTTGCGGGGTTTCACGCCCATCACGATGCCACCGTTCTTAATACCGGTTTCGTATTCAGCAGCGTGCTCCTCGGGAATACCCGAGCCCACCAAGGCGCCTACCAGGCCACCCGTGAGGCCACCGGCACCGGCACCAGCCAATGCAGCGGCCAACGGACCGGCAATGATGAGGCCCAAGCCAGGCAGAGCTACCGACGTACCAATGGCTGCAATAGCGCCAATGATAGCACCAGCGGTGCCGCCAATGGCCGAGCCTACGCCAGCACCTTCCATGGCCTTATCGCCCAGGTCGGAATCAGGAGTGTTGTCACCAAAGTGCGTCTTGCGGGTCTCGTCCGACATGAGCAGGTTCACGTCGTCTTTACCGTAGCCACGCGACGAGAGCGACTGATAGGCCTTCTCTGCGCTGCTGCGGTCGCGGAACATGCCGCTCATATTGGCGCCACGGCTCGAGTCGTAGGGCTGGCCGGATACGGCGTGCGCTGCGTGGTCGGCGGTGTTCTGCACGCCGTCTACGGCGCGGCCTACTACGGCACCAGCGGTGCCAGCCATAGCTGCACCCTTAGCGGTTGCGCTGAAGTCATCGCCATCGGCGGCGTTGCCCAGCGAAGCACCCGAGCTATTGGTAACACCCGTGCCACTGGTAGAGCCGGTACCTGCGTTGTAGCTGGTGCCTTCGTTGCTCGAGCCGGTGCTGTTGCCCATGCCGGTACCCGTAGAGCGGGTGCCATAGTTAGAGCCTGCGCCGGTACCAGTGTTCTGTGGGTTGTTTGGATCGTTAGTATTCATGGTGGAAGGGAGAAAGATGTGGAAAAGTTAGCCAACCTTCCGGCTGGTTGCTGTATTTAACGGGCCACTAGCAACTGAGGTTACATCCCGCTTACTTTCTGTCTTTCTCCAATGCTGCCCTTCCAATCACAAGGCACGGAGTTCTTATTCGCCTCCTTTAGGCAAATTTCTGGAACGACGGTTCGTCGCGCCAGAAATCGCGGCACTCCTGAATGAGGTTCTTCAGAAAGTCCGGGTCCTGTTTGAGGCTGCGCCATTCGCCCATACCCATTTTTTCGCAGAGCTTGTAGAAGTTGTCACCCTGGCCTTTAGAGCCCGGTACTTTCACGAGGCAGCTCAGCGGCGGCCGGCCGGCTTCGTGCTCGGCCACGGAAATTTCGGCCAGCATATCGTTGAGGCGCGACTTTTCGTGCGAAATCTCCAAATTCAGCCCCAATTCAGCCTCCTGCACCAGCGTCAGGTAGCTCACAGTACCGGTTTGTTGCCGAGAGTAGCGAATCAAATATTTGCGGACGCGAGCAATCATTGTAGAATATTAAGTGAACAAAAATCTATCTGGGGGGCTGAAAATTAGTGAAATTAAACGGGAAGCACCTACTGCCGGCGCATACCCGAAGCCACTATTTCAGGCCCTAAGGGTTTTTTCACTGCCAGAATCGTTCCTAAAATCCCAACAGTGGTGTTTGAGGCCAAAATAAAAAGGCCCAACGGCCCTGCCGGCGGCGAATTTCTTTTTGAATCAGCAGGAATTCGCGGCTGCTCTGGCCGGCGATGGCCGTATTCTCAT
>NZ_MDZC01000087.1 GCF_001816165.1 Hymenobacter glacialis
GTACCCGGAGCCGGGGTAGCACTAACTTGCTATTTAGTCTCCTAACTAACTAAAAACGTGTTGTTTGAATCTATTGGATGATTTGCTGAAAAAGAGTAGTGGCACGCACAGTGTCATGCATTTGTCATTATCTACAACTTTGCCCTAACAAGGGAAAAGTAGTGGTTACGAAACCTCCAGCATCGGCCCGCGCAGCTCCACCGAGCCCCGCGCACTGTTGTTCAGAAATCGCATTACTTCCAGGTAATTGTGGCCCATCTCCTCGATGGCTTCCCGCAGCCGCACCAGCGCACTATCCGGCCGCCCAGGAGCGTTGGTGCAGACGATGCCCCGCACCATCCACAACTCCAGCAAGTCGCTCACCGGCATGGTGTGTACCCGGTACTGTCCCGTATTGTCCGAGTGCAGTTCAATGGTGCCCCGCCGGTCGGTGATAGGAGCCACCAGCCGCTTCAGCAGCACATTTTCGGCCGTCACCAGCACGTAGCTCTCATCGGGCCGCAACTGGTCCCAACGGTCCACGAAAGAGCAAATCACAATATCGTGGTGCTTGAAGCTCGGGTGCATGCTGTCGCCCGCCACCTCAAAGGCCCGGTGCGCGCCCGAGAAGCCCGGGATGTGGAAAGGCTTCAGGTCGCCCACGTACTGTTCCTGGTTGAAGGAGTGCGTATAGCCTGCCTGGGCCTGCACGGGCACAAACACCGTGTTTTCCTTACCCGTCCGGTCTACTGTCACGGTCAACACCTGGCCGCTGGTGATGCCCCGGTAGGGCATCGTCGGCCCGGGCGTCATGATGTTGCCCGATAGGAGGGGCACCTCAACGCCCGGCCGCAGCATCGGCCCGCGGCCCATCAACAGCCAGTCGCCGGAAATCTCGGGGAAAGTCGCCAGCAGCTCCACCAGCGAATCATACCCCGGCTTGAAGTCTCCTGCCAAGAACTTATAAACTTTTGAGGCATTGGTATGCCCCAGTTTTTGGCTGGCTTGATTCGCATTCAGTTGATAGTGAGCCAGAATCTGCTTTATTCTGTCGCTTACGCCAGTTGGACTTTCCATGCCTTTCGTAATTTATTGTCTCTTTTCGGAGGATTTATTCGTTAGTTTGTACGAAGAGCATCACTTCTTACAAACAAATGTAACAAATTACCAAGAGTATGCAAGACCTTACGACAAAATCCTCTACAAGTTCAGAGCCGGCCCCCACTCTGCGCGACCTCTACGACCGCATGGGTCCCCGCAACGGCATCGCCGGCCGCGTGGTAGCGCACTTAGCTGCTGAAGGCATTAGCGTGGCCGTCAGCACGGTGTTCAACGTCATCTATGGCCGCTCCAGCCACGCCGCCATCACCGACGCTTTCCTGACGGTGGTAGCGGCCGAGAAGCAGCGCCGGGCCGACATCATTGCCCGCACCAAAGCCCTAGCCGACTAACGCCATGCAGGTAGCCCTTCTGGTCCCCGAAAATGAGTGGCGCTCCTTACTCAGCACCGTCAGCAAGTTGGAAGAAGCCCACGCCGCCGCCCTGGCTGCCGCGCCCGCGCCCGACGACATCCTGACCGTGCCTCAGGCCGCCGCCGCCCTCGGCCTCACCCCCGAAGCCGTCCGCCGCGCCCGCCGCGAGGGTCGCCTCAAAGGCATCCGCCGCAATGAAAAGGAGTGGGGTTTCTACCGCTCCGTCATCGAGCAGTTCCCCCGCCGCTACCACCGCCAGGGCCAGTAAGCCAGTGTCCCACGCCCAGGCATCCAATTCATGGCCGACAATTTAGCCGGCCTCATCCTTCCCCAATCATGTCGCAGCTCCTGCCCAATGTCGGCCCTACCGGGGCGGCCCCCGACAGCCTCAATAGCCCTGCCGGGTCACACCCTGATGCCACGTCCATCATCACCATCCAGAAGGCCAAACTCAAAGACCAGCACCTGACCTGCGAGTTTACCGAACAGCGAACCCACGATGCGCCCCCGCGCAGCTTCGCCCTCACCTGTACCGAGCAGGTTCACCCCGACCTTACCCACCGCCTCAGCCGCTTAGTCCCGCACCTGTGCCTGCTCACCGAGCAGCTGACCGAAAGCCCCGACTACTGGCCCGACGAGTCGGAAGAGCTACCCGTCCTCTTCGAGCAGTTCACCGTCACCGGCTTCTCCATGGGAAAAGGGCAGGGCGGCGTCACGCTCACCGGTCAGCGCGAGCTCACCGGCGGCCGGGTGCTCAACCTGACCACGCCCTACCAATCCTTCGACGACGAGCAGGGCAGCTACCCCTACGCTCCTCTGCTCGAAACCGAGCTATTGGAAGCCCTGTCCGAAGTCGAAGCCGCCCTCCGTGGCAAATGCACCGATTTCCGCCAACTTGATTTATTCGAGCAGCCCGCCTCCGCCACCATCCTCCCATTTGTGCCCACGCTGCCGCAGGCATGAAACTCCCGGCTATCCAATTCTACCCCGGCGACTGGCACAAGGACCAGGGCGTCCAGGCTCTCGACCTCGCGCAGCGCGGGGCCTGGTTCGAGCTGCTGTTGATGATGCACGACAGCGACGAGCGCGGCGTGCTCCTCGTCAACGGCCAGCCCATGCCCGATGCTGTCATCGCCCGCCGCCTCGGTTTGGATAACCAAAATGCCAACCAAATTCTAACCACCCTACTCGACTACGGCGTAGCCAGCCGCCGCGAGGTCGATGGCGCGCTCTACTGCCGCCGCATGGTCAAGGATGAAAATCTGCGGCGAGTACGTACAGCCGCCGGCAAAAAGGGTGGAAATCCGCTTTTGCTTAACCAAAGTGCCAACCAAAACCCAACCACCGGGGATAAGCAAATTCCAACCCCTTCATTTTCATCTTCAACTTCAATTACATCTTCAAAAGAAGAGAGAGAGGCGGCTGACGCCGCCCCGCCCGCGCTCAATTCTGAAAAGTTAGAATCAGAAGAAAAAATGTCGTCAGGCTCCCCTCTCCACGATTCCGCGCATCAAGCGGCGAAAGGGGCCGCCCCGGAGGGGTCCCGTGAGGTTGCCCGCCCGCGCCGCCAGAACGTGCCACCCACGCTTCCCGAAATTCAGGAATACGCCGCCGAGCAGCACCCCAACAGCCCCGACGCCCAAATCGAAGCCGCCGCCTTCCACGACCACTACGCCAGTAACGGCTGGCGCGTCAGCGGCAAAACCCCCATGGCCGACTGGCAGGCTGCTTTTCGCGGCTGGATGCGCCGCCGGCCCCAATTCCATGCCGCCAACTCCCACGGTCCCGGCCAAGCCGCGCCGCCGGCCCGCGCCCGCACCGCCCCAAAATCCGCCGACCCCACCCGCTGGAGCTAACCCAACCCCGTCATGTCCCAACGCAAACCCACCACGTCCGCACCCACCATCGGCCACCTGCCGCCCCAGGCCCTCGACCTCGAAGCCGCCGTGCTCGGCGCGGCCCTCCTCGAAGCCGACGCCCAGCGCACCCTGCTGGCCACGCTCACCACCGAAGACGTTTTCTACAGCCCCGCCCACCAGCAGATTTACCTGGCCATCCGCGACCTGGTGCAGGCCGGCCAGCATGCCGACATCCTCACTGTCACCCAGCAGTTGCGCCACCGCGGCACCCTAGCCCGCAACGGTGGCCCCGCCTTCATCGCCGGCCTCACCAGCAAAATCAACTCGGCCGCCCACCTCGAAACCCACTGCCGCATCCTCCAAGAGCAGCACGCCCGCCGCGTCGTCATCGCCGTCGGTACCGAGCTCACCGCCCACGCCTACGACGACAGCCGCGACCCCCTTGACCTCCTCACCGACGCCCAAACCCGCCTCACGAGCCTGCACCGAACCCTCGAAACCCGCCCCGGCCAAACTGCCGCCGCCGCTTTTGACCCCACGTTCGACCGCCTCGCGCAATCCATCGGCCAGCACGGCCTCACCGGCGTCCCCACCGGCCTCACCCAACTCAACGGCCTCACCGGCGGCTGGCAGCCCGGCGACCTTATCATCCTGGCCGCCCGCCCTGCGATGGGCAAAACGGCCGCCCTGCTACACTTCGCCCGCACCGCCGCCTTAGACCACGGCCAGCACACCGCCATCTTCAGCCTCGAAATGCCCACCCTGCAGCTCATGCAGCGCCTGGTGGCCAGCGAAGTCCCCGGCTACAGCAACTCCGACCTGCGCCGCGGCAATCTGCCCGGCGGCCTTGAGCAAGTCGCCCACATCCGCCAGCAGGCCCAACGCCTCCGCACCCACGGCCACGCCCTGCACCTCGATGACACCCCCGGTCTGAGCATCCAGCAGCTGCGCGCCAAATGCGCCCGCCTGCACGCCCAGCACCCGCTGAGCTTAGTCCTGGTCGACTACATCCAGCTCATGCGCGGCGACACCAAAGGCAACCGCGAGCAGGAAGTGGGCAGCATCAGCCGCAGCCTAAAGGAACTGGCCAAGGAGCTCAACGCCCCCGTCATCGCCCTCTCGCAACTCAGCCGCGACGTGGAGAAAAGGGGAGGAGAGAAGCGCCCATTACTCTCGGACCTGCGCGAGTCCGGCAGCTTGGAGCAGGATGCCGACTGCATTGTGTTTTTGTGGCGCGGCGAATACTACAACATTGCAGAGTACGAGGACGGGACCGCCACCGCTGATACCGTCCTGTTCGACATCGCCAAGCACCGCAACGGCGCCACCGATGAGGTGATTGCCGCCTGCTCGATGCGTCGTGGTGTTTTTAAGGATATCGGTTAAGTCGGGAACGTGTCGCTAGTCTAGCTCACTCGTGCGTAGGCCAGGTTCGCGCGGGTGGCCAGCCGTACCACTATGTCAGCATCCCCGGCCATTTGCGCCTGTAATAGCTCGGTGCTGCCAGTCAGGACGACATAGCCCTGGTCCACTCGGGCGATGATAACCGAACCGGACGCTGCTCCGGTGGAATCCGGTGCCAACTCCTGCACCGGGAAAAGAGTCGGTGTGTTCGCTGCCACGGCCCGTTGCAGCTTGGTCAGGCACAGGCTTCCATGGGGGCCGGAGATAACATGGCCAGCCTCTACTGCGCCATCTTCCGTTGCGGGCACCGAAAAAGTTTCAGCGACGGGCCTACGCCCGGCCACCGGGGCAGCTGCACTTGCTGGCCATTGCGGGATGTAATGCGCGGCCACCATGGCGGGAGTCGGCGGAGGGTAGCGTTGCAGCCACTCCGCTGTATGCGACCATTCTTCTGCGTTGTACAGTCGGAACAGCGCCGCCGCCCGGCGTCGCTGGGCTTCCGTGCTGCACGCGGCCTGCTGGTCCGTGAGCAGATGCGCCCGGGATATGTAGGCATCCCGTAGCTCTGATGATGCTCCTTTATACTGCGCATCGGTGAGCGTGGTGCGCAGGCGCACGAAAAGAAGTTGCTGTGCGGGCGTCAGTGCTTCAAAATCCCCCGCGCCGGAGCTTGCGGCCTGTGCCGCAAGTAAGTTAGTCGCCTCTTCCGGCGTCAGTGGTTGGCAGGTGAACAGGTCTTTCGCCTGTTCCAAACCGGGCTTAGTCTCTAGGAAGAGGTCGAGGTCGTTGCGCAGGCGGCGGGTGTCGTAATCCTCGGCGTTGTTGGCGTATGTGAACTCGAAGGTGCCATCGGGGCGGGCGGCCACCACCGTTATATGGGTTTTGTCGAGTGGGGAGCGGGCATCGTCGTATATAAAATAATAGCTGGCCTGCTTCCGTGCCTGGTAGTCGAGGTAGTAGTTGTGGTGACGGCGCGAGATGCAGAAATCGTAGCGTTTGCCCTGCCCGTAGCGGATGCAATCGGCTTCGTTATGGGCAGCATACACCCGGTAGCGCCCATCGGTCCAGTCCGGCTCAGCGTCGAACACACTGAATTCACTTGCGGCCCCGTAAAAGTCCGGCACACCCAAACGGGCAGCTGCTGCGCTCACCGCTACGGAACCAACCCCCGGATGGTCTTCGGTGGCGAAGTGGCGGTCTGGGGTGCCAGGGGCGGGGGAAGGAAGGCAATCGGTTGTCATGGGAATAAAAGAAAAGGAAGAGCAGGACTTTGCGGCAGTAAGTACCCTGGCTGCTAATTGGCAATGATGCTGTTGCTTTTCAACTGACCCGGCCGGTCGGATAAACGCAGGAGAGATAAAACATGCCAGTGCTACCACCAGTCATTTTTTAGCCGGGTTTGGCCCGGGCGCTGCTGGTCGCTGGCCAGCAGTTCCCGGTTATTGTTCACACGGCCCGAAAATTCGATGGCTCTACTTATTCCACGATTAAATAAAAAGGGCCAGGCCGCGGCAGTAACGGGGTCTGGGGCTAGGCCCGGCCACGTTGCGTTGCTGGCGTAGCGCGGCAGCGCGGCCAGCAAGGCCCGCACCCGCTCGCTGCAGGTGGCGCCCGGCACTGGCACGTCGCCGGCGTAAGCGCCGTAGTGCCAGCGGGCGGGCTCATCGGCCCCGGGGGCCTGCACCAGCACCCGCTGGCCCGTGCCCGTACTGCCCCGGCTCAGCAGCTGCGCCAGCCACGCCAGCCACGTGGCCCGCTGCTCGGCGCTGAGGTCAACCTCCCGCTCGTAGGTGGCCCCGACCCGCAGCATGCCCCGTGCCGGGGCCGGTACCAACCAGGCCAGCGCCAGCGGGCTGTCGGCGTCGGGCCCGAGGCCGATGGGCAGGTGCAGTAAGTTGCTACGGCTGAGCCGCTCGTGCAGCACCCCGTGCCGTTGCCAGTACTCATCGGCCCGGACCAGCGGGCCGGTGGGGCAGCGCGTCTGCAGGAAGTGCGGGTCCCCGCTAGGGGCTACGTCTTCCGTTACGCCCAGCACCAAGTAGCCCGATGCGGCCCAATCCGTCAGGAACGACTCGGTGCGCTCGGCGGTGTGGGCCTCGCGCGGCATCCACAGGTATTGCTGGTGGGGGATTCGGCATTCATCGGCAGCTGCCAGGGCATTGGTCATGGTAAATTGAATAAAAGGTTAAGAGTGAGTATGTGCCGAGATGCTGCCGCCAGTACAGCCGTGGCATACTAATGCGGGCGGGTTTCCGGCAGCAGGTAGGGCATCAGGGCCAGCGCCCGCCCCGTGTCGGCCCGCAGCAGCCGACCGGCGGCGTAGTGCAGTCCTTCCCGGAGCCAGTCAGGCTCCTGACCCGAATCCGTTTTATAAAAGGTGCCCGCTTCATAGCGCGGCTCCTGACCAACCCATTCCCCCAGCTCAGGTACTTTGCCGGCGTCAACATGGTCCTCGTCACTGGCACCTCCGGAGTTCTCGACTTCCGTCCAGCGGGGCGAGAGTTCGGCCTGTTCACCGGTCGCCGGGTCGGTGAGCAGCACCGCTCCCCATCCCATCAGCCATGCCGGGTAGGCACTGCCGGCGGCGGCCACACGGCCGGAGCTGGCGTAGATGCCCACCGGTCCGCTTACGGCGCCGTTGGCGCCTTGCCAGCGCACCTGGGCCACCACGATGCGCCCGTCCCCCCCTAGGTCATTGTCCGTCGTGAACAGCACCGCCGGCACCTCCAACCCGGGGGGCAGAAAGGAGCCCGTTCCGGCCTCCGCCTCGTCCGTGGGACTCCATTGGCCCCACTCATCCGCGTCGCCGGGCACTGGGTACCACTCCAGCTCTGTGGTGGCTAATACCGCCCAGACCCAGGCCGCCACACCTTCGACGGTATCCAGGTCCGGCGCCGAGTCCCGGGCCGTGGCCGCGGCCACGGATTCGCGGAGGTATTCCGAACGCGGGGAGTGGGCCAGCTCCCCGCCCAGCCAGTGCCAGGGACTCAGGGCCATTCGCACGTCGGCGAGGGCCACCGGGCCCCGATAAATGGCGTTCAATCCGGGCCCCAGGCATAGCCCTACAGCTTCGTCGCGTTGCTGAACGGGGAAAGGCACCGCAGTTAGCAGGGTGGCCAAGTCGGCAGGGGTGAGGGGACTCATAAGGAATCGGTTAAAAGGGCTATTGATTCACCTTTGGGGCCTTGCCACAGGCAAGCAGCTGCGCCATCTTGCCGGCTTCGGCGTAAACGATGGCGTCCTGCTTATAGCGCCGGCCCCATTCACATGCCGTTTCCGGGGTGATGTTCAGGAGCCAGCAGCCGTCTTCGCGGTACATGTTGTTGGCTTGCTGCTGCTGACGGATTGCTGGAAATTGCTCGTCCGCGCGCGCCTGGCTAGCCGCTACGTCCCAGGCCACCAACTCCTGCGCCTTCAATTCATCCTCCAACCCATTGAAGTGGACCTGGTTTTCTATTGAGTCCACAGCTAGCCAACTGCCGCTCTTGGGTTCGGGGTTTTGCGACGTGAGGTAGGCGATGCTCCGGGAATTGGCCGGCAGTTGTTCCGGTGCGGCCACCCCCGGCTCTAACCTGAAGGCTCCTTCCGCAAATGCGTCGCCCTTTTGTGCGACGCTAAAGAATTGAGAAGTAAAGTACTGCCCCACCCGTGGTCGGTCGTTCTGCGAATCGGTGAACTTGCGCAAGCTTTTCAACGACCGGACCATCGTGTCCACGGCGCTGAAGGCCGTGTAGAGGCGGGTAGCCAGCAAGTCGGGGCCCGCCTCAACGGCAGGCGTTGCGGTACGAAAATTCCGGGGACGACTCTCGTAGGAATGAACCGGGTGCGCAACCCAGTTGCGCACCTTGAGTATCTCATTGCACTTGCGGCTGAACTCCCCGGCATTGGCCGCGGCGTAGCCCAACCAGGAATACAGGCCGGTATGCTCCACCAGCGCCAGCATGCTGCGCAGGTTCAGGTACTCCCGTAAAGTGTTCTGCTGCTCGCGCTTGCTGTCGTTTGCGAACGATTGAAGACTGCGTTCAATGCTTTTCTGGGCAAAACCCGCCTGCGCCAGATTATCCAAGGCCTGCTGCAGCCGGTTCTCCTCGGGAAAGGCCGCGCCAATCAGGTCGCTCAATTCCATCTCCAGTTCGGTGAGCGCGGCGTACCCGTACTGAAAAACCGCCCGGCTGTTCAGGTTGACGTCCGCTACCATGCCGACAATCTCCTGCGGCCCCTCCGGTTCGGAGGAAGTCAGAAAATAAAAGGGGGCCCGGTCCGCGTTGCGTTTATCCGCCAGCTGTTTCAGCAGGGGCAGCAGTCCCGTTTTGTAAGGCAAGCAGTCCGCTGCCTCGTCGATGGTGCACCACTCGGGTAGCTGGTTAAAGTCGCCCACCTTGCGGGTACGGAAGTAGCCCGCTACCTGGCCATCGGCCTCCTGGACCGGCAGCACATCAAAGCGGTAGGCCCGCATTTTCTCCTGCGCCTGCTCCGCCGCCTGGCCGGCCTCGCCGGCAACCCAATCGCGCCGGCTGATGCCGAGCATAGCGGCGGTTACCTGCGGTTTGTGCTGAAAGGCAGTAAAGGCGTCAAAGATGGATTTGTCGTTCATGTTGAAAGCAGTTGTGAAAAAGAAATGGAAATTATGGAGAAATGAAAATCAGGCTTTCCGCCCAGCCGGCTGATAAAAAATGGCTCGGGTTACTGTCCGGGCCCATTACGTGGAGCACCAGTCACCGGAAACGAGTTGTCGTGTGGGGGAGCAAGGAGCCGCCCTTGGCAACCCTATCGCTCGTTCCTTTTTGGTTGATATGTTTAATAGGATTTAGCCAGAGCAAGTAAGCTCTGCACCGCCGTAAAGCAAGTCATTAGCGGTGGTAAAATAAGCGCCACCATTGCACCAGCATCAGAATGAATGCAACAAAGCCCGGACCGCCCGCCCCCGTCATTCCGTCGTAGGGGAGGTAGAACACCCAGGCTACCCCCAGGCCCAGCCCTATCACCACCGGCGGGATAAGAATGGCCCCCGGCGCCACCCCGAAGAACCCCAGCACAACCAGTAGCGGCACCAGAAAAACCAAAACGCCGCCAAGTGCGCCCCCTCCATCGGGCGCGAACAGACAAAAAAGAACCGCCAGGGCCACTAGCAGGCTCACCAACGGAGCAGCCATCAGGCGGCCCGGAATGCGCCCCACCTGTTGAAAAAACAAGCGCCCCATCCAGGCAAGGCCGAAAGAACAGGGCAGGGCCCACAGTGCGGAGCCACCCAGTATCAGCAGGTAGTTATGGAGCGTCATGGGGGTATCGAACCCTTGAAAGAAAGCAAGTAGCATATTAAAAAACTGGACAGCATCTGGAGTGAAAGACGGCACGGGCACCCGCCCGAGCCCAATTGCCTGCTACAGGAAGCGGCTTTCGTCGCGCAGCCAGGGAGCCAGGCTCCACAGCTCGTACTCGTCCAGCAGCTCGCTAGCGGTGCGGTTACCAAAGGGGCTGCCGTCGAACACGAATAGTTCGCTCACGATGAAGGCTCCCGTTTCGGCACAGTACAGGATGTAGTCGTTGGCCGCCAGCCAGGCCAGGAAAATGAGCTGCCAGGTTTTCGCCTCTTCTTGCGAGGTGCCCGCGTCCAGCCGGGCCTCCACGTGGTCACGGCAGCGGCGCACCGTGTCCTCCGGCAGGCGCAGTACCTCGTAGGGCAGGTAATCGCCTACCAGCTCGGGTGCGGGCCGGTATGTGATGGGCGCAATGCCTTTCGACGTCAGCAGGGCCCGCAGCTGGCGGCAAAACGCCCACCGCTCTTCCTGCGCGGGGCTCAGGGGCGCCGGTGTGCCGCGGAGTGTCTCCGGCAGCTCCACGGTGATGGCGCTTTCGACGCAAGCCTGCAGGGTCATTGATAGCAGCTGCGTGCTTTCCGTCAGCACCAGCACGGTTTCCCGAAGGGCCGTTGCTTCCGCTGCGTAAAGCCCTCCGGGCATGGTATCGCAGCGTTGGGCAGGCGTTATGTGGACGATATCACCCGAAGACAAGACGTGCCGGAGCTGGCCCGACTTCCACAGCTGTGGCGTTACCTCCTCTGCCCGCAGCAAGTCGGCATGGCAGAGGCGCCCCAGCACCCATTGCAAGGGAGGTAGGTTGCCGATACCGTGCTCCGACACCCAATTGAGCACGGTAGCCGGCGTTACTTCCCGAAAGCCCACGTACAGGGACGACAGGGCACAGGCCTGCACCTGCCGCCCGGTGTTGGAGAGGATGCCGTAACGTTCGCCGGAGCGAAACCCATAAAGTTGGGGACTTATGCGCCACGTGGCGTCGTAGATGGCGGGAAGTGCGATTTCACCGGAGGAGAATCGCAAGCCGGCTTTGCCCTTAACAGCGAAGGAAATTAGCATATGTGTTTCCCGGCTCCGTTACAGCGGAGTTGCCATGTAGAGCCAGGATATGCTAGTGGGTTTGGCAGGCGAGGCTGCCGGGGCCGCACCGACGAGCGGCTGCGGGTTATGTGGGCTTTTAACGCAGTGGTGCTGGAAAGGTTACATAATTAAAATAGGGGTTTAGGAAGCAAACCACTCGGTCAGCCAGCTCAACATTGGCTGTAAATAACTGAAATTCAGTCATTAAAAGCTTTTTAAGAAGGTGTTTTACATGGCACAAAAGAATTGAAAACAGGTTTACTTATAAGTTCATGTATTTCAGTGCATTATGACCTTAAAAGACTTTTTTGCTTCCTAAGCCCCTGTTTAATTATACCGATTGATACTTTGTCAAATGAGTGAGCCGGTCGCGTAGCAGAGTAGGCAGTTTTTCAGTCAAGCCGTGGTAAAGAGGGATCCATCCCAGTTCTTCTACACCCGGCAGCGTTTCAAGCCAGCCACCTACTACCTCGGCCACGGGCAACGGTAGTAGCGCTTCGGGACCGAACAAGGTCAAGGCCCGCTTCCATAACACTTGCCGGAATAGGCTGTGTCCATCGGTCGGGCGCACAAAGGTGTTGGGCACAAAACACATATTAGCCGGATTGGTGAACAGGCCCGGCAGACCATGTTCCTCCAACCAGCTTCGCCAGCCAGGCGGTAGCAATGCCATCGCGGCAGGCTGCTCCTTATCCAGCAGGCGCAATAGCTTTTTCCATTCGGCTGCTTTGTGCGGAAACAGGTGAACCAGCTCGTAGCCAGGGCGACTCTGTACAAAATTTCGCTGGCCAGCCCCCAACACCTCCCAGACCCGATGGGCCAAATTGTTGCCGCTGGTATCGGTGGCCAGGCACTGCTCGGCGGCCTTGCCGGCTTGCTCTTTGCTCCCGGTTTTGCGGCGGCG
>NZ_MDZC01000088.1 GCF_001816165.1 Hymenobacter glacialis
CACTTCCGCCGTGCCCACCACTCAAACTTCAAGTCGAATTGGGAATTTGAGTGGGTGCACGAGAGATGCTTCGGCTACGCTCAGCATGACGTTTTTTTTATCACTACCTCACCACCTCACCGTTTTGGAAATATCCCGCAAAAAGCCGTCGTACCCCATCACGCCAGCCCTGCGGGAATACCTGCGCACCTACGACCGCGAAGCCCCGCTGCCGGTGTCTTACGACGACCTGCGGCACTTCAGCAGCTCCTTTCCGCTGCTGGACCGGACCGGGCGCGACACCCTCTGGCAAACCGTGTTCTTCGAGCCCCAGGCCTTGCGCGAGCTCAGCCAGGGCCTGACGCAGGTGTACGCGCTGCTGAAAACGGCCGGCGACCTCTCCTTCACCGAGCACCTCGTGGCCGACCGCATTGACTACTGCGAATTTGGTAATTCCCGGCCGTTTCGGGTGCGCATCGTCAACCTGTTCAACGACAACTACGACTACTTCTACGTGAAGCGGGCCGATGCCTCGCGCCTCTACGGCCTGGAGCTGGAGCACCTGCTCTCGCCCAATTCCATGAACTTCCTGGTGAGCGGCGACACGCTGATTGAGGAGCACATTGCCGGTATTCCCGGCGACGATTTCATTCGCCTGCGCCTCACCCAGCCCAACATCAACCGGGTGCGCATCGCCAAGGAATTTGTGAAATTTAACGAGCGCTGCTTTGTGCGCCTGCTCGGCGACATGCGCGCTTACAACTACGTCATCGACGTAACCCCCGATTTTGAGGACGAGCAGTACCGCGTGCGCGCCATCGACTTCGACCAGCAGAGCTACGAAGGCCGGCGGGTAATGTACCTGCCGCAGTTTTTCAAAGACAACGCCGACGTAGTGGCCCTGTGCGCCCAACTGCTCAAGCCCGAAACCCTGCGCCAGTACCAGACCGAAGAACGCGCCTTGATGGCCCGCCGCGCCCGCGCCGAGCGCCACCGCCTGCGCGACTTATTGGAGGTGATGCGCGGCCACCAGCTTGCCCCGCCCGAAAAAGTAATGCAGCTCAAAGCCGAGCTCAATCGCTACCATAAAACCGACGTGTTTGACAAATGCGACTCCATGGGGGATATCGTGCGCCAAAACCTCTGGCTGATGCTCGGGGCAGGGGCAAAGCCCGCGTGAGGATGATTTCTGCTTATTACGGATACCCACCGTTTATCTGAACTTGTGCAAAGGCCTTTTGCCGGACGACTGCGTTAAGCAGCAGGGCGCACCGCAGGGCGGGACGTTAATACAGGGCCACCGTTTTTTTGTATTGTTGCACCGTGACCTTTCGGATGGAGGCCCCGGTCCCCGCCACTTCGTAACATGCATTGACGAAGACCACCCGTCCCTTGCGCACATTCACTACGTGGCGGCTCACCTGCCCGTTGAGAACGAAACGAAGGTGTAACCCCTGGCGCAGGTCCAGTCTGGGGCACCTAGTCAGTTGGCTCCCAGTCCTCACCCATAGACCCTCTCGGTTCTGGTACACGTTGAGTGCCGTTACGCCGCTGTTGAAATCGGACGTCGCCATCGTGTTCGCCACTAGGTCTTGCCCGTTCACGGCCAGGGCCACCGTATCTCCGCGAAAGCAGCTGGCCACAATTAGGCTAAAGTCCACGAGCTGACCGCCGTGCGGAGGGGGCGCGGCCACTCCTACGGCCGGAAGCAACCAGAGCAAGAGCCACAGGGGCGTCATCATGAGACTAGGGAATGATTCCACCTTAAAAGAACGGGCAGCAAGCGGGGGGGCAAAGTAATGCTCGTTTGCTTGAAATATTGCCCCTAGGCATATATGAACATGGAAAATAAGCCCAACCGTCCAGATTGAGTTTGCGAAACTCGTTCACCTTCGAAAGTTCAATCAACTTGAATCTAGCATTAGTTTAGTAAAATCCTTCAGATGTTATATTGTTTGTCCTCCAAGCTGCCTTGTTATACCTTATACCTACCGCAAGGCAACAGCCGCTAGGGTAGCCAAATTTTTCGAGTGCACGCAAAAAAGAAGCGTCGTGCTGCACGCAGCACGACGCTTCTTTTCCAAATTCGAAAGCCTAAACGGCTGGCTTAGGCGCGGGCAAGTCAAACGCTACAGCGTCGTGCTCAAAATGGCCTTTGTGCGAGCCATCGCAAAACGGCTTTTGGCTGGAGAGCCCGCAGCGGCAGATGCTGATGCGCTGACGGCCGCCGAGGCCGTAGGGCTGGCCCTGGGCGTCAACTAGTTCAATGTCTTCGCCCTCCACGCGGAGGGAGCCATTGGAGAGAACGGTGAGTTTGATGGACATAGGGGAAGGGTTGAGTTTTGGGGGTAAATGTTGAAATGAGTTGTCGTGTTAAAAGCAAATGAGTTATCAGTTGCTCGTTGTTATGAGTCAAAGTGGGGACAGGCTATTGAAGAACGCCTGTCATGCTGAGCCTGCGAAGCATCGTCTCACCGCAGAACAAACCGTTTATCGGTGAGAGGATGCTTCGCAGGCTCAGCATGACAGGACTTGAACAAAGACGGATGAGCCAGTAGATTTGAGAGGGCAGCCCAGCCCTCAAAACGCAACCCGCTACAGCGCCTTCCGCATGATGTAGTCATTCATGAAGTACGGCCCGATGGCCACGTCCACCTCGCGCTGGCGGGCAAAGCCGCGCCGCTCGTAAAACGCAATGGCGGGGTTGTAGCGGTTCACGTTCAGGTCCAGGAAGGTGCCGCCGGCCTGGCGGGCCGCATTCTCCACGGCTTCAATGAGGTGCACGCCCAGGCCCTGACCCTGCCGGGTGGGCAGCACATATATCTTGTGCAGCTTGTAGCCGGTGCCGGCCTCGTCCTCGGCCGGCAGGGGGCTAAAGGACGCAAACCCGGCCGGCTCGCCGGCCACGTAGGCCAGCAAAAACGAGTGGTGCTGTTCGGCCATCTGCCGCTTGAGCGAGGCCGGTGTGTAAATCACGCGGTACATGTAGTCTATCTGCTCGCGCGAAATGATGAACCGGTAGGTGGGCTCCCAGGTCGCTTCGGCCAGCTGAATGATGGTCGGGATGTCTTGGAGCGAGGCGGGCGCTATGCGCGGCGGCGCGATGGGGGCGTCAGAAGTCATAAGCAGTAAAACACGAAATTGGGGCCAAAAAACCGAAACCGGCCCGCCCCATTCCATACGATTGGCCCACGCTTTGCGTTAAAGCGCCCATTCCCGTTTTTTCTTTTTGCTTTCCTATGAAATCTGCCTCCTGTCTTTTGCTGCTGCTGACCAGCCTGCCCGTGCTCAGCCACGCCCAAAGCCCCACCGCCGACAGCCCCCGCCAGCGCGGCGAGCTTACCGGCGCCCGCCCCTCGGGCGACCTGCTGGCGCGGCCCCGGCCCCAGGTCGCCCCACGCCGCGCCGCCGCATCTTCCGACCCCATCCAGCAGCACCTGTTAAACACCGACGTGAACCTGGCTCGTGCCGAAGCCGACCAGCTCCCCGACCTCTACGAGCGGTTTATTGCCACCACCCGCGACGAGCGCCGCAGCTGGAGCTACGCCGACTGGGACAATGCCGCCACCGTGCTGGCCCGCCTCAACCAGCGCTACGAGCAGGTGCGTACCACGCTGCCCATCGAAGAGCGGCTGCGTATTCGCTCCACGCAGGGCGAGTTTCATTCTTTGCGCGGCGCCCGGCAGGCCAAAGACAGAATCGACAGATAGGCCTTGCGGCTATGAGTGGGCGGCTGTGGCGATAGGGCCGCCGCCCTGCTGCAGCAGCCACGCCAGGGCCACGTCCCGGTCTGCAAACAGCTCAATGGCCATGTGCGGCCGCAGCGCCGCCACAAATTCCTGGGTAGCAAACTGGTTTTCCAGGTCCGGCGAAAACACGTAGGCCAGGGCTTTTACGCCGGCCGCCACGGCCACCGGCAGCCACTCGTACTGCAGCCAGGGCAGGGCGTCGCTCCAGTCGCCCCCGGTGTCGCTCTTGTCGTTCAGAATGAGCGAGAATCGAAGCTGGTCGCGCCATTGTTCTCCTTGGCGCACGCCGCGGATTACATCGGCCCCGGTGAGGTGGCCGTGCCAGCGCACACTCAAGAGCTCTTCGGCCGGGTAAAACGAGTATTCGGCCAGGGCCAGGCCGTGGTCGTCCTGCAGGGTAAGCAACTGGGTAGGAGGGCCGGAAAGCATGGGTAAGGCAGCAAATTTCACCTGGAGCTAGTAAATATAGCTAATGCGCAATAATTGGGGTAGTATACAGTCGTGCTGCTACCTTTGGGGTTCTGCTTTTCTCTCGTCTTTTTCGTTTATAGCGCATGCACATTGCCATCGTCGGCAACATTGGGGCCGGTAAAACCACGCTGGCCCATAAGTTGGCCCAGCATTTTCGTTGGGAAGTATTTTTGGAAGACGTGGACGATAATCCTTACCTGAAGGATTTTTACCACGACATGCCCCGCTGGGCGTTTCACCTCCAGGTGTATTTTCTAAATGGCCGCTTCCGCCAAACCCAGCGCATCAAAGAGCTGCAGAAGGCCGGCAAGGGCATCATCCAGGACCGCACCATCTACGAAGATGCCCACATCTTCGCCGCCAACCTGCACGATTCCGGTCTGCTCGAAACCCGCGACTACAACAACTACTACGCGCTGTTTGAATCGATGGTGGACCTTGTGGCCCCGCCCGACCTGCTGCTGTACCTGCGCGCCGATTTGCCCAAGCTCATCAACCAGATTGAGAAGCGCGGCCGCGACTACGAAAACAGCATCAGCATTGAGTACCTCAAAAACCTCAACGAGCACTACGAGCAGTGGATTAGCACCTACAGTGCCGGCCGCCACCTCATTGTGGACGTGAGCGAACTGGACTACGTGCGCAACCCCGAAGACCTCGGCAGCATCATCGACAAGATTAATAGCACGCTCTTCGGCTTGTTTTAACGCGTTTTAGAATAACGCAGCCTTTATCTCTAATACTGACCTATCTAGAAAGTAAAAAGAACGTCATGCTGAGCTTGCCGAAGCGTCTCTGCCGCGCAAGTAATTAGATTTACTACTGCGGTAGAGATGCTTCGGCAAGCTCAGCATGACGTTCTAGTAAGTGTCGACTTTCTTATCAGCTTCAATAAGAAGCCCCGCTTTCTGCAATAAAGAGCGGGGCTTTTTATTGAAGCTGCCTGGCTGAGTCGGTCTGATATGCTGGCAAGAATGTGGGTGCGCTACTTCAGTTCAGCCCCCATACCGCTTCGTTCTGCTACCGGCAGCGCCTCGTTTAGAAAATCTACCAGCGGGCGGGCCGCGGCAATGCCCGCCATGATTTTCGCCACAAAATCAGGGGCCAGCACTTCCGCATCGGTGTAAAAACGGCCTGCGCCGTATGTTTTGAGCCGAAGCCACGCTAAGTCAGGGTCTTGGGCCGAGTATCCCCGGGGCGGGCGCGTAAGCTGCGGGCCGGTGGTGTCTAGGCCATCGGGGAAGTGGGCGAGTAGCGCCGACGCCTGACGCCGCCGGTGAAACTCGTCGGCGTTGTAGTGGATTTCCTGCCGGATGGCCGCCAGCATGGCCGGGGTGGGGTGGAAGGTGCCCGCCCCCAGCCAGCTGCGCCCCTCGGGCTGAATGGCCAGAAAGTAGCCGGCCCGGGGTGCGTGGCGGCCGCCCAGCTTGAGGCCCGCGCCCATGCGGCGCTTATAGGGTTCCGGGTCGCGGTGCGCCCGGTCGTTCTTGTGCAGCCGGAACATGACCTCCGCCGTGGTCAGGTCCGCCAAATCAGGGTCGGTGGGGGCCACTCCGGCCAGCACCTGCCGCACCAGCTCGGTGCAGGCGGCGCGGGCCCGCTGGTAGTCGGGGCGGTGGGCCGCCATCCATTCCGTGGTGTTGTTGGCCGCCAGCCGGGCCAGGAAGTGCAGCAGATAATCAAGTTCCATGCGGATTGCCAGGCATTCGGCCCGGAAAAACAGAACGCTATTGCCGCCCCTCAAGTTGCAGCCTGCGGCCCCTGGTGGCGCTGCCTGACGCGTTATTTGCGGCTGAGCACTGTCACGGCATCGCCCACGCGCAGGCGGCCCACCCCGGCCCCGGTCACGTTCTGGCCAAACAAGGTGCTGCCCTCTACCTGGCGGTAGGTGGCCAGGGTGCGCAACGGGTCGCCCACGGGGTTTTTGGTGGCCGACTGCTGGTTGATGGTAGTAAGCACGCAGCGGCCGCAGCCCCGCACCGCCCGAAACGGCACAGCGCCAATCTGGAAGTCTTCCCAGGCATCATCCTCGTAGGGCGCGCCGCCCCCAAACACCAGGTTGGGCCGAAAGCGGTTCATGGGCACGGGCTGAGCGAGGCGGGTATTCAAGTCGGCCAGTGCGGCATCGCCAATGAGCAGAAACGGGTAGCCGTCGGCAAAGCTCACCAGCTGGCCTTCGGGGTTGAATTCCGGCTCCACCTCGCGCCGCACCATGTCCGACATATACACCAGCCGGCAGGGGCGGCCCAGGGCTTCGGCCAGCCATTCGTCGGCCTCGGGCGTGCCGCGCCAAGCCCAGGCCATGTCGTCCCAAATCGTAACGAACAGCGTGCGCTCCGGCGTGGCCTCCAGCGGGATGAAGAGCGGCAGCAAATCGGGCCGCTGGCGGTGGCTAATCAGAAAGCCGTTGTAGGCCGGCGCCACCGTCAGCAGGGCCAAATCGGGCAGCTGCCGCTGGGTCATGAAGCGGTTGCGCTCGTCCACCAGCAGCCAGCGGCGGTCGTGCCGCAGGCCGCGGGCCGTCACCTCGGCTTCGGGCACGGCGTAGCCCCCCAGGGACTTCACAGGATAGAGGTAGAGGCCGGTAAGAGTGAGCGCAGCAGACATGCCACAAAAGTACCCGCTGGGAATGACATGGCGCGGCGTCGCAGGTGGCATTGGGCTGGTTTAGGACGCGTCGCTTGTCAGTGTACTCTATTCCACCACCAGCACGTCGGCTTCGCGCACAAACGCCACCCGCTGCTGCCACTGCACCCGGTACCAGATGTCCTGCCGCCCCAGCACCAGCAGGCGGTCGCCGATGGCCGCCGTGCTCAGCCGCGCCGCGCCGGCGCTGGGCCCGCCCATGAGCGCGGCTCCGGCTCGGGCCACCAGCCCCGCCGGCTTAGGCCGCAGGAAGTGCAGGTAGGCTCCCAGCAGGCCCAGGTACACCGCATAGCCCACCCACGCCGTGCGCGGGCTCCGGCGCCACAGCAGCCAGATGGCGCTCACCAGCGCGCCGCCCAGCAGCAGCTGCAAGCCCGGGTAATAGTAGCGCTGGGCCTGCACCCGCAGCTCCTGCTGCCACGTGATGGGATAGCCCACCAGGCGGTGCTGCGCCGCCAGGGTGGCCAGCTGCCGCCAAGTGCGCACGCGGGGCTCCCGCGCCTGGGCCAGGCTCAGGTAGAGCAATGCCGCCGGGTAGTGCCCCAGCTGCTGTTGCGCGTACGCCATTTTCAAAAGCAGCTCGGGAGAGGCACGGCGCTGTTGCCACACTTGTTGCCGATAAGCCGGCGATGCCGCCGCGTATTGCCCCTGCGAGAACAGCGAATCGGCCCGCAGTAAAGCCGCAGGAGCGCTGAATGCGGAATCTTTTGTAATTTTTTTTGGGGGCAGGTTTGCACCCAACCCACAGACAGGCAGCAAGATTAATCCCAGCAAAAAGGGCCGTAAAGAAAGAGAAAAGACTTTTTTTTGAATCAAGGTTGTGTAATCCGAGAGGTGCTTGTACTTTTGTGCCCACAAACAGGGTATCGCCCTTGTGAAGTGCAAGGTACCGATTCTGTAGCTCAGCTGGTAGAGCAGTACACTTTTAATGTACGGGTCCTGGGTTCGAATCCCAGCGGGATCACAGCAAAAAGCCCCAATCTGGAAACAGATTGGGGCTTTTTCTTTGGGACAGTGGTTGCAGTTGCAGCTGGTTTCCGGGCACGGAATGCGCAGTGCCAGCCATAATGAAAAGGCCCCGCCGAAGATTATCCGGCGGGGCCTTTTCATGGCATCGTGCAAATGGCAAATCGCTACTTCAGCAGCTCGTGCAGCACGGTTTGCATGGAGATGGTGCGGTTGCCGGCTTCCTGGATGATGAGCGAACCGGGGCCGTCGAGCACGGCGTCGGACACCTCCACGTTGCGGCGCACGGGCAGGCAGTGCATGAATTTGGCTTTATCGGTGTAGGCCATGTGCATGGGCGTGAGCATCCAGTCGGCGTCCTGCGTCAGGATTTGGCCGTAGTCCTGGTAGCTGCTCCAGTTTTTGGCCTGCACGTAATCGGCGCCTTCCAGGGCCCTGCGCTGGTCGTATTCAATGCGGGCGCCCTTGGTGAATCGGGGGTCCAGTTCGTAGCCTTCGGGGTGGGTGATAACGAAATCAATCCAATCGATTTCTGAGAACCAGTCGCAGAAGGAGTTGGGCACGCACTGGGGCAGCGGGCGCACGTGCGGGGCCCAGGTGAGCACCACTTTCACGCGTTCCTTCTGCTTGGTTTCAGCTACGGTGATGAGGTCGGCGAAGGATTGCAGGGGATGCAGGGTGGCGCTTTCTAAGCTGATGACGGGCACGGTGGCGTACTGCAGAATCTTGTTGAGGACGTCCTCGCTGTAATCCGCCTCGCGGTCCTGCAGGGTGGGAAAGGTGCGCACGCCCAGCACGTCGCAGTACTCGCTCATCACCGCAATGGCGTCCTTGATGTGCTCTTGGGTGCTACCGTTCATCACCGCGCCGTCGGCCATCTCCAGGGTCCAGGAGTCGGCACCGGCGTTGAGCACCCAGGCTTGCGCGCCCAGGTTGTAGGCCGCCTTTACAGAGCTGAGCCGGGTGCGCAGGCTGGGGTTGAAAAAGATGAGGCCAATGGTTTTGTTCTGCCCGATGTGCTTGTAGCCGTAGGGGTTGGCCTTGATTTCAAAGGCTTGCTGCAACAGGGCTCGGTAGTCGCCGGCATCGGCGAAGGAGATGAAGTTTTTCATAAGGTGGGTGAGTGAAATAGCGCCAAAAAAGTACGACATGCGCAGCAGAGTAGCGTCAAGTCTGCGCTGCAGCTGCATTGTCGGAGCTGACATTGTAGTTGAGCTTATACGTGATTACAGGCTCTAGAGCGGTCCTGAACGCATAAGTTCTGTGTTTTTGCTGCCGCTCGGGTGAGAAGCGGCAGCCAAAACACAGAACTTATAGTTGAGCGAGGCTGGTATTTGGAAACCCGGTTCAGGCAACAAAACAAAATCCTTATGCAGAGAAGATGGCATGGTTCCGGTTTGCTGGTTTCGTCTCAAGTAAAGGCACAGTCTTAGCTTCCATGGTTGGCCACGAGTAGCCCGGCGTTATAGGTGCGCCAATTCGGGGCGCCGCCTGTGGCCTTCCCCCGCTTCTGCATAGCATTTGTTGCTCCGGCACCTGGGGACTCTTCAGTTTCAGGGTTAGGCTGGTGGTGGGCTAGTTGCGCCCAACGTGCTGGTAGAGGTCCTTGATTTCCAGGTATTGCTGCAATAGGGCTCGATAGTCGCCGGCATCGGCGAAGGAGGTGAAGTTTTTTATTATTAGGTGGTATAAGTATCAGAACGCCATGCTGAGCGTGGCCGAAACATCTCCACCACGCCGTTTGCAACAGTCGTTCGAAATGTATGACCCCGCCGTTAATACAACAAGATGTTGGTGAGCGGAGTGGAGTATTTCTGAGCCATGCTGATTCCTAATATCAATCGACTCAAATGTTCATCTCTGTTATGTATTTTACCATAGCAGAAGGAAAATGCTTTATCGTCTATTTGCACTTTGAAGCAATGCCTATTTGCACTTCCCGATTCAATGTATTCTGCTACTTCTATCCTAAGCGCTTCTTCAGCGTCGAATACTACGCAAGGCTTACCCCCCTCTAGAGCCTTATGCGACCTATAAATTTTGATTGCGGGCATCGTTTCAGTTGGTATGATTAACCTGTCCACGTTTCTGGATCAATTGCTTGCCACTCGAGACTGAAGGCTGCAATAAACGCATTCCTCTTACTGAGCGTCTATCCTTTCAACTGCTTTTCCCGCGCAATGGCTTGGGTAGCAACTGGGCACAGCTCGAATTACACCAGCAAATACGCCTGACACCAGCCGGTGAATTTTCCGGTGTCGTCCCGCCTACTGCTGTGTTCGTAGAGGCGGGGTCAGGATGTAGACGTACATACGACGACGATATGGAGAAGATCGGAACATCATGCTGAACGAAGTCGAAGCAACTTTCCCGCAGTGGTAATTACCACTCTAACGAAGCGGCAGAGATGCTTCGGCTCCGCGTTGCTGCGCTCAGCATGACGTTCTTTTTTCTTGTTCTGCCAATTACATGGCCTTGTACTCGTTCCAGCTCTTAATCTTTAGGTCCTTCATTTCCAGCGTGCAGAAGGCCTTGATGAACGCCTTGGCCAGCCGCGCATTGGTCAGCAAACCCACCCCCGAATCCACGGCCGTGCGGCGGATTTGGTAGTCGTTGTCCAGCTCGCCCTTTGAGAGGTTCTTGGGAATGTTGATGACCAGGTCGATTTTCTTCTCCTTCAGGTACGTCAGCACGTTGGGCTCCTGCGCGTCGCTGGGCCAGTAGAGCAGGGAGCTGGGCACGTTGTTTTCGGCGAAGAAGCGGTGCGTGCCCTGGGTGGCGTAA
>NZ_MDZC01000089.1 GCF_001816165.1 Hymenobacter glacialis
TTTTGTGATACGCCGTCGGTTGCCCAGACAAAGTAATCACGCAACCGTAGCTAAAAAGGCGGTCATGCTTTATCCGGAGCCCGCTTGTCGAAGCATCTTTACTGCAGCAGCAAACTGATTATCTGCGCGGTAGCGATGCTTCGGCTGCGCTCAACATGACGTTCTAAATGCAGCCGTTTACTGCTACACGAGTACTTAAGCCATGCGCTTGCGCGGCTACTTCTTGCTTTGGGCCACTATCCATTCGCGGATGGTTTCCTGGGCCTCCGGGGAGAAGTTGGGCTGCTGCTGGCCGTTGACGATGGGCCACTTGGCAGGCTCCGGCTGGAATAAGTGGTTGACCCCAGCCAGCTTTTTGGAAGTCAGGCCCTTGTTTTTGCTCAGGCCCGAGTTGAGGGCCTTCAGGTTCGTGTCGGCGTTAATGGTGAGGTCAGAAGTGCCGTTGAGCAGCAGCACGGGGCATGACACGGCGCTCAGTTTCTCCACGGGGTTGAAGGCCAGAAAGAAGCGGTAGCGAGCCGAGGTCATCTCGGCCGCGCTCGACTGCGCGGTGGCATTGTCGATAGCGGCGTTGTTTTGCTTCAGCATGTTGGCCACAATGGCCTGCGCCTGGGCATTGTCGGTGGTTTGCCGGATGATTTCGAGCATGGCCAGCTGGCGCTTGGTGGCGGCTTCAATCTGGGGCGTCTCGGTGCCAAGGGTGCGCAGGGTGGTGGCCTGCTGCTGCACCACAATGTCGCGGCCAGGCAAGCCATACGCGGCCAGCGCCACCACAAAAGCTGGGGGCAAGGGCTGCGCCGCGGCCAGCAGCGCCACGTTGCCGCCTTCGCCGTGGCCGATGAGGCCCAAGTGCGCCAAATCGATTTCGGGGCGAGTGCGCAGAAAGTTCATGCCCGCCTGGGCATCGCTCACGAGGTCGTCGGTGGTGACGGCCGGCGTGCCGCCGGATTTTCCCACACCCCGGTCATCGAAGCGCAGCACTGCCACTCCCCGACGGGTCAGGAAGTCGGCGAGCAGGCCCAGCGGGGCGAAGTCGCCCACGGTGCCGTCGCGGTCCTGGGGCCCGGCATCGCTGAGGAGCACCACGGCCGGAAACGGTCCCGGACCGGCCGGGATGGTGAGCATGCCGCTCAGCCGGGAATTGGCGGTGAGGTTGGTGAAAGTGGCTTCTTCCTCGCGGTACGGTGGGGTGAGGCGCACGTTTTTGGCGCTCATGTCGGGCAGTGGACTGAAGTTGAGCACCATGGGCGTTTTAAAGCCGGGTTGCTGCCAAATGCCGCTGATTTGCTTGCTGTCGGCCGAAATTTTTCCAACGAAGCGGCTATTGGACTCCTCGGCAAACAGCCGCACGGTGTCCGCTTTCACTTCCATCTTCACGTTCATGCGGCTCACCTTCTGCATTGGCACATCAAGCGAGCAGAAGTATTCGCCCCCGCTGAGCTTCATGAACCGAAAGATGACCTCGAGCTGGCCGCCGGGCACCTTCAGCTGGCCCTTCCACAGGCCATCCAAGGCTGGGGTGTCGGCGGCGGCAGGAGCAGTGGGGAGGCGGTAGGCACCGACCGGAGGCGCAGCGGCCAAAGCCAAGCACATAAAAAAACCGCCGAAAAAGGCTGATAGACGGAACGTATTGATTGTCATAATAAAGAAAGGCAATAAAAAGCCCGGCATCGTCCTAATTCTGACGAAAAATCAGCAGGCCCACTGTAAAGTAGCAAAATAAATACTTTGCCAACGCTACTTGGCTTTGGGCTGCGGGCAAAATTGTTTCGGGTTCGGCCAACAAGTTTTCTCTGCTCATGTGGGTCGGCCACTACTCACTTACGAACACCCGCTTTACCCGCTCGCTCACGTTGGTAAGCAACTCGTAGGCAATGGTGCCGATGCGGCCCGCCAGTTCCGACAGCGGCAGTCCCTCGCCAAAGAGCAGGGCCACATCGCCGGCCCGGGCCTGGGCAATGTGGGTAACGTCGACCATGCACATGTCCATGCACACCGAGCCCACCACTGGCGCTAGCTGGCCGTGGATGAGCGCCAGGCCCGCCCCGTTGCCGAAGCGCCGGTCGTAGCCATCGGCGTACCCAATGGCCAGGGTGGCGATGCGACGCTCGCTGGTGGAGGCGGCCCCACGACGGCCGTAGCCCACGGTGTGGCCCGCAGGCAGTGTTTTGATTTGGGAAATGGTGGTGCGCAGCTGGCTCACGGGCCGCAGGGCCGCGCTGTCGCGGCCGCTGGCATCTACGCCGTAAAGGCCAATGCCGAGGCGCACCATGTCGAAATGCGCTTCCGGAAAACGCAGGATGCCAGCGGAGTTCAGCGCGTGTTTCAGCACCGCATGGCCCAGGGCAGCTTCCAGGGCGGTGGCCATGCGCCGAAAGGCCGCCAGTTGCGTCTGGGTGAAGTCGTCGTGCGCGTCGTCGTCGGCGGCGGCTAGGTGCGTCATGACGCTGGCGATGGGCAGCCGCGCGGCCTGCTGGCCCAGAAGCGCCACCAGCGCCGGCAGGTCGGCCTCGTCGAAGCCGAGGCGGCGCATGCCGGTGTCGAGCTTGAGGTGAATGGGCGGCCCGGGGCTGGCCGTGGGCGGAAAGGCCGCGAGGTACCCGGCGAGCATTTCAAACGAGTAAATCTCGGGCTCGAGGCGGTAGTGCTGCAGCGTGCCAAAGGAATCGGGGGCCGGGTTCATCACCATAATGGGCAGGCTGATGCCGGCTTCGCGCAGGGCCACTCCCTCGTCGGGGTAGGCCACGGCGAGGTAGTCGGCCCGCTGAAACTCGAGCAGGCTGGCTACTTCGTAAGACCCCGCGCCGTAGGCAAAGGCCTTCACCATCACCATAAGCTTGGTGCCGGGCTTCAGCTGGCGGCGGTAGTGCTGCAGGTTGTGGCTGAGGGCATCGAGGTTCACTTCCAGCACGGTGCCGTGCTGCTGGGCCTGCAAGGCGGCCACAATGCGCTCGAAGCCAAACCGCCGGGCGCCCTTTATCAGGATGACTTCGCGGGCGAAAGCACTGGGGTCGAGCTGGGCCAGAAAAGCCTCAGTGGTGGGGTAGGTGTTAATTAATAATTGAGAATTGGTAATTAATAATGGGTTAGCCTCCCCCGTTTTCGAAGCAGCAGTGGCTTCGCCCGTTGCGGGAATTTTTAATTCATAATTACTAATTCTTAATTCCCTGGAAATCTCCTCTCCGATGCCTACCAGACGTGTGACGCCCGCGGCGGGCAGCAGCGCGGCCACGCGGGCATACAGTTCGGTCCCGCTCAGGCCAGACTCCAGTACATCGCTCAGGATGAGGGTGCGGCGGCCGGGGCGCGACTGCCGGGCCAGGGCGTTGAGGGCCAGCGCCAGGCCGGCCAGGTCGTTGTTGTAGGTGTCGTCGAGCAGGTAGGAATCGTGGCGGCCCAACTTCATTTCGAGGCGCATGGCCACGGGGTGCAGGCGGGCGAGGCGGCGCTGTATTTCGGCTGGCTCGAGCTGGCGGTGCAGCAGCACGGCCAGGCAATGCAGGGCATTCTCCACCGAGGGCTCGTCGGAGAAGGGCAGCGTGAACGCGGCTTCCAGGCCCGCGCCGGCGTAGCGGGCGTGCAGACTGGTGCTGCCGCTGGTGCTCTGGTCGAGGGCGAAATAAATATCGGCGGGCTGCCCGGGATGGCGCGTCCAGTTGAAACCGGGCAGCTGCTGGCTGGCCACAGCGTGGCGCACCGGAGCCTGGTCGTAGCAGTAAAACAGGCACTTAAACTGCGGCCCCTGGAACAGCTGCAACTTTTCGAGCAACTTCTCCTGGCCAGAGGCAAAGCCGGCGTCGTGCGCTGTGCCCAGCGTGGTAAAAATGCCTGCGGTGGGCTGAATGACGGCGGCCAGGCGGGCCATTTCCCCGACCTCGGAAATTCCGGCTTCGAAAATACCCAGGGTGTGGCGGTCGGGCAGCAACTCCCACACGCTGAGCGGCACGCCCACTTGCGAATTGTAGGAGCGCGGCGAGCGGCAGATGTCTTCATCAGGGCTCAGGAGCTGAGTTAGCCACTCTTTGACAATGGTTTTGCCGTTGGAGCCGGTGATGCCGAACACCGGGCCGGCAAACGTGGCCCGGTGGGCAGCCGCCACAGCTTGCAGCGCGGCCAGCGGACTTGCTACCGCCACAAAGCCCGCCTGCGGGTACGCAGCCAGCCCGCCCGGTAGGGGGGCACCTTCTTCCACCACAAAGAGCCGCACGCCCTGGGCGTACAGGTCGGGCAGGTAGCGGTGGCCGTTGTGGCTGGGGCCGCGCAGGGCAAAAAACAAGGCGCCGGCGGGCAGGCCCACCCGCCGGCTGTCAAGCAGCAGGTGGCGGACTTCGGCAGCCGGGTCGGCGGGCGCCTGGAGGAGCGGGCGGGCCAGCAGGGCGGGCAGCGCAGAGAAGAGGAACACAGCGCAAAGGTCGGCGGCAGGGCGGAAACGTGGCGCCGGCCATTTCCCGATTGCGGCAAGTACAGGACTCTCTGTGTTTTTACCAGATATCACGCAAAAACGCCTTTATTACTGATTAACTGAATTTTAAATCATTCTAATGTCTGGTCTGTCTGCATCATCTCATTAAAATCGTTACGGAAAGGAACTTTTTCCCGTTATCCATCACCAGATTTGGTCTGGCCTTTGCAGTGGCACTTAGCATCTCACCCGACTACCTGCCACGTCTTATCTATCCCTATGAAAACATTTACCCGCTCATTCTTTCTGGCAACTCTTGCCGCTGCATCCGGGCTGTTCAGTGCCTGTTCGGACAATGACAGGGACAACGCACCCGCTCCCGCCGACCCCACGCCGGCGCTGCAAATGAGCAGTTACTTTGACTTCGTGACCACCACCCCCGCGGGCGGCACCTCGCACTCGGGCTACGGCACTGGCTACCGGCCTTCTGACATCAAGGCCACCGCCATCTTGGGGCCGCAGGTGCTGGCACTGGATTTTGAGGCGGGCACCGACAACTCCTACTTCGAAGTGGACCGTGCCAAGCTCGGGGCCCAGTGGAAGGGTACTTACGCCCTGCGCTGCCGCAACCGCCCCACCGACCCTGTTTTCACCTCATATGTATATACCGAGCGCAAAAATGGTGGCATCAGCGGTGCCATCTACCGCTTCAGCGAAACGACCCGCGAGCTCACTGGCAACGTCACCATTACGGCCTACGACGCCAAGCGTCAACTGGTGAGCGGAACTTATGAAGTTCGGGCCCCCGAGCAAAACGAACCCAACGCAACCATGACGTTTGGCGGCCCCAAATGCACCATCATCTTGGAAGGCATTTTTGAAAACCTCAAAGTGAAAGCGCAATAAGCAGCAGCCGTGCCCATTTGAGAGGCCGTTCTGATTGTACAGAACGGCTTTTTTTTGATTTGGTGCCAATGAGCAGGCGCCACGCCGGACGCTAGGGCCAGCGACTCATCCATGTTCATAGCTATAACAGATACAACATCTGGTTTAATAACCTTAAATTATATTTGTGTAGCTTGTTATCCCCTCCCTCCTTAAGTTCATCCATACCTCCTCCTGCGTAACACCTGATGAACCTGCAGCAGCTCACCTACCTTGTCGCGCTGGATACCTACCGGCAGTTTGGCCTGGCAGCCGAGAAAAGCTGCGTGAGCCAGCCGGCCCTTAGCGTGCAGGTGCAGAAGCTGGAAGAAGAGCTGGGCGTGCTGCTGTTTGACCGCACCCAGCGCGGAGCCGAGCCAACTGCGGTGGGCACGAAGGTCATTGCGCAGGCCCGCCTGGTGTTGCGCGAAGCCCAGCTGCTGCGCGAGCTGGTGCAGGAAGAGAAAGGCGATGTGGTGGGCGAGCTGCGCCTGGGCGTGATTCCCACGCTGGCGCCCTACCTGGTGCCGCGCTTTTTGGTGGCCCTGACCACGGCCTACCCGGCGTTGCGCATTCGAATAGAAGAGCTGCGGTCCGAAGACATCATGCAGCAGCTCAAGGAGCACCGGCTTGACGTGGGCCTGCTGGTGACGCCGCTCGACGACCGGCAGCTGCAGGAGCTGCCCCTGCTGGACGAGCCGTTTCTGGTACTGGCCTCCGAAACCCACGAGCTGGCGGCAAAAGCCACCGTGCGCCCCGCCGACCTGCAGCTCCCCGGCCTCTGGCTGATGCAGCGGGGCCACTGCTTCCGCAACCAGGTAATGAACCTGTGCGAGGCCGCCTCGCCCAGCGGGGCCGTTACTTACGAAAGCGGGTCCATTGAAACGCTCAAGGAACTGGTGCGCCGGCAGCAAGGCTACACCGTGGTGCCCGAGCTGGCCATGCTCGACGAGGTAGACCACAACCCCTGCATCAAGCGGTTTGAGGCGCCTGCACCAGTGCGGGAGGTGAGCCTGGTGGTGCATCACGGCTTTGTGCGAACCACCCTGCTCGCGGCCCTGCGCGACATGATTCTGGCCAGCGTACCGGCCCGGCTGCACGCCGGCAAGGCTGGCCAGAAGGTGCGCTGGCGGTAAGACAGGCCCTTTGGTGTCTTTTAAGATTGGTACAAACGCGCAATGAGTTGAAGCCATGTCGTTAATTACCAACGGCCACCGGGGCAGCCTGACCGTAGAAACCCAGGCAGGAAAATTTGCTGAGTTCACGGTCCGAATACCCGCCTACCTTTGCCGCCCCCGCTTGCTCATTTCCGCATGAAATTTCTTCGACTATTCCTGGGCCTGGCCGTGACGGTGCTGCTGGCCACCTGCGCCCGCCGGCCCACCAAGCTGGAGATTTACGACGTGGTTATCAACCACGTGAACATTGTGGATGTGCTGACCGGGGAGTTGCGTCCCAACCAGGTGGTGGCCATTGCCAAGGGCAAGATTGTGGAGATACAAGTGGCTGATAAAAAAAGCTACGCGGCCAAACAGTACGTAAACGGCAACGGCCGCTACCTCATTCCGGGCCTGTGGGACATGCACGTGCATTTCCGAGGTGGCGACAGCCTGATTGCGGCCAACAAAAAGAGCCTGACGCTCTTTCTGGCCCACGGCATCACCACGGTGCGCGACGCTGGCGGCGACCTCACGTCCAGCGTGTACCAGTGGCGCAGCGAGCTGGAAGCTGGCCGCATTGCGGGGCCGAACATCTTCACCTCCGGCCCCAAGATTGACGGCCCCCAGGCGTACTGGCCCGGCTCGCTGGAAGTGGAAACGCCCGCCCAGATTCGCCAGGCCCTCGACTCGCTGCAGCGGCTGAAGGTGGACTACGTGAAGATTTACGATAGCAAAATCTCCGGCCAGGCCTACCTCAACACCATTAAGTATGCCCAGCGGCGCGGCATGAAAACCACCGGCCACATGCCCTACTCGGTGAAGCTGAGCGAGGCCGTGAAGAATGGCCTGGATGCGACCGAACACCTTTATTATGTATTCAAGGCGTGTTCGAGCAAAGAAGACAGCCTCACGGCGCTGGTGAAAGCCAGCCTGAGTACGTCTAAGCCGCTGGGCCTGTTTGCCGTGCTGCCCACCATATACGACACCTACAGCCCGGCTGCAGCCACCCGAATTTTCCAGCTGATGGCCAAGCGCCAGACGGCCGCCGTGCCCACGCTGCACATCCAGAAAACGCTGGCCGAGCTGCCCGGCAACGACCACAGCCAAGACACCCTGCGGGCCTACATCGACCCAAAGATTCAGGCTACATATGCGCGGCGCTTGGCCAGCGCCCGCCTGCAGTCGCCCACCGCCAACGCTTTCAGCCGCAAGCTCAACGCCAAGTTTATGAGCCTGATACCGCTGATGCAGGCCGAAGGGGTACCCATTCTGGCCGGTTCCGACAGCGGGCCCTTCAACTCGTTCATCTACCCCGGCGCCTCGCTGCAAGACGAACTGCTGCTGCTGGTGAAGGCGGGCCTCACGCCCCTGCAAGCCCTGCAAACAGCCACCATCAACGGCGCCCGGTTTATGGGCGTGGCCTCTCGCACCGGCACCATCGCCCCAGGCAAAGACGCCGACCTGCTCCTGCTGACTGCCAACCCGCTGGAAGACATCAACAACATTAAGAAAATAGATGCTGTGATATCGCGGGGCAAAGCCTACCCGGCGCCCGCCCTGGCCAATCTGATGCGGGCTATTAAGAATCAGTAAACGAGGGGCTTCGGTAGTCTTACCTGCTTCCCAAACGAGACCTCCGGAACCTGATGAAACCTTAATCATCAGGTTTGAGAAACGCAAAAAGCACCGACCTCACGGCCGGTGCTTTTTGCGTTTCTCAAACAGGCCTGTGAACAGGGTCTGCGCTTATTTAACCGTGAGGTCGGCTCGGATTTCACCGCCGGGCCGGGCAGCGGTGTGCAGGTTGGCGTACACGCCATTGGCCAGCAGGGCGGTGCCTTGCGCCGGGCTCAGGATGGTGGTGCCGGTAATGGGCGAATCGAAGCCGGTGCTGGCCGCGTTGTTGAAAGGGAAAGGCAGGAAAACGGCCCCGTTCACGCCGGGCGCGCCGGTGTGCAGGTGCCCGGCAGTAGGCGTCAGGCCGGAGTACGTTATGGTGAAGCGCAGCTCACGGGTGGCGCGGTCGTAGGTGCCGGCAAAGTTGCCGGTGGCGGCGGTGGTCACGGCGGGCACTTCCTGCGCGCCGGAGAAGGTGGCCGTTACGGCTGGCAGGGCTGGTGCGGGGGCTGGGGTGGGGGTCACTGCCTTGTCGTCGTCCGAACAAGCGGTGGCTGCCAGAAGGCCGGTGGCCAGCAGGAGAGTGGAGAAAATACGGTTCATGGGGTTCAATAAAGTGATGATTAAAAAAGTATTACGATTGGCTAACGCCTGGGTCCGCCTTATTGTTTTTGCTGATATGCGCAAAAGTATATTTTACAGAACAAGCCCTTGAACATTCAGGGGCGGGTCGGCACAAAGCAGGGCAATTAACCCTCCGGACAAGCATTGCCAAAGCAGCAAAACGCCGGCACCCGATAGGCTGAGTTACCGGCAAGCAGCCTGTGCATACAAGCTATTTCTTCCAGCACCTTCAACTGATGACCGAGCGTACACGTCG
>NZ_MDZC01000090.1 GCF_001816165.1 Hymenobacter glacialis
TGAGGTGGTCCAATTACGCTGGACAGTTTAGGGCGTTAGTTTGAAGAAGCTGTTGATGAGTGTGATAGGGCGTCTGATAGTCGATGCTGGAGTGTAGGCGCTCGTGGTTATAGTAGTCAAAGTAGTCGGCGACGCTGGCCTGCGCGTCGGCCAGGTCGGCAAAAACGGGCCGTTCGCGCAGTTCGATCACCTCGGTTTTGAGGCGTGACCAGAGGCTTTCGGCTTGGGCATTGTCGTAGCAGTCGCCGCGCCGGCTCTGCGAGCGCACGGCGCCGTGGTCGTGCAGCAGCTTTCGGTAAGCATTGCCGCAGTACTGCCCGCCGCGGTCCGAATGCACCAGCAGGCTTGGGGTCGGCGGCTGGGCCCAAAAAGCGCGTTGCAAGGCCCTGGTGACCAATTCTTCCGGCATCGTCGCCCCGACTTGCCAGCCGACCACCCGCTTGCTGGCCACGTCCTGGAAGGCGCACAGATAGGCCCAGTCGCCGTTCGCCAGCGGCAAGTACGTGATGTCGCTGACCCAGACCCGGTTCGCATGGGTCGGCTTGGGCTGGTCCAGCAGCCGGTTCGGCGCGCACCGCAGCCCGTGGGTTGAGTCGGTGGTGCGCGGGGTGTAGGCCTTGGGTTGCAGCGCGCGCAGGCCCCGCCGGCGCATGGCCCCGCGGAGGCGGTGACGGCCGACACAATGGCCTTTTCGGCGCAAAGCGACCTGCAGTCGGCGCGTACCGTAGCGGCGTTTGTGGTGGCCGAATGCCTTCACCAGCGCCGTTTCCCAAGCGGGCTCGCCTGGTGCTATACTTTGTTGTTGCGCGTGTTGCCACGCGTAATACCCGCTGGCCGGTACGCGCAACACCTGGCAGAGCAGGCGCACGGGGTGCGTGGCCCGCTGCCCGTCGATGAAGCGGTAGCGGCTCATAGGCTGTCGGTCGCCGAGAAGATGGCAATGGCTTTTTTTAAAATGGCCAGCTCCTGCGCCTGCCGCCGGGCCAAGGCCCGCAGCTGACGCAACTCCGCCGCCGTGGCCGGGTCCAAATCGGCCCCACGAGCCGCCGCCACGGGCGTGAGTGCCTCTTTCTGCCACTTGTAGAGCAGTTTGGGGCTGATATTTAGCGCGCGGGCGGCTGCCTGGGTGGAGCGGCTCTCGCCAGCCAGGCGTAAGGCTTCGACGCGGAAGGCGGCGTCATAACGCCGACGTTTGGCGGGTTGGGGGCTGTCTTTCATGACAATCGAAAGTTAAGACCCTATTCTGTCCAGATTTATCCGACCACCTCACCTCACCCCTGCCGGGCACGGCCCCGGCCCCTCTCCAAAAGAGAGGGGAGCCTCACGAATTCCTTGTAAAGTGAAGACAGTTGCTATTATTGAGGGCAACGTTTTCTAATCGGATAATTCACGCTTTCCTTGTGCGTGGCTCCCCTCTCTTTTGGAGAGGGGCCGGGGCCGTGCCCGGCAGGGGTGAGGTTGCTCGCGTGCGGCGCTAAAACACACCCCAAAAATACTCGGCACGCCTAACACTTTACTGAAAAATCGCTACCTTTTAGCCATTAAAATCCTCGCCTTATGTTCACGCTTACCCCCGAACGTTCTGCCGTTCTGCACGCCATTGCCGATACCATTATTCCGGCACTGCCCGATGGCAGCCCGGCCGGTTCGGTGGGCGTGAACCTGGAGAAGCTGGAAGCCGCCATTCAGGAGCAGCCGCTGGGCGCGCAGGCGGAGTTCGGCCAGCTGCTCACCCTCATGCAGAAGCCCATTCTGGGCCTTACCTGGTTTGGGCCGCTGAAACCGTTTCGCAAGCTGGAGCCCGAGCAGCGCGAGCAGCTGCTGCAAAGCTGGGCTACTTCTAACGTGCCACAGCTGCGCAAGGGCTTTCAGGCGGTGCGCAAGCTGTGCACCCTGCTCTACTACGGCGGCAGTATGGCCGAGGTGCCCGCCGCCTGGGGCCGCCTGGGCTACCCCGGCCCCGACGAGAAACCCGTGGACACACCCAAGCCCATCCATACCCTGCGGCCCGTGCAGGACACGGGGTACGACTGCGACGTGCTGGTGATAGGAAGCGGCGCGGGCGGCGGCGTGGTGGCCGGCGAATTGGCCCAGGCCGGCTACAACGTGCTGGTGCTGGAAAAAGGCCCCTACTGCCACGGCTGCGACTTTACCCAGCGCGAAGTGGACATGCTAGGCAAGCTATATGATGCGAAAGGCACCCTGAGTACTCAGGACGGCAGCATCGGCATCCTGGCGGGCTCCTGCCTGGGCGGCGGCACCACCGTGAACTGGGCCGGTGCCTTCCGCACCCCCGATTATGTGCTGCAGGAATGGGCCCGCGAGCACGACGCCCCCCATTTCACCACGCCGGAGTTCAAGGAAAGCATCAATGCCGTGGCCCGCATCATCGGCGTGAACACCAACTACACCCGCCACAACGGCCAGAACCAGGCCCTGTGGGACGGCTCGACCAGGCTGGGCCAGGAAGTGAAGCTAATTCCGCGCAACGAAAAAGGCCTCACCGACTCCGACAGCCACTTTCGCAGCCTGGGCTACACCAGCCTCGGCGATGCCCACGGCATCAAGCAAGGCACGCTGAACACGTATTTGCTCACGGCTTTTGAGCACGGCGCCCGCATTTTGGCCGATACCAAGGTAGACCGCGTGACCATTGCCAACGGCCACGCCACCGGGGCCGAAGCCGTGCACACCACGGCCGATGGCCGCCCGGTGTGCATCACGGTGCGGGCCCGGCGCGTGGTGGTGGCCGGCGGCGCCATCCAGACGCCCGCTCTGCTGCTGCGCTCCGGCCTGAAGCACCCGCACCTGGGCCGCCACCTGCACCTGCACCCTACCGTGGTGGTGGGGGCCCGCTACCCACACCCCATGAACTCCTGGCACGGCCCGAGCATGAGCGTGGTGAACGACAACTTCACCATGCTGCACGGCACCAACTTCGGCGCCAAGCTCGAAACGCCGCCCACCCACCCCGGCCTGCTAAGCATGGTGCTGCCCTGGCTCTCGGGCCGGCAGCACCACGAGCTGCTGCGCGACGCCAGCCACCTGGGCTCGTTTATAGTGCTCACGCGCGACCGCGACGGGGGCCGCGTGAGCATCGACAATCAAGGTGCCGCCCTCATTGACTACACCCTCTCAGATTTTGACCGCGCCAATATGCTGGAAGGCGTGCGTGCGGCAGCCCAGATTCACGTGGCGGCCGGCGCCACTGAGGTGTACCTGCCCCACGGCACCCTGCCTACCCTGCACGCCCAGAACGGCGTGCTACAAAACCCGGAGCTGCTCGACGAGCTGCCGCACCTGAGCTGGAAGGCCAATCAGTTTGGTCTCTACAGCGCCCACCAGATGAGCACCTGCCGCATGGGCGGCGATGCAGCCACCCACCCACTCAAGCTTAATGGCGAAACCGTGGAAGTGCAGGGGCTGTTCGTGGCCGATGGCGCGGCGTTTCCGGCCTGCAGCGGCGTCAACCCCATGCTCACCATTATGGCGCTGGCCCACTTCACGGCCCAGGGCATGAAAACAGGGGACGGCCGCTTCGGCCGCGCAGTACCTTTGGCCCCAACTTTGGGCCTCCATGCTACGAATTAACAACGCAGTAACGACGCGGCGAATAGCCGCAACGCTGTTTTTTGGCGGCCTGCTGTTGCTGGGACTGCTGCTTACGCCCAACTACGGCATGGGCTGGGACGAGCCCACCGACCGCGAGGCCGGTTATATCAGCCTGCGCTATGTGGCCCAGGTCCTGCACCCGGCGGCGCTCGACCACAGCTACTTCACGGGCCTGCCCGAGTTGCGCACCTACAAGGAGGCCGACCACGGCGTGGCCTTTCAGCTCCCCCTGGCCGTGCTGGAAGCTACTTTCTTCCCGCACGACATTCAGCGGGCCTATTGGATGCGGCACTTCCTGTGCTTTGCCACCTTTGTGCTGGGGGCCTGGGCGGTGTACAGAATGGGCGCCCGGCGGTTTGGCAGCTGGCGCTGGGGGCTGGTGGGCGCGGCCATGCTGATGCTCTCGCCCCGCATCTTCGCCGAGGCGTTCTACAACCACAAGGACGTGGTGTTTATGAACCTGTTTGCGCTGGGCGGGCTCACGCTCCTGCGGCTGTTGCGCCGGCCCACGGCGGGGCGGGCGGCGGTGCACGCGCTGGTTACGGCCCTGGCCGTGGATGTGCGCGTGATGGGGCTGCTGCTGCCGGCGCTCACGGTGGCCTTTGGGGCGCTGGAATGGTGGGCCCGCCCGGTGCGGCGGCAGGCGCTGGCCCGCAGCATAGCCGTGTATGCGGCGGCCACGGGGCCGCTGGTGGTGCTGTTCTGGCCTTACTTATGGGAGGCACCCGTAGCGCGGCTCTGGGAATCCTTTGGCAACTTCCGGCGCTTTCGCCAAACCATGCAGGTGTTTTACCTGGGCCAGATGGAATCCTGCCAGCGCCTGCCCTGGCACTACCTGCCGGTGTGGCTGCTGGTGACTACGCCGGTGGTGTACAGCCTGCTTTTTTTAGGCGGCGCGGGCGCGGTGCTGCGTGGCTTTTTTCGGGGGCCGTTGGCCTTTCTGCAGCGCACGGCGGGGCGGCACGACCTGCTTTTTGGGGCGTGGTGCGTGGGGCCGCTGGTGCTGATTGTGGCCATTCAGTCGGTGGTGTACGATGGGTGGCGGCACGTCTATTTTATATATCCGGCCTTTGTGCTGCTGGCGGTGCGGGGGTTGAAGGCGGGCGTGGCGGCGTATCGGGCTGCCCGGCCGGGCTCGGCGGGGCGGCGCGTGGGGCAGGTGGCCGGCGTGCTGCTGGCAGCGGGGGTGGCACACACAGCCGTGCGCCAGGTAGCCGACCACCCGCACCAATATGCCTACTTCAGCTTTCTGCCGGGGCCGGTGGCGGGCCAGCTTTTTGAGCGCGACTATTGGGGTATTTCGGCCCGACAGGGCCTGACTTGGGTGCTGGCCCACGACCCGCGCGCAACCGTGGCCATCAGCGACACGCTGTATTACCGGGACTTTCTGGGTAATAATTCGCAGTTGTTACCGGCCGCCGACCGCGCCCGGATTCGCCTGGTTCCCCATTATCGGGCGGCGTACTTTATTGGAATGTACCGTTGGCACCCGGCTGACTACGACGCGTCGTATGGCACGGCCGTGCACGAAATCCGGGTGGCAGGGCTGCCCATTCTCACCGTGTTTCGCCGCTGAGCCCTGGCAGCGTGTGTGCAGCGTGCGAAGCAGTTGCGGCCATGCCCGGTCGAACGAGCAGCAGTACTAATGCTTTGCCTACGGGCAGTCCTAGCAAGGCTTTTTGAGGCAAAACGCACCCAATCACGGCATTTTGCGTACTCGTGGGAACAATTCTTTTGTTCCTGCTCATGCGTTTCGCCTCATTTTCTGCTTCTGCTTTGCTTCTGGCCTCAGGTTTGGCAATGGGTAGCTGCACCCTGTTTCGCCCCCGCGATAAAGCCCCGGTAGTAGAAACGGTGCGCACCGTCGACTCTCCCACTCCGCCCACTGCGGCCCGGGACCTGGCCGATGTCATTGCCGCCGACCTGCAGCTTACTACTGAGCAAACCGGCCAGGTGCGCAGCATCCTCAACGGCACGGTGCAGCAGGCCAATGCCGCCAAGGCAAAGTACCCCGCTAAATCGCCGCAGCTAATGGCCGAGTTGAAGCGCATCAACGTCGATTCACAGAAGGAGCTGAAAGTTTTGCTGGGCCCCGTTAAATTCAAGCAGCTGCAAACCGACCAGCGCAAAATAGCTGCCGAGATGCAGCAGAAGCAGAAGTAGCGACTGGTCAGCGCGGCCGTGCGTTATTACAAGCAACTCAATTGCTTACAAATACTTCACGAGCCAGCTAATGAGCTTGCGCACCTTGGGCGTGTAGGGCGGGTACATGGCCTTGATGCCGGTGAAGCCCACACGCTGTCGCATCACGCCCTTTTCGTTGCTGAACGCCAGGAAGCCGGCGTGGCCGTGCGCCTTGCCCAGGCCGCTGTTGCCCACGCCGCCGGTGGGCAGCTCGGGGTGTGCAAAATGCAGCACGGTTTCGTTTACGCCCGCGCCGCCGGCCGAGATATTATCCAGCAAATAGCGGCGATTTTCGGCGTTGTTGCTGAACACGTACTGCGCCAGCGGCTTGAGGCGGGCGTTCACGTATTCGGTGGTTTCGCTTAGGGTCTTGAAGGTGAGCACGGGCAGCAGCGGCCCGAAAATTTCTTCTTCCAGAATGCGGGCCCCGGCCGGCACATTGGTCAGAATAGTGGGCTCGATGTAGTTCTGCGCGGCATCGACGGTGCCGCCGGCGGCCACAGTGGCGCCGCGGGTCCGGGCGTCTTCGAGCAGGCCCGCCAGCCGGGCCAAGTGGTGGTGGTTGACTACGCGGGCCAGGGACTCGGAGTGCTGAATGCCGGCCCCGTCGGGGTTGTAGGCCCGCTCAATGGCGGCTTTGAGCTCTACTAGCAGGGCTGGTTGCACGCTTTCCTGCACCAGCAGGTAGTCGGGGGCCACGCAGGTCTGGCCGTTGTTCAGGAACTTGCCCCACACTATTTTTTCGGCAGCGTCGCGCAGATTGGCCGTTTCGTCCACCACGGCGGGGTTTTTGCCGCCCAGCTCCAGGGTGAGGCCGCTGAGGTGCTCAGCAGCGGCGCGCATCACAATTTTGCCCACTTCGGGGCTGCCGGTGAAGAAAATATGGTCCCAGGGCAGCTTGAGCAGCTCGGTGGCCACCTCCTTGTCGCCCTGGATGAGCACCACTTCTTCGGGCCGGAACAACTCCTCGCACAGGCGCTGCAGCAGAGCCGAAGTGGCAGGCGTTTGCTCCGCTGGCTTGATAACCACGGCGTTGCCGGCTGCAATGGCCGAAATCAACGGCCCCACCGCCAGGTAAAACGGGTAGTTCCAGGGCGAAATAATGAGCGCCACGCCTTTGGGCTCTACCTGCACCCAGGAGCGGGTGCCCAGCAGCGCCAACGACGTGCCCACCCGCCGCCGCGCCATCCACTGCTTCAGGTGCTTGCTGGTGTGGTTGAGCTCGACCAGCGACGTCCAGATTTCGGTCATGTCCGTCTCAGCCGACGGCTTGCGGAAATCGGCATGCAGGGCCTCATGAATGGCCGTGCGGTTGGCGTGCAGCCAGTCAGAGAGCTTTTGCAGGCGCGCGCGCCGCTCGGCTACGCCCTCGCGACGAAGGGCGGGCGCGTGCCGGCGTAAGGCATCAAACTGGGCCTGAAAGGCATTGGCCGGCGCCGGGGCAACGGGGCCGGAAGCAGCACTGGGCCCGGAAGCAACTGGTTGCATAAGCAGGAGGGTAAGGTGGCTGGCCCCTACAAGGCCGGCTGCTTGAAAGATACGCCGCCAACTGAGCATTCTCGACGGGTGGCAACTGTGGGCCAAAAAACAGGGGTGCAATTTAGATTGCCTAGTAACAGAGGCAAACAAAAAGCCCATTCCACTACTGAAACGGGCTTTTTACCTGTCATCTCTCAAGCTTTAGAACAGCGGCTTCTTCACTTTCTTGTTGCCGTTTTCATCGATTTTGATTTTGGTGCCGTCGGCCAGCTTCACTTTGCGCGAGCCGTCGTCGCTCACCTTCACTTTGGCATCGTTCAGGTACTTGGTTTTGCGGTTGCCCTCGCCGTCGCGCTCTAGCTTTTTCACGCCCGAACCCTGGCCCACGTTGGAGGTGCTGGTACGGGTGCCGGTGCTAACCGTGGTTACGCGGGCCGGAGCCACCGAATACGGGCCGTTGCCGTAGCTGGCGCGGTTGGCCGAGTAGGTGTTGTAGTAATCGGGGTTATTGAGCGTGGTGCGCACTTCCTCGTCGGCGCGGTCGTTGGTTTCGCGCATGGCCGTGTAGCGGCCCGTGGTGTCGGCAGAGTAGCGGGTTTCGAGCTCGCCCAGGGTCCGGCCGCGGGTATAGTAGGTCTTCTCGATGCGGGTAACCACCACGGTGTCGGTCAGCTTCAGGTCTTCGGCCACCCGGGCAGCCAAGCGGCGGGCCTCGTCGCGGGCCATTACGTCATCTTCCGTTTCCACAGCCATGTTGGAGTCGGTAGCGGGCGTAGTGGCAACAACTTCCGTGGTTTTTTCTTGCGAGCAGGAGGCAGTGGCCAGCGTGGCAGCGGCCAAAAGGCCAAGGAGTTTACTATTCATGATGTTGAAGTTGAGTAACCATAAATGGCCATGTAGCCATTTTTAGGCCCTGATACGGCGGCACTGGTTCAGAGGTTCGAATGGGGGATATGGCCCCGCTTAAGCACTCACCACCGGGCTGCTGTTGGGTTGCCGCGTCTGGCCCGAGAAACAGCAGGTGTCCTCTGGGGCCAGGATTACACAGCACGGGGCTCCGCTTCCCCAAGCCGTACCTTTGGGGCTTCCGTTCCGGCGGGGGCGCCCGCGCCGTCATCGGTTTCGGTACTTCACCCACTCCTTGCCCAATGCCCCCCATCTCCTCCACCCGCCTCAATAAATTCATCAGCGAAAGCGGCTTTTGCTCCCGCCGCGAAGCCGACCGGTTTATCGAGCAGGGGCAGGTGCTGCTCAACGGCAAGCCGGCCCAGATAGGCGACCAGGTGGGCCCGCGCGACCGGGTGAGCATAAACGGCCACAAGCTGGAGCCCAAGCAGGCCGAAGATGCGGTGTATCTGGCCTTCAACAAGCCCGTGGGCGTGACCAGCACCTCCGAGCCGGGTGTGCGCGGCAACATCGTGGACTACGTGAACCACGCCGCCCGCGTCTTCCCCATCGGCCGCCTGGATAAGGATTCGTCGGGTCTGATTTTCCTGACCAGCGACGGCGACATCGTGAATAAAATTCTGCGCGCCGGCAACAAGCATGAAAAGGAATACCTCGTGCAGGTAAACCGCATTCTCTCCGACCGCATGCTGGAGGAAATGTCGCAGGGCATCCCCATGCTGGGCACCGTCACCAAGCCCTGCCTCATTGAGAAGGAGACGCCCTACATCTTCCGCATCACGCTGGTGCAGGGCCTCAACCGCCAGATTCGCCGCATGGTGGAGCATTTTGGCTACGAAGTGGTGAAGCTCGAACGCGTGCGCATTATGAATGTGACGGTGAAAGGCCTGCCCGTGGGCGACTGGCGCGAACTGACCCCGCAGGAGCTGGCCGGCATCATGAAAATGGTGGCCAAGTCCAGCGGCACCGAAGACGCCTCCGGTGGCCGCCGCCGCACCACCCAAACCGACGCCCCCAAAACGCCCGCCGTGGACCGGCGCCCCAAATCCGGCCCGCCCTCGCAAAAAAACCCCGCTGCCAACGGCTGGTGGGGCCCCCGCCCCGAAAAGGCTGCCGGGCCCGGCACCAGCAAGCGCCCGGCCAAAGCCGGTGGCGGTGCCTCAAAACCGAAGAACAGCGGCCCGAACAAACTGGGCAGCCGCCCCCCTGCCAGGGGCAACTCCGGGGGCCGCAGCAAAGGCCCGGCCCCAAGGCGATAAGGGCCGAAAGGTCTTTATTTCCGAACCTGCAACAGGCTGAGGGCTCTTTGCAGGGCCGGGTCCGGGCCATTGGCCGAATCCTTGCCATCAGCTACCGGGGCGACGTAGACCGGCGGGCGAAACGCTTCGCGAGGCTGCCCGTTGACGTGAAACAGACGCTCGACGGGAATGCTGAATCCGATACTGGAATTGGGCAGTTTGTAGGAATAAATAGCGCCGTTAAGGCGGGCCATTTCAGGACCCACCACCGTGGCTCGGCCCAGCGCGTCGAACCCAATGGCCAAGCCCTCGCCCATGCTGCCGGTCCAGCGGCCCACCAGCACTACCACCGGGGCCGCGTAGCGCACGCCACGCGGTGCCACCAGCTCCAACCAGCTCCGGCGGGTTTGGGTTTGGACATCTTCCGGCAGCTCGTGGCGCTGGTACGGCGCTTCCCGCTCAATAAAACGCCCCATGATGGCGCGGGCCACGGTGGTATTGCCACCACTGGGCGTTTCGCGCAGGTCTAAAATAAGGCCCTGGGTATTGCCCAGGGCCGTCAGTGCGCTGTCGAAAGGAGCAATGAGGCCGTTATCGAACAAGCTATTATTAACCTTAATATAGCCAACAGTGCCGATGCGGCGCACTTCCAGGAGCGTGGGGTAGCGGCTGTTCTCCAACTGCATGCCCGCGTCGTCGGGATGTGCTATGAAGGGCCCTCCCGCCGACTGCAGGCTCCACACGCGCGGGGTAAGGTGGTCCCCGGCCAGCAGCTGGAGCAGGGCAAAGTTGCGCGCGGCAGCATCGGGCCGGCGCAGGCTGCGGGGCAGGAATGGCTTGAGCGCTTCGTCCACCGGCACCCCGTTGACGGCCGCGACCACCATGCCCACCCGCACGCCGCTCCGCTCGGCCCCGAACGCGGGGCGCACCGCCCGCACCACGGCTTTGCCGCTCACAAACTCGGCCCACACGTCGCAACCCGTAGGCACTAGTCGGCGCGAATCGGGGCGGTTGGTGCTCAGGCCGGCGTGGGGGTCGTATAGCTCGGCAAGGGCGTTTTCGAGAAGGCGCACGAAGGCCCGGCGGCTGCTTAGCGTGTCAAGCTGCGGCTGGTAGAGGGCCTGCACTTGCTCCCAGTCGGTTTGTTTGGATGGGAAGTAGCCATAGCTGGTGCGGATGGTGTTCCAGAAATACACAAAATCCTCCTGGTATTGCGGGCGCGTGAGCGGCGGTTTCTGGGCAGCGGCCCGATTTGGTGAGAGCCACATTCCAATCAACCCGACAAGCAGAACCAGAAGGCGACTTTTCATGGACGTAAAGAAAGGCCAGCGGGCGGCAACGGGGCAAAAGTGCGGGCCGCGGGCCGCCGGAATCAAATCCATTCGTTTCGGGGTTAGGTTTGTTGATGAAGCACTTTCTACTACTCGCCCTGTGGCTGTGGCTGCCCGGGATGGCACGGGCCCTCGCGCCGCTGCAGCCCCTGCAGATTGCCGAGCAGTTTGTGGCCCCGGCCGGGTGGCCCGAAATGCGGGACTACCTCTGCTGCGAGGCCGCCGGCCAGGCCCGGCGCGAAACCCTGGGCCAGCAGATTCCGGCCCGCCTGCAGCGCGTGTGCCAGCTGGTGCAGCAAGGCCCCGCCACCGCCGTAGTAGCCGTGGAGCTGCGCGACTCCCTGGACCGCAAGGATTTTTACCTGCACTTCAGCAAGGAAGCCGGGGCCTGGAAGCTGCTCGCCATCCGCAACCTGGCCATGACGCACCTGGGGCCGCCCATGGTTGAAATCCTGGCGGGCATGACGCCCGCCGAAGTAGCCGATTACGACCAGAAGCACCCCGACGCCGGCCATGCCTTCACCCTGGGCAACCTGAGGCTGTGGACCAGCGCCGATGCCGACATTGCCGCCCACTTCGCCCGCAACCGGACCGATTTCCAGCAGCTGCTGCGCCTGGTGCAGGCGGCCGGTACTTTCCCCCGGCCCGGCTTGCAGCCGCGCACACCGGCGAGCAGGCCGCCAACGCCAACCCGGCCGTGCACGCCCTGCTCCGCAAGCTGTTTCTGGCCCAGGTAACGCGCCGCGAAACCAGCTGCACGAGTTGCCTGGAGTTCGTTATCGGCGGGAAAGTGCGCAGCACCGTGGGCCTGCTCTACCAGCCCGCGGCCTCCCTGCTCCCCGCCATGCACCCCGACCACCTCATTGTCCTTAAGCCCCTGGGCGACGGCTGGTACCTCTACAAAACGGTGTGAGCCGCACGGCTACCAACCGTGCCCCGGCTCAGGCTGGTACCTTTGTGGCCTCAATGCCCCACCCCATGAAGCCACCGCTCCCCACTGCTCCCCTCGAAAAAGACCAGCTGCACCCGCGCAACCCGCACCGCGCACCCTACGATTTTCCGCAGCTCAGCCAGATCAGCCCCGAGCTGGCTGCCTTTGTGCAGCCCAACCAGTACGGCAACCTCTCCATCGATTTTGCCAATCCCACCGCCGTAAAAGCCCTGAACCGGGCGCTGCTGCGGCAGTTCTACGGCATCGAGCACTGGGACATACCCAAGGGCTACCTGTGCCCGCCCATCCCCGGCCGCGCCGATTACGTGCACTACCTGGCCGACTTGCTGGCCGAAAGCAACGGCGGTGTGCTGCCGCCCGGCGAAGAAATAACGGTGCTCGACGTGGGCGTGGGCGCCAACTGCATTTACCCCATCATCGGTCGGCGGGAATACGGCTGGCACTTTGTGGGCTCGGATGTAGACGGTGTGGCCGTGCGCGCGGCCCAGCAGATTGAGGCGGCCAACCCCGCCCTGGCCGGCGCCATTGAGTGCCGGCTGCAGCCCGCCCGCACCCGCATTTTCGACGGCCTCATTCAGACCGGCGAGGTGTTTGACCTCACCATGTGCAACCCGCCGTTTCACGCCTCGGCGGCGGCGGCGGCGGCGGGCAGCCAGCGCAAAACCGCCAACCTGGGCACCGGCCGTGGCCCGCGCCCGGCCCTGAACTTTGGCGGCCAAAACAACGAGCTGTGGTGCGAGGGGGGTGAAGCCAGCTTCATTCGCCGCATGGTGCAGGAGAGCGGCCGGCGGCCCCGCTCCTGCTACTGGTACACGTCATTGGTCTCCAAAAAAGAAACCCTGCCCGGCGTGTACAAGGCCCTGAAAACGGCCGGCGCTACTGATGTACGCACCATAGACATGGCGCAGGGCCAGAAAAAAAGCCGCCTCGTGGCCTGGACCTTCCTCACGCCTGCCCAGCAAGCCCGGTGGCAGGCGGAGCGGTGGGCCGCTATTCAGTAGCCGCCCCAACGAACGCACCTTAATATTGCGTATCTTCGTAATAATCCACTCCTCTGTTTTGTGCTTCTACTTAAATTAGACAAAACAGATACAACGATTTAGCAGCACAAAACTATGGGTAGGTCACAAGAAACTTTTGGTAAGAAGGACAACGAGAAAAAACGGGCGAAGAAGAAAACCGAGAAGGAAGAGCGTAAGGCCGAGCGCCAGGCAAATGCCAAGGCCGGCCAGCCGCTGGAAGAAATGTTTGCCTACGTGGACGAGGATGGCAACATCTCGGCCACGCCGCCCGACCCCAAAAAGAAGCGCATCATCAAGGACGAGGACATCCAGATTGGGGTGGCCCGCCGCACCGACGATGACGACGACGACCCCGTGCGCAATGGCATCGTGAGCTTTTTCAACGATTCCAAAGGCTACGGTTTCATTAAAGACCAGCAGACCCAGGAAAGCATTTTCGTGCACGCCAACGGCCTGGCCGGTGGCCCCATTGGCGAAAACGACAAGGTGACATTTGAGGTAGAAATGGGCCCCAAAGGCCCCAACGCTGTGCGCGTGAAGAAAGCCAGCGCGACGCCTCCGCCCGCGTCGGCGGCTCCCGCGCCTCCTGCTGCCCCTGCCGAATAACCCCGGCTAACCATTGCTGCAAAGAGGCTGACACTTCCGAAGTGTCAGCCTCTTTGCGTTTCGACCAGGAGGTCGGCTCGGACTTTTCGCCAGTACAAGCCACTTTCTACTGAGCGGTGCTTTCGTAACCTTGCACCTATGAAACAATTTTTTCTTGTTCTTCTCTCGTTCGCTTTTGCCACTACGGGCTTTGCAAAGTCTAAAAAAGGCGACATCCTACTACTGGGCACCTTACACTTCGATAACCCGGGAGCCGATATGGCCAAAGTCAAAACCTTTGATGTGATGACCCCCAAGGTGCAGGCGGAGCTGGAGAAGATGACCCAAAAAATCAGCATTTTTCACCCCGATAAAATCTTCGTGGAATGGGCGTGGAATGAGCAGGTTGGGCTGGATGAGCTGTACAAAGCCTATTTAGGCGGCCAATACGAGCAGTACGTCACCACCAAATACGCCAAGAATCAGCGCGACTTTTATCTGAAAAGCGAAATCATTCAGCTGGCTTTTCGGGCGGGCAAAAAGACGAAACTAGCCCGGATTCACGCCCTCGATTACCGCAAAATATCCCTTCCATTCGACAGCGTGATGAATGCCATGAAGGCAGCCAACCAAACGGCGCTGATGCAAAAAGTGCAGGATGCCATCAGCGAGCTGGAAACCAGTCAGAATAAGAAAATTGAAAAGCTCACGCTCACTCAACTGCTGCTGGACACCAACACCAAAGAAGAGCTGGCGTTCAACAAATCCCTTTACATCGACATCCTCAACCGGGCGGGCAAAACCGACAATTTTGCGGGCGCGTTTCTAGTGTCGGAATGGTACCGCCGCAACCTCTACATGTATTCCCTGGTGCAGAAAAACATGACGCCACCGGACGGCAAGGCCCTGGTGCTGGTGGGTTCCGGCCACGCCGCCATGATGAAGGAATTCATCGAATCGGACCAGCAATTCCGGTTAAAAGAACTGAAAGACGTGCTGAAGTAAGCCGAATTCATCCCGAGCTTTTGGCTCGGCCAGGGCGTATCACGCAAGCCTGCGCCTGCCGCCTTCGGGGCGAGTCTTGCCTACTTTGTACTACCTTCCGTTCATGCGAATCATCATCCTACTGGCCGGCCTGCTACTCGGCTCGGCTTCTTCCCTATTTGCTCAGGTGCCAGCTTCTAGCCTGGCCCCCGCGCCCGCTACCCTTACCGGCCCCCAGGTGGTGCAGCGTAGCATAGCCTACCACGACCCCCAGGGCCGCTGGCCTGCCCTGCGCCAGCGCCTGCACTTTACCACTACCAACGCGACCGGCAAGGAAAGCCGCTTTGAGGTGGAGCTGGACAACCCCGGCGGCTACTTCTGCTACATTAGCCACCCGGAGGGCCACGAAGTAATAAAGGCCGTGGTGAACGGGCAGGAGGTGCTGCTGCTCGATGGCCGCGCCGACCTGACGGAGGCCGAGCGCAAGCAGTACCGCCTCGCCCCCGGCATTGGGAACTTCATGCGCAACTACTACACTTACCTCTACGGGTTGCCCATGAAGCTACAGGACGCCGGCACCCAGATTCTGGCCGACGCCGCGCCCAAAGACCTGCTGGGCCAGACCTATACCACGGCCCGCGTAAATTACGAGCCCGCCATAGGCCAGGATTCCTGGACGTTCTACTTCAACCCACGCACGTTCGCGCTGCAGGCCTACCAGTTCTACCACAACCATACCCCCAGCGAAGGCGAGTACATTATGCTCCAGGACGAGATTCTGGTGGAAGGGGTTCGCATTCCCAAGCAGCGCAAGTGGTACCTCAACAAAGACCAGAGCTTCCTGGCCACCGACCTACTGCTGCGGGCCGAGCCGCTCACCACGCGCCGCCTCTAACGCCCGGCCCAAAGAGGCCTACCTGCCGCTAAAATACCTGGGTAGCCTGTGGGGGATGCTGAGCAACGATTTTGCACGGGTATGCCGCTCGTTCATCATGGCAGACCGCTGCACCTAGCGAAGTAACACTGCCTGATTCACCTCAACTTCCCTGACCGCTTTTGTAGTTTGCCTACCCTGGCCGCTCTTGTCATGCGAAACCCACTGGTAATTTTCTGGCTGCTGGCTATCCTTTGCGGCCCTACCGCCTACGGCCAGCACACGCCCCACAAGCCCGCGCCGGGCAAACCGGCGGCCCAAAACGAGCTATACCAAACCGTTGCCCGGCTCGACACGGAAATGTTCGCTGCCTTCAACGCCCACGACGTGGATAAGCTCATGGCCTACTTCGCCGACAATGTGGAGTTTTACCACGACAAAGGCGGCCTGAGCAACTTCGCCCAAACCAAAGCCGGCTTCGCCCGCCTGTTCGCCCAAAGCCCCGACATTACCCGTACGCTGGTGCCCGGCACCCTGGAAGTATACCCCGTGAAAGACTACGGGGCCATGCACATTGCCACCCAGCGCTTCTGCCACCTCGAAAACGGCCGCCCAGACTGCGGCAACTCCAAGTTCGTAATGGTCTGGCAGCAGCAGGCCGGCATTTGGCGCATCACCCGCGTCGTGAGCTATGACCATTAGGTTAGTCCCCAATCACTGAAAAGAGGCTGAAGCTACGGTAGCTTCAGCCTCTTTTTGTGTTTCTGCCGCGAGGGCGGAATTACATATGAATAGCCCGGTTCTCGGTAGCAGCCAGACACGCTTCCTTCATGGCCTCGGCGTAGGTGGGGTGCGAGTGGCTCATGCGGGCCACATCCTCGGCGGAGGCGCGGAACTCCATGGCGGTCACGGCTTCGGCGATGAGGTCGGCGATGCGCGGGCCAATCATATGGACGCCCAGGATTTCGTCGGTGGTTTTGTCGGCCAGCACCTTCACGAAGCCGTCGGTGTCGCCGCTGGCGCGGGCCCGACCGCTGGCTTTGAAGGGGAAGCTGCCGATTTTGTAGGCCTTGCCCTGCTCCTTGAGCTGCTCCTCGGTGTAGCCCACGCCCGCCACTTCGGGCCAGGTGTACACCACGCCAGGGATGAGCAGGTAGTTGATGTGGGGCTTCTGGCCCACGATGGTTTCGGCCACGAACACGCCTTCTTCCTCGGCCTTGTGGGCCAGCATGGCGCCGCGCACCACGTCACCGATGGCGTAGATGCCGGGCACGTTGGTTTGCAGGTGGGCATCGACCTTGATGCGGCCGCGCTCCTCCATCTCAATGCCGGCGGCTTCGAGGTTGAGACCGGCGGTGTAGGGCACGCGGCCCACGGCCACCAGGCAGTAGTCGCCCTCAAATTTCACTTCCTCCCCTTTCGGGTTGGTGGCGGTTACGGTCACGGAGTCGCCCTCGCGGGTTGCGCCGGTCACTTTGTGGCTCATAAAAAACTCGATGCCGATTTTGCCCAGCACGCGCTTGAGCTCCTTGCCCAGGCCGCGGTCCATGGTCGGGATGAGCGAATCCATGAACTCAATAACCGAGACTTTCGCGCCGAGGCGGGCGTATACGGAGGCCATTTCGAGGCCAATAACGCCGCCGCCAATCACCATCATGTGCCGGGGCACTTCGCGGATGTTCAGGGCCTCGGTGCTGGTGATGATGCGCTCCTTGTCCTGCGCAATAAACGGCAGCACCGTGGGCTTGGAGCCAGTGGCGATGATGACGTTCTTGGTTTCAATCTGCTGCGCCTCACCGCCCTCGGTGGGCGCGATGCTGATGTGGGTTTTATCAACAAAAGAGCCGACGCCGGTGAGCACGTCGATTTTGTTTTTCTTCATCAGGTAGGCAATACCGTCCACATTGGCCTTCACCACGCCGGCCTTGCGGTCAATCATGCGGTTCATGTCCACCGTCAGGTTGTCGAGACCGATGCCATGGTCGGCAAACACCGAATGGGCGTTGTGGTAGTGCTCGCTGCTATCGAGCAGGGCCTTGCTGGGGATGCAGCCCACATTGAGGCAGGTGCCGCCCAGGGTGGGGTATTTCTCGATGAGGGCCGTTTTGAGGCCAAGTTGGGCGCAACGGATGGCGGCCACATAGCCCCCCGGGCCGGAGCCGATGACGGTGACGTCGTATTGATTCATAGAGCCGAATGTTCGGTGAAGGTTCGCCCCGCGAAGGTACGCCTGTCATGCTGACGAAGGAAGCATCTTATCCTGTTCCCACTGCCAAGCTAAGCCGGCTAGGCATTGCATCCCTATTCTACCAGCACGCCGATGTAGTAGTTGAAGGTATCCACTTCCAGGGTTTCCCTGGTGGCGCCGGCTAACTCCTTAACCACCGCAAATTTCGTAGTGAGCGGTATCAGCTGGTAGTCGCCGCCCTTGAGCCGCATGCGCACGGGCATGTTGAAATCGGGCACTTCCGACACCCAACGGGCCAGTGTTTTGCCCTCCTCGAAGCGCACTTCCAGTGTGGGCAGGCTGCGGTGGCGCAGGTACTGGTCGAATATTTTGGTGAGGTCCTGGCCGCTTTCGCGGTTGAAATAGTCGATGACCTGCTGGCCGGTCACGGTCTGGTGATAAAAGGTGCTGGACAGCCCGCGCAGCAACTCCCGCCACTTGGCATCGTCGTTAATGACCGTGCGCAGCATGTTGAGCATGTTGCTGCCTTTGTCGTACATATCGCTGGAGCCTTCCTTGTTCACGCCGTAGGGGCCGATGATCGGCGCGTCGTTCTGAATGTTGCGGCGCTGGCCGTGGATGTATTCCTGGCCGGCGGGCTTGCCAAACTGGCTTTCCACAAACAGGGCTTCGGAGTAGGTGGTGAACGCCTCGTGCACCCACATGTCGGCAATGTCTTTGGTGGTAATGTTGTTGCCGAACCACTCGTGGCCGCTTTCGTGGATGACGATGAAGTCCCACTTCGCGCCCCAGCCGGTGTTGCTGCGGTCGCGGCCCAGGTAGCCGTTCTGGTATTTGTTGCCATAGGCCACGGCGCTCTGGTGCTCCATGCCCAGGTGCGGGGCGTCCACCAGCTTGTAGCCGTCCTGGTACCACGGGTACGGGCCGAACCAGTATTCCATGCTTTTTAGCATGGGTTTCACGTTGGCAGCAAACTGCGTTTTGGCTTTGGCCAGGTTCTCGGGCAGCACCCAGTAGTCGAGCGTGAGCGGGCCTTTCTCGCCGGCGTAGCTATCGGAAAAATGCTGGTAGTCGCCCACATTCAGGGCCACGTCGTAGTTGTTGATGGGGTTGCGCACGGCCCAGTCGAAGCGGGTGTAGCCGCCCTTGAGCCTGGTAACTTTGCGCAGGCGGCCGTTGGAAATATTTTTGAGGCCGGTAGGCACGCTCACGCTGATGAGCATCGAGTCCACTTCATCGGCTTGCTGGTCTTTGGTGGGCCACCAGATGCTGGCGCCGGTACCCTGGCAGGCCGTGGCCACCCAGGGCTTGCCGGAGGCGTCCTTCGTAAACACCATGCCGCCGTCCCAGGGGGCCTTTTTGGCCACAATGGGGTTGCCGGAATAGTGCACCGTGAATTCATCGCGGCTGCCTTTGAGAATGGCTTTTGGGAAGGTCACAAACACGGCATTGGCCTCGCGGGTGAAGGGTACCTCCCTGCCTTTGTAGAGCACCTTTTCCACCTGCAGGTTGGCAAAGAGGTCAAATTGCAGCTGGGTGAAATCCTGCGTAGCCGTGAACCGAAACAGGTTGGAGCCGCTGATAAACCGCTTGGCGGGGTCCAGCTTCACGTCGAGGTGGTAGTAATTGAGGTCGTAGCTGGTGCGCAGCGGCGAGGTGAGGCTACCGCGCAGGGAGTCGGCACGGGAGAAAGCGGGATTGGGCTGCAAGAGCTGCGCCGCAGCCGGGTGGGCCAGGCCAAGCAGCAGGAGCAGCGCCAGAAACAAATTGTCTTTCATTACACAAAGCAACAACTAACCGGTGCAAATCGAGCCCCCGAGTTCGACTTAACCCTTAATGAGCAGCATAACTGGGCCGCCCCAATTACCGGACGTAATTTTACAGTCTTCTTACCTGCTTTCATGTCGAATTCTAATCCTGCCGCCGCGCCTTCGCGGCTGGCGCTGCTACTGGCCTTTGCCGCCGTCTACCTCATCTGGGGCTCTACTTATCTGGTCATGAAGTTGGCCGTGGCCAGCATTCCGCCGCTGCTCATGGCCGGCACCCGCTACGGCCTGGCGGGGGGGCTGCTCTACACCGTTATGCGCCTGCGGGGCGAGCCCCGGCCCACCTGGCGGGGTTGGGGGCACGGCCTGCTGATTGGCATTTGCCTGCTGGGCTTCGGCAACGGCGGCACCACGTTTGGGGTGCTGTACCTGCCCAGCGGCACCACGTCGCTGCTGGTGGCCACAGTGCCCATGTTTCTGGCGCTGCTGGGCTGGCTGAGCGGCATCACGCCGCGGCCCACGCGCTGGGTGTCCTTGGGCCTGGCGGCGGGGCTGGGGGGCATGTACCTGCTTGCCGCGCACCCCAGCTCGGCCGGCGTGCCCCGGCCGGGGCATCCCGAAATCGGCGTTACGCTGGTGCTGCTGGCGGCGGTGATGTGGTCGGTGGGCTCGCTCTATTCCAAAAAGCACCAGCCAGCCTCCTCCCCTTTTCTCTCCGGCGGCATGCAGATGATTTGCGGCGGCGTGGCCATGCTCATCCTGGGCCTGCTGCGGGGCGAGGCCACCGGCTTTGAGTTGGCGCAGGTCACCACCAAGTCGTGGATGGCATATGCTTACTTGGTCACGTTCGGCTCCATCGTAGCCTTCACGGCCTACATCTGGCTGCTGCGGGTAGTAGAGCCTGCGCTTGCTGGCACCTACGCCTTCGTCAATCCCGTGGTGGCTGTGCTCCTGGGCTGGGCTTTCGCCGGCGAAGTGTTGAACCCACAGATGCTGGGCGGGGCGGCCCTTATTGTACTGGCCGTGGTGCTGGTGGTATTGGGAGGCAGGCGCAAAGCAGTGGTCCCAGTAGCCTCACTAGAAGCAGCAGCAAAGATTTAATGCTGATTGGCGCGGGTACCAGGCACCGCATCAGCCATCTGTAAGCTGGCTGATGCTACAATAACACTTCCAGTCGTTCGAGTTGGTTTTGGTAACCGTACCTGAAAAACGTCGCGCTGAGCGCAGCAGGGCGTGCCGGTTACAGTGCACTTAATTCTGTACGACCAGCAAAACCAATTGCACTCCCTGTCGCTTCCAATGGCTCCTTCCTCATCCGACCTGCATTCTGAAGCCGACATCGTCAGGCTGGTCGATACGTTTTATGCCCGTGTCAACGAGGATGCCCTGCTGCGCCCCATTTTTAATGATGTGGCCCGGGTCGATTGGGCAGCCCACCTGCCCACCATGTACGATTTCTGGAGTAGCGTGCTGCTGGGCACCAGCCGCTATAAGGGCCGCCCCATGGCCAAGCACTTTCCGCTGCCCATCGCGGCCGAGCATTTCCGGCAATGGCTGGCGCTGTTTTATGCCAGCGTCGACGAGCTGTTTGCCGGCCCCAAGGCCACCGAAGCTAAACTCAAAGCCCAGAACATCGGGGCCATGTTTGAGCACCGCATGACGCCCAATCCTTTATCCCTACTGGGAAATCAATAGCCGCTGCCTGATAACTACATGGGGTGCCACTCGCTGGCAGCCGGGCGTTGGGCGCGCAGCAGGGCCGCGCCGCCGCCCAGCACCAGGGCATCCTCGCCCGCGCCCACCAAAGCGGAGGGCACCCCCGATTTTTCGCTGATGCCCGTGCGCAGGGCATAGCTGACAATGGTGGACGCAAAGGCCACAGCCGCCCCAAGCAGCCCGCCGCCTAGTGCGCTGCCGTGGCGCGATTTGTACCACGCCGCTCCAACCAAGCCCCCCGAAAGCAGCCGCCCCGTCATTCCGGGCAGGGCAATGCGGTCGGGAGTGGTGGGCAGCTTGTCGGCTACCAGCTCACCAGCGGCCAGCACCTTGAGCACGGTGGCGGTGCCCGGCTTTTGCAGGAAGCGCAACGGCGACCCATTTAGGCCGGCATGAGGCTGCCGCGATAGGTAATGGCTCAGAAAAGCCGGGGCGCTCATGCTCCGCATGCCCGCCAGGGTAGCAAAGCCGAGCACGGGCCAGAATTTTGCAGGACGGGGTTTGAGGGAGTTCTTTTTCATAATGATTGGGAAGAATATTCTTTAACGCCAATCCATGATTTTGGGCTATTCGGCGCATAAAAAAAGCGGCCGGCAATAAGTGCCGGCCGCTTTAAAGCAGAATTCCTCAGGGCTTAAACCCCAAACATCATGCGGGTAGGGTCTTCGAGCAGCTCCTTCACGCGCACCAGGAACGACACCGACTCGCGGCCGTCGATGATGCGGTGGTCGTAGCTCAGGGCCAGGTACATCATGGGCCGAATCACCACCTGCCCGTTCTCAGCAATGGGGCGCTGAATGATGTTGTGCATGCCCAGAATGGCCGACTGCGGCGCGTTGATAATCGGGGTGCTGAGCATGGAGCCGAACACGCCGCCGTTGGTGAGCGTGAACGTGCCGCCTGTCATCTGCTCAATGGTGAGCTTGTTGTCGCGGGCCAGGCCAGCCAGGCGCACCACTTCCTTCTCAATGCCCTCGAAGCTCAGCTGCTCGGCGTTGCGAATCACGGGCACCACCAGCCCTTTCGGGGCCGACACAGCGATGCTGATGTCGCAGAAATCGTTGAACACGATATCGGTGCCGTCAATCTGCGCGTTCACGCTCGGCCACTCTTGCAGCGCTACGCACACGGCCTTGGTGAAGAAGGACATGAAGCCCAGGCCTACACCATTTTTGGCCTTAAATTGGTCCTTAAACTTGTTGCGCAGGTCCATGATGGGCTGCATGTTCACCTCGTTGAAGGTGGTGAGCATGGCCGTCTCGTTCTTCACCGTCACCAGGCGGCGGGCCACCGTCTTGCGCAGGTTGCTCATGCGCTCGCGGCGCACCTCGCGGCTGCCGCCAGCAGCAGGGGCCGCCGCCGGAGCAGCAGCTGGCACGGAAGCCGGAGCAGCGGCCGGAGCTGGCGCGGCAGGTTTCGCCTGTGCGTTTTGCGCGTCTTCTTTGGTAATGCGGCCGTCGCGGCCGGTGCCGGCTACGTCGGCAGCCGCAATACCTTTCTCGCCAAGAATCTTGCCCGCGGCCGGCGAAGGCACGCCGGTAGCATAAGTGGCCGCGCCACCGCTGGCCGGCTGCGAAGCCAAAGCCGCCGTGGGGGCCGCTTGCGCTGCCGCCGGAGCCGCTGCTGCCGGGGCCGCACCTGCGCCGCTACCGCCCTCAATGCGCGCAATGACGGTGCCGATGGCAATGGTTTCGCCTTCTTTCACGGCGTGGCGCAGCGTGCCGCTGGCTTCGGCCGGCAGCTCAAACGTGGCCTTGTCCGATTCCAACTCGGCGATTACCTCGTCGCGGCTCACCTGAGCACCGTCTTCCTTGAGCCATTTGGCCACGGTTACTTCGGTGATGGACTCGCCTACGGTGGGGATTTTCATTTCTATGGTGCCACCACCACCGGCTGGTGCAGCCGCAGCAGCCGGCGCGCCGGGTGCAGCCGCGTCCTTGCTCTCGTTGCCGGCAGGGGTGCCGCCGTAGCCAGCCTGGTTGCTGGCCTGGGGGTTTTCCTCGCCCTTGGAAACAGGGTCGGGAGCGGCTGGGGCTGGGGCCGAAGCCGCCGGAGCAGCCGCGGCTGGGGCCGCGCCATTGCCACCCGCGCTATCCAGGTCGGCGATGATGGTGCCGATGCCGATGGTTTCACCTTCGGCTACGCGAATTTTCAGAATGCCGTCGGCTTCGGCGGGCAGCTCAAACGTGGCCTTGTCCGATTCCAGCTCGGCAATGACTTCGTCGCGCTTCACGGCGTCGCCGTCCTGCTTGAGCCACTTCGCAATGGTGACTTCGGTAATGGATTCGCCAACGGCGGGGATTTTGATTTCGAGGGGCATGGGCGGTGAAAGCGTGTAGTTAAGTTTTAATTAAATCAGAAACGCCTGGGCCAGTGGCCGGAGCTTGGTCTGAAAACGAGTAGCCATCGTCAACAAATCAGCCGAAGTGTAGCTTGGGTCATCGTCGGTTTCGTAGCGTAACTCTACGCCAAATTCATTGAGAATTGCAGCCTCCACTAGGTCTTGATGAGAAAACTGAATCAAATTCGCTTGAACAAGTGGCAACAGCAGCTTGGTTAGGTCGTGAATGAACGGTGTAGGCAGCGACGAGGCTACCAGTACGGCTTTTAAATATTTTTCCGTCGCTTGCTGGCAGTGGAAACCAATATTTTCATAAAGGTGCGGACTAGCCTGCAGCAGGGTTTCAGCGGCTTCCATGTCACGGTCAGCCGTTAACATTGACATGGCAACGCGCTTCTGTTCGGGGGTCTTAGGCAGCATACAGTAGCCGGCCTTGTTTCTCGGCAATGGTTTCTACGGATTGAAAAACACCTGCTGCCCGCTCCATCTCGCCGCCGCGTACGAATCAGAATATCCATTGCGGGAGCATCAGTACCCCACAGCAACGTGCGGACAGCAATAGCGCGTGCCATTCGCTTCTCCTCCGCATCACGCTTGATAATCAGCAAATCCAAATCCGAGTCCTCAGTGGGCACCCCGTAGGCATACGAGCCGAACAGAATAATTCGGTCCGGCGCATAGCCTTCCACGATGCGCTGCACCACGTCTTGGATTTGCTCTTCGGTTATCATGTTTAGCGCATGCTTTAGCTTGTTCGATGTGAGTACGAGCGCAAGCTAAAGCATGCGCTACAAGCATTAGTCCTGCTTTTTAGCGATTTCGGCGGTAGCCTTAATGGTATCATCGGCCACGGCTTCTTTGGGCTTGTCGAAGGCCCGGGCCACCAGCTCCTTTTGCTCCTTGACGTGGATTTTGTTGTAGCCCGTGGCCGGCGAGGCCGATGGCTTGCGGGCAATAACGTCTTCCAGCTCGCGGCGCATGTAGCGGAGCATGTAGTTCCAGTAGCCCATGTTTTCGGGCTCTTCCTGCACCCAGTACAGCTTGGCCTTGGGGTACTTGGCCAGCTCCACGGCAAGCTGCTTTTGGGGGAAGGGGTGCAGCTGCTCCAGGCGCACAATGGCCACATCAGTGCGCTTGGATTCGCGCTGTTCTTCCAGCAGGTCAAAATAGACTTTACCCGAGCACAGCAGCACGCGCTTTACCTTCTTGGCTTCGGCGAAGGCATCGCCCATCACCTCACGGAAACTGCCGCTGGTGAAGTCTTCAATAGGCGACACGCACAGCGGGTTGCGCAGCATCGACTTGGGCGACATCACCACCAGCGGCTTGCGGAAGCTCCAGGTGAGCTGGCGGCGCAGGGCGTGGAAGAAGTTGGCCGGCGTGGTCATGTTGGCCACCACAATGTTGTGCTCGGCGGCCAGCTGCAGGAAGCGCTCGGGGCGGGCGTTGGAGTGCTCCGGGCCCTGGCCTTCGTAGCCGTGGGGCAGCAGCATCACCAGGCCGTTCATGCGCTGCCATTTGCTCTCGCTGCTCACAATGAACTGGTCAATCATGGTCTGGGCGCCGTTGGCGAAGTCGCCGAACTGCGCTTCCCACACCACCAGGGCCGTGGGGTTGGCCATGGCATAGCCAAATTCAAAGCCCAGCACCGCGTACTCGCTCAGCAGCGAGTTGAAGATGCTCAGCTCTTCGTTTTCGCCTTCCATGTGGTTCAGCGAGGTATACGGGGCCGAGGTTTCGGCATCGTGCAGCACCGCGTGGCGGTGCGAGAACGTACCGCGCTGCACGTCCTGGCCGCTCACGCGCACCACGTGCTTTTCCGTTAGGAGCGAGCCGTAAGCCAGCAGCTCGGCGGCGGCCCAGTTCAGAATGCGGGTTTCGAAGAACATCTTGCGGCGTTCCTTCAGCAGGTTATCAATCTGCTTGATGGGCTTGAAGCCGTCGGGAATCGTGGTCAGGGCCTGGGCTACTTTCTCCACGGTTTCGGCCGAAATGCCGGTTTCGGGCGACTGGTCGAAGTCCTCGGGCTTGCTGCGGCGCAGGCTGCGCCACTCGTTTTCCAGGGCCTGGTACTTGTAGGGCAGGGCTTTCTGCTTCACCAAATCGAGGCGCTCCTGCAGGGTGTCGCGGAACTCCTTGTCCATTTGGGCAGCCAGCTCGGCATCTACGTCGCCGCGTTTCACCAGCATGGCGTTGTACACCTCGCGCGGGTTCTGGTGCTTCGAGATGAGGTTGTAGAGCGTGGGCTGCGTGAACTTGGGCTCGTCGGACTCGTTGTGGCCGTGGCGGCGGTAGCACACCATGTCAATAAAGATATCGGCGTGGAACTCCTGGCGGTATTCGGTGGCCAGCTGCACGGCAAACACCACGGCTTCGGGGTCGTCGCCGTTTACGTGCAGCACCGGCGCGTCAATTATTTTGGCCAGGTCCGTGGAGTAAATCGACGAGCGGGCGTCCTCAAAATCGGTGGTGAAACCGACCTGGTTATTGATGACAAAGTGAATGGTGCCGCCCGTTTTGTAGCCTTCCAGCAACGACATCTGGGTCAGCTCGTAGCCAATGCCCTGGCCCGCCACCGCGGCGTCGCCGTGAATGAGAATGGGCAGAATCTGGTGGTAGTCGTTGCCGTACTGGTGCTCAATTTTGGCTCGCACGAAGCCTTCCACCACCGGGTTCACCGCTTCCAGGTGCGAGGGGTTGGGGGCCAGCTTCAGGTTTACCTTCTGGCCGCTGGCCGTTTCCACTTCCGACGAGTAGCCCATGTGGTACTTCACGTCGCCGTCGCCCATCGTGAGGTCGGGCACGGCGGTGCCTTCAAACTCCGAGAAAATCTGCTCATAGGTTTTGCCCATGATGTTGGCCAGCACGTTGAGCCGGCCGCGGTGGGCCATGCCAATCATCACTTCCTGCACGCCCAGCTCGGCCGCTTTGCCAATGATGGCATCCAGGGCCGGAATGGTGGTTTCGCCGCCCTCCAGCGAGAAGCGCTTCTGCCCCAGAAACTTGGTATGCAGGAAGTTTTCAAATACCACCGCCTCGTTTAGCTTCTTCAGAATGCGCTTCTTGTACTCCCCGCTGGGGTTGAAAGCCAGCGAGTCGCGCTCCACCTTCTCGCGGAACCAGTCCAGCACCTGCGGGTCGCGGATGTACATGTACTCGAAGCCGATGGGGCCGGTGTAAATCTTCTCCAGCGCCGCCAGAATGTCGCGCAGCGTGGCCTGAGTACCCAGGCCAATGACTTCGCCGTTCTTGAAAACGGTGTCAAAATCGGCTTCGCCCAAGCCAAAATCGCCCAGGTCGAGGCGGGGCTTGCGGTCTTTGCGCTCGCGTACTGGGTTGGTTTTGGCGCGCAGGTGGCCACGGCTCCGGAACGCGTGAATCAGGTTGCGCACGGCCGTTTCCTTGTCGCTGGCGGGTGCGCCGCTGGCCATGGCGGGGGCATTGTTGGTCGAAGCCGGGGTGACGAGAACGCCGTAGGAGTCGGGCTGCGGCCGGGGGCCGGGGGCCGCTGCGGCTTTGGTAGCTAGCGCGCCGGTGCCATTGGTGGCAGTAGCACCGGGCACCACGGAGGCGCCTTCGGGGAACTGCTGGGAAAAATCAAACCCCTCAAAGAACTTACGCCACCCGAAATCCACTGACTCCGGATTTTGCTGATAGGCTTGGTATAGGGTTTCAATGGCCGCCGCGTCAGCGTTGGCGATATACGAGTATGAATCCATGTGAGAATCGGGGTGGATAAGGCTGCGTAAATGTAGGAGGCTTATATGCCAGGCAAAAACCTAAATTCGGGTAAACGAATACACTTGCTAATCAAAGGCATCATATCCTTTGGTTTTGCACCTTCAATCAGGTTGGCTGGCCAATTTATCGAAAATTGACAACACGGTTGAGGATACTCACTACGTAGGCGCACTGAGATAATATAACCCACCAGTAATTAACAACGCGCGCCACGCCAGTAAACTCATCCATTCCTGCTATTTGTGCTATAAAAATTCAAATATTATCGCCCCATAGAGCACGTAAGACGCCATCTGATTGGATATTTTATTTTCGTAAAACTTATCTATCTACCTAATCGTTAGAACCTTTCCCCATAAACAAAATTCGGGGGCGCCTATGCTGCCAGGCGAAGAATGGCGGATGAACGAAATCCTTTTTAATGAGTTCTGTACGGTTATTTTTAGACATACTTTTAGCAGCCTCCGCGTTAACAGCCCCTCTTTTTTCCTCGTCACCAGCCACTAACGAAGCATCCGGTCTGGTTAAGTTTATTACGCCGCTTGAAGTGAGCCGCCCCGCCGAGCGCTGGGTAGCCAAAGTGCCAGTTGACACTCTAATGGATGCCAACAAGCCCAAAGAGTACGTTGCCCAGAGCCCCACCTACCGCGTGACGGCCACCATTTACGAAGCAGTACCGGGACAAACTGACGACGAGCCGTTCGTGACGGCCGACAACTCCCTGATTAAGCCCCATTACGGAACCAAAAAGCGCTGGATGGCCCTGTCGCGCGATTTGCTGAAGCGTTGGGGTGGAGAATTCGATTACGGCGACATGGTGCGCGTATCCGGCATCTCCAAAAAGCTGGACGGTGTGTACACTGTGCACGATACCATGAACCAGCGGCACCGCCACTGCATGGACATCCTGGCCCACACCAGCGAAAACCTGGACGTCTTCACCAAAGGCGTAAAAATCCAGAAAGTAGCATTCGAGTAATTATATTTATCTTAATAGCTACCTAAAAAAGCCGCACTAGGTAATGGTGCGGCTTTTTTCATGCCCACGGCCTCCGGATTTTACTTAGACGGTGCCTTTTTCTTAGGAAGTGCCATTTTAAAAATACGGAAAGGCTCGTGAGGCTGTTCCACGCCTTTGTTCCAGGTGGGCATCTTGTGAATGGCGGAGTTGGCCACGTACAGGTTACCGTCGGCGGCGAAGCTGTACGTATCGGGCCACTGCAGACGGGCGTCCTTGGCCACGGTTTCGATGCGTCCAGCGGGTGTGCGGCGCAGCAGGGCGCTTTGCTCGTAAGAAGTGATGTACACGTTATTAGCAGCGTCGATTTCCAGGCCGTCGGAGGCGGGAATCTTGCCCACGGTTTCTACTTGCTGGGCCAGTTGCGTCTCGCTGAGGGAGGCATCGCGCAGGGCAGCTGTTTTGATGCGGTACAGGGTGTGTCCCGTAAGCGGACAGTAGTACAGGTAGGCGTTGTCGGTGCTCAGAGCAATGCCGTCGGCGTTGATTTGGGCGGGCCTGCCCTGGGCATCAACCATCGGGTGGCCTGCGGCCTTTACAACCAGGCCTTTCTCGGCTTTGGTTGACGGGTGGCTGCCGAGCAGGCTGCGGGATTTGCTGGTTTTCAAATCGACCACTACAATGGCGCCAGTGCCCGAATCGGTGATGTAGGCGTAGTTGTTCTGCAGGTCAATCCGCACATCGTTGAGATAGGACTTGGTGGGCACCACGCTGGCGGGAAACGAAACATTGAGCAACACCTGACCGGTTTTGGGGTCGGTTTTCACCAGTTTGGGGCCGCCGGGCACGGTGCCCTGAAAGCCGGGCGAGGCGGCGTCGAGCACCCACACCATGCCCGCTTTGTCGGCAAATACGCTCTGGGGGCATATCCAGTGATTCTGGGGCTCGTTTTTCACGGCCTCCGTCCAAGTGCACCAGCTGGCGTTGGGATACGGGGTGAGCGTGTTGTTGGGGCCCACCACGGCAATAGGATACACGGGGTTGTAGTCCCAGCGCGGAAAGCACGCGAAGATTTTGCCGCCGGGCGCTACGGCCACGCCCACCATCTGAGGGCCGGTGAACTCCGCCACTACCTGCAGCGGCGAGGTGGGTGTGGCCGGCCCGGCGGCTGCAACAATGCTTTGCGATTCGTTGCCGGGCGATGAGCAGCTGCCAAGCAGGAGGCCAGCAGCGGCCAGCGCGGCCAAAATCCGGGGAGAGGAATACAGAGGAAGCGGCATGGTGCTGGGGTGGTGGAAAAGAAAGACAAAAAAGTCCAGGCTGGTACCAGCCTGGACTTAGCATACGGCCACCGGGCCGGCGCGTTGAATAAGTGCCTCCCAACAAGCATGCTGGAACCAGAACCTAGGGATTTAGCGCCGAATCGGGCCTGGTGGAGTCAGCAGTTGAGTCGCGGACGGTAGCCCTGGGACGAGCCGGCACAATGGGGGCGGGGTTGGTGGGCACTACCCGAATGGTTTCGGGCACTGCTTCGGTTCGCGACAGGGGCTCGGCCTGGGGCCCTACTTCTATGGTAGCGGCCACCGAATCGGCCGCGGTCTGGCTGGTGCTGGTGAGGCGCTCGGAGGGCGGGCGATTCATAGACAGGTACACCACTAAGGCCAGCAGCGCCAGCAAGCCGCCAATGGACAGGATGAGGGCCAGCGGGCTGCGGGCCGCCGGCGCGGCCGCCTCCGGGAACTCGCTCGTAACCCAGCTGGCATCGGCATCAGGAGCGGGAGCGGGAGCGGTTGGCGGTGCCGTAAAGCTTGAGGGCGGCACCTCGCTGCTCCACTCCTCCCCTGCCCAAGGCGGGCCTACCGGCGAGGCAGTGCCCCCGCTCGGGACGACGTTTTGGGACGCGTCTTCTACAACGACGGGGTGCTGTTGGCTGGGCGGCGGCGCGGGCGTGAAGACGGGCGGCGGGACCAAAACAGCAGGCGGCACGGGTGCTGCCGGAACAATGGGCGCAGGCGCACTAATAAACGGGGCCGACGGGGCAGGCTCGGCAGCCGGCGGAGCCTGGGGAATGGGCGGGTCCGTGAATACTAGGCGCTGCTTCAGAGACTCAAACTCGGTGGGCGTGAGGGCGCCCGCATCCAACATCTCCTTGAGCTGGCGGAGGGTTTCGAGGGGCGAAGAGGGGTTGTCCATGACCTGAGTACGGCCGGCGGCGGGGCTAGTTTTTGCGGTCGAGCGTGGAGAGCTGGTTGCGGCGGCGCTGCAGGAGCGCCCGGCTTTGCTCCAGCTGCAGTCCGTTCGATATCAGCGAAACCGAATCGGAACGCGACTGAATGAGGTTTTCGGCGTTTTTCTTCTTCAGTTCTTCTATGCGCGACAGGTTGGAGGCCGTGTTGCTGCGCAGGTTGCTCCGGCTCTTTTCGAGCTTGTCTTTTTCTTTCTCGTCGGTCTTGAGTTTTTTCTCGGCCTCGGCTACCTGGTCGCGGTAGGCCTTGAGGCGCGCGGCGCTGGCAAAGCTCTGCGCAATGGTGCGCAAAGCATTGTATTCGGTGGCGGTTTTGTCGGGGTCGAAAAACGTATTGTCGTCGAAGCCACCAAACAGGCCTACTTCCGTGATGGTATCGGCGGGCGCTATCACGCTGGCATAAATGTCCACGAGCTTGCCCGACACGGTGCTGGCCGGGGTTTGGCGGGCCACCAACACGTCGCTTTTGCCCAGGCCCAGCACCCCGCCGCTCTTGAATTTAATGTTGTAGCTGCTTTTCATCCAGCTTTGCAGGAAGTCGCGCACATCGGAGGCATTGCCGTCTACCTGCACTTTCACTGCCGGGCGCGAGCCTTTGTTGTAGCTCACTTCGCCGGCGCGCACGTCGTAGAGTTGGGCCGTGGCCGGGGCCGCTACCAGAAAACCCGTGAGGGCGAGCAGCAGGACAATTAGTTTTTGCATCACAAATGGGGGAATAGAATGGCCTTAGCGTAACTCGTGGCGGTCGAAAGCGGCCTGCAAATCGGCGCGCATGGCCTGAAAACGCGCAATGGCACTGGCAAAGAAATCATCGTCCAGCAGCTCGCGCACTTCGGCGTCGGTGCCGGTAAGCAGGTCGAGCTCGGCTACCTTATAGGTCTGCTCCAGATTGCCCTGCTCCAGCTTCAGCAGGAACTTGCCGTTCCAAGCCAGAAGCGTGATTTTGACCGCGGGGTGGGGAATGTCGGCAACGTGGCGCATAAGTAAACAGAAAGGGCCGGAGCCGGCACGAAGGTAGGACGAGCTGCAGGGCAAGTCCGGCCGCCCGTCAAAGCAGGGCAAAAGTACAAAGTAGCAACGCCCGTCCTGGCAACGGGTTCCCCCCGGAGCCCGCCACTGCCCTGCACCGACCAGACACTTAGCATGATGCCAGGCGTGTCGGCGGCGCGGCACTGCCTTGGCGAAAGCGGGTCCGGCACCTGAACGAATGGGCCTGCACAGATTATTAATTTGATAATCGTCCGATTATTTTAAAATCAGCTGTCACACTCACAACACAGACAGGCCATCAGACCAGTAATTAATACCCAGACAGTCTCTAAAAGCCGTTTTTGACGATTTTAATGCAACTCAAAAAATCTCAAAACACTGGTGACTCGCATAATATATGCGATGAAATTTATGTTGACTAATAAAGAAATCACTTTAATATTTTCATGCAAATCGACTTATGTAGCAACATTATTAAAAATTTGGCAATCCGTTTTTTTAGTCTTTTCGTAGGTTTGGGCATTGTTTCTCACTCTTTACAAAAACAAGCTTTTTTAAACGATGAAGAAAACCCTACTACTGATGTTGCTCTCCGCGAGCAGCGCGGTGACGCTCCAGGCGCAGGCCCTCCTCGACCCTCAATTGCAAGAAGCCATGGTGGGCGGCACCGGGTTACGGCAGGTTATTGTTACTTTTAAGGGAGCAGGCGCGCCTTCGGCCGCAGCCATGCAAACCCTCAGCGGCCTCGGCATCACTCAGGGCCGGACGTTGCGCGAGCTGCCCATTGCCGGCGTGCTTGCCACCGATGCCCAGATTGCCCAGTTGGCGGCTTCCCCCAACGTGCTTTCGCTTTACCTCAACCGCTCGCTGAGCCTGGAGAACGAAGGCGCTACCCACCTCACCGGCGCCCGCCGCGTGCGGAACGAGAGCAGCTTCACGCAGCGCAACGGCGGCCTGCCAGTAGCCGGCACCGGCATTGGCCTGGTAGTGAACGACAGCGGCGTGGACGGCACGCACCCCGACCTGAAGCTGGGCGCTAACCTGAAGCAGAACGTGCTGGGCACCAGCAACCTCAACGCGCAGGACGGCATGCTGCCCGTTACCTACCTCGAAGACATTGCCAACACCGACCAAAGCGGTGGCCACGGCACGCACGTAGCCGGCATCGCCGGCGCCACTGGCGCGGCCTCCAACGGCCAGCACGCTGGTGTGGCCCCCGGCGCGAGCATTGTGGGCTACGGCACCGGTGCCGGCCTGTTCATCCTCGACGTAATCGGCGCGTTCGACTACGCGCTTGTGAACCAGTTCCGCTACAACATCCGGGTTATCACCAACTCCTTTGGTACCACCAGCGACATCGGCACGGACGTAAATCCAGCTGACCCCATCACGGTGGCCACAAAGCGTTGCGTAGACCGCAACATCGTGGTGGTGTTCTCGGCCGGCAACTCCGGTTCGGGCTCGGGCACCATCACCGGCAAATACAAGAAAGCACCGTGGGTAATTGCTGTGGCCAACTCCGACAAAGCCGGCGTGCTGGCTCCGTCGTCGTCGCGCGGCCGCAAGGGCGTGGGCGGAACGTTCTCAGTAGACGGCGAAAACTTTACCTGGCGCGATGAGCCCACGGTAACGGCTCCCGGCACGGACATTATTTCGACCCGGACCGCTTCGCCCGTAGGCGTGCTCAGCAGCCAGAAGGACGCCGCTGTTCTTCCTCCTGGCCAGCTTCCTTTCTACACCCACCTCACCGGCACCTCCATGGCTGCGCCCCACGTGGCCGGCATTGTGGCCCTGATGCTGGACGCCAACCCCGCGCTGAACCCTTACCAGGTGAAAGCCATTCTGGAAGAAACCGCTACCAACCTGCCCAACCGCGAGTCGTGGGAAGTAGGCCGTGGCATGGTTAACGCCTACGCCGCTGTGGACCGCGCCTTCCGCGCTGCCCCCGGCTATGGTGCTTTCTCCAACGCCACCCGTGCCTTTGTAAGCAGCGTGAACACGAGCAGCGCCAAGAGCACCTTTAGCATTGATTTCAACCCAACCAGCACCGCCACCAACTCCCGCACTTTTGCGGTAAGCAGCGGCACCAGCTCGATGGAAGTGAGCTGCAAGGTGAGCGGCGTGCTAGGCGAAACCGGCAACCCGGTTAACTTGGTATTGTTGTCGCCCACGGGCAAGCGCTTCGCCTCCGGCATCTCGGTGCTGTTTGCTACCAGCCCCGGCCGCGCCGTGGCCGTGGTATCGCCTGAAGCCGGCACCTGGACGGTGCGCCTCGAAGGCCTGAATGGTGCTGCTTTCCCAGAAAGCGTTACCGGCAACATCTCGCTGAACCAGGCTACCGGTACCACCGGCCTGAACGACGCCGTAGGCCATCCGGCCGAAGGTTCTATTAAATTGGCGGTGAGCAAGCGCCTGATGGACGGTTTGGCTACCGGCTTTGCCCCCGATGCCAACCTGACCCGCATTCAGCTGGCCGACTACCTGATGATGGGCCAGGCTATTCGCCAGTTCATGCCTCTCGACGGCTCGGTGAGCTTCAGCGACGTGAGCAGCAGCCAGCGCTTGTTGGCCGAGTCGGTGACGTCGAAGGGCGCTGCCCTGCGCGACCAGACCCAAACCAAAAACGGTGTGATGACGGCAACCGCTCCTGGTGTGTTCTCGCCAGATGCCGCAGTGCAGCGGGCCAGCCTGGCTTACTCGCTGGTGCAAAGCCTGGGCCTGCAAAACAACGCTCTGAAAGCCACGGCGCCCGTAACGGTGCTGGTGAACGGCCAGCGCATTGCCATCGACGATGCCGCTCAGATTCCAGCTGGCTTGGCTGGCTACGTGCAGGTAGCACTCGACATGAACATCATGAACGCCTTCTTCAGCCTCACCCAGGGCCCGAACGACTTGCAGCCCGTGCTGCACGCCACGTTCAACCCCGCTCAGGTAGTGAAGCGTGCTGACTTCGCTGTGCTGGTGACCCGCACCCACGACCAGTGGAACATGCCCGCCGTGCAAGCCGCACGTGGCAGCGCTTCTACCAGCGCCGCGCAATCGGCTAAGGTGATTGAGGCTGCTCCGAACCCCTTCCAGAACCAGACTGTCCTCACCTACATCCTGTCCGAAACCGGTGCTGTACGTCTGGACGTGTACAACCTGCTGGGCCAGCGTGTGAAGACGCTGCGCAACGAGGTGCAAACTGCTGGTGTGCACAAGCAGCTGTTCGACGGCACGCAGCTCGCGGCCGGTACGTACATCTACAAGCTCACCACGGGCAGCAAATCCAACAGCGGCCGAGTGGTTCTAACGCACTAATCCCCGCGTCACTTTTTTCCAGAAAGCCCGCTCAATTCGTTGAGCGGGCTTTTTTTTGCTTTCTAAGTACTGGTATTAGCACGTCATGCTGAGCGCAGCCGAAGCATCTCTACTACGCAGCTAATCAAAATTAGTATTGCGGTAGAGATGCTTCGGCTGCGCTCAGCATGACGTTTTTTTTCAATGAGATTACTGATGCGTGCGGGCTTGCGGCTTTGGCTACAGATGCATCGACAATCCCAGCAGCAGCGCCTTAGATGACCACGCGCTACTTCGCCAGCACCTCGGCCACTTTGCTGATGTCGCCGCTCACCTTTTGCAGGAAAACCAGCTGCTGCTGTACCAGTTTGTCTTCCGGGGTTGTGCTGGCTTCGGGCTCGGTGGGGCTGCGTTCCGGTAGGGGCGCCACGGCTGGGGCGCCGGGCACCAGCAGCACCAGGCTTTTGTGCAGGGCAGCCAGGGCACTGGTGAGGGCGCGGCGGCTCTCGGGCAGGAAGGGCGGCACGGCGGGGGCCGCTTCGCGAAGCGTGGCGGTGAGAGCGGCCACGTTGGAGTACAGAATGTGGTTGAGGACCACAAACTCGTGGGTGTCGATGGGGCGATGCTGCTTGCTGCGCGGCTCGTTGAGCATGCGCTGGAACGCGGCCGCGAGGTTGGCGCCGCTCACGTACACGTTTTTGCGCAGCAGGCGGTATTCGTTGGGCGGCAGGGGCCGGCCGGCCAGGCGGTTGGCCAGCTGGTGCAGGTAGGCCAGGTTGGCCCGCAGGGCCGCGGCCATGAAATCGGTGAGTTTTTCTGACTCCCAATTGGGAAACAGGAAATACCCGGCCGAGAAGGCAATGGCACAGCCAATGAGGGTGTCGGTGATTCGCTCCTCGACCACGCCAACGTAGTTCAGGCCCAGAAAGCTGAACAGAATCAGCAAAAAGGCCGTGAGAAACACCACCGTCACCACGTATTTGGTGCGCTGGAAGCTATACGCCACCACCATAAATACCACCAGCACGCCAAACTGCACCTCGGCCCAGGGCACCAGCCAGAGCACCACCCCCCCCAGCACCCCGCCGGCCAGCGTGCCCACAATGCGCGCGGTGTTGCGCTGCCGCGTGAGACTGAAACCGGGCTTGAGCATGATGGCTACCGTCATCAAAATCCAGTAGTTGTGCTCGCCGCGCCAGAGCCACTGCCCCGCGCCAAACGCCACCAAGCAGGCCAGCATCATGCGCACGGAGTGCCGGAACACTGCCGATTTCGGCGTAAGGTTTTCGCGCAGGGCTTTGGGGTCGAGGTGTTGCGGGGCGATGAACAGGGTGTGCTCGGCGGCGCGGCCGGGCTCGGGAGCGGCTTCGTCGATGCCTTCGTCGAAATAGCGTCGGATGTTGCCCACGCGCCGGATGATGTCGCGCAGGTTGACCACTATTTTTTTCAGAACCAGCGTGCTGCCCTCCACGCTGGCGTCGGTATCCAGGGCCGCGAGGCGGGTTTGTAGCTGGCTGAGCTCGGCGTCGAGGTCGGGGCCGGGGGCGTCGTAGGGGCGGTTGGCCTGAATGGCAATGCCGAGGTGGTCGAGCTCGGTGGCCACGTGCCGAATGAGCGTGGCCACAGCCGGCAGCGCCCCGGTTTGCCCAAATCCGGCCCGCACGGTGGCGTAGTCGTAGTAAGTGGCCGTGATGCGCTCGTACAAATCCACGGTGGCCACGAAGGTGAGCACCAGGCGGCGGCCGGTGGGGGTGCTTTCGTTCACAATCTGGCGGGTGCGAAATAGTAGGTCGCGCGCGGCTTCCTGCTTTTCATTCACCACCACCTGCTGCGCCACCAACTGCCGGTAGTTGTCGTCGAGGGCCGTGGTGGGGTCGTAGAAACGGGCCTTGAGGGCCAGGAAGCGTGCCAAGGCGTGCACGCACTCGCCCAGCGCCTGCTGGGCCGGCCGGTAGGGCCGCACGCGGTGCACCAGCAGCGCCAGCCCCGCGTACCACAGCGCCCCCGCCACCAGCAGCCCCGTGTGCGGCAGCAGCTGGCCGAACGATGGCGGCCGGGCCAGCAGCAGAATTGTGTTGAGCAGCCCCGCTGTGCCCACGGCCGCGCCCGGGCGCCCCACACCAGAAACATAGTGAAGAGGAAGGCGAACCCGCCCACCACCAGCCCCAGCAGCCAGACGTTGGCGGCCGCCAAGCCGGTGGCCAGGGCCGTGATGACCACCAGGGCCAGCGTGGCCAGCATGCCGTTGCGCCGGTGGCGCGCCGGGCCAGGCGTGTCGGTCACGCTCACGCACACCGCCCCGGTAGACATAATCAGGCCCCATTCAAAATGGCCCAGCTGAGCCAGCACCAGCGTGGGCACAAGAATGGCCAGCGTGGTGCGCAACCCGTCCGAGAAATTCTGGCCGAAAAAGAAATACTGCAGATTGCGCGTTTGGGTGTTCATGCTACGCAAAGAAACGGGTAGGGCCGCGCCAAGGATGCCCGCCGCTCCGGGCGCATGCAATCGGGTGCCGGGGCCGAGGTTATTGTCTTACCACTGCTAGCCGTTCAGGGCTAGTCGCCCAGGGCCGCAATGCATTTCAGCTCAATGGCAATGGGCGTGGGCAGGCAGTTGATTTCGAGCGTGGTGCGGCAGGGCTGTGCCGTGGCAAAGTACTCGGCGTAGAGGCGGTTGTACATCGAAAAGTCATCCTTCATGTTGGTCAGAAACACGGTCACGTCCACTAGGTCGTCCCACTGCGCCCCGGCTTCTTCCAGAATGTAGCGCACGTTCTGGAACACGGCGCGGCACTGGCTTTCAAAATCATATTTCAGGATGTTGCCGTCTTCATCGAGCTCAACGCCGGGAATGGCTTTCTGGCCGCGCTGGCGCGGGCCCACGCCGGACAGGAACAATAAGTTGCCCACGCGGCGCGTATAGGGGTAGGCGCCCACGGGCTCGGGGGCTCGGGATGGTTGTTCGGTCATGCAAAAAAACGGCAGGCGATGAAAGTAAATGGCCCCAAAGAACGCCAGCCTGCTCGACACCGTTGGGACTGGCAAGGTTTTTAGAGCGGTGGGGTGCGGCCACCGTTCTTTTCGGGTTGCCGTACTTTGTAAAACGGGTCCTACCTATTCCCATAACATACGATACGCTATGCTCTTCCGTGTACCCAAACCACTAGTAGTCCCGCTTGCCGGGTTGTTGCTCCTCACATTTGGCGCCCAGGCGCAGAAGCGGAAGATGCCCCCCAAGCCGTCGGCCACCGAGGTGTATGACTCCGTGGCACAGCCCGCTGTGCCCCTGGGCGGAACCGAGAAATACGCGCAGTTTCTGGCTGCCAACCAGCGCTACCCCGCTGGCGCCATGCAAAAAGGCATTCAGGGCACGGTGAAAGTGAGTTTCATTGTAGAGAAAACCGGCACCGTAAACGAAGTAAAAGTGGATGCCCCGCTTTCGCCGGAGCTGGACGCCGAAGCCATTCGCCTCATTAAGAGCGGGCCGAAGTGGACGCCCGCCAAGCACCGCAACCAGGTGGTTCGCCAGCGCATTTACGTGCCGGTGTCGTTCGTCATGTCGCCGGGCAGCGAAGTAGTGACCATGGGCGCCAAGGAGCGGCCCATCACCACCTCCGCGGCCGACATTGCGGCGTCGGCCAACCCCAACCGGCCTGCCGTGGTGGCTCCCGACCACCCCACCCGGCCCGTGGGCGGCACTGAGGCCTTCTTCGAGTGGATTGAAAAAAACCAGAAGTACCCGCTGCTGGCCCGCCAGCGCAAGATTCAGGGCAAAGTACTGGTCGAGTTTGTGGTGCAGACCGACGGCAGCCTGACCGATGTCCGTGTGGTAAAAAAGATGGGTTCCGGCCTCGACGAAGAAGCCCTGCGCCTGATAAAAGCGGCTCCCAAGTGGGAACCCGCTTCGTATAATGGCAAGCCTTTAAAGCAAAAGATGATATTGCCGGTTCTATTCCAGCTGTAGCCCCGCCCGTGGGGCGCGCGGCCCCACGCCCCCTTACTTTGGCTGAGCAGGGCGTTTTCGATTTGCTGCTTGTTTTTCCGTCATCATGCCTGCCCCCGCCCCTGCTCCCGTTCTCCTCTGGCCCCATCAGGAGCGTTACCGCAAGGCCGCGCAGGCGCTGGCCACCGACCTGTTTACGGGCCTGGATGAAGACCTGAACCCGTTTGTGGTGCTGTTGGCCCTGCCCAGCGACCCCGCCCAACCCGCCCGCTGCCTGGAGCCGGCCGACTGTGGGCTGGACTCCGGTGCATTTGCGGGCGTGGTGGCCCGCGGCCGCTTCATTCAGAACTCGCGGCCCTGGCCCTATCCCGAGCGCGAGGACGTGAGCCCGGCCATGCTGCGGCGCAAGCACGAAGGCCTGGGCCTGCGCGATGCCGTGCAGGAAACCCTCAACGGCCTCGACGAGCACGAGAGCCACCAGCACTTTGCGGGCTACCCCATCGAAATAAGGGGGTATTTCGTGGTCACGGTGCTGCGCCTGCAGCGCAAGCCGCTGCGCGCCTACCCGTCGCTCCGCCCCCACCGCTTTTACACCGACGGCCGGCCGCTGGCGCCGTCGCTGCTCGTGGCGGCCATGTACCGCTTCAACGAAGAAAGCGTGAAGGCCCTGACCGAGCCCGAGCCCGGCGCGGGCTTCATCGTGCGGCCCCGCGAAAGCGAGGAACTGCTGCGTGCCGCCGGCAAAACCCTGCTCGACACCCCCGCCCAGGCCCTGGGCTTCGACCCCGCCACCACCAAGCTATTTGCCACCTGCAACACCATCAGCAGCCTACGCTACGAGGGTGCCGAAGGCGTGGGCAAGCTGCTGCTGGCCCGCCGCGGCCACCCCAACATCGAAGAAGTATTTGCCCTCACCTGCCCCACGGAGCTCACCGACTACCGGGCCGTGCGCAAGCTGCTGGAAATGGCCACGCCCGACGTGCACCTGCTGGCCAACGGCGAAAACGTGTACGCCCTGGGCCGGCAAGTAGGGAAATATGACGCCGAGCGCGAGGATTTGTTCGTCATCAATTTTGTGACGCACTACTCCTGGGAACTGCAGCACGACACCCACGTGCTGCTGCGCTCCCACTACGGCCTGCCCGGCCTGGCACGCAACCGCCTCAGCCGCACTGCTTTTCGGCGGGCGCTCAAGCGCACCTTCGCCCTCACCGACGCGCCCAAAGTGGAGCGCCTCTGGGAAGTAGTGCTCGAAGCCAGCCGCCAGAAGCACGGCACGCTGCTGGTAATCACCACCGAGGCCCTGGCCGAAGCCGACCGCCTCAAGCTGCAGTGCACCCTGGTGGAGCCCGTGCCGCTCACCCCGCTCATCACGCGCCTCGTGACCAGCATCGACGGTGCCGTTCTGCTCGACCCCGAAGGGTATTGCTACTCCATCGGGGTCATTCTCGATGGCCGGGCTTCCGGGCGCGGCGACAGCACCCGCGGGGCCCGCTACAACTCGGCCCTGCGCTACGTGGAAAGTTCCGACTATCCCTGCCTGGCTGTGGTGGTGAGCGAAGATGGATTGACGGACATTATCACGTCCGTACCGGAGGAATAACCCGCGTACCCTTAAGCGTTGAGTATGGAATTGTGGTTTTTATGGGCGTCATTTGGAGGCAGTTCCGCGCAGGTGGGGCTGCTTTCTTTTTTTGACGCTTCGTTTTCTCCGCATGGCTACTATCCGTCCCTTGTTGTTTCTGCTGTGGTGCTGGCTGCTACTGCCCGCGGTGGGACAAGCCCAGTCGCGCTACCCCACTCCGGTAGAAGGCGACTTCAGCCTGCCGCAGTTCCGCTTTGAAAGCGGCGAAACGCTACCCGCCCTCAACCAGCACTACACCACCGTGGGCCAGCCCCGCAAGGACAAAGCCGGCAAAGTGGTGAACGCGGTGCTCATCATGCACGGCACCACGGGCAGCGGGCAGGCCTTTCTGAGCGAGCTGTTTGCCAACCACCTCTTCGGGCCCGGGCAGTTGCTCGACGCGGCCAAGTACTACCTCATTCTGCCCGATGCCATCGGCCACGGCAAATCGAGCAAGCCCAGCAACGGGCTGCGCATGCAATTTCCAAAGTATACTTACAACGACATGGTGCTGGCCAATTACCGCCTGCTCACCGAAAAGCTGAACGTGGCCCACGCCCGCCTGGTAATGGGCACCTCCATGGGCGGCATGGAAACCTGGGTGTGGGGCTACAAATACCCCGATTTCATGGACGCCCTGATGCCCCTGGCCAGCCTGCCGGTGGAAATAGCCGGCCGCAACCGCATGCTGCGCAAAATGGCCATCGACCTGATAAAGATGGACCCCGCCTGGCAGGGCGGCAACTACACCACCCAGCCCCAGACCGGCCTCACCGGCGCCATCTCCTCGCTGCTGTTCATGACCAGCAGCCCCAAGCAGATGCAGAAGCTGGCCCCCACCCGCGAGCTGGCCGAAGCCGCTTTGGCTAAATCTCAGGCCCGGTTTCTGGGCTCGCTCGATGCCAACGACTTTATTTACCAGTTCGACGCGTCGCGCACCTACAACCCCGCTCCGCACCTGGCCGCCATCAAGGCGCCCCTGCTCGCCATCAACTCCGCCGACGACCAAGTGAACCCGCCCGAGCTGGGCATTATGGAAACCGAAATTAAAAAGGTGCCGAAAGGCCGCTACGTCCTGCTGCCCATCACGGACCTTACCACCGGCCACGGCACCCATTCCAACCCCAGCATTTGGGGCGAATACCTGCTGGAATTTCTGGCGCGCACGGAGATTAAGTGAGCGGATATTTTACCTAATAAATATAATTTGAAACGTCATGCTCATCTGACGTCCGCAGAGTCGAAGCATCTCTCCCGCTTCGTTGAATCAGCATTAATTACTACTGCAATAGAGATGCTTCGGCAAGCTCAGCGTGACGTTCTTTCTTTGTCTCAATTTACTGTTTGCCTCATGCATCAACCGTACACCTTCCTCAAAACCGGCTTCCTTGCGCTGCTTCTGATGCTCACTGTGGCAGCGGGCAGTTTCGGACAATCGAAAACCAAGACAAAAACCAAAAGCAAACCGGCCAAAGGCAACGTGGCCGTGTTTGACTCGGCGCTGTACAACGGGCTGACGTGGCGCTCCATTGGGCCGTACCGGGGCGGACGCTCCTGCACGGTGACGGGCGTGCCCGGCCAGCCCAACCTCTACTACATGGGGACCACGGGCGGTGGCGTGTGGCGCACCAAAGACGGCGGCGGCACCTGGGAAAACATCTCGGACAAGTACTTCGGCGGCTCCATTGGGGCAGTGGCCGTGAGCGAGGCCGACCCCAACGTGCTCTACGTGGGCCAGGGCGAAAAAACGGTGCGCGGCAACGTGTCGTCGGGCTTTGGCGTGTGGAAGTCCACCGATGCCGGCAAGAGCTGGCAGAACGTGGGCCTGAAGGATTCGCGCCACATCGGGCGCATCCGCATTCACCCCAAAAACCCGGACCTGGTGTTCGTGGCCGCCATGGGCGACCTCTACCAGCCCAGCGAAATGCGCGGCGTGTACCGCAGCAAAGACGGTGGCAAAAACTGGGAACGGGTGCTGTTTGCCAATAAAGACGCCGGCGCCGTGGACCTGACGTTTGACCCCACCAACCCGCGCATTATGTTTGCCACCACCTGGAACGTGCGCCGCACACCCTACGGCTTCTCGTCGGGCGGGCCGGGCTCGGGGTTGTGGAAAAGCAGCGACGGCGGCGACACCTGGCAGGACATTTCCCGCCGCGAAGGCCTGCCCAAGGGCACGCTGGGCATTGGGGCGGTCACGGTTTCGCCCGTGAACTCCAACCGGATGTGGGTGCTGCTGGAAGCCGAAAACGGCGGTGTGTTCCGCTCCGACGACGGCGGCCTGACCTTCAAGAAAACCAACGACGACCGCAGCCTGCGCCAGCGGGCCTGGTACTACACCCGCATCTACGCCGACCCCAAAGACGAGGACGTGGTGTACGTGATGAACGTGTCGTACCACAAAAGCAAGGACGGCGGCACCACGTTTGAGGCCCGCAACGCCCCGCACGGCGACCACCACGACCTGTGGATTGCGCCCGAGAACACCAGCCGCATGATTATTGCCGACGACGGCGGTGCCCAAATCAGCAGCGACGGCGGCCTGAACTGGACCACCTATTTTAACCAGCCCACTGCCCAGTTCTACCGCGTGGTGACGGACAACCACTTCCCCTACCGCATCTACGGCGCGCAGCAGGACAACTCCACGGTGCGCATCCTGCACCGTAGCAGCGGCAATACCATTGGCGAGCGGGACTGGGAAACCACGGCCGGCTCGGAAAGTGCCCACCTGGCCGTGGACCCCACCAACCCCGACATTGTGTACGGCGGCAGCTACGGCGGCCTGCTCACCCGCGTGGACCACAGCACCGACCAGACCCGCAGCATCAACGTGTGGCCTGACAACCCCATGGGCCACGGCGCCATCGACTCGAAGTACCGCTTCCAGTGGAACTACCCCATCCTGTTTTCGCCCCACAACCCCAAGAAGCTCTACGCCGGCTCCAACCACCTGCACGTGAGCACCAACGAGGGCCAGTCGTGGGCCACCATCAGCCCCGACCTCACCCGCAACGACCCCAAAACCCTGGGCTCGTCGGGCGGGCCGCTCACCCAGGACAACACCAGCGTGGAGTACTACGGCACCGTGTTCGCCATTGCGGAATCCCCAACGGAGCAGGGTGTTATCTGGACGGGCTCGGACGACGGACTGGTGCAGGTAACCCGCGACGAGGGCAAAACCTGGACGAAAGTGACGCCCAACGGCCTGCCCGAGTGGAGCCAAATCAACAGCATTGAGGCCCACCCCACTGCCAAGGGCACGGCCTACATTGCCGCCACGCGCTACAAATCCGGCGATTTCCGCCCCTACCTCTACCGCACCGCCGACTACGGCAAGACCTGGACGAGCATCTCGGCCGGCATTCCTGCCACGCACTTCACCCGCGTGGTGCGCGCCGACCCCAAGCGCGCCGGCCTGCTCTACGCCGGCACCGAGTACGGCATGTACACGTCGTTCAACGACGGCGCCAGCTGGCAGCCGTTTCAGCTGAACCTGCCCCAGGTGCCCATCACCGACCTTACCCTGAAAAACGACAACCTCATTGCCGCCACCCAGGGCCGCGGCTTCTGGCTGATTGACGACCTCACGCCCCTGCACCAGCTCACGCCCGCCGTGGCTGCCAGCAAGGTGCACCTGTTCAAGCCCCTGGCCAGCTACCGCCTGGAGGGCGCCGGCGGACCCACCGTGCCCAAAACGGCCGGCCAGAACCACCCCGGCGGCGTGATGCTGCACTACTACCTGGCCCAGAAGCTGGACACTACCAGCACCCTGAAACTGGAAATCCTCGACCCCAACGGCAAGCTGATTCGCGCGTTTACCAACAAGGTGAAGGCCGTGGAAAAAGACAAAAAGCCTGCTCCCGGCGCCGAAAAGGACAAGCTGGTTACGAAGAAGGGCCTGAACCGCTTTGTGTGGGACATGCGCTACCCCGAGGCCAGTAAGTTCGACGGCATTATCCTGTGGGGTGGCGGTACCGAAGGCCCCAGGGTCATGCCCGGCACCTACCTGGCCCGCCTCACCCTCAACAAGGAAACGCCGCAGGAAACCGAGGTGGTAGTACTGCCAGACCCCCGAGCCAAAGCCACACCGCAGGAGCTGCAGGCCCAGTTTGCCTTCCTGCAGGAAGTGCGCGACAAGCTCACCGAAACCAACGACGCCGTGCGCGACATCCGCACCATGCGTGGGCAGCTCGAGGCCCTGACCACGCCCCTGAAAGCCGATGCCGCCTACCGCGAAGTTGTGCAGGCCGCCGAGGCCATCGACAAAAAGATGACCTCGATAGAAGAAGCCCTCTACCAAACCAAAAACCGCAGCGGCCAGGACCCACTGAATTACCCCATTCGCCTCAACAACAAGCTCGCTAACCTGGTGGGCCAGGCCAGCGAAGGCAACTATGCCCCCACCGACCAGCTGGTAGCTTTCAAAAAAGAAGTAGCCGAACTGATTGACCACCAGCTAGGCGTGCTGAAACAGCTGCGCGAGCAGGACGTACCCGCCCTCAACAAGCTCATCCGCGACAAGGCGGTAGATGCTATTTCGATGCCCAAACCCAAGCCAGCGGCTACGCCAAGCTCACTATAGAGCAACGCCCACCTGTCATGCTGAGCGCAGCGAAGCATCCTCTCACCGCTGAACAAATCGTTTCAGCCTGATGGGGTACTTCGCTGCGCTTTGTCTGTCATTTTAAGCGCAGGGAAGCATCTTCTCACCGCTAGACGACTCGTTCAGCGGTGAGAGGATGCTTCGCAAGCTCAGCATGACAGGCGGCGCTGTGCTCCACTTGACAAGCCGTTTAAAATTCCACCTGCTACTTCCCAGCCGCCGGCAACGCCGGGAACAGCGCGGGCGCCTTGCGATGCCGGGTGGCCTGCTCGTAGGCGTAAACGTATTTAATCAGCGTGGGCTCATCAAATGAGCGCCCCAGAAACTGCAGCCCGGCCGGCAGGTTATCGTAGGTGTAGCCCATGGGCACGGTGAAGGCCGGCTGCCCGGTGTGCGGCGCAATGAGCTGGCTATTGTCGCCCCGGTAGCCTTTGAAGTCGCCTATTTTGGCGGGCGGATTGTTCCAGGTAGGATAAACCAAAGCGCCCAGCTGGTTCTGGTTCATCACGGCCGTGACGGCGTTGCGGAAGGCAATACGGCGCGGGTCGCTGTAGGCTTCACCACAGCCGGCAGTAGTCTGGCCAGGCAGGACCCCATTGGCCAACTCGTCCTCCAGGTTTTCTTTGATATAGGCCGAGTATTTGCCCGAAGCCAGCACCTGGTTGATGTTTTTTACGGGAGCACTGGGGCCCAAATCCGTTAGGTAGGCATTGACATCGTGCTTGAAAACGGAGCACCAATGGCCTTTGCTGATTTCGTCAAAATCAGGTATTTCGACCTCTACGACCACCGCACCGGCTTTGCGCAGGTCGGCCACGGCCTGCGCGAATACGGCCTTCACCTGCGCATCAGGGTTGCGCTCACTCAGCGTACGCAACACGCCAATCCGGGCGCCTTTCAAGCCGTTTTTATCAAGAAACTGGCGGTAGCCGCCGGCCGGAACCTTGCCGGCGCTGTAGGCAGTAAGCGGGTCGGCCGGGTCGGGGCCGGCCATTACCTCCAGCAGGCGGGTGGCGTCGGCTACGGTGCGCGTCATGGGCCCGCCAGTGTCGTTACGCAGGTAGAGCGGCGTGATGCCGGCCCGGCTCAGCAAGCCCAGCGTGGGCCGAAAACCAACCAGCGCGGTGTGCGACGAAGGCCCGCGGATGGAATTGCCGGTGTCGGTGCCCAGCCCCACGGTGCCCAGGCTGGCTGCCACCGCCGCCGCCGTACCGCCACTGGAGCCCGCCGGCACATGCGCCAGGTTGTAGGGATTCCGGGTTTCGCCCGCAATGGAGCTGATGGTGACCATGGGGCTAAAGGCCCATTCGGCCATGTTGGACTTCGCCAGCACAATGGCCCCCGCCGCCTTCAGGGCCCTCACCATTGACGCATCGGTGGTGGGCGCAAAGCCTTTGAGCGCCAGCGAGCCGGCGGTGGTTTGCAAGCCGGCGGTGTTGTAGTTGTCCTTCACAATCACCGGAATGCAGTGCAGGGGCCGCATGGTGTCGGTGCGCTTGTACTCGGCGTCCAGCTGCCGGGCCGTTTCGATGGCCTCCGGGTTGGTGATGACAATGGAATTGAGCGTGGTGGGCTGGTCGTAGGCTGCGATGCGGGCCAGGTAGGCACCCACCACTTGCTCGCAGGTGCAGTCACCGCGTTGCAGTGCTCCCTGCACGTCCTCTATGGACGCTTCTGTCACCTCAAAAGGGGGCTTTTTGGCGTGCTGCTGTTGCTCAGCAGCGCTGCAGCCACCGCAGAAAAATACGCCGATAGCCAGCAGCACACAGCACGAGAACCGGATAAGATTTGCCATGCCGCGAAGGTATGCCAGCCGGCGACTTTCCGTGCCTGGTACCCGCAAGCCGGGCGCTATGCGCTTGTAAACGGGGTGGGCATTTACTTCTTCGCGCGAAACGACCAGGTGATGCGGAACACCGCTACCACGTCGCCGGCTTCGTCCACGCCGGTGCTGGTGCACACTACGGTGCGGCCTTCGCCGGTGGCACGGCTCTCGGCGATGGCTTGAGCGATGTCGGGCCCATTGGGTGAGTTGAAGGCAATGACCCCTACTGCTTTCTTGGTAAAATCGGCCTCCAACTTCGTCACGAGCATCGACACCGAACTGCCGGCCTGCACGTGCATCATGGCCTGAATGCCGCTGGCCAGCTCGGCCGCCATGGCCAGGCAGGCAAAGTAGATGCTGCGAAACGGATTTTGAGTGAGGTACTTAAAGCGCACCGTAACCGTGGCCTCTTCGGGCGAAATGCGAACGAGGCGCAGCCCCGCCAGCCAGGCCATGGGCAGCTTTTGCAGCATAAACAGCCGCAGTTTCGTGGGGCTGAGCACCTGGCGGCGAAAGGCCGCCGCTTGGGGCGTGTCGGTGAGGGCAGGCATAAAGTGGTGGTAAAAGGAGCAACGAGCAACAGGAGCACGCAAGAACGTCATGCCGCGCTTGGCATAACATGACGCTCCCGGCATTTACCCTAAAAATCCCTACTCCTACTTGCTGAAGCGCACCGTGCCGTAGCGCACCTTGATGTTCACATTGCCGGCGTGGCGGGTCGGAGTGGTACTGCCGAAGGTGCCCAGCACGTCGCTGGTAATGGGGCCGTTTTCCTGCGAGAGCACCCGCACCATGTCTTTGTCCACCAGCAGCTGGCCCTGCTCGGTGCTCACGTCAAAGCGAAAGCTCGGCGACTCGGCAAAGCCCAGCCGGATGGAGCTGTAGCCGCCGTCCAGGTTCACCTGCCGGAAGTTGGGTCCCATGTCGCGCACCACAAAGTCGGGACAGTAGCGCAGGGCCATGTCCAGGCCCTGGCCGAGCTTGTCTACCGTGAAGCGCGAATAGCCCGAGGAGCCGCGCAGGTTGCGCACCGTGCCCAGAGCCACATCGCCGTACTTGCTGTGAATGGTGAGGTCCTCCACCGTGCCAATGTCAACGTCGGAGTGGTTGTTGCGCAGCACCACTTCCGAACCCTGGTCCAGCCGCAGCCGGGCATAGCTGGCATCAATGCTGGCCTGGCCCGCAAAGGCAATGGTGCAGTTGCCGTTGGCAATGCGCACCAGGTTCTGCGGCCCTTCGAGGCGCCCCGTGCGCAGGGTGCCGTATTCCACCACCAGCTCGGTGGGGCCGCTCAGGTCGCCATTGATGGCAATTTCTCCGAAGTTGTTGTACAGGGCCAGGGCCGTGGTGCGCGGCAGCCACACGGTGTAGTTCACCTCGTAGCGGCAGCCACCGGCCCGGCCGCGCAGCGCGGGGCCAAACTGCGTACTCACGGCCACGCCGCCGGTTTTGGCATCGTAGTCGAGCCACTGCACGCCCAGCGCGTCCAGCACCTGCCGGGCCCCGGCTTCGGATTCGGAGCGGGCCACCATCTCGGCTTCCACCTTTATTTCTTTCTTGTTCCAGGGGTTCACCTGCACGCGGCCATAGCGCGTGTGCAGCGAGAAGGCCCGGCCGCGTTGAGGCACCGCGTAGCTGCGGCTCACGCGGCGGCGCTGCTCCACCTGCAGCGTGGCCTTTTCCTGCTCGGTGGGCTGTTCCGGTTGCGGGTTCTGGGCGGGCAGCTGGCCGGCGCCGGTCAGGAAATCCTCGGCTACGAACGCCTGCACTTCCAGGGCCCGCATGGCGCGGGTGGGGCACACGGCTACCCACTGGCTGGTTTGCGCCAGCGCCACGCGGGGCTGCCACAGCCCCGCCACCGCCAGCAGCGTCACCATTGCAGCCCGCCAGGTTATCGTAGCCATCCGGGGTTTCATTTATTAGAGGAGTTCCGGCTGTCAGCCAGCACAAAAGCGTTGGGGCCGTTTTCTTCGGTGGGCGTGCCTACCTGCAGCTGCTGGTCCAGAATATCGAGGCGAATCTGCAGGTTGCGGTTCATGGCCGTGAGCACGGCATCGGGCTGCGGGTGGTGCAGCAGCTCCACCTTCAGCTTGCGGTAGCTGGAGTCCAGCGACACCAGCTCCCGCTGCCAGTCGGCGGCCATGGCGGCCATGCCGGGGCCGGTCATTTCGTGCAGCTCGCTTTGGCGGCGGGCCAGCTGGCTGGTGTAGTAGGCTTCCATGCCGCGCACGGCCCGCACCAGCTGGCTGTCGGCGCCGGTGCTGCGGTCGGCCGCCGTCATGGCCATGGGCATGCCGCTCTGGTACAGGGCAGCGTCGGGCTCGGCCGCGGTGTGGGTGCCGTGGTAGCTCGCGGCGGCCAATGGCGCTGGTGCGCTGTACCTGGATTTCCAGGCTTCGCCGGCACCGGCGGCCAGCACCAGCAGGGCCAGCGCCGCCGCCACGCCGTAGCGTTGCAGCCAGTTGGCCGGCCCGGTAGCCACAGCTGCGCTAGCTACGCGCGCCGGCGCAGTTGTGGCACTGGCCGCATCGACCAGGCGCATTACCGGCGTGGCGGGGGTCGCCACGGGCTCGGCCAGCTGTTGCTCGAGAGCGGCCCACAGGTCCGGGCGCGGCTCGTGCGTGTCGAAATCGGCACGGTGCCGCTCGACGAATTTTTCTAAAGAATCAGGCTTATGAGTATTCATAAAGGAGAAGCAAACGCACGGTTCTTCCAAAGTCGGCAGGTGGCGGGGATAGGCTGGGGTAAACGCAACCGAGCGCCGAAGGATGAAGCGTGGTGGAGGTTAATTAACAGCGCAAGCAGAATAAATGATTAGCTAAGACCGCGCTGGGCGGCTAATTCGCGCAGCCGAACCCGGGCCCGGCTGTACTGAGATTTGGAGGTAGACTCGGAAATGCCCATGATGCTGGCAATTTCGAGGTGGTCGTAGCCTTCGAGCAGGTACAGGGTCAGCACCACCCGGTAGCCGTCGGGCAGCTCCTGAATGCAGCGGCGCAGCACGTCGGCCCGGTAGTGGGCATCGGCTTCGTCTTCGGCCGAAGGCGCGGCTTCGTCCCGCTCTTCGTGGTGCTGCTCGCCCAGCGGCACCAGCGCCAGCCGCCGCTGCCGCAGGCAATTGATGCTTTTGTTGACGACGATGCGCTTGAGCCACGCCCCAAACGCGGAGTCGCCCTTGTAGCCGCTGAGCTCCCGAAAGGCGCTCAGAAACGACTCCTGGAGCACGTCCTCGGCCTCCGCATAGTCGCCGGTAATGCGCAGGGCCGCGTTAAACATGGCCTTGGCGTAGCGGCGGTAAATCTCGGCCTGCGCTTGGCGGTCGTTCAGGCGGCAGCGCTCCACCAGGGGCGCGTTGATGTCAATGTAGGCAACAGCGGCTTCCATGCAGAAAGGCGAATTAAGAATGCGTAAGCGAGCAAAAGACCCCACGGCGGGCGCCGGGGTTGCACCACCCGGACGGGGGTGGTGCGTAGTAAATTTAAGGATTCCTGCTTAAGTCCTGCCGGTTACGCAGCCACGCTCGCCAACCGGGTCCCGCCGGGCAGCAACAAAAAACCCCATCGGCACTACCGATGGGGTTCACGTTACTGCTATCAGGCTACTGCTTACACGTCGAACTTGATGCCCTGCGCCAGTGGCAGCTCCGTGCTGTAGTTGATGGTATTGGTCTGGCGGCGCATGTAGATTTTCCAGGCGTCGGAGCCCGACTCGCGGCCGCCGCCGGTTTCTTTCTCGCCGCCAAACGCACCGCCGATTTCAGCGCCGCTCGTGCCGATGTTCACGTTGGCAATGCCGCAGTCGGAGCCGGTGGCAGCCAGGAAGGCTTCGGCCTCGCGCATGTTCAGGGTGAAAATGCTGCTGGACAGGCCCTGGCGCACGTCGTTTTGCAGCGCGATGGCCTGCTCCACGTCGCCGCTGTACTTGATGAGGTAGAGAATGGGCGCGAAGGTTTCCTCCTGCACCGTGTGGTAGTGGTTCTCGACCTCCACCAGCGCGGGCTGCACGTAGTGGCCGCCTTGCAGCTTGGCGCCGCTCAGCACCTGGCCGCCGGTGAGCAGCTTGCCGCCTTCGGCCTGCACCTTGGTCAGGGCCTCTTCAAACATCTTCACCGCGTCGCCGTCAATGAGCGGGCCTACCAGGGTGCCTTCCTGCAACGGATGCCCGATGGGCAGCTTGGGATAAATGGCCAGCAGGCGGTTTTTCACTTCCTCGTAAATGCTGTCCTCGATGATGACGCGGCGCGTGCTGGTGCAGCGCTGCCCGGCCGTGCCCACCGCCCCAAACACAATGGCGGGGATGGCAATGTTGAGGTCGGCGTTTTTGGTGACGATGATGGCGTTGTTGCCGCCCAGCTCCAGTAGGGCGCGGCCCAGGCGGGCGCCCACTACCTCGCCTACTTTGCGGCCCATGCGGGTGCTGCCCGTGGCCGAAACCAGCGGCACGCGCTTGTCGGCGGCCATAGCGGCCCCAATGTCGGCCCCGCCGATGATGATGCTGAACACGCCCTCCGGGATGTCGTTCTCGGCCAGCACGTCCTTGATGATGTGCTGCACGGCCACGGCCGTGAGCGGGGTTTTCTCCGACGGCTTCCAGATGCTCACGTCGCCGCACACGGCGGCCAGCATGGCGTTCCAGCTCCACACGGCCACCGGAAAGTTGAAGGCCGAAATGATGCCCACCAGGCCCAGCGGCTGGTACTGCTCGTACATGCGGTGCGCGGGGCGCTCCGAGTGCATGGTCAGGCCGTGCAGCTGGCGCGAAAGGCCCACCGCGAAGTCGCAGATGTCAATCATCTCCTGCACTTCGCCCAGGCCTTCCTGCAGGATTTTGCCCATCTCGGCGCTCACCAGCTTGCCCAGCGGCTCCTTGTATTCGCGCAGCTTGTTGCCGATTTGCCGCACAATCTCGCCGCGCTTGGGGGCCGGCATCAGGCGCCAGGTCTTGAAAGCTTCCTGGGCGGTTTTCACCACGGTATCGTAGTCTTCCACGGTGGCAAAGGCTACGCTGGCAATCGGGCGGCCGTCGGCGGGGGCCAGCACGGTGCGGCGCTCGGCGTTGGCGCTGCCGCCCCACTGGCGGCCGGTACTATAAGCCGCATTATCGGCCTGCACGCCCAGTTGGCGCAGCACGTCCTGGATGCCATGGGGGTCTTCGTGAGGGTGAGCTACGGTTACGTCAGGCGCGGTGGCTTGTTCGAGGGCTTGCTTCATGGAGTAGGGGTGGGAATGCGATGAGTGATGCTGCAGCAAAGCTACGGAAAGCCCAGTGCCGCAACCGGCCGGGGTCCTTCTTCCCTTTGCCCATCCGGCAACTAATGGCCAGCTACGGCACACCCCAGGAGTTGCGCAACTACTCCGAACTGGATGTTTGAGCGGTCCGGACGCCGGCCCGCTCCTGCTGGTCGGTCAGCCAGATTACGGCTTCGGCTTCGTCGTCATAAAACAACGGGTACGAGTCTAGGGTGGCGGCGTGGCGCAGGTGCAACTCCATTTCGGTGCTTTCGGCCGCAAGGCGCTGGTGCGGCCCCGCCAAATAGGCCGTAAACAACGGCCCGCCAAGTGCAGAAGCTATCTGGGGCGAAAACTGCTCACGAAACCACTCGTTGAGGTCGGGGCCGGCCAGCGGGCGCCGGCGCAGGTCCAGCAGCCAGAAGCGGCAGTTGCCGTATTCCTTGGCCGCCTCCAGCATGGCCTCGTAGGTACCCTGCAGCTCGGGCGGAGGCAAGGCATGCAGCCAGCGGCCAATCAGGATGCCCAAATCGGCGCGGTATTCTAAAGAAAAAGCGTTGTTTGAGAAAGTAGCCACAGGCACTGCAAAAATTTAGCTCGTCAGCTATACGAGTCAAGCAAAAGCCAGGTTTAGCCCGCAATTGGCGCAAAACAGTATTTAGTCCACGCGGTTGCGGCTGGTTGGCTACGCCTAGCGCGGCTCCTGGAGCACATTCCGAACTGGTGAATTACCCAGGCAGCTATTACAGGTAGCTCACCCGCCTCCAAAAACCACAAAAAAGCCCCCTTCCATCGTGGAAGGGGGCTTTTTTACTTGAGCCTAAACAGGAGCTTACTCCTGGCCGATGGGGTAGTACGCCTTGCGGCCGTCGGGGTAAACCCCTTCCACCAGCGCGCCCGATTTCTCACGGGCTTCGTCGAGGTATTTTTTCACGTCAGCCGGATTGTTCACCTGATTTTTGTCGATGCGGGTGATGATGAAACCGTCAGCAATGCCCGTTTCGCGGAAGTTGCTGCCCCGAATGCCGCTGATTTGGGCACCGCCTTCCAAGCCCAGCTTGTTCTGCTCGCGGGCCGGCACCGGCGACAGCGTCGCGCCTTCGTATTTCACCGTGGCCGAAGCCGGCACCTCGCGCACCACGCTGGTGGTACCGGTTGCGTTGCGCAGCACGGCCGTCACTTCGTTGGCAGCAGTGCCGCGCAGGAAGTTCACTTTAATCTTGTCGCCAGGGCGGAAACGCGCCACTTGCTCCTGCAGCTGCGAGGAGGTGCTCACGTTGGTGCCGTTTATCTTGGTGATGATGTCGCCCGCTTTCAGGCCAGCAGCCTCGGCGGCACTACTCCCGCTAAAGCCTTGCACGTACACCCCGTTCAGGGTAGCCAGTTTCTTCTCCGATGCCAGTTTGGCGTCTACTTCCTGAATCTGAACACCCAACAAGGCGCGCTGCACTACTTTGTACTTCAGCAGGTCATCCACCACTTTACTGGCCAGCGAGCTGGGAATGGCGAAGGCATAGCCCTCAAACGAACCGGTGTGCGAGGCAATGGCCGAGTTGATGCCAATCAGGTCGCCACTGAGGTTCACCAAGGCACCGCCCGAATTGCCGGGGTTCACCACGGCATCGGTCTGGATAAACGACTCGATGCCCATGTTGTCCTTGCGGCGCAGGATATCGATGTTCCGGCCTTTGGCCGAAATAATACCGGCCGTCACGGTGGAGTTCAGGTTGAAGGGGTTGCCCACGGCCAGCACCCACTGGCCCACGCGCACGTCGTCGGAGTTGCCATACTTCACGAAAGGCAGGTTATCGGCCTTCACTTTCAGCACGGCCAGGTCGGTGTTGGGGTCGGCCCCCACCAGCTCGGCCTCGAACTTGCGCTTGTCGTCGAGCACCACTTCAATCTTGGAAGCCTTGTCGATGACGTGATTGTTGGTCACGATGTAGCCGTTGGCAGCGATAATCACGCCCGAGCCCGAACCCTGGCCGCCGCTACGCGGCCGGCCTTGATGGCCCTGCTGACCGTGGAACTGCTCCAACTGGTCGCCAAAGAACTGCCGCAGGAAGGGGTCCATCTGCGCCTGGCGCTGGTCAACAGCCGGCGCGGCGTATTCGGTCATCACGTGCACTACGGCCGGGGTTACGGCGGCGGCGGCGGCTACGAAATTCAGGCCCTCGGGCACGGCGTAGGCGCTGCTGCGCATCTCAGAGGTATAACGAACCTGGGGGTCGGCAGAAACAGCCTGGGGCGCCACCGGGGCCGGCTCCAACAGCTTGTACCCCCCTACGGCCACGCCGCCGCCGAGAATGGCGGAACCGAGCAGGCCGAGCATCATTTGTTTTGCTTGCATGGGTAAGGGAAAAATGGGGAAAATTGATTTGATTACTTCGAGAACCTAATTTAGCAAACAGCGGGTAAACCGAATGCCCCAACCAGGAATTTTATTGGCAACGACGAAAGGATTCGTTTTCGTGTCCCAGGGTTGCTTTTAGCAGAAAGCAGGCCAACCCGTGGCGCTGATAGTACAACACCGATAACCGCAAAAAAGGCACCCCAAGGGGTGCCTTTTTTTTATTGGACGACTGAAAACCACCTGAATTCGTGCTGTGCTCGGTCATTTTGGCCGTATCGAAGGAAAGCGCGAGGCGCAGAATGCCGCCGGCGAGTGCAGCCCCATTGGTCGTTGCGTTAGCCGTGTCGGGCAGGCGAAAACTACGGGTATAACCCGTGTAGCTGGTTTCGAGGAGGCGCTTAGTGCTGCGTGGGCAACTGCCGGCGCTCAGTTCCCGCTGCCGTGCTCCCGAATGTGAGCCGTAGGTCTAAACCTAATAATGGGGTCAGGAGATTGGTGCGCCCGCCACCTACTTGCTTGCCCGTGTTGTCGAACTGGGGCAGGGTATTGATGTACCAGGTCTGGTAGGCTACCCAAGGCGTAATATCCAGGGCAGGCGAAAAGCGCAGGCCCACCTCCCCACGCAGGTTGCCGAAATCAACCACCCGCTCCTTCAGTTCGTTGTCGTCGCGCTGCAGCCGGACGTAGGCAGCCGCTTCGTAGGCCAGCCGGGGCCGAAGGGTCACTTTTTCGCCTACAGTCAGCGGCCGTTCCACGTCGAAGCGCAGGCGCGCCAGGGCGCGGTCTTTCACGTCGCGGCCCTGTGCATTGTAGGCGGTGCCGTACTCGGCCCCCAGCCGCTGGCCGAATACGAAGCTGCCAGCGGTGCTGGTGTGCCGCAGCAGCAGCCCCGCAATGAGGTTGCCGGCCTGCCCGATAAAGTCACCGTAGCCGTCACTGGGCCCGCCCAATACGCGCAGCGTGGCCCCGCCGCTCCACTTCTCGCTCCAGAAACGCTCGTATCCGAGCCGCAGCTGCCCACCGGCAAAAGTGGGACCGCTAACGTTGTTTAAAGGAGCCAGCGCGCTGATTCCCACCAGCAGATAATCGTTGCCCTTTAGCGCCAGCTCCACTTGTGCCTCGGGCTGCAAAGACAAGTTCGCCACGTTGCGGCGTTGCGCCACCGCGGGCAGGGACACCACCAAACCAGCCGCAGCAAGCAGCAAACCAGAGACAGAACGCATTCGGGTAAGAAGTAGATTGATGATAGTGAATCGGGCTTATTCCCCGGCCAGCTCTTTTACCGCGAGCCAGGCCATCAGGCCCGGACCGGTGGCCAGCGCTTTTTCGTCAATATCGAAGGTAGGCGTATGCACCGAAGCGGCAAAGCGCCCATCCTCGTGCCGCGTGCCGAGGCGGTAGAAGCAGGCCGGCCCGGCCTGGGAGAAGTAGGCAAAGTCTTCGGCTGCCATCCACTGGTCCAGTTCCACCACGTTTTCGGGGCCCAGGTACGCTTCGGCGGCGGCTTTTACGCGGGCCGTGAGGGCGGGCTCGTTTTCCAAATACGGGTAGCCCCGGCGGATTTCCAGCTCGCACACGGCGCCCATACTGTCAGCCAGGCCTTCGCAGAGGCGGCGCAGGTGCTGGTGGGCTTCGTTGCGCCACTCCTCGTTCAGGGTCCGGAAAGTGCCTTCGAGGTAAACTTCGTTGGGAATAACGTTGGTGGCGCCGTTGGCGATGACCTTCCCGAAGCTCAGCACCGACGGCAGCTTGGGATTGGCGCGGCGGCTCACAATCTGCTGCGCGGCCACAATGATGTGCGCCGCCACCAGCACCGGGTCGAGGTTCATTTCGGGCATGGCACCGTGGCCACCTTTGCCGCGCACGGTCAGGTACAGCTCGTCGGTGCTGGCCATGTAGCGGCCTGCGCGCAGGCCCACCTTGCCCGCCGGCAAATGCGGAAACACGTGCTGGCCCAGCACGCGGGAAACCGCCGGGTTTTCCAGCACGCCTTCCTCAATCATGAGCGAAGCACCGCCGGGCAGCCGCTCCTCCCCCGGCTGAAACATCAGCTTGATATTGCCCTTAAACTCGCCCTTCAGCTCGTTGAGAATGCGCGCCGCGCCCAGCAGCGAGGCCGTGTGTACGTCGTGGCCGCAGGCGTGCATCACGCCGGGGTTGGTGGATTTGTAGGGCACATCGTTGGCCTCCAGTATGGGCAGCGCGTCCATATCGGCCCGCAGGGCGATGGTGGGGCCGCCGGGCAGGCCTTCAATCAGGGCCACCACGCCCGTATTGGCAATGGGTTGGGGCTGCAGGCCGAGCTTTTCCAGCTCTCGCGTCACGAAAACCGCCGTGTTGGTTTCCTCAAACGACAGCTCCGGGTACGCGTGCAGGTGGCGGCGCAGGGCCACGGTGTCGGCGGCGTGCTGGGTGGCGAGGCGCTGAATCTGGGGGAGAAGAAGGTCAGTCATGGGTTGCGAAAACGATAACTCCCCTCCTTTTTTAAGGAGGGGATATTTTGCTGAAGGCAAAATTGGGGTGGTGCAGTCGTTGAACGATGGCCGAACGAAGGTGATATAGTGCGCGAAAAGATGGTACGGCTTGTTCGGGTAACGTTCAACGACTGCACCACCCCAGTTGCGACTTCGTCGCAACGTCCCCTCCTTAAAAAAGGAGGGGAGTTGTTGTTCTTTCCTCCCTCCCCTACGGGTTCTTATTCAGCAGCACCTGCGTGGATTCCAGCTCCAGCTTGGGGGCCAGGCCGCGCAGCTTGGCCAGCGCCCGGGCCGCTTCCAGCTTGGTGAGGTAGTCGCCGATGTACAGGCGGTACACCGGCGACTTGAAGGTGATGTAGTCGGTTTCCTCGGGGTAGCGGCCAATGATGCTGCGGCGAATGGCCATCACCTGGTCGCGCTCCAGGCCCAGATACACCAGAATGCGGTATCCCTGGGCATATTTCACGTTCTGGTTGGTGTAGGCCTGGTCGCGCAGGCGCTGCTCTATCTGGGCGTTTACCTGGTTGGTGGGCACCGAAGCCGGGCGCACGGGGGCGCCCGCAGGCGCCGCTTTGGGCGCCGGGAACACGGGCCGGTACCGGGTCACGTCTTCCGCCGGCATGGGCACGGCGCTGGCCACCGCCGGCTTTTTGGTGGTGTCGGCGGGGGCGCTGGCGCGCGGGGCTTGAGTGGCGGTGCTGGCACAGGCAGCCAGCCCCAGCAGCAGGGAAGCCGTCAGCATTTTAGGCAGCAGTCGTTTCATCGGTTGCAGTAATCAGGGCCACACTATTGGACGAGCCGATGCGGTCGGCGCCGGCAGCAACCAGGGCATTGGCGGCTTCGCGGGTGCGAATGCCCCCGGCGGCTTTTATGCGTACGGTTTCGGGAAGCACGCGGCGCATCAGCTCCACATCGGCTACCGAGGCGCCGCGGCTGGCAAAGCCGGTGGAGGTTTTCACGAAGTCGGCCTCGCCGGCCACGCACAGCTGGCAGGCCAGCTCTATTTCGGCTTCGGTGAGCAGAGCCGTTTCAATGATAACTTTCAATAAGGCCTGGTGTACATGGCACAGGTCGGCCAGGTCCAGAATTTCGGCCTGAATGGCCTCGGTCCTCCCCGACTTCAGGGCCGAAATATTGATGACTACGTCCAGTTCGGTAGCGCCGTCATACAGCGCCACTTCCGCTTCCTTAAACTTGACGCTGGAAGCCGAATACCCCAACGGAAACCCAATTACGGTGCAAATGCCCACCGCTGTCCCGGCCAGCTTTTCGGTAGCCAGTACCACGTAGCATGGGGGCACGCACACGCTGGCAAAGCCGTGGGCGGCGGCTTCTTCGCACAGGTGCACTATCTGTGCTTCGGTGCAATCCGGACGCAGCAGGGTATGGTCTATTTGGGTGGCAAGGGTCATGGGGCAAAGGTAGCGGGTAAGTCTGGCCTACTCCACCACGAGGCGGCAGGTTGCGGCCTTGCCACCGGCGCTTACCTGCACAGCGTACAGCCCGGCGCGTAAGCCGGTCAGGTTTAACTCCAGTCGGCGTTCTGACGCGGGCAGCGCTACGGTTTGGGTATGCACCGCGCGTCCCAGAGCGTCGAGCACGGTGAGCGTGGCCTTGGCAGCCCCAGCAATGGGCGGCAGCTGCACCGTGACGCTCGTGTGCGAGGGATTAGGGAATACCGCCAAGCCATCGGGCAATGCCGAAGACAAAGCGCTTAGACCGGTAATTGTGCTAATGCTGGCCAAATAAGCAACATTGGCCGTAGAGGAAAGCCCCGAGATGCTTTGGCTACCGAAGCTAGCCGGCGGGTTAACGGCGCCCGTCACGTAGAGGGTGGTAGTGCTCAGGGCCACGCTGGTGGCTATATCGGCAAATGCCCCGCCGGCCTGCTGCGCCCAAACGAAGGTGCCCGCCGAACCCGCATCGGTGAGCTTGGTTACAAAAATGTCGGGGTTGACGCCATTGAAACCTACGTTGGTTAAAGCAGTGTTGCCGAAACTGGCAATATCGCTGTTGAACCGGCCCACTAAGTACACACTCGGGCCACTCAGTACCATGTCAGTGACAAAGTCGTCGCTTTCGCCCCCCGCCTGGCGGGCCCAGGTAAAGGTGGCGCTGGTGCCGGCGTCCGTCATTTTCGTCACAAATGCATCGGTGGCAATGCTGCCCGCAGGCGTAGCATTGGTTAAGGCAATGCTGCCAAAGCTGGCTGTGCTTTCAAACGTTCCGGCCACGTACACATTTGGCCCACTTACTTCCACCGCCACGGCGCGGTCGTTTCGCACCCCACCGGCCTGCTGGGCCCACACGAAGCTTGCGGTGGCGCCGGCATCAGCAAGTTTGGCCACAACTACGTCGCTTAGTCCGGCAGTGGTCAAGGTGACGCCGCCAAACGCTGTGGTCGCGCTGTTGGAACTACCAGCTACGTATACGTTCGCCCCGCTCACGGCTACCGCTTGGGAATAGTCGTCGCCGGGGCCGCCAGCCTGCTGAGTCCAGGCAAAGTCAGCGCTCGCGCCCTTGTCAGTCAGTTTGGCCACGTATAGGTCCTGCCCCCCGGCACTACTCAGACGCGCAGTGCCAAAATTGGCCTGCGGCCCTGAAAAATCACCGGTTGTGTACACGCTGTTTCCGATTACAGCTACTGCCTGGGCGTCATCGTCGGTGGCCCCGCCTACCGCCTTGGCCCATTCAAAGTTTGCAGCAGTGCCCCCATCGGCGAGCTTAGCCACGAATCCATCACTTCCGCCGATACTGGTCAGGCTGATATTGCCAAAGCTGGCGGCGTTCCTGAACGAACCCACCAAATACACGGCATTCACTCCCACGGCCACCCCCCGCACCAAAAAGCTACCGCCCCCACCAAAGCGCTGCGCCCAGGCAAACCCGGTGGCGCTATTCCACCTGGCTACAAAGCCGTCTATTTCGTTGCTGGCACCACTGGTTAAAGCAATGCTGCCAAACTGAACCGTGCCGCGAAAAGCCCCGGTGATGTACACATTACCAGCAGCATCGGTTGCAACCGCTCTGGCAGTGGAAAAGCTGCCACTAGCTTGATTGGCACTCACCACTGTTTGCCAGACCGGCGCTTGCCCGCGAGCAGTTGGCCCCATGGCCAGGACCAATAATAATGCGGCAAATTGCCAGCCACGCACCCAAGTGCACATCGTTTTCATCCAAAAAGGGCTTTCCAGCCACGGTACCCGTTTATTTCGGGCTCGGTAAATATACTCTGCCGGCCTGCTCTATCTGGCCCCACCAACAAAAACGCCCCGACCACTTGGCCGGGGCGTTTCCACGTTTATGTCTGGTGTCGTTCGTTAGTCCACCAGCACCGCGCGGCCGCTTTCCACGTCCTGCTCCACGGACTTGTACTTCACGTCGCGTTTCACGGTGCCGTCCATGTACTGCACGTTCACTTTTTCGTTGCGGTTGGCCACTTTCTGGCTGCGTACGGGCACCTGCTTCTCAGCCACCTGGGGCGACTGATAGTCGGGACCCATGTCTTCGGGGCCAGCGCCCAGGCTGTCGAGGTTGCTTTCGTGCTCCACGGTGAGCTGCGGGGCGGGCTCCTCGTCTTCGAGGTAGTAATCCTGCTCCTCGTTGGTGCCCACCATGCTCTGCTGCACCGGCACGTCGGCGTGGAACAGGAACGAAGTTGTTTCCTCGTTCACCTTGCCAATCATGCGCTTGAACAGCTCGAACGATTCGAACTTGTACACCAGCAGCGGGTCCTTTTGCTCGTACACGGCGTTTTGCACCACCTGCTTCAGGTCGTCCATCTGGCGCAGGTGCTGGGTCCAGGCCGTGTCAATCACGCTCAGCACCACCACCTTCTCCATCTGGCGCAGAATGTCGTGGCCGCCGGTGGCCTGGGCACGCTTCAGGTTGGCAATGGCCTGCACCTGCTTCTTGCCATCGGTGAAGGGCACGGCGATGTTCTCGTAGGGCGAGCCGTTGTTCAGCAGGTCGTTCACCAGCGGCAGGGAATTGCTGGCAATGTGCTCGTTCTTGCTCTGGAAGTAGCCCAGGGCTTCTTCGTACAGCTTTTGGGTGAGCGCGGGCAGCTGCAGACTGGTCAAGTCCTGCGCCGTGAGGTAGGTGTCGTAGCCGAACACCCTGATGACGGCCAGCTTGAAATCCTCGAAGTCGCCCGTGATTTTGTGACCGGCGGCAATGTCCTCGCTCACGTCGTAAATCATGTTGAGGATGTCCACCTCCATGCGGTCGCCGTGCAGGGCGTTGCGGCGGCGCTTGTACACCACTTCGCGCTGGGCGTTCATCACGTCGTCATACTCCAGCAGGCGCTTACGGGTGCCAAAGTTGTTTTCCTCCACCTTCTTCTGAGCGCGCTCAATGGAGTTGGTAATCATGGAGTGTTGAATGACTTCGCCCTCTTCCATGCCCATGCGGTCCATCAGCTTGGCTATGCGGTCGGAGCCGAACAGACGCATCAGGTTGTCCTCGAGGCTCACGAAGAACTGCGAGGTGCCGGGGTCGCCCTGGCGGCCGGCACGGCCCCGCAGCTGGCGGTCTACCCGGCGGCTTTCGTGGCGCTCCGTGCCGATGATGGCCAGGCCACCCGACTCTTTCGACGTTTCGCGCAGCTTGATGTCGGTACCACGGCCGGCCATGTTGGTGGCAATGGTTACGGTGCCAGGGAAACCGGCACCGGCCACAATCTCGGCCTCGCGCTGGTTCTGCTTGGCGTTCAATACCTGGTGCTGGATGCCACGCAGCTTAAGCATGCGCGACATCAGCTCCGAGATTTCCACGCTGGTGGTGCCCACCAGCACGGGGCGGCCGGCTTCCACCAGCTTCTGGATTTCCAAAGCCACGGCGTTGTATTTCTCACGCACTGTTTTGTACACCTGGTCGTCGGAGTCTTTGCGCGAAATCACCCGGTTGGTGGGAATCACCACCACGTCGAGCTTGTAGATTTCCCAGAACTCGCCGGCTTCGGTTTCGGCCGTGCCGGTCATGCCGCACAGCTTGTGGTACATGCGGAAGTAGTTCTGCAGCGTGACGGTGGCGTAGGTCTGGGTGGCGTCTTCCACACGCACGTTTTCCTTGGCTTCAATGGCCTGGTGCAGTCCGTCGGAGTAGCGGCGGCCTTCCATGACGCGGCCGGTCTGCTCGTCCACAATTTTCACCTTGCCGTCGTCGCTTAGGATGTACTGGTCATCCTTCTCAAACAGCGTGTAGGCTTTCAGCAACTGGTTCACGGTGTGCACCCGCTCGCTTTTCTCGTTGTAGTCGCTCATCAGCTTTTCCTTCTGATGCAGCTTCTCTTCGGCCGAAAGTGCGGTTTGTTTCTCGATGTCGGCCACGGCCATCCCGATATCGGGCATGATGAACAGCTGCGGGTCTTCGCCCTGAGCCGTAATCAAGTCAATGCCTTTCTCGGTCAGCTCAATCTGGTTGTTCTTCTCGTCAATGGTGAAGAAGAGCGTTTCATCAGCCTTGGGCATCTGGCGCGAGTTATCGGCCAGGTAATGGCTTTCCGTAGCCAGCAGCACAGCGCGGATGCCGGGCTCCGACAGGTACTTGATGAGTGGCTTGCTCTTGGGCAGGCCGCGGTGAGCGCGGAACAGCATCAGGCCGCCCTCGCCGTTCTTATCGCCGGGCTCGGCGCCGGTTTTGCCGGCTGCAATCTGCTTGCGGGCCTCCACGAGGTAGGCTTGCACCACCTTTTTCTGCTCGTCCACGATGCGCTGAATGCGCGGCTTGAGCTGGTAGAATTCGTGCACGTCGCCGCGGGGCACCGGGCCGGAGATGATGAGCGGCGTCCGCGCATCGTCAATCAGCACGGAGTCCACTTCGTCGACCATGGCAAAGTGGTGCTTGCGCTGCACCAACTCTTCGGGGTCGCGCGCCATGTTGTCGCGCAGGTAATCGAAGCCAAATTCGTTGTTGGTGCCGTAGGTGATGTCGGCCTGGTAGGCGGCGCGGCGTTCCGGCGTGTTGGGCTGGTGCTTGTCGATGCAGTCCACGGTGATGCCGTGGAACTCGAACAGCGGCGCGTTCCATTCGGAGTCACGCTTGGCCAGGTAGTCGTTCACGGTCACCAAGTGGACGCCGCGCTTCGACAAAGCGTTCAGGAACGATGGCAACGTCGAAACCAAGGTTTTGCCTTCGCCCGTGGCCATTTCGGCAATTTTGCCCTGGTGCAATACCACGCCGCCAATGAGCTGCACGTCGTAGTGTACCATGTCCCAAACGATTTCAGCGCCAGCGGCCAGCCATTTGTTCGACCACGTGGCTTGGTCGCCCTGAATCACGCAGTTGGCGTGCGTGGTGGCGTACTCCCGGTCGTGGTCGTTGGCCGTCACCACCAACTGGCCGTTTTCCTTGTAGCGGCGGGCAGTGTCCTTCACAATGGCGAAGGCCACCGGCAACACCTCCAGCAGCACAGCTTCGAGGTCTTTGTTGCGCTGCTTTTCCAGCACGTCAATCTGCTCGAAAAACACCTCCTTCTGAGCTACATCGAGCTGGGGCTGGTTGTCAATTTGCGCATGCAAACCGCCAATCTGCTCATCAATGCCAGCCAGACGCTCGGCAATGCGCACCCGGACACTTTGGGTCTGCTCGCGCAGCTGGTCGTCGGTCAGGCCGGCCAGTTTGGCATATTCGGCATTAATGAGCGCCACGTAGGGCACGATTTCCTTTAAATCGCGCTCCGACTTGGAGCCAAATATTTTGGCGACGGTCTTGCCTAGGAAGTCTAACATCAGGTGATTTTTATAGCGAAAGGCGCTGGCGCGCCCCTCAAATTTACGGAGCGTTCCGCTAAAACCGTCCCAAAACAAAAAGCCCCGCCAAATTGGCGGAGCTTAGTTGGACGTCGTGCAAAGCAGGGCGAAGCGACTTTACCATGCAACTAACTCAATTGAAGGAGATAGTATCGATGCAACGGTGCTTCGCTTCGCTCTGCACGACGTTCTGCATTTATCGTTTAGGCAACAGATAACTACTCCTGCTTGGGCGAGCGGCTCACCAGCTTGTCAACCAGCGCCGTGCTGCCCGAGATAGTGGGCAGCACCGGCTTGGCGGCCTTCTCCTTCTCAGTCAATCTCTTATAAAGCGTGAGGGCCTGGGCTACCACCTGGTCCATGTTATAGTACTTGTAGGTGGCCAGGCGACCCACAAAATGCACGTTGGGCGTCTCGTCGGCCAGCTTCTTGTACTTGTTGTACAGCTCGGCATTCTCCTGCATCGGAATGGGGTAGTACGGGTCGCCCTCGGCCTGCGGGTACTCGTATACGATGGCCGTTTTGGGGTGCTCCTGGCCGGTGAGGGCCTTAAACTCGGTGATGCGCGTGTAGAGGTTGTCGTTGGGGTAGTTCACCACGGGCGCGGCCAGGTGTTTTTCCTTGCTCAGCGTCTCGTGCTTGAACTCCAGCGAGCGGTAGGGCAGCTTGCCAAATTTGAAGTCGAAATACTCGTCCACGGGGCCGGTGAAAATCATTTCCTTGAAGGGGATAAAGTCCATTACCTCGTGGTAATCGGTGTTGAGCATCACCTTGATGTTGGGGTGGTCGAGCATTTTCTCGAACATCCGGGTGTAGCCGTGCAGGGGCATGGCCTGGTAGGTGTCAGTGAAGTAGCGGTCGTCGCGGTTGGTGCGGGTGGGCACGCGGCTGGTCACCGACTTGTCGAGCTGCGAGGGGTCGAGGCCCCACTGCTTGTTGGTGTAATTCTTAAAGAACTTGTTGTAAAGTTCGCGGCCTACTTTGCTCACCACCACGTCCTCCGAAGTTTTCACGACGTCCACTTTCTCGGCCACCGACTCAAAAAACTGCTCCACCTCAAAGCTGGTCAGGCTCAGGCCGTAGAGCTGGTTGATGGTGTCAAGATTGATGGGCATGGGCACCATCTGGCCGTCTACCGAGGCCAGTACGCGGTGCTCGTAGGGGCGCCAGTCGGTGAAGTGGCCGAGGTAGTCGAATACGTCCTTGGAATTAGTGTGGAAGATGTGCGGGCCGTACTTGTGCACCAGGATGCCGTCCTCGTTGTAATGGTCGTAGGCATTGCCCGCAATGTGGCTGCGCTTGTCAATAATGAGCACCTTCTTGTTGCTGCGGGTAGCCAGCCGCTCGGCCAGCACGCTGCCGGCAAAACCGGCCCCGACGATGAGGTAATCGAACATAGTATGTGGAAGTATGGAAATGTAGAAGGACTTATTAACTGCGTAGGACTAGCGGGGCGCAGGCGCCACCGGGGTCGTTATTTCAGATACCTTGCTGGCCATCGTGGTGCCCGCGGCGGTGGCCGCATCGGGCGCCTTGGCAGCCAGGCGCTGCTGCATCAGGTTCACCATGTCCTGCCAGGTTTGGTCCCAGGAAATGGTGGCCAGGTAATCGTCGGTGCGCTGGCGCCAGTCGGCGTCGGTGCGCTGGGTGAGCGCCGTGGCAATGGCCTTGCCAAAATCGGCGGCATTGTCGGCAATGTGCACCAGCTTCAAATCGCCGTAGGGGCGCACCACATCACGAATTGGGGTGCTTACCACGGGGTTGCCAGCGGCCAGGTATTCGGGGGTTTTAGTCGGCGAAATGAACTTGGTGCTTTCGTTATCGGCAAATAGCAATGTTGCTACATCCCAACCCTTTAAATAGGCCGGTAGTTCCTTGTAATCTTTGCCCCCGAGGTAATGCACGTTGGCGGTGCGGGGCAAGGTGGCCGGGTCAATCTTAACCACTGGCCCGATGATGACAAATTGCCACCCCGGATGGTTTTGAGACAGCTCACGTAGCAGCTCAATGTCCAGCCGCTCATCCACCACCCCAAAGAAGCCAATGCGCGGGTACGCAATGCCGGCCTGGTCGGCGGGCTCGGGCAGGGGGCCACGGGCCTGGCCGAAGTGGGCCTTGTCGATGCTGCTGGGGAAGGCGTGGGCATCGGGGTGCTGCTCGCGCTTGGCTTCGTAGAGCGTGTGGCCCCCGGTAAATACGAGGTCGGCCTTCTGGAACAACTCCTGCTCGCGCTTCTTCAGCTCGGGCGGGGCAAATTTGAAGTTGGCCAGCTCGTCCATGCAGTCGTACACGGTGAGCAGGGGATGGAAATGCCGCGACTTGCCCAGGGCCATGGGCGTGTAGTACCAAAAAGCGTACTTCGTGACGCTTTGCTCGGCAAAAAAATGGCTGAGCACCTCAAACTGGGCTTGGTCGCTGGCATCTTCGTCGTTGCGGAAGCGCTGGGGCAGGTGCACCACCACCACTTTCACGCCGTTGTCGCGGTCCTTTACTTCAACGTGCGGCTCAACCTCGTCGTCGTTGTGGTAGAAAGCATCTTCAACGTAAAACACCCGGCCGTGCTGGGCAAACCGCGACAGCAAATGCTGTGGCCGCTGCCACACGAAGTCCCAATGCAAGTGCGCAAAGCAAACAAGGTCCGGTAGGGTGTAGGCAGGGGTTTCGGTAGCTGATGCGCTGGGCTGGACAGCGTTGGCGGAGGCACGCAGGGGTGCTTCCGCCGTCGAAGATGGGGGCATGAAAAACAACAAGAAGGTAAGGTTTCGCGCCGCGCCGACACAACAAGCGGGATACACAGCCGGGGCGCTTGCCATCCTATACGCACCCTCTCAACCGAAGGATATAGTTCAGCTTATCCTGCCAATTGCCTCCTAACACCCGCGTTCGTCCTGTTGCTATAAAAGTAAATTATTGTAATAAAGCGCAATTACGTTAGAGCAGGCACTGCCACTCCACGGCATCTTGCCAGCCGCCGGGCGTGCGCAACCACTGCTGCCGGGTGCCTACCCGCCGGAATCCTGCCGCTCGAAACAGCCTCATACTGGGCTGGTTATCCACTCCCACGGTGGCATAGAGCTGGTGCAACCGGAGTGCCTGCCGGGCGTGTTCTCTTATGAGCGCCAGGGCCTGGCGCGCGTAGCCGTGGCGTCGCTCGGTGGCCAGTACGGTGATGCCAATTCCGGCGCGCTGGTGCAGCGGGTCGTATTCAAAGAGGTCGACCACGCCCACGGGCACGCCGCCAATTTCAGTAGTAACCACAAGCCGCAGTTGCCGCACTACGTAGAAATCGGCGGTGGCGTGCGCCAAGTATTCCCGCAAGGCGTGGCGCGACACCGGCGCCATGGTATCCGACACGCCCCAGATGTCCGGGTCGTTTTCCAGGGCGTAAAGAAATTCGAGGTCTTCGGGTTCGAGCGCGCGCAGGTGCATGGGGTAAAGGTATCGGGAAGCGAGTTTAGGTGCAGCCGACTGCGGTGCTACACCTGATTCCGTGTAGCCTGCATGCTTCGTTTCTGCTCTTCCAATAATCATTACAAAACTCACAGCCTCGAGAATACATTGTACACAATTAAACATTACGCAACCATTATCGGTATACTTTATAGAAATCACATGATGCATCCCCCTACCTCTTCTGCTAAGAACTCGCTCCTGAAGCTGGAAAACCAGTTGTGCTTCCCGTTCTATGCCGTGTCGCGGCTGCTCACCAAGGCTTATCAGCCCATGTTGCAGGCCCTCGACCTCACTTATCCGCAATACCTCGTGTTCCTGCTGCTTTGGGAGCACCAGCAGCTCACGGTGAAGGAACTGGGCGAAAAACTGCTGCTCGACTCGGGAACGCTCACGCCGTTGCTCAAGCGCATGGAGCAGCGGCAGTGGCTGAACCGCCGCCGCGATCCACGCGACGAGCGTTCGGTTATCATCGAGCTGCTGCCGGCCGGCCGGAGCCTGGAGGCCCAGGCCTGCGCCATTCCCCAGCATATGCTTGAGAGAGTGCACATGTCAGACGAAGCAATTGCGGCACTGCGCCTTCACCTCACCCACTTACTTACCCAGCTGACTTAAGTGTCGGCTTATTTTTCAAGTTAGCATCTTAACCACTCTGATGAAAATCGAAAAAATCTTCACTGCCCAGGCTTTAGCCAAAGGCGGCCGTGATGGCCATGTTACTTCCAACGACAACGTACTCGCTCTGGCCCTGAGCACGCCCAAGGAGATGGGCGGTCCCGGCAAAGCCGGCGCTACCAACCCCGAGCAGCTGTTTGGCGCTGGCTATGCCGCCTGCTTCGAAGGAGCCTTGGGCGTAGCGGCCCGCCAGGCCAAAGTTCGTTTGACCAATGTGACTGTGGAAGCCCTCATCGGCTTCGGTCAGGCGGAAGACGGCGGCTACGGCATCTCGGCCGATTTGCACGTAAACCTGCCCGGCATTGAGCAGCAGCAGGCCGAGGAACTGGTGGAAGCCGCCCACGGTATCTGCCCCTACTCGCGCGCTACCAAAGGCAACATCGAGGTGAGCCTTACCACCACGACCAACGCCTAAAACGCGGCGGGCTTTCGAGTCAGCCACCTTGGAATAGCCGTGCCGTGACCACGGTGGCACGGCTATTTTTTATTTCTGAACGCAACATTCCCTCCTATGAAAACGCAGGCCATTTTGCTCGCCAGCCGCCCCCAAGGCACGCCTACACCCGAGCAATTTCAGTTCGAGACCCGCGAAACACCCGCCCTCACTACCGGCCAGGTTCTGCTGAAAACGCGCTACGTGTCCGTAGACCCCTACATGCGGGGCCGGATGAGCGCCGCGAAATCGTACGTGGCCCCGTTTGAGGTAGGCCAGCCCATTGCGGGCGGCGTAGTGGCCGAGGTGATTGAAAGCCAGAGCGACAGCCTGCCCGTGGGCAGCACCGTGGTGGGCAACCTGGCCTGGCAGGAGTTCAATGTAGCCGATGCCCAGACCCTAAATTCCGTGCCCGTGGACAAAGCGCCCGCCAGCTACTTCCTGGGCTTGTTGGGCATGCCCGGCCTCACGGCCTATTTTGGCCTGCTCGACATCTGCCAACCCAAAGCCGGCGAAACGGTATTGGTGTCTGGTGCGGCCGGGGCCGTGGGCTTGATTGTGGGCCAGCTGGCCAAAATTAAGGGCTGCCGCGTGGTTGGCACGGCGGGCACCGACGAGAAAGTATCCCACCTCAAAGCCCTGGGTTTTGACGAAGCCATCAACTACAAAACCACGCCCGACATTGCGAAAGCCCTGGCCGCCGCCGCTCCCAACGGCGTGGATTGCTATTTCGACAACGTGGGCGGCGCCATTACCGACGCCGTATACGACCTGCTGAACAAGCACGCCCGCATCGCCCTCTGCGGCCAGATTTCGACTTACAACGCCACTGAAACGCCCACCGGCCCCCGCCCCGAAGGCAAGCTCCTTAAAACAAGCACCAAGCTGCAGGGCTTCATCGTGAGCGACTACCTGAGCCGCTGGCCCGAGGGCATAGCCAAGCTCACGGAGTGGTACGCCGCCGGCCAGCTGAAAGGCGAGGAGACCGTCACCGAAGGCTTCGACCATATTCCGGCTGCTTTCCTGGGCCTGTTTAAGGGTGATAACACGGGCAAGGCCGTGGTGAAAGTGGCTTAAGGGCACATCCCATACAACGCCATGTGTAGCAAATCGGGCCACTGCTGGCCAAGCGCGCCGAGACTTTTTACCAACTGCTGGACTAATTCCGGCATCACTTTTTTCTACAACCACTAAAACCAAAGCACCATGAAAATTGCAATGATTTTGACCTCGCACGATGAACTCGGCAACACCGGCCAAAAAACCGGTTTTTGGCTCGAAGAATTCGCCGCGCCTTACTACACCTTCATCGATGCCGGCGCCGATGTTACGCTTGCCTCTCCCAAAGGCGGCCAGCCGCCCCTCGACCCCAAAAGCGACGACCCCAGCGCCCAGACCGAGGCTACCAAGCGTTTCAAAGCCGACACTTCCGCCCAGAAAGCCCTGGCCAGCACGGTGAAGCTCGACACCATTAAAGCGGAAGATTTTGATGCCGTGTTCTACCCCGGCGGCCACGGCCCCCTGTGGGATTTGGCCGAAGACAAGAAGTCCATCGCCTTTATCGAAGCTATGTACAACGCTGGCAAGCCGGTAGCTGCCGTGTGCCACGCCCCCGGCGTGCTGCGCCATGTAAAAGCCGCCAACGGCGAGCCGCTGGTAAAAGGCAAGTCGGTAGCTGGCTTCACCAACACCGAAGAAGAGGCGGTGCAGCTGACCAACATAGTGCCCTTTCTGGTAGAAGACATGCTGAAAGAAAAGGGTGGCAACTACTCGAAAGGCGCCGACTGGCAGTCCTACGTGGTATCGGCCGGCAACCTGATTACGGGCCAGAACCCCGCCTCCTCGGAAGAAGCCGCTGAGAAACTGCTGGCGATGCTGAAGAAGTAGGGCTTTTTGCCTTTCAGATAGAGCCCAGCCGGACGGTCAGCTATTTCGTTGACTTTCTGGGCAGCCTTATCACAAAAGAGCCTGGCGCGATGCGCCAGGCTCTTTTGCTTCCAAAGAATATGCCCGGAGTACCTCCGGCATCTTTCTATTGGCGGCTTGTGCCAGGCCAAAGGCTATAGCTCGCCGCCGAAGACGCGCGTGGCGGGTCCACTCAGCCACACGTTTTCGAAGCCGCCATCGGGTTGCTGCTCAAAAGCAACCTCTAACTCGCCGCCCATGGTTTGCAACCGCACGGGCGAAACGGCCCCGCGCTGCGAGGCGGCCAGGGCCACGGCCGTCACGCCCGTGCCGCAGCTTAGGGTTTCGCCCTCCACGCCGCGCTCGTAGGTGCGCACGGGCCACGGCTGGCGGGGGTCGGCGGGCACTTCCACGAAGTTTACGTTGGTGCCGGCGGGGCCATAGGCTTGGTGGTAGCGAATGGCCTGGCCAGCAACAAAGATGTTGAGTTCAGCCAGCGACGGCAACTCTGCGGGGCTGAGGAACTGTACGTGGTGGGGCGAACCGGTGTGCAGAAATACATCGCCCTCCCCTACCGCCGCGCGCCGGGGCACGGCCACGTCCTGCATTTTGAGGCGCACGGTGCCGTCGGCTTCAATTTGCGCATCGTGCGGGCCGTCCACGGCCAGGAAGTGGGCCGTGTCTTCCACAATGCCCAGGTATTTGGCGAACGCCACCAGGCAGCGCCCCCCGTTGCCGCACATGGAACTGGGGTGGCCGTCGGCGTTGAAATATACCATTTCGAAGTCGTAGCCACTCAGTTCCCGCAACAGCATCAGCCCATCGGCCCCAATGCCGAAGCGGCGGTGGCAGAGGTGGGCAATGCGGGCGTGGTCGGTTTCGTCGAACTGCATGGCGCGGTCGTCGATGATAACGAAGTCATTGCCGGTGCCTTGGTATTTGTGGAAAGTCATCGCGGGGCTAAACTACTGGCATTATACTTCCCGCCGGTCGGCGGAGCAGCCCGACGGAAGCAGGCGCAAAGGTCGGTAAGTTTGAGCTGTTGCCCTACCTATGCTCACGCTGGTAGCTGGCGGTGCGGTATTTCATGCGCTGCTCCGAGCTTTTGCGCTTGGGAGCAATGTTACCGCGCAGGTATTTTTCGATGACCAGCGCGGCGACGGGCGCGGCGGCGGTGGCCCCGAAACCCGCGTTCTCCAAGTACACGGCTATCGCAATTTTGGGGTTTTGAGCCGGGGCAAATCCCACGAAGGTGGCGTGGTCGTCGCCTTCGTCGTTTTGCACGGTGCCAGTTTTGCCGGCTATGGTAATGCCCACATCGGCCAGGCTGGAGGACTCGGCCGTGCCCCCGCGCTGCATCACGGCTATCATGCCGGGCACCAGGGCTTCCAAATTAATACTGTCGATGAGGGTGTAGCGCTTTTTGGTGAAGCGGGGCAATGGCCCATCGGTGCCCACACTACGCACAAAATGCGGCGTGTAGTACCAGCCGCGGTTGGCGATAATGGCCATCATGTTGGCCATTTGCAGGCCCGTGAGGTTTACTTCGCCCTGCCCCACGCTCAGCGAGTAAATGGAGCGATACTTCCAGTTGCGGGTGCGCCGGGCCTTGTCGTAGTACGCCGGCGTGGGCAGAAAGCCGGCCTGCTCGCGGGGCAAATCCACGCCCAGCAGCGAGTCGAGGCCGAATGAGCGGGCGTAGCGCCGCCAGGTGGCTAGGTTGGCGTGGCGGGCGGCCACGGTATCGGCCACCAGGTTGTCGGGCACGTGGTCGATGAGGTTGCGCATCACCTGGTAGAAATAGGGGTTGCAGCTGTACTGCAGGGCTATAGTCAGGTTGCTGGGCCGGGGGTGGTGGTGCACGCAATTGATGAGCGACTGGTCGCACCGGAAACCGGTAGTAGGCTGAATGGCACCCACCTGCAGCGCAATGGCCGCATTCACCAGCTTAAATACCGAGCCGGGCGGGTTGGCCAGGGTGGCGGGGCGGTTGAGCAGGGGCATGTCTTCGTTTTCCAGCAGCTGCCGGCGCGTACCGGCGCGGTCGGGCGCAGTGAGCGCGCCGGGCGCGAAAGTGGGGGCCGACACCGCGCAGAGCACCTCGCCGGTGCGCGGGTCCAGGGCAACGAGGTAGCCCTTGCGGCCGCCCAGCAGGCTTTCGGCATAAGCCTGCAGCTTGGTGTCGAGGCTCAGGTGCAGGTCCTGTCCTTGCTGAAACGCGGTGTCGGCAGCCCAGCTGCCGCGCTCCTGGCCCATGGAGTCAAGGAGCGGATGCCGGATGCCGCGGCGGCCGTTGAGCAGGCCATTGTAGTAGCTCTCGACGCCGCCGTTGCGCAGGCGGTAGAACCGGCCCCGGCGGTAGCGCTGGGCCGAGCTCAGGAAAGCCTGCGCCTGGTCGGGGGCATAGCCAAGCACGGGCGCACCCGTGCTGGTGGTGTAAGTGCGCATGGTTTGCTGCGTGAGCTTAAGCATGGGCCACTCCTTCTGGCGCTTGCGTATTTTCTCGGCTTCAACGTTGGTTAGCAGCAGCTTCACGCCTGCTTTGGGGCGGGCGCCTTCGTAGGGCAGAGCCGCAGCAATGCGGTCCCGGAGGGCACTCTCGCGCCAGCCCAACAGGCGGTTGAGCCCGGCCGAGTCCAGCGGCGGGCGCACCGGCAGGGTGAGCAGGTACACCGACCGGGTGGCGACCAGCACGGAGTCGTTGCGGTCGAGCACGCGGCCCCGCCGGGGTGCTTCTGAAAGGTCGCGGCGCGGGGTTAGGGGCCCCAGGGAAGAATCCGCCACCAACACCTCGGGCTGCTGGGCCGGCGATGAACAAGCCGTCAGCATTAGCACGCAGGCAAAAAGATAGGTTTTCCAGGGGGCAAGAACCATTAACATCTGCTAAAGCTAGGCGGTAACTGCACGGGTAGCTGATGCTTTTCGATAAACGAGGCCAGCGGCCCTGCAGATGAGGCGTAATTGCCACGTACCATCTTTTGGATGGTTGTACAGGTAGCGGCGCAATATCTTGCGCCGCTACCCCTCGTATTCAATTTTCGCACCGGACTCAGTAGCCGCTGCACCTGACCACAACGGCGGCAATGACAGCCACGGCGAGCAGCGAACCCAGTCGCAGGGCCAGGAACACCCAAGCCGGTAATTCAGGGTCTTTTTGAATTTTGAACATCTGTTTTTCACGCGGAACCAACAACTAATCAGAAGCTGGTTGCAGCCCTATACGGCCCCAAACCCTAAAAGGCTCCGTCTGAGCTACCGCCCAATTAGCTGGCCCTGCCGGGCACGGGCACGGCCCCTACCTTTGCGCATTCTATGTACGATTTCCTCACCACCTCGCCCTGGCCCGATTACGAGCTCATCGACTGCGGCAACTTTCAGAAGCTGGAACGCTTTGGCAAATACGTGCTGGCCCGGCCCGAGCCCCAGGCCATCTGGGACCCGCACCTGCCCCTGAAGGAATGGGAAAAGGCCGATGCCGCCTTCGCCCGCGCCCCCGGCAGCACCGAAAAGGGCCAGTGGCGCCTCAAGCCCGACATGCCCGAGCAGTGGGTGATTGGCTACGAGCGGCCCGACGGCCTGAAGCTGAAGTTCCGGCTGGGTTTGTCGTCGTTCAAGCACGTGGGGCTGTTTCCGGAGCAGGACCCCAACTGGCAGTTCATCTACAACCAGACGCGCCTGCGTCGGGCTAAATTGCCGCGAGTGCTCAACCTGTTTGCTTACACGGGCGCGGCCACGCTGGCTGCCCGCGCCGCCGGTGCCGACGTTACGCACCTGGATTCGGTGAAGCAGGTCAACTTCTGGGCTCGCGACAACATGGAGGCCAGCCAGCTCGACGGCGTGCGCTGGCTGGTGGAAGACGCCATGAAGTACGTGCGGCGCGAAGTGAAGCGCGGCAGCAAGTACCAGGGCCTCATCCTCGACCCGCCCGCTTACGGCCGTGGTCCCAACGGCGAAAAGTGGCAGCTCGAAGACGAGCTGAATGAGCTGCTCAAGCTCAGCCAGCAGCTGCTGGACCCGGAAGACCATTTTTTCGTTGTGAACTTGTACTCCCTGGGCTTCTCGGCCCTGATTCTGGACAACCTGACCACGGCCATCTTCCCGGGCCCGAAAGCCGTGCGGGAGTTGGGTGAGATTTACCTGCACGATGCGGGCCAGCGCAAGCTGCCGCTGGGCACCTTCTGCCGGTTTGCTAACTAATTTTTTCTGTTATCCTCAGCTTGCGAAGGACTTTATCACGCCAATGCCGTTGGTGTTGGTCATGATAGCGCGAACGCGATAAGGTCCTTCGCGAGCTCAGGATGACAGACAAGTAAAACAGCTTTTTTATGCACACCGCACACACCCATCCCCGCCGTCTCGCACTTATTGATCTGGGCACGAACACCTTCCACCTCCTCATTGTGGAGATGCCCACCCAGCCCGGTGAAAAGCCCGTGCCCCTGCTACGCACCAAAGCCGGCGTGCGCCTGGGTGAGGGCGGCATTAGCCAGGGCATTATTGCACCCGAGGCCTACGCCCGGGCCCTGCACACGCTGGCGGGCTTCAAGGAGGAAATTGAGCTGCACGAGGTGACCGAAACCCGCGCCACGGCTACCAGCGCCATTCGCGTCACGAGCAACGGCCCGGACCTGGTGCGCGATATTTTTGTGCAAACCGGTATTCGGGTTGACGTCATTGCCGGCGAGCGGGAGGCGGAGCTGATTTGTGCCGGCATCCGCCAGGCCGTGGCGCTGGGCGCCGAGCCGCATTTGCTCATGGACATTGGCGGCGGCTCCGTGGAGTTTATCATTGCCGACGAGGCTACCATCTTTTGGAAGCAAAGCTTTGAGATTGGCGCCCAGCGTCTGCTGGACCAGTTTTTTCCCAATCCCGAAGGCGTAATGCCTGCTGCGGCGGTGGCCGCCGAACAGCAGTATCTCAACACTGTGCTGGCACCGCTCACCGCGGCCATTGCGCACTACCAACCCGTGGGCCTGGTTGGCGCTTCGGGCAGCTTCGACAGCCTGGCCGACATGCAGCTGGGCGAGCTGCGCACCGAAGCGCAGCTGCCGCCGCACACCGAGCTGGCGATGGCCAGCTTCCAGCAGAGCTACCGGCACCTGCTCAGCGGCAACCACGAGCAGCGCATGGCCCTGCCCGGCATTTTGCCCATGCGGGCCGACATGCTGGTGGTGGCAGCGGTGCTCATCGATTTTGTGCTGGGCATCTCTGGCATCACCCGCATCCGCACCTCGGCCTTCGCCCTGAAAGAAGGCCTGCTGGCGGAAATGCTGGCCGCTTAATCCCTTCCTATGACGTTTTCCTACAACCAGCTTTTCACCTTCACCGAGGCGGTTTTCCGCGGCATTGGCTGCCCGGAGGACGATGCCACGCTGGCCACCGAAACCCTGCTCTCGGCTGATTTGCGCGGCATCGATTCGCACGGTGTGGCCCGCTTGGTGGGTTACGTGCGTCTTTGGGAAGCAGGCCGCATCAACCCGACTCCCCGAGTGGGCGTGACGTACGAAACGCCCAGCACGGCCGTGGTGGACGGCGACGGCGGCCTGGGCCTGGTGGTGGGTCCCAAAGCCATGCGCGTGGCCATCGAAAAAGCCCGGCAAGTAGGCACCGGCTGGGTTTCTGTGAAGAACTCCAACCACTTTGGCATTGCCGGCTACCACGCCATGCTGGCCCTGGCCCACGACATGATAGGCGTGGCCATGACCAACGCCTCGCCCCTGGTCGCGCCCACCCACTCGCTCGACCGCCTGCTGGGCACCAACCCCATTGCCGTGGCCGTGCCCGCCGGCGAACAACCCGATTTTGTGGCCGACCTCGCCACCACCACCGCCGCCAACGGCAAGCTTGAGATAGCCCAGCGCAAGCAGCTGCCCGTGCCCGAAGGCTGGGTACAGAGCGCCGACGGCAGCGCCTCGACCGATGCCAACGCCGTGAAAAATGGCGGCGCCCTGCTGCCCTTGGGCGGCGCCACAGGCTCGCACAAGGGCTACGCCCTGGGCGCGGTGGTTGATATATTTTCGGCGGTGCTTTCGGGCGCCAACTATGGGCCGTGGGTGCCGCCGTTTGTAGCGTTCCTGCAACCACCCACTGACCCCGTGGGCCTGGGCCTGGGCCACTTTTTCGGAGCCATGCGCGTCGATGCTTTTCGGCCCGCCGACGAGTTTAAAGCGCACATGGACAACTGGGTTACCACCTTTCGCAACGCGCAGGCCATTGAGGGCAAAAAGGTACTCATTCCCGGCGACCCGGAGCGCGCAATGGCCGCCGTGCGCCTGCTGGATGGCATCCCGTTGCTGGACGCGGTAATCAAGGACTTAGAAGTCGTCGGGCAGAAATTTGGCGTGAAGCTGTAGCAAAAAACCCTGTCATGCTGAGCGCGAAGCATCTTATCAGGGTAAAACAGGTCGTTTAGCGGGGAAGGATGCTTCCCGGGCTCAGCATGACAGGGACGTTAAAAGCAGTCCAACCCCCAAAGAAAAGGCCCGTCTGGATATCCAGACGGGCCTTTTGTATTACAGCAACTTTATTGACTAGCTGTGGGCGGTGGCCGTGGCCGTGGACACCAAGGCAGTCATGGCCGTTTTCTGATTCAGGTACTTCGAGTCATAGCCGGCATCGGACTTGTTGATAAACAAGCAAGTGCCGCCGTTCACGGCTTCGATGATTTCATCTTTCAAGTCCATGGGCAACGCGGGGCAGCCGAGGCTGCGGCCCAGGCGGCCGTTCTGCTTGATGAAAGCCTCGCTCACATAGTCGGCGCCGTGCATCACCACGGAACGGGCCGCGGCATTAGTATTAAAGCCCTCGTCGAGGCCCTCCAGGCGCAGGCTACGGCCGTGTTTGCCCTGGTACTCCTTGCTGGTAGCGTAGAAGCCAAGGCTGCTCATGTTGCTCTCGTCGGTGTTGGAGAAGTTGGTGGCTTCGTTCTCGCCGGAGTTGTGGCCGTGGGCCACGAGGGTGTGAAACTTGGTTTCGTTGGTGGCCAGGTCGAACACCCACAGGCGCTTTTCGGTAGAAGGCAGGTCGAAATCGACCACCGTCAGCAACTGCTTGTCCTCGGTGAGTTGGCCGGCTTCGCGCAGGTTGAGGTAGCCGGTCATGGCCTTGGCAAACGTTTCGAACTTGAGGCCCTGCTCCTTGGCACCAAGGGCTTCGTAGCTGGAACGCAGCTTCTGGTCGAGCATCGCGGTTGACGAAGTGGACACCTTGGGCATGCGGATTGAGTTGCCCGTGTTACCAGCCATCGACTTGGTTACGGGGGTCGCCATCGGAGTGGCCAGAAACAACGACGCGAGGAAAGGCAACACCCGACGTGCTAATCGGGCCCGTTGCATCTTGCGTTTGCGCTGAATTACGCTGGTCTGGTGCATAGTTTCTTGGAATTGGCAGGTGAGGCAAGCCGAACCAGTTGGCTCGTGCGTAGCTGTTGGTCCGCAACCTTATACGAAGCTTGCGGACTGGTGGCTCACTTATTAACAACTGAGTTGGCCAAAAGATTCCGTTTGGGCTATATTACTTCCCTCCGGCCAGCCTGCCTTTTTCCAGTTTCACTCCCAGCCCCGCGCCAGGAAACGCTTGCCGGCGGCCGCGCCATCGAGCCAACGCGAAGCCAGCCCTGGACCGCTGATTAGCAGCATGCTGCCCACTCGCACCGAGGCAATAATGGCCTTGTACTGCTCGGGTGGCAACGCGGGACAGCCGCGGCTGTAGCCCAGGCGGCCATGCTGCTTGATGTACTTGGGGCTGGCGTAATCGGCGGCGTGCAGCACCACGTAGCGGTTGAAGGCATTGGCGTTCTGGCCCTTGTCGAGCCCCTCGATGCGGCGCGAGTAGCCGTGAATGCCGTCGTACGTATCGGCGGTGCGATAGAAACCCAACGACGTGCAGGCTGACTTCTCCAGGTTGGAAAAGCGCGTGGCGCGCAGCTTGCCCGAACCCTCGCCGTGGGCCACCAGGCTGTGGTGCAGCACCCGGCCCGCGCGCAGGTCCAGCACCCACAGGCGGGGGGTGGTGTTGGGCAGGTCCATGTCGGCCACGGCCAGCAGGCCGGCGCGCTCAATGCGGCCGATGGGGTGCAGCGTGAGGTAGCCCACGCAGGCTTGCTCAAGCACTTCGGGGCGCAGGTTAGCCGCAGCGGGGCCCAGAGCGGCGTGCAGGCGCCGGATGGCTTGGCGCAGGGTATCGGACAGGTGGGGCACTACCGGCACCGGCGTGAGGGCCAACGAATCGGGAAGCGCACTGGCTACCGTTGGAGCCGCATGAACGCTGGTTTTCGGCGGCATGTGCGCAGCGGCGCGGCCGGGCACATCGACGCGGCGCTGGCAACCCGTTATGCTTAGCGCGACGGCCGCAGCCAGCCATTTCCAGTTAACCGCCGTCTTACTCGCGGCCTTCTTCATTTTGTTCAACCAAACCATTGCCTGCAAAGTACGGTGGCTTGAAGCATTACGTCCCCTTGGAACTGCAAAAATCACGTTGCGAAGGCACTACAGGGCCAGTCTTCGCCCCGGCCGCGCTGGCTTACCTTCCGGGAAGCTGGGCTCTGTTCTCTGCCCACAAAAAACCAAGGAGTTCCAGGCGAGAAAAGAGCTTAAAAGATTATGGCTTGCGGGCAGTAAAAACGCGATAAAACAATACCTTACAAACCTCTAAGGCTCAACCAGGCCGGGTGTATCTAGAAAAAGTAAAATAGATGCATTTTGTTCTTTTTTTTATCTCAAATCAATCCTCCTACATGAAGCTTTCTACAAAATTTTCTTTCACCCGCCCTTTGCTACTGCTGGCCCTTTTCCTGGGGCTTGGCACGCAGGCGGCCCGTGCCCAGCAAGTCGTGCTGCAGGGTTTCTGGTGGGACTACTGGAACAGCAACTACCCCAACGGCTGGGCCAACTACATTGCCGACCTGGCCCCGCGTCTGAAAGCCATGGGCATTGACGCCGTGTGGATGCCGCCCACCATCAAAAGCCCCAACCAGGGCAATGGCTACTCGCCCTTCGACAACTACGACCTGGGCGATAAGTACCAGAAGGGCTTCCTGGCTACCCGCGTGGGCAACAAAGACGAGCTGTTGCGCGGCGTGGCCATTCTGCACGCCAACGGCATCGACGTGGTGCAGGATATCGTGCTGAACCACAACGACGGGGCGGGCTCTTCCACCGGGGCAGGCGGCCAGGACCCGGCGGCGTACGAAGACTTCACGACCAGCAAGTACAAGAACTTCCGCTACGTGAGCTACGCCACGCCGGCCACCGCCGAAACCTCGGCCAACTACCTGGCCCGCAGCGGCCGCTTCTCTAAGAACTGGCAGAACTTCAACCCCAACCCCGGCAATAACACCACCAGCGGCGACCTAAACCAAGTACTGTTCGGGCCTGATATCAGCTACTACAATGGCTCCTACGGCCAAAGCTCCAACGCCACCTTCAACCCCGTGCAGGGCGCCGACTACATGCGCAACAAGGAGCGCGAATGGTTGATTTGGTACAAGAAACAGGTGGGTTTCGACGGCGTGCGGCTTGATGCCGTGAAGCATTTTCCGTCCTTCGCCATGGAGGACTTTCTTTACAACATGCAAAGCAGCGCCGGCTGGGCCAACGGCGGCCCCACCATGTACGCCGTGGGCGAATGGGTGGGCGGGGCAGCCCAGCTGGACCAGTGGTGCACCGAGGTGCAGGACCGCGCCGGCACGTTTGACTTTGGCATGCGCGACGGCATCTACTCCATGGTGAGCGGGGGCGGCAATTTCAACATCGGCAACCTGCCCGGCTACCAGCAGGGCCGGCGCGTGGTGCTCACCAACGGCACCTATGTGCACCGCACGGTGCCCTTCGTGAACAACCACGACACGTTCCGGCCGCAGGTAGACGCCACCGGCAACTACACCGGCTGGAACACCGGCTCGGAGCTGGCCCCGCACATCGACCCCTTCGACCCACGCCTTTCGGCAGCCTACGCCGTGCTGCTGTCTGTAGACGGCTCGCCGCAGCTGTTTTTCGAGGACTTGTTCAACATTGGCAGCACCGGCAAGCGCTACTCGCACAGCCCCAAAAGCACCGTGGATTTGCCCGTGCGCTCCGACATTGAAAACCTGATTTGGTGCCACCAAAACCTGCGCTTTAAGGAAGGGGCCTATAAGGTGCGCTGGCAGGCTGCCGACCACCTCGTGATTGAACGAAGCACCAAGGCCATCATCGGCATCAACGACAACTTCAGCACCTGGCAGAACAGCACCGTAAGCTGCGACTTCGCGCCCGGCACCGTGCTCAAGGACTACTCCGGCGCCAACGGCACGGCCACCGTTACGGTAAGCGGCTCGCAGACGGTGGTGATTAACACGCCGCCCTGCAACGGCACCGCCGCCGGCGGGCGCCGCGGCTACTCGGTGTGGGCCCCCACCACCGCCGTGACCAACTACGCCAAAGTGGGCCGCGCCACCACCCAGGAATGGGAGCTGGCCGACGACCTGGGCGACTCCGACGCCCGCTCCCTGCAGCAGGGCGGGCAGCTGCCGGCTTCCTCCACGGCTTACCGCACGGCGGGCCGCATCTACGTGGCCGCCAACAAGAGCATCAGCTACACCCTCTTTCCCACCGATGCCACCCGCAGCCTCACCGTGGCCGTGCTGAACAGCGCCGGCACGGTAGTGAGCAGCAGCACCGGCACCGGCAACCGCGTGGGCACCTATACCCCCATCGCCGAGGGCTGGTACACGCTCAAAGCCAAAAACGCCGTGACCACCAACCCCGCCCAGCGCGCCTTTGTGAAGGTGACCTACACCGCCCCCACCGTGGTAACCGGCGCCATGACCGGCCGCCGCGACGCGGTGGTAACCAAGGCCGCCGAAGAACTGACCGCCGCTGAGGTTTCGGTGTTTCCTAACCCTACCACGGCCGACCGCATCGACGTGGTGCTGCAAACCAACCGCCAGCAGAACGTGACCGTGCGCCTCCACGACCTCACCGGCCGCCTGGTGCACGAAGAGACCCTGCGCCTCTACCCCGGCTCCAACGAAGCGCGCCTCAGCGTGAAGCGGGCCCTGGGAACCGGCCTGTACCAGCTGACGGTGCCAGAGTTCAAAATCAGCCGTAAAGTGGCGCTGCGGTAACCTCAGCAATTTCCTTACAAATCAAAAAGGCCTCTTCATAATAATGGAGAGGCCTTTTTCGCACATTCACTTTGCCTCGACTGCGCTCGGCATGACGTTTTTGCAGGAAGCTTTCGGAGGTTATAATTTAGAAAAACACGCTGGCATTCAGCTTAATGAAAAACGGCGTGCCGGGCGTGAAATGCAGCTGTTCCTCTACGGGCGTGGTTTGGCCGCGCAGGCGGCTGGGGTTGGCAAACTGGGCCTCATTCCAATCCACGTTGAGCAGGTTTTCGGCGGTGGCACCGATTTGGAAACGAGGTTGGGTGTAGTTCAGCACGCCGTCGAACAGGAAGTAGCCGCGGGCGCGGATGGAGTTATCCTCGTTGGCCGCGCGGCTGTCGAGGTGGCGGTAGCGCAGGCTGGCGCTGAAGCCCTGCGGGTTTTTGAGGGTGAGGCCGCCCACGCTGGTGAAGCGCGGTGCCAGGGGAATGAAGTTCTGGCCTTCGGCTACGCCCACCAGGCGGCCGTGATTGTAGTTCAGGTCCACATCGGCAAACAGGGCGCGGGTGAGTTGGTAGCGCACCGACAGGTCGGCACCATAACGGCGGGTGCGGCCGGCGCTTTCCACCACGGCCTCATCGCCCACGTACACCAGTTCATCTTCCAAATGCAGGGCCCAGAGCACGGCGTTCACCACCACGCTCGGCAGGGGCTTGAAAGTGCTACCCGCTTCGTAGCCAATGGCACGGGGCAGGGCGTTATCGTTCACCGTGCCGCGCACCACGCCGCGGGCGTCGTTGGAATGAAACCCAAAGCCGGAGCGCGCAAACAGCTGCACCTTGGGTGCTAGCTGGTAGTACAAATTCAGCTTGGGCGATACGCGGGCGCGGATTTTGCGGCCCCGCAATGGCTCTAGGTTGCCATCGTCGTTGGTGGTGATGCCCCGGAAATCGAACACGAACACGTCGGCCCGCACGGCGGCGTTCAGCGTGAGGCGGTCGGTTAGGGTCAGGGTTTCGTCGAGGTAGGCGTTGAAGTTGCGCTCCTGTACCCGGCCGGCCGTGGTGGTGTCGGTGATGGTGCGGCGCACGGCGCGGCGCAGGGTAAGGTCCGTGTCGTCGATGCGGGTGCCCACGCCGAAGGTGGTGTGCACATTGCGAGCGCCCAGTTGGTCGTCGCGGTCGTAGGTGCCGGTGTAGCCGTAAATGTTGCGGTCATCGGTCTGGTTGATTCCGTCTCCGTTTTCCTGGTCATTCAGAAAAAAGGTAAAGTTGGAAAACAGGTTGAAGTTGTAGCGCGAATAGTAGAGCTGCTGGCGAAGCACGGCGTCGCCGGGCAGGCCCGTGGCGAGTACCGCCGAGGCATTGGTGCGGTTGGTGTTGCCGCCCTCACTAGGGTCAATGCTGCCAAAACGCGAGATGATGCCCTCGCGCACCGCGCTTTCGGGAATCTGGCCGCTGGCGTCCCAGCTGGAAGTAAAGTGCGAGGCCAGCAGCGTGAGCGAGGTGCGGTCCGATAGCTGGCCGGTGTACTTGGCCAGGCCATTGAAGCGCCGAAAATCCTGCTTTTGGTCGAAGAAAGCGTTGGTAAAGTTGTACTCGGCGGCCACGTAAGCGCTTTCGGGCTTTTTGGAAAAGAGGTGGCGGTTGTTGTTTTCCAGCAAGTCCAGCATCACCAAGGCGCGGTAGGTGTCGAAGCGCCCCACTTCCAGCTTCACCTGGCTGGCATCGAGGCGGGCTTTGGTGCTAAACTCGCCCGCGCCGGCCGTAGCAAAATCGCCAAACCGCGCCGTGTACGGGCCTTTGTACACCTTCAGCTGCTCCACCGTTTCAGGTATCACGAAGTGGAAGTCGGCGTAGCCCTGGCCGTGGGCGTGGCTCACCATGTTCACCGGCAAGCCGTCTACGCTCACCGCGAAATCGGTGCCGTGGTCCACGTCGAAGCCGCGCAGGAAAATCTGCTCAGCTTTGCCGCCGCCCGCGTGCTGGGCAATAAACAGGCCCGGTACCAGCCGCAGCAAGTCCTGAGCCGAGTTCACGGGCCGCAGCACTTTATCAATCTGACTGATAGCCGCCAGGCTTTGGTTGGGGTCGCTCGGCTGGCTCACGGTTACTTCCGCAAGGCTTAGGGCCACGGGCGCAATAGTGAATGGCATGGCGCGGGTTTCGCCGGGCGCCAGCGTCACGGTCTGGCTGGCGGCGCGGTAGCCCAGCGCGCCCACGCGCAGCGTGTAGGTGCCGGGGGCCACGCTCGCGAGCCGGAAGTTGCCCAGCGCATCGGTGGCAGTGCCGCCGGGCTGGCCTTGCAGGCCCACGCTCACGCCCGCCAGTGGCTGGCCGGAGAGCGAGTCGGCCACGCTGCCGCGCAGCGTGGCCGTGCCCTGCGCGTGCACGAATTGCCCCATCAAACACAGCCCCAGGAGCAGGCTGCACGCAGCTTGTTGAGCGGTAAGTAGAAATTTCATCTATAAGGAAAGAATGCGGAGTATTGGAACCTGGCCGTAGCAAGGCCCCAATCAGCAAGTCCGGATTGATAAAAGAGGGTTCGCCAGTGCCAGCCGGCTTAGAAGTTTGCCTTGCTCATGCAGTTGGCCCGGCACTGGGCGCGGTGCTGCGCCCGGTGCCGGGCCAGGCCGGTGCGCTGGCTGCTGCCCGATGGCGCCGCCTGGCTCAAAGGCAGGCCGCGAACATTGGCTAGGCAGGAAACGGCCAGGCGGCCCGCAGCCGGCAATTGCACGCGGGAAGAAGCGCCCGTAGCGCCTGCTACGGATTGGAGGGAATTGGTCCAGAAATGCATAAATAATCGGGTACAGACGCGACGGGGCTCGTGGCCACGCCGGCAGCGTCAGGTTGTGGATAAGACGAAACGGCCCGAACGCAGGGCGCCCGGTACCACCCGGGCCCGCAGGCCCGCGCGCGACTTATCCCCGACAGGGCGGCAACTCAATCTGGCCGTGGTGGCCCATGGGCACAGCAACCTCACAGACGGCCACTCGGGGCTGCGGGAGCCGAAAAACAGGCGCACTCGCCACCATCCGCGCTTCGGGCAGGCAGTGCTTGTCAAGGCCTTTAAGCGTATTGAGCAGCTGTTGTAGTGGCGGCCGCGCGCCGGTCTTTTTCACTTGGTACTGCACGCCGTTGCAATCATCGAAGCAGGCCAAACGCAGCGTGTGCTGCAATTGGCAGTCGTGGCTGTGCACGTAGGCAAAAGGCCGGTCGATTACCCGCACCGGACGCTCCACGAGGCCAACCCCAATCACCAGCAGGTAATTGAGCAGCAGTAGCAGCGTGAGATGCGAGCGGATGGCCACGGGTACAACTAATTATTCGGGTTGTTCAATTTACGGGTAGCAGCCAGCGTTGGATGCCGACTACGCTTAGCAATTTGCTTTATTTTAAGGGCTCTATGTTGCTATTATTTTTCAGGTAAAAAATACGCGCTCCACCGTCCAGTACGCCGCTACCAGCCCGATGACCACGGACGCCGGAACTACCACGCGTTGCTTGTACCAGGTTTTGTGAGCGGCCCAACGCCCCACCAATGCCCAGCACAGCAATATTACCGCAACCTGGCCCAGCTCCACGCCCACATTAAAAGAAATAAGCGAGCCGAAATAGTCCTTGGCCGGCAGCCCCAGCCCCGTGAGGGCGCTGGCGAAGCCCATGCCGTGCACCAGCCCGAAGCCGAACACGATAGCCACGCGCCACGGATTCAGCCGGTCGGTGATGATGTTTTCGATGGCCACAAACAGGATGGACAGCGCAATGATGGGCTCGATGATGTGCGAGGGCGGTGAAATCAGCCCGTACATGGCCAGTCCCAGCGTGATGGAGTGCGCCACCGTGAAGGCCGTGGCTTGCAGCAGGACCGGCTTGAGGCGCGGCTCCAGAATATACAGGCTGACGATGAACAAAATGTGGTCGAACCCCAGCGGGATGATGTGCGTGAAGCCCAGCTGCAGATACGTCCCGAATATTTCGGTGCGCGAAAGCTTGCTCAGGTCCGTGTTGAGCACGTGGCCCGCGGCAGGCACGGCCAGCAGCACCAGCAGCGGCAGCACCGCCAAGCTGCGGCGGGCCGCCTTTCTTACCCAAACCAGTGGGCCAGGAGCGGGCATACTAGCGCGCAGCAAGCAGCTTTCTGCCTTCCGCTTCAATTTCCGGGTCGAGGTAAGCCGCGGTTTTGAGCGAATTCTCAATCAGGGCCTGGCCTTCGGCCAGCTTGCCCATTTTGGTCAGGATAAACCCGGCCCGACCCAGCAGCACGGGATTCTTGGAGCCGGTGCGGCGGGCCACCTGCATGTACTTGTGCGCCTCGGCGTAGTTGCCGCGTTTGTAGAGCACCCAAGCCATGGTTTCGTTCACGTCAATGTTGTCGGGTCGGCGGTCGTACTCAATTTTGGCGTGTTCCAGGGCCTTGTCCAGCTCATTGGTTTTGAGGTAGGCGTACGCCAACTCGCGGTCGGCGTAGTGGCCCATCTGCTCGTCAGCGTCAGCTTCTTCGGCAGCGCTGGCGAGCATGGCAATAGACTCCCGAGCCATTTTCTTTGATTCCTCGGCCTGTCCGTTCAGCCGGTACAGGTCGGTCAGCTCGTCGGTGAAAGCGTAGTCCTTCACCGTGGCACGGGCCTGCTCGTGGAATTTGATGGCGGTAGCGTAGTCTTTCCGAGCGGCGGCAATGCGGCCTAGGCCGGCAATGGCGTAGGCATAGCCGGGCCGCGCCGCCAGCGCCATTAGGTAGTAGCCGTGGGCACTGGCTGTGTCGCCGCTTATCTCGTGCAGACGACCCAGGCCCACGCGGGTCCATTCGGTTTGCTCAAGGCCGATAAAGCCTGCTTTGGTGGCCATGTCCATGGCCTGAATAGCGCCGGGCACGTCGCCGTAAATCTCCCGCAGATAGCTTATGCGGGCATAGGCGGGCAGGTCGGGGCGCACGGTGTTCATCTTGTCAGCCATTTTCACAGCCTCGTCGTAGTGGCCCATCTCTACGTTGGCGTCCGTCAGCAGGCCATACACGAAGCCACTGCTGGGGTTGATTTTCTGGGCTTGCTGAGCAATGCCGAGGCCCTGCGCAAAATGGTGTTGCGTGAGGCTCAGCGCGGCTTTGCAGCACAGGGCTTCAAAGTTTTCGGGGTCGGCCTGCAGCACTTCTTCCAACAGGCCCATGGCGGCCCCGTCGTAGTACGGGTGGTTGCCGGTTACGCGGCCCTCCTGCATGTAGGCCTGCGCCAGCAGCAGGCGGCTCTTCTGGTCGTTAGGATTGGAGCGCAGGTTGGCTTGCAAGCCTCCAATGGCCGCTTTGGTATTTAGCCATTCGCCGCCAGCGGCCAGGTCGCCGTTGCGCTCCATAAGCGCAGGAACGCGCATGTCAGGCTTTTTAAATAGAAAGATGGCAGCCGCCAAACCGGCGAATACCACAAGCAAGGCCGGATATAAGTACTTTTTCAAAGCAGATGAAGCGTAATAGTTAAAAGTAGATGTGAAACAGCAGTAAGTGGAATGGTAAGGTCGAACGGTGAAAATAAGTTGCCGTTCAGCAAGTAATGCGTTGTTGGTTATTGGGTAAATTATTGCCTGCATGTAGATAACGGGCAATTACCAACAACTAAAAGAGCCGCCGCCGGACCTGACAGGACCAACCGGCGGCTCTTGTTAGCATTCAGTCATTTTAGCGACGCTCAACCCGCGTCGAAGTCACCATTGTTGTGCCGCTATACAGCGTCACAATGTACTGTCCGGGGACCACATCGCGGCCGGGCTGCCACACAATGTCGTGCTGGCCAACGGCAAACCGCTTAGCCGAAGCGAGGGTAGCCACCTTGCGGCCGGTTGCGTCGCTCACAATCATGCTCACGTTAGAAGCAAGTTGCAGGTCCATCCGCATGGTAATGCGGTCCACGAAGGGGTTGGGGTAGCCCTGCACCGAGGCCAGCTTGGACTGCATGCCCAGGCCGCTGCCGCTACGCTGCGCCAGCACCTGCTTCTGAGCGTTGGTACCGCTCCAAGGCGTCTGGGAGTACGGGAACGCGGCTTTGAAGGTCGTGTCGTTGCGCTCGATGTTGGTGGTGAAACCAAGCACTTTGCCCAGTTGGGCGGTTACGGGGTTGGCACCACCGGCAGGATAGTCGTCGTACCACAGGCCGATGGCGGCCAGTACCACACCGCCCACGGCCTGCAACTCAATGCGGGTCACGTCATCCTCGAGGCGGCGTCCGTTGGGGAAGCCGTCCATGTTCGGAATGAGCTGTAGGTTGGCATTGGCGTTGTAGCGCGGGTCGGTCAGGCCGAGCACGGCGGCGGCCAGTAGGCCTTCCGAGCTGAAATCAGCCGAGTTGCGGGGCGTAGGGGGCACGGCCATGTTCAGGCGCAGCATGTCGCCAAAGGTGGGCAGGAAGTTGTTGATGAACGGCTTGCCAGCGGCCAGGGGGTTGCCGGCTTTGCCGGTAGCCAGCTGGTAAGGAGGCAAGTTGGGCACGCCCGTGTGGAAGATGGGCAGCAGGTCAACCGAACGGGGCTTGCCGGGACGCAGCAGGTACTCGCCAAAACCATTAGGAGCGGGGGCCAGGGCAGTGCCCGTTACGGCCGAAGAACCAGCCAAACCAGACAAGCCAGCGGCGCCGTTCCGGAAGTCGAAACCACCGGCGGGCAAGCCAGCCGTACCAGCCAGCGACTTCGTCTGTATGCGCAACGGACCGAGGCCGGGTACGGCTTCGCCGAAGTACGTCTGGCCAGCGGGCTTGGGAGCCGCGCCGTTTACCGGCGTGTTGTCGGCCATGTACAGGCCCAGTTCGGGGTTCATCAGGTTCTCGTCGAAGCGGAACTGCTGCGAGCCGGAAGCGGGCAGCGCCACGCCGTAAGGCGAACCGGCGTTCCACTCGTCTTTCTGACCAATGGGAATAACCACCTCGTTGGTGAGGGGCATGCCCAGGCGCGACACCTGCACAAAATTGCCGGTGTGCGTCCGCGTGCCATCGGTGTTGATGACGCGCATGGCCTGGCGGCTGGCTGAAGCCCACACGCCAATGATGAAGTTGGAATCAAGAATATTGGTGGCGGCCGTCAGCGCGGGAGCACTCGTCTTTGCCAGCAGCGCAACCGGAATCTGCATGGCAATAGCATGCGTGTTTTTGCGGGCCAAACCGTCGCGGGCAGTGCCGTTATTATTGCCCGTAGGCGTTTGGCGGCCGCGCACACCACCCAAGTCAAAGATGGCACCCAGGTCCGTGAAGAACGGGTCGTCAGTTGGGCCGCAGAATACTTTGATGCCGTTGCTCAGCGTCCGCACGGCGCTGGCCATATAGGCGGTGTAGCCGGCAGCCTGGTTCAGGCCAGCAGCACCTTCAATAGAACGCGGGCCGATGTTTGGCGCGGGCACTATGCCCCCCGTAACGAGGTTGGTAGTATTACCCCCGCGGATTACGTCCATGCGGTAGGTAGTCTTTTGGTTTTCCTTACCCAAACGCACCCGGAAAAAGGTGGTGGGGTCCTCGTTCGTTTTGGTGAACGTAAACCGGTAAATGATATCATCACCAGTCGTTGTCGCGTCGTTCTTGACGTGGATGTCGTACTGGATATTCTCGCCGAACGTGTTGTAGATAGGGCCGCCCTGGGGTAGCTCCAACGGCACATAGTTGGCAATGATGGTCACCGAGGCGTTGGCGTCGTTGGCCAACGCGTCCGGGCTGCGGAAAGCGTAGACGTCCACGTTGTCAGCCAACGGGTCGTCGGCGATGAGCGGCGCTTCGCGGTGGCTGGAGGCCTCCAGTGTGTTGTGCTGGCCACTCCAGGCTAGCATTCCCCCTACCGAGGTTGCGAGTAGCGCAACGTGGAACAGAGGACGAGTAAGCAGATTTTTCATAAGAAACAGAATGGGGTTGAAAGGAAAAAAACGAAACACAGCTTCTCAAATCGGCACACAGTAACGCCAGGAAAATCTGACAAATACCAATTGCTACAGTGGCTGGTAGCTTCGTACGAGAGTAAGCATCTTTTCGGTTTTAAAAATCAGAATATTAATTTAAAAACATTCTGGCATGCGGTAGCCATCCATTTCCAATCCGCACTGTTCTACTCCCACGGGGGTTTAACAACTACTTTTGTGGTGCGAGGCCGGCCGTTCTTTTTTATCCTTTATTCCTGAGCTGCCACGCTGCGCAGCTCCTACTCCAGACCATGGCCACTGTCGCTATCAATCTTGCCACCGGCACGTTTCAACAAGAAGAAATCATTGTCGGCATCGACCTGGGCACCACCAACAGCCTGGTGGCCTACGTGCACCCCGACAGCCGCCAGCCCCTGGCCATCAACGACCAGGGCCGCGGTAGCATAGTGCCCTCGGTGGTGCACTTTCCCACCGACGGGGCCGACCCGCTGGTGGGCAACGACGCCCGCGAGTTCCTGCTCACCGACCCGCAGCGCACCGTGTACTCGGTGAAGCGCCTGCTGGGCAAAAGCTACCGCGACCTGGGCAGCCACGCCGACCAGCTCGGCTATAAAATCATCGACGACAACTCCGAAGGCCTGGTCAAAATTCGCGTCGACGACCGGTTCTACTCCCCCATCGAGCTATCGGCCGATATTCTGCGGGAGCTCCGTGCCCGCGCCGAGCACGCCCTCAAAACGCCCGTAAACCGCGCCGTTATCACCGTGCCCGCCTACTTCAACGATTCCCAGCGCCAGGCCACGCGCGACGCGGGCCGCCTGGCCGGCCTGGAGGTGCTGCGCATTGTGAACGAGCCCACTGCCGCCGCCCTAGCCTACGGCATCGGCCTGGACCCCAGCGACGAGAAAACGGTGGCCGTGTACGACCTCGGTGGTGGCACCTTCGACATCAGCATCCTGCGCATTCAGCAGGGCATTTTTGAGGTCCTGAGCACCCACGGCGACACCTACCTTGGCGGCGACGACCTGGACCGCGTAGTGGCCGAGCACTGGACCAGCGCGTTCCAGCTGCCCGCCACGTTCCACTCCGACCCGCACCTGCAGCAGCAGCTGCGCTTGGCGGCCGAAATGGCCAAGAAGTACCTCAGCCAGCACGACGACTTCACCACCCACCTCACCGTCGAGGCTGGCCAGAACATCTCCGTCACGCTCACCCGCCTGCAGTTCGATGACCTCATCCGGCCGCTCGTGGAGCGCACCATCGCGGCCTGCCGCCAGGCCCTCACGGATTCTACCCTCGCTGCCACTGACCTCGACGCTGTGCTGCTGGTGGGAGGTTCCACCCGCGTGCCCCTGGTGTACGATTCGGTGTCCGAGTTCTTTGGCCAGCCCGCCAACAAGTCCCTAAACCCCGACGAAGTGGTGGCCCTCGGCGCGGCCATTCAGGCCGACATCCTGGCCGGCAACCGCCGCGATGTGCTGTTGCTCGACGTGACCCCGCTCACGCTGGGCATCGAAACGCTGGGCGGATTGCTGGACCCCATCATCCCGCGCAACTCCAAAATCCCCACCAAAGCCGGCCGCCAGTATACCACCAGCGTCGATGGCCAGGTCAACCTGAAAATTGCCGTGTACCAGGGCGAGCGGGACCAGGTGAGCCAGAACCGCAAGCTGGGCGAATTCGTGCTCACCGGCATTCCGGCCATGCCCGCGGGCCTGCCCAAAGTCGACGTCAACTTCCTGCTGAACGCCGACGGCATCCTTCAGGTTGAAGCCGTCGAGCTGCGGTCCAACACGCGCCAGCAGGTCGAAATTAAGCCCCAGTACGGCCTCACCGACGAGCAAGTAGAGCAAATGCTGATGGATTCACTGGTGAATGCCAAGGAAGACGTGGCCGCTCGCCTGCTCATCGAGGCCCGTACTGCCGCCGAGCAGCTGCTGTACCAGGTGGGCAATTTCACCCGCAAAAACCAGCAGCACCTCACCGAAGAGGAGCTAACCGCCACCGAGGCCCAGGTAGCAAAAGTCCGCAGCGCCCTCACCGGCACCGACCGTGACCCTATTCTGAAAGCCATGGACGAGCTCGACGAGCTAACCCGGCCCTACGCAGAACGGGTGATGAACATATCCATCCAGCAAGCAATGGCGGGCAAGAAAATCAGCTAAAGCACAGCCGGTGAGCATTTCCCCAGCTCACTGGCTGTGCTTCCTTCCTGGCACGGTCCCAAACCTGTCAGGTTTTTGCTCTTTGCTCACGCAGCAGTGTTTCATTCTGGTTAACCTGACGTTATAGGCAAGCTTACCTGCTTTAGCGCCGCAGTTTTGTGCGATTACCCACCGGGGCCAGGTGTGCCGGGGCCTTGGTTGGCCCTGGCCGCAGGCCGAAGCCAAGGACCACTCGTGATGTGGTATCCCTAAACGTTACCTCCAGCACCGCCGGTGGCGGAGTAGTGGCTGAGTCGGAGGAGAAGGTGAACGCATAGAACAAGCGTGAAGAAGGGCCTGCCAGCCGCACGCCCAGCTTGTAGAGCTCTATGTGCTGCCCACGCCGCTGTCCGCTGCGCCACAAAGGCCGGGCAGCAACCTCGAAACGCTCCCGGGTCACGGCCCGCCGCACCTCCGGCGCTAGGCGCGTGTAGGCCGCAGCATAATCCCCGCGCAACACAAACCGGAGGAACTGCCGGGCCACCTGGGCCTGGCTGGCCTTGCGCGGCACCGGAGCTACCTGCGCCTGTCCCGCTCCAGCAACCAGTAGCCAGAGCAGCATCGCTACCCCAAATGCCGGCCCCCATGCCCACGCTGCCCGAAATGAGCAGTGGCCAGCTTCGGAAGCCGCCATCAGTGCGAATGCTTATCCATACGCTATTCCTCCGTGGCAGGCACCAGCACGAATACGTCTTCGCCGGGCCGCTTCATCAGGTACTTTTCCCGCGCAAACTTCTCCAGCAGGGCCGGCGAGCTCATCAGCTCGGCCCGCTCCCGTTTCACCACGTCAATATTGTCGAGGTAATACTGTTTCTCGTTGCGCAGCTCTTTCCACTTTTGGTAGATGTCGAACTGCTTGCTCAGGTCATTGGCATCAAACACCACCATCCACACCACGAAGCCCATGCCCGCAAGGAAGTAAAAGCTGCGGACCACGCGCAGCACAGGGCTAATAAAAGTCGGTAATTGCATCAGGGTAAAGGTAATACAAACGGCCAATTCTGCTGGTGCAAAATTGGCGTTTGGCTGTGCTGCTTTAGTTCAGATTACATCTTGCGGCCGGGGTAGTAGGCCACTTCGCCCAGCTCTTCTTCAATGCGGAGCAGCTGGTTGTATTTGGCCATCCGGTCCGAGCGCGAAGCCGAGCCGGTCTTAATCTGGCCGGTGTTCAGAGCCACGGCCAGGTCGGCAATCGTGCTGTCCTCCGTCTCACCCGAGCGGTGGCTCATGATGGATTTGTAGCCGTTGCGGCGGCCCAGGTTCACGGCTGCGATGGTTTCGGTCAGAGTACCAATCTGGTTTACCTTGATGAGAATGGCATTGGCGATGTTTTCATCGATACCGCGCTGCAACCGGTCTACGTTGGTCACGAACAAGTCGTCGCCCACCAACTGTATTTTGTTGCCCAGGCTCTCGGTGTGCAGCTTCCAGCCGGCCCAGTCGTCCTCGTCCATGCCATCCTCAATGCTGATGATGGGGTATTTGCTTACCCAATCGGCCCAATAGTCGGCCATTTGCGAAGAGGTCAGCTTATCGCCGGTGCTTTTCTTGAAGTGGTACATGCCATCCGAGTAGAATTCCGAAACAGCTGCATCCATGGCAATCATCACGTCCTCGCCGGGGCGGTAGCCGGCCACCTCAATGGCCTGCAGCACCACCTTAATGGCTTCTTCGTTCGATTTAATGTTCGGCGCGAAGCCGCCCTCATCGCCCACGTTGGTGCTCAGCCCCTGCTTCTTCAGCACCCCTTTCAGCGTGTGAAAAATCTCTGAGCCCCAGCGCATGGCCTCCGTGAACGACGAAGCGCCCACAGGCATAATCATGAACTCCTGGAAGTCAATCGAATTGTCGGCGTGCGAACCACCGTTGAGGATGTTCATCATGGGCACGGGCATGGTGGAAGCACCCACGCCGCCCACGTAGCGGTAAAGTGGCATGTTGGCATCCAACGCAGCGGCGCGGGCCGCCGCCAGGCTCACCCCCAGAATGGCATTGGCCCCCAGGTTAGCCTTGTTAGGCGTACCATCCATCTCCAGCATAATCTTGTCGAGCAACGACTGCTCGTATACCGAGAAACCCACCAATTCTTCAGCAATGCGGGAGTTGACGTTTTCCACGGCCTTCAGGACGCCCTTGCCCATGTACTGGGTGTTGTCCTCGTCGCGCATCTCCACGGCCTCGTGCTTGCCCGTGCTGGCACCAGAAGGCACTGCGGCCCGGCCCATCACGCCCGAATCAAGCGTTACATCCACTTCTACCGTGGGGTTGCCACGGGAATCAAAAATCTGGCGGGCGTGAATCTGCGAAATGAAGCTCATAGCGTCTCGGTTTTTAAATCAGGTTACGTTGCCACAAACCTACGGGAATCAACCGGCATAAGCACGGTTTTCCAGCACATTCATCTTAGTTCAAGCCAGCCCCAATTGGTAGTGCCGATAACCAACCCCATTAATTGGCTTTGTAAATGCGACGCAAAAAAAGGGGACACACCTCGCGGTGCGTCCCCTTTTTTTTACCAACAGGCGATGTTACTTAAGCGTCAGCCTTAGCTTCATCACGGCTCTCGCCATCTTTGACAGTTTCAGTAGCGGTATCAGCCGGTGCCGACTCCTCTACAATGGCAGCAGGAGCAACCGCTTCGCCTTTAATTTCGGTAGCCGAAGTAGCAGCTTCGTCGGTCGTAGCCTTCTTACCACCACGGCTGCGCGAGCGGCGGGTAGTAGTCGACTTCTCAGCAGCCGCCGATTTAGCCTCAAGCATGGTCTCGTTGAAGTCCACCAACTCAATGATGCACATCTCAGCGTTGTCACCCAGACGGGTATCGCTCAGCTTGATGATACGGGTATAACCACCGGGACGGGTAGCAATTTTGCTCGAAATATTACCGAACAACTCTTTGATGGACTCCTTGTCCTGCAATGAGGCGAACACCATACGACGCGAGTGCGTCGTGTCTTCCTTCGACTTGGTCAGCATCGGCTCCACGTACTTGCGCAGGGCTTTGGCTTTGGCAACCGTAGTCGTAATGCGCTTGTGCAGGATGAGCGACGAAGCCATGTTCGACAGCATCGCGTGACGGTGGGCGGTAGTCCGGCCCAGGTGGTTGATTTTTTTTCCGTGTCTCATTGGACGTTTGAAAAGATGTGCACTTGCGGGCGGCGACCACGGCGGGCCAAAATGGCCTCATTAGAACCGCTGCCCCTGGGGCGCACTGTGGGTAAAATGTGAGAAATGTATTCAAAAGAAATGTGGAGATGTGAAGCTGAAAACCGAGCATTAAAGCTCACATTTCCATACCATCACATCTCCACATTACAAACGCTAGTCTTCTTCGAGGCGGTACTTGCCTAGGTCCATGCCGAACTCCAGGCCACGCTCCTCAACGAGGTTTTCCAATTCAGTGAGGCTCTTCTTGCCGAAGTTGCGGAACTTCATCATGTCCGCAATTTCCAGCGTCACCAGTTCGCCCATCGTCTTAATGTCGGCTGCCTTCAGGCAGTTCTTAGCGCGTACGCTGAGCTCCATGTCCTCCAGAGGAGTCTTGAGCATCTTGCGCATCTGCATGGTTTCCTCATCAATCGGCTCGTCTTCGGTCACGCGAGGACCTTCGAGGGTCATCGTGTTATCCGAAAACAGCATGAAGTGCTGAATGAGAATATTGGCCGCACCTTTCAGTGCTTCCTCCGGGTGAATCGAGCCGTCCGTCTGAATCTCGATAAGGAGCTTCTCGTAGTCAGTCTTTTGCTCCACACGGGTATTTTCAATGCTGTACTTCACGTTTTTGATAGGCGTGTAGATAGCATCAATCGCAATCTGACCGAAAACCTGGTCAGCTGGCTTATTCTCATCGGCGGGCACATAACCACGGCCACGAGCAATGGTCAACTCAAACTCCAGCTCGGTGCTGGGGTCCAGGTGCGCAATCACATGGTCGGGGTTCAATACCTCGAAACCACTGGCAAACTTGCCAATGTCGCTGCCCGAGAAGGTCTCCTGACCTTTCACGCGCACCGTAATTTTATCAGCAATGGCGTCGCTGGTCTTCTTAAACCGGACCATTTTCAGGTTCAGGATGATTTCGGACATGTCCTCAATCACACCTTCGATGGTCGAAAACTCGTGCAACACGCTGTTCGTGCGAACCGACGTGATGGCGAAACCCTCCAGCGACGACAACAGAATGCGACGCAGCGCATTGCCGATGGTGACGCCGTAGCCCTTCTCGAGCGGCTTGAATTCAAACGTCCCGGTGAAGTCGTCGGATTTCTCCATCACCACTTTCTCCGGCATCTGAAAAGCTAAGATTGACATATGTGGGGCGTAAAAAATTTGAAAAAATGAGGTGAAGTATAAGCACAAGAGCGGCCCGACAAACTGCCGGGCCGCTACCAGTAGCGTTACTTACTTCGAATACAGTTCGACGATGAGCTGCTCGGTGATTTTCTCCGGAATCAGCTCACGGGCGGGAGCGTTGATGAACTTGCCGGCCATTTCCTTGCCGTCCCACTCCAACCAGGAAAACTGGCGCGAGTTGCGAACTGACAGGCTGGTAGCAATAGCTTCCAACGACTTCGACTTCTCGCGCACACCCACCACGTCGCCAGCCCGCAGGTGGTACGAAGGAATGTTCACAACTTCACCGTTCACAGTGATGTGCTTGTGACCCACGAGTTGGCGAGCTGCGCGACGCGTCGAGGCAATGCCCAGGCGGTACACGGCGTTGTCCAGACGAGCTTCCAACAGCGCGAGCAGGTTGTCACCGGTGATACCGGGGAGGGCTGCTGCTTTGTGGAACAGGTTTTCGAATTGCTTCTCCAACATGCCGTACATGTATTTCACCTTCTGCTTCTCCATCAGCTGGACGGCGTACTCCGACTGCTTCTTGCGCCGGCCGCGGCGTGCTGGCCCGGAGGATAAGCTTTCTTGTTGAGCGCTTTGTCGGGGCCGAAAATCGGCTCGTTGAAGCGACGGGCAATTTTTGAGGTAGGGCCGGTATAACGTGCCATCTTAATCTACTATCTGAAGTGAAAAACTAAACGCGACGACGCTTGGGAGGGCGGCAGCCGTTGTGGGGCAGCGGCGTTACGTCGCGGATGGTGGTCACCTCAATACCCACGTTACCGAGGGCGCGGATGGCCGACTCACGACCCGAACCCGGGCCTTTTACGAATACTTCGGCTTTGCGCATGCCCAAGTCGTGGGCTACTTTACCGCAGTCGCTCATCGCCATTTGGGCGGCGTAGGGCGTATTTTTCTTCGAACCACGGAAGCCCATTTTGCCGGCCGAAGCCCACGAAATAACTTGACCGTTGTTATTGGTAATGGAGATGATGATGTTGTTGAACGAGGCACGAATGTGTACCTGGCCCACCTGCTCCACCACGACAACGCGCTTCTTGGCTTTGTCTTTTCTTTTTTGTGCCATTTGGTTATCGCAAAAAATGCGGGAGGTGTTGGCGCTTGCCGCGCAAGTACATTACTCGCAGCCGCCAGCGCCGATTCCCGTGTGAGATTATTTAGTTGCCTTCTTTTTGCCGGCCACCGTCTTACGCTTGCCCTTACGGGTACGCGAGTTGTTCTTGGTACGCTGACCGCGAACTGGGAGACCTTTGCGGTGACGCAAGCCACGGTAGCAACCGATGTCCATCAAACGCTTGATGTTGGTGGTTACTTCCGAGCGCAGAACGCCTTCCGTCTTGTGCTCAGCAGCAATGATGGCGCGGATAGCACCCGACTCTTCGTCGGTCCAGTCCTTAACCTTCTTGTTGATGTCAACCCCAGCTTTAACTAGGATTTTCTGAGAATTGCTACGGCCAATGCCGAAGATGTAAGTCAGGGCGATTTCGCCGCGCTTGTTGTCCGGGATATCAACCCCTGCGATACGAGCCATTGTGTGTGGTTATGTGTTTGCGGACAGAAACCCGGCAACTGCTTGGAAGGCGGGAAGAAGGCTTTTAACCAGCTTCTCAGTACCCAAGGTTCCGGGATTCTAAAAATTAGGATTAACCCTGACGCTGCTTGAAGCGGGGGTTCTTCTTGTTGATGACGTAGAGCTTGCCATTACGGCGGACCAGTTTGCAGTCCACGCTACGCTTTTTCACCGAGGTTTTTACTTTCATGACCTGTGAAGGAAAACGGGTTTATTTATAACGATACTTAATCCGGCCCTTCGACAAGTCGTAGGGCGACATTTCCAGCTTAACCTTGTCGCCGGGCAGAATCTTGATGTAGTGCATCCGCATCTTACCCGAAATGTGGGCAATCAGCTGGTGGCCGTTTTCCAGTTCCACGCGGAACATGGCGTTGGAAAGGGCTTCGAGGATGGTACCGTCCTGCTCAATCGAGGCTTGTTTTGCCATAAGGGCTACTGCTGCAATGCTTTTTCTATGTACTCAAAGGAGGTGAGAATCTCCGCCTTATCTTTTCTAACAACAATTGTGTGCTCAAAGTGCGCCGAGGCCTTGCGGTCTTTGGTGCGAATAGTCCAGCCATCCGCTTCCTGCACCACATCCTTCTTGCCAAGGTTAACCATCGGCTCAATGGCCAACACCAACCCGGTTTGAAGGAGCGGCCCGGAACCCCGCTTGCCATAATTAGGCACTTCGGGCTTCTCGTGCAGCTTTGCACCCACACCGTGACCAACCAACTCCCGAACCACTCCGTAGCCCAAAGAGGCCACGTGGTTCTGAATAGCGTAGCTGATATCGCCAACGCGGTTGCCGCTCACGGCTTGTTCAATGCCTTTGTACAGCGACACTTTGGTTTCAGCCAATAGCGTCAGTATTTCGGGCGCCACCTCCCCTATTGGGTAAGTGTATGCACTATCTGAATGAAAACCATTCAGAAAAACCCCGCAGTCTACCGAAAGAATATCGCCACTTTGCAATGGCTCATCGGTAGCGAATCCGTGCACCACCACCGAGTTAGGCGAAAGGCACAGGCTGAAGGGAAACTTATTATAGCCTTTAAAAGAAGGTACTCCACCATGGTCTCGGATGAATTCCTCTGCGCGCTTATCAAGCTGTCGCGTCGTCACTCCTTCCTTAATCATACTCGCGACTTCGCCGTGAGTCTTAGCCAGCACAAGCGCGCTGGCACGAATGAGGTCAATCTCTTCTTCGGTTTTGTATTGAATGCTACCGCTTGCCATTGCTGGTTACGAGGCTACCGAAATGGGCTGGGCCGTGCGACCGCGCAGCTTGCCCGATTTCATCATGCCATCGTAATGCTGCATCAACAAGTAGCTCTGTACCTGATTCACAGTATCTAATACCACACCCACCATGATAATGAGGGACGTGCCACCGTAGAAAGCAGAGAATGGACGAGTTACCCCAAGCAACAAAGCAATAGCTGGGAAGATGGCAATCAACGCTAGTGCAACAGCACCAGGCAAAGTTATGCGGGTCAGGATTTCATCAAGATACTCCGAGGTATCGCGACCTGGCTTTACACCCGGCACAAAACCACCGCTACGCTTTAAGTCATCAGCAATCTGATTAGGATTGACGCTGATGGCCGTGTAGAAGTAAGTGAAGATGATGATGAGCAACGCAAAGGTAACATTGTACTGCCACGAGGTATAGTCAGAAAACTTCACACCGATGTAGGTAGCCAAATCACTCTGATTCTGCCAAACGGAAGCCACAATAGCAGGCACAAACATCAACGACTGAGCGAAGATGATGGGCATCACACCGGCAGCATTAACCTTGAGAGGAATAAACTGACGCTGAGCATCAAGTTGCGTGGTGCCACCTACTTGCTTAGCATACTGTACTGCAATGCGACGTACAGCTTGAGTCAAGACGATAACGGCCATAACTACAAGGAATAGAACCACCATTTCCAAGAGGAAAATGAGCGACTTATTTACTCCTTTAGCGGCTGCTTCACCGATAATAGCGCCAGGTAAACGGGACACGATGCCAATCATGATTAGCATCGAGATACCGTTGCCGATGCCTTTATCGGTAATTTTTTCGCCCAACCACATGCAAAACAAGGTACCAGCCGTCACGATAATCATTGACGATACCGTGAAGAAAGTACCCGGATTGATAATAGCATCCGCGTTGATAGTAGCGATGAAGCCAACCGACTGCGCCAACACAATTGGAATCGTGAGAATGCGCGTGTACTGGTTAATCTTCTTCCGACCTGACTCTCCTTCTTTCTGCAGTTTCTGAAAGTATGGTACGGCAATGGTCAACAGCTGAAGCACAATACTCGCCGAGATGTAGGGCATAATACCCAAAGCAAATATTGAAGCATTGCTGAAGGCACCGCCAAGCAACGTATCCAGGATGCCAAACAGACCTTCGGCACCGGTCTTCAGGCGCGTCGGGTCTACACCCGGCAACACCACGTAGGAACCGAGGCGGTAGATGGCAATGAAAAAAAGCGTATTGAGGATTCGCGTACGCAAATCCTCAATCGCAAAAATGTTTTTTATCGAAGTGATAAACTTATTCATTGCCGAAGGTAGGCTTTAAAGCGTTACGGCTTTGCCGCCGGCCTTCTCGATGGCTTCAACAGCCGACTTCGAGAACGCGTGAGCGTGCACTTCCAATGCCGTGGCTACTTCACCACGACCGAGGATTTTGATTTTGGCGTTCTTGGACACCAAGCCATTCGAGATGAAGTAAGCAGCATCCATAGTGGTAGCGCTGTTCTTCTCGAGCAGGGTAGCCAACACATCAAGATTGATGGCTTTGTACTCTACACGGTTGATGTTCGTGAAACCGAACTTAGGCACACGGCGCTGGAGGGGCATCTGGCCACCTTCAAAACCGGACTTGCGCTTGTAGCCCGAACGCGACTTGGCGCCTTTGTGACCACGGGTCGACGTGCCACCGCGCGTGGAGCCTTCGCCCCGGCCAATCCGCTTCTCGTTTTTAGTCGAGCCGTAGGCGGGCGATAGATTGCTGAGATTAAGCATGACGATATATAGTCTTACAGTTCGGTTACTTCTAGCAGGTGCTTCACGCTGTTCACCATGCCCATAACGGACGGGTTTACTTCGTGCTGCGCGGTGCTGTTCATTTTGTTCAGGCCCAGGGACTGAACGGTGCGCTTCTGACGCTCGGGGCGGTCAATTGCGCTGCGCACGAGCTTTACTTGAATTTGTGCCATGTCAATTAACCGTTAAAAACGCGGGCAAGAGAGATACCACGTGCCTGTGCAATTTGCAACGGGTCACGCATTTTGGCTAAGGCGGCAAAAGTAGCCTTCACCACGTTGTGGGGGTTCGACGAGCCTTTCGACTTCGCCAGCACGTCTTTGATACCAGCGCTCTCGAAAACAGCGCGCATGGCACCGCCGGCGATTACACCCGTACCAGCTGCAGCGGGCTGGATAAGCACGAAACCACCGCCGTAGCGGCCTTCCATGAGGTGAGGAACGGTGTGCTTGTACATCGGCACTTTCACCACGTTCTTCTTAGCGTCGTCAATGCCTTTGGCAATGGCATCGGTTACTTCGTTGGCTTTGCCAAGGCCGTAGCCTACGTTGCCGTTGCCGTCGCCTACTACCACGATGGCAGAGAAGCTGAAGCGGCGACCACCTTTCACCACCTTTGCTACGCGGTTGATGGCTACTACTTTTTCTTTGAAGTCAGAGTCAGCACCCATGCGGGAGTTGTCCTTGTTCCGGTCGCGGTCGTTGCTGCGCTGACGGTCTCCGCCAGGACGATTGTTGTCGCGTTCTTGAGCCATGATATTTTAGAAATTAAGGCCGCCTTCGCGGGCACCTTCAGCCAATGATTTTACGCGACCGTGGTAGAGGTAACCCGAGCGGTCGAACACCACTTTGGTGATGCCTTTCTCTTGGGCGACGGCGGCAATTTGCCGACCTACGGCAGCAGCCAGAGCTACACCGTTGCCACCCTCGGCGGTTACTTTTTTAGACGTAGCAGCAGCCAGCGTGCGGCCAGTGGTGTCGTCAATAATCTGAGCGTAAATGCCCGTATTGCTACGGAACACCGACAGCCGGGGCCGCTCGGAGGTGCCAGCCACCTTGGTGCGGATGATGCGCTGAATCCGCTTGCGGCGAGTTGCTTTATCAAAAGCCATGATGCGAATTTATTTAGAGGCCGTTTTACCAGCTTTGCGACGGATGATTTCGCCCACGAAACGTACACCTTTGCCTTTGTAAGGCTCGACTTTACGCAACGAACGAATTTTGGCGGCCACCTGGCCCAGCAACTGATTGTCGATGCTGTTAAGCGTAACAATCGGGTTCTTACCCTTTTCGGTAACAGCGGTAGCGGTTACTTCCTTTGGCAGAGAAATGAAGATGTTGTGCGAGTAGCCCAGGGCCAGCTCCAACGTAGTGCCGGCAAGCGAGGCTTTGTAACCCACACCCACCAGTTCAAGCTTCTTCTCGAAACCGTTGCTCACACCGAGCACCATGTTATTGATGAGCGAGCGGTACAGGCCGTGCATGGCCTTGTGACGCTTCTGCTCAGTGGGACGGGTTACCAAAAGGGAACCGTCTTCGATGGCAACGTTGATGTCGCGGTCCACTTGCGTGGTTAGCGTGCCCTTAGGGCCTTTCACCGTTACCACGTTGTCTTTCTCAACCGAGATAGCGACCCCAGCTGGGACGGAAATCGGGAGTTTACCAATACGTGACATAATTGAATTTGCTAAAGCGGTTCCGGACTAGTACACGTAGCACAGCACCTCGCCGCCCACGTTCTCGGTTTTGCACTCCTTCTCCGTCATCACACCTTTGGAGGTGGAGATAATGGCTACACCCAGGCCGCTCAGGACGCGGGGCAGGTTGTCGGAGGCCACATACTGACGCAAACCGGGCGTCGAAACGCGCTGCAGCTTGGTGATGGCGGGAGCCTTCGTGGTCGGGTTGTACTTCAGAGCAATCTTGATGATGCCCTGAACCGACGAATCATCAAAACGGTACGACTGGATGTACCCTTTATGGTACAACACTTTCGTGATTTCCTTTTTGATGTTGCTGGCCGGGATTTCTACCACCCGGTGATTCGCCTTGATGGCGTTGCGTACCCGGGTCAGGTAGTCGGCAATGGGGTCAGTGTTCATTATTCAGTAAATACGTCCGCTTTTTCGGAGCGCAAAGATAAGAAAATTTCGCCGGGCACCCAACGGGACCAACGAAACTTCGGTTAAGACTACTTGGCACGTCCGGCGACGATACGGCCAATGGTTTCTTTTGGCAACCTGCCAAATGGTTTTGAGGCAAGCCTCAGGTTTTGGGAGTGCAAAGGTAGCAGGCTTACAGGGCTTTTGCAAGGACATTGTAGAAAATGTCCGCCAAAGTGCCCCAGCCAATGACAAATTCGGAACCGCCCTTCGGTGCTAAGCCCGCTCCAAATACTTAAATATGGCCATAACGTCCTCGTCCCCGAAAGATGCTTCGGCTTGTTGGAATGTCTTGTTCACAACCTCTGCCAAGGGCGTGGCCGAACCCTCGGCGGCAGCTAAGCGCAAATCTTTAGCCAGCAGCTTCAGCGCAAATGCCGCATCATAGTTGTTATTGAGTATTACCTGCCCTTTGGTGTTGATGAACACGCTGGCCAACGCACTATTTTGAATAAGGGTGAGCAAGTCTGAAGTATTAATGCCGCGTTGTTGGGCAAAGAGTACTGCTTCAGCTAGGCCCTGCGCCTGAAACCCGAGTAGCGTGTTCATAGCCAGTTTGGCAGTATTGCCAGCACCGGCTTCTCCCAGGTGCAGTGCGAGCTTACCAATTTTCTCTAATATCGGCTTAGCACGTTCAAATGCGGTTTCTTTCCCTCCAACCATAATGGCCAACTGCCCTGTCTCAGCCTGCTTCACGCTGCCCGACACGGGCGCGTCGAGGTACTCGTGCTTGTGCTCCTGGCATAATGTGGCCATCTCGCGGCTTATACCTGGTGAAACCGTACTCATGTTCACAATCAACTTACTGGTAGCGGGTGACTGAAGCAGCCCTTGCTCACCAGTGAACAGGTCCCTGATTGCCTGGTCGTCGGATACCATCAGGAAAACTACTTCCGCTACCTGCAACATTGCAGCAGGAGATTCAGCGCTATTGGCTCCCTCTGCCAATATTAGCGCCTCTTTTTCCTTGTGCCTATTGTAGACAGTGACAGGGTAGCCGGCGGTTAGCAATTGACGCACCATTGGCACGCCCATATTGCCCAAACCAATCCAACCTATTGTGGTATTAAAATTCATAATTTTCAGGAGTGACATAGTGAGTCTTGCATTACCTCTTAGTGCATTGATTTATTGACTATAAGCTGGCTAAATAGTCTTGAGTCCGTTTGCACAATCATTTTAATTAGCCACCCTAAGGTGGCAACCTAGATTATGTAGCTTCCGATCAAGCATAAAAAAAGCCTCTGATTGATCAGAGGCTTTTTTATCTGTCCTAAACTGGATACTACCAGCTCGACTTGGTCACACCGGGAATCTTCCCGGCCAGAGCCATTTCGCGGAAACGCACGCGGCTGATGCCAAACTTGCGCATGTAGCCGCGGGGGCGGCCGTCAATCATGTCGCGGTTGTGCAGGCGCACGGGCGAAGCGTTTTTGGGCAGCTTGTCGAGACCTTCGTAGTCGCCGGCAGCTTTCAGAGCCTTGCGCTTCTCAGCGTAGCGGGCCACGGTGGCAATGCGCTTGCGCTCCCGTGCTTTGATGGATTCTTTAGCCATAAGAGGTAGGGATTAAGCGTCTTTTTTAGCGTTGGCGAAAGGCATACCGAAAGCCTTGAGCAGCTCGTAGCTCTGCTCGTCATTCTCGGCGCTGGTCACAAACGTGATATCCATGCCCGAGATGCTTTTGATTTTGTCAATCGAAATTTCAGGGAAGATGATTTGCTCCTTCACGCCGAGCGTGTAGTTGCCACGACCATCGAAGCCTTTATCGTTGATGCCTTTGAAGTCACGTACGCGGGGCAGGGCTACCGTCAGAAGACGGTCCATGAACTCGTACATTTTTTCACCACGCAGCGTCACTTTGGCGCCGATAGGCATGCCTTCGCGAAGCTTGAAGTTAGAAACCGACTTTTTGGCAATCGTTGCAATGGCTTTCTGACCGGTAATGGTCGTCAGCTCTTCCACACCGTTGTCAACCAACTTCTTGTCAGCAACTGCGGCACCGATGCCACGGTTGATGCAGATTTTGGTGACTTTGGGTACCTGCATGATGCTCTTGAACTGGAATTTCTCCTGGAGCGCGGGTACGATGTCTTTTTTATAAATGTCTTTGAGACGGGCCATGATGCAGGGGGCTGTTACGCCGTTTTCTTGGCAGTGGCACGCTTAGCCTTAGCAGGAGCAGCAGCCGGGGCTGCGTCAGCTGCGGCACCTTTGCGCACACGCTCACCAGTGGTGGGGTTGATAGCCTGCACGTTGCTCACGTGCATGGGCGCCTCCATCTTGGTGATGCCGCCCTGGGGCGATTTGGCGCTCGGCTTGTTGTGTTTCGTTACCAGGTTCAACCCCTCAACGGTTACGCGCTGGGTTACCCGGTTTACCGACACGATTTTGCCGGTCTTGCCCTTTTCGTCGCCTGCAATCACCTTCACGGTATCGCCCGACTTTACGTGCAGTTGCACGGGGTCTGCTTTCTTGATAGCCATGGCTTAGAGTACTTCGGGGGCTAGGGATACGATTTTCATGAACTGACGCTCACGCAGCTCACGGGCCACTGGGCCGAAGATGCGCGTGCCGCGAGGCTCGTCGTTGTTGTTAAGCAACACAGCAGCGTTGTCGTCGAAGCGGATGTACGAACCGTCCTTGCGGCGCACTTCTTTCTTTACGCGAACTACTACGGCTTTGCTTACGGTGCCTTTCTTAGCGTTGCCCGAAGGGATAGCCGATTTGATGGCTACCACAATCTTGTCGCCAACGCTGGCATATTTCTTGCCCGTGCCACCCAAAACGCGGATGCAGAGGACTTCCTTGGCGCCGCTGTTGTCGGCCACCGTCAGGCGGGATTCTTGCTGTATCATCGAATTAGATTATTTAGCGCGTTCAATAATTTCCACCAGGCGCCACCGCTTGGTTTTGCTCAGCGGACGGGTGCTCATGATGAGAACCGTATCGCCTTCGCCGCACTCGTTGTTCTCGTCGTGGGCGTGGAATTTCGTGGTCTTGGTCACGAACTTGCCGTACATGGGGTGCTTTTGCTTCTGCACCACAGCCACGGTGATGGACTTATCCATCTTGTTGCTCGTCACCTTGCCGGTGATTTCCTTGCGCATGTTGCGCGAGGCTTCATCAGCAGCGGTTTGGTCTTGGGTTGTTACGTCGGTTGCCATCGGAATTAAGCGGGGTTAGAGGCCTGCTCGTTGTTCCGACGAGTCTGCTCGGTGAGCAAGCGGGCGACGTTTTTACGGTTGGCCTTGAGGCGGGCGGGGTTTTCGAGGGGCGAAATCGCATGAGCGAAACGCAACTGCTGGCCCGAAGCCTGCTCAGTGGTAAGTTGCTCTTTCAGCGCTTCAGCGGAAAGGCCTTTGAGGTCGGTCTTGTTTTTCATCTTAGGCGGCGTCGGTGTAATCGCGGCGAACCACGAATGAAGTACGAACCGGCAGCTTCTGAGCCGCGAGACGCAGCGATTCTTTGGCTACTTCCAGCGATACGCCGTCCGACTCGAACATGATTTGACCCGGCTTCACACAGGCTACCCAATACTCGGGCGAACCTTTACCTTTACCCATACGCACTTCAGCAGGCTTTTTGGTAATTGGTTTGTCGGGGAAAATGCGAATCCATACTTGCCCTTCGCGTTTCATGGCGCGGGTCATGGCAATACGGGCAGCCTCAATTTGGCGAGCCGTAATCCAAGAAACCTCCAGCGACTTGATAGCGAACGAACCGAAGTCTATGGAGCTGCCGCGGTAGGCGAGGCCTGTTACGCGACCCTTTTGCATCTTGCGATACTTGGTCCTTTTCGGTTGTAACATTTGATTTTAATAAAAGAAAGTGTTCTATAAGAGAGAGGGGCGAACAGCCGAACATTTCGCTTCGTTCACCAAAGAGGCAAACGAAGCGAAATGACTTGACTCTGTTCTAGCGACGTGGGCCGCGAGCAGCACCACCGGCAGCTCCGCCACCTTGGGCGGGGCCGTTGCGACGGGGACCGGCGTTGTCGCCTGCGCCACGGGGGGCACGGTCGCCAGCACCACGACCAGCACCGCCATCACGACGCGGGCCACGGTCGCCATCACGACGCTCGCCACGAGGGCCACGGTCGTCACGACGTCCACCGGCATCGCCACCTGGGTTGGTGAGCTGCTGGTTAGGCGAGAGGTCGGGCTTGCCGAACACCTCACCACGCATAACCCATACCTTAATGCCGATTTTGCCATACACGGTCTGAGCTTCCGACAAAGCGTAATCGATATCGGCGCGCAACGTGTGCAGCGGGGTACGACCTTCTTTGTACTGCTCCGAACGGGCAATTTCAGCACCGCCGAGACGGCCACCGCATTGAATCTTGATGCCTTCGGCACCAACACGCATTGCAGCCTGAATCGACATCTTCATGGCGCGACGGAAGGAGATACGAGCAGCCAGCTGCTGGGCGATGCTCTCGCCTACCAGTTTGGCATCCAACTCCGGACGCTTAATTTCAAAGATATTGATTTGAACGTCTTTGCTGGTGATTTGCTTCAGCTCGTCCTTAATCTTATCAACCTCCTGGCCGCCTTTACCGATTACCACACCCGGACGAGCCGTGTTGATGGTGATGGTGATGCGCTTCAGGGTGCGCTCAATCACAATGCGGCTGATGCCGCCTTTCTGAATGCGAGCGTTGATGTACTTGCGGATTTTTTCGTCCTCCACCAATTTCTCGGCGAAGTCCTTGCCGCCGTACCAGTTCGAGTCCCAGCCTTTAATAACTCCCAAGCGGAAGCCAACTGGATTTACTTTCTGTCCCATATTAAATTAGGATTTGGCGTCGGCCTTAGGTTTTTCGGTAGTACCAACTTGCTTCGCGTGCTCGGTGGTATCCTTTTTGAGCTTCTCCACTTTCGTGTCGATTTTCAGCGTTACGTGGTTGCTGCGCTTGCGAATGCGGTGGCCACGGCCCTGGGGGGCGGGGCGCAGGCGCTTCAGCTGGCGTCCTTCGTCCACGAAGATTTCGCTGATGTAGAGGTTTGCGTCCTCAATCCGCTCTTCTTCGTTGTGCTGCTGCCAGTTGGCCAAGGCCGAAAGGAGCAGTTTCTCAATCTTCTCGGCGCCGATATTGGCTTCGAAGCGCAACAGGCCGAGGGCCTGGGTCACTTTCTTGCCGCGCACGAGGTCGGCCACCAGTCGCATCTTACGAGGCGAGGTCGGCACATTGCGGAGTTTTGCTACTGCTTCCATCTTAGCGCTTGCCTTTATCTTTTTTGGCGACGTGACCACGGAAGTTACGCGTTGGGGCAAATTCGCCCAACTTGTGTCCTACCATGTTCTCGGTCACATACACCGGGATGAACTTATTGCCGTTGTGAACAGCGAACGTGTGGCCAACGAAATCCGGGGAAATCATCGAGCGGCGCGACCAGGTCTTTACCACCGATTTCTTACCCGCCGTTTCGAGTGCCGAGACTTTCTTTTCCAGCCGGAAGTCAATGTACGGCCCTTTTTTGAGTGAACGTGCCATATATTACTTCTTGCCTTTGCGGCTCACAATCAGGTTCTCCGAATACTTGTTCTTGTTACGGGTCTTCTGGCCCTTAGCCAAAATACCGTTGCGGCTCCGTGGGTGACCACCCGACGACTTGCCTTCACCACCACCCATGGGGTGGTCGACAGGGTTCATGGCTACACCACGAACGCGAGGACGACGACCAGCCCACCGGTTACGGCCAGCCTTACCCATCCGGGTGTTCATGTGGTCACCATTCGAAACGGTACCAACCGTAGCCATGCAGGTCACGAGGACCATGCGCATTTCGCCGGAAGGCAATTTCAACGTGGCGTAACGCTCTTCGCGGGCTACGATTTGGGCGTAGGTACCGGCCGAGCGAGCCATGGCCGCGCCCTGACCGGGCTGCAACTCAATGTTGTGAAGAATGGTACCGAGGGGAATCTCGCGCAGAGGCAAGGTATTGCCCACTTCGGGAGCCGAACCGGTACCCGATACAACCTTCGTACCCACGGTCATGCCGGCGGGTGCGATGATGTAACGCTTCTCGCCGTCAGCGTAGCTGAGCAGGGCGATGCGGGCGGTGCGGTTGGGGTCGTACTCAATGGTCTTCACCGTGGCGGGCACACCGGCCTTGTCACGCTTGAAGTCCACGATACGGTACTGGGTTTTATGACCACCGCCGATGTAGCGGTTGGACATTTTACCGGAGGAGTTCCGGCCACCCGATTTGGGGAGGGAAGTCATCAAAGACTTCTCCGGCGTCGACGTTGTAATCTCGTCGAACATCGGCGCAACGCGGTGGCGTTGCCCTGGAGTTGTTGGTCTGAGTTTTTTAAGTGCCATTACTAGCTAGTTGTGCTTTTGCGGCGGAAGAATTGAGGCGAAGCCTAGAGGTTGCTATAGAAGTCGATTACGTCGCCTTCTTTCACAGTAACAATGGCTTTTTTGCCGTGGGCACGACGACCGGAAACCTGGCCGCCTTTGGTGCCTTTCGACTTCATTTTGCCAATGGTGCGCATCGTGTTGATGTCGGTTACCGTCACGCCGTACAGCGATTCGATGTCCTTTTTGATTTGCACTTTGTTGGCGGTGCGCTCCACTTCAAAAGTGTAGCGACCTTTCTCGTTCAGGCCGGTGGCCTTTTCGGTAACGATGGGGCGTTTCAGCGTGCTCATTATTCGGCGGTGCTATAGAGTTGAACCAACGAAGCCATGCCGTCTTCCGAAATCAGGAGCGTATCCGTGTTCAGCAGGTCGTGCGTGTTGAGGCCGATTGGCGTCGACACTTTCACTTTCTGCAGGTTGCGGGCGCTAAGGATAACGTTCTTGTTTACCTCACCGGTAACCAGCATGGTCTTCTTGCCATTGTTCAGCTTGAGGCCGTCCATAATGGCGACGAAGTCCTTGGTGCGGGGAGCTTCCATGGCAATGTTCTCCACGATGGAGATTTTGCCATCTTTCGCCAGGCTCGACAGAGCCGAGAGACGCGCTACACGCTTGGTCTTCTTATTGAGCTTGAAGTGGTAGTCGCGGGGCTGAGGACCGAACATCCGGCCACCACCTACGAACACACCCGACTTCATGCTACCAGCACGGGCACCGCCCGTACCTTTTTGCTTCTTCAGCTTCTTGGTGGTGCCGTGCACCTCGTTGCGCTGCTTGGACTTGTGCGTGCCCTGGCGCTGATTGGCCAGGTACTGCTTCACATCCAGGTACATCACGTGCTCGTTTACTTCGAGACCGAAGATGGCGTCAGACAAGGTCACCTTGCGGCCGGTGTCTTCGCCTTTGAGGCTATATACTGCGAGTTCCATCGTATAGTCTATTTCTCGATTACCACGTAAGAATTCTTAGCACCGGGAATCGAGCCGCTCACCAGAATCAGGTTCTTGTCGCCTACTACGCGCATCACCTTCAGGTTCTGCACTTTCACGCGGTCGTTGCCCATCCGGCCACCCATGCGCATTCCTTTGAATACACGCGAAGGCCAGGAGCAAGCACCAATCGAACCGGGGTGACGCAGGCGGTTGTGCTGACCGTGGGTCTGGCCACCAACACCCTGGAAGTTGTAACGCTTTACAACACCCTGGAAACCCTTGCCTTTGGAAGTGCCTACTACGTCTACAAACTCGCCTTCCTCGAAGAGGGTAGCGTCGATGGTAGCGCCAGCGGCGTAGGTCGATTCAGCGTCGAGGCGGAATTCAACCAATTTTTTCTTGGGGGTAGTACCAGCTTTAGCGAAGTGACCAACCAAAGCTTTGGTGGTGTTCTTGGCTTTTTTCTCGCCGTACCCAATTTGAATGGCGGTGTAACCGTCATTCGCGATAGTCTTAACCTGCGTCACTACGCACGGACCCGCTTCAATGAGCGTGCAGGGAATGTTTTTCCCATCCGGAGTGAAGAGGCTTGTCATACCGATTTTCTTACCGATGATGCCAGGCATTCTGTTAATGATTAAATGACACAAAAAGAAAACGACCGAGTGCCGTTTTCGCTAAGGGAGTGCAAAGATAGGAAAAAAGGCTTGGGAATCACAACGACGGCTAGAAATATTTTCTGGGTGAGGCTGTTAGCTCAGCCCAACCAGCGTTCTGCCTTTCCGTTTCATCCCGGTAGGCACACCATCACGCGGGACGCCAGCAGGCGTCATCCTCTTCATGTGGAAGTGAGCCTTGCAGGGCCAGCATGATGAAAAACACGACGAAGGCTAAGCCAATCTGTGTCTCTAATGTGTACTCAACCAAAAATGATAATGCAACGCTTACATACTGCGCCAGCAGCAACGGCGCGTGTTTACCCCAAGCCCACCACGCTGGGTAAAACATGCCAATCAGGAAAACAACCAGGCCAAGTTCTCCATAAGCGGCCAGGTTATACAAATATTGGTTGTGCGGCAGGATGTAGTATTTTGACCCTATTTCAGGATACAAAATGGCATAGTGCTTCGCCATCTCGTCCTTTAAATCGGGCTTGCCTACACCCATCGCCTTGTTGTTATTCCACACGGCCAAGGCAGCCCGATACGAATACACGCGCGCCGCAATGGAATAGGTCCTGCCCTCTCGCGCAGATTCCTGCTGGACTTTACTCACGTCCTGCTGGGTGTTCTCAACCTTGTTGTTGAAGGTGGGGAACACCACATAGCTAATTGCAGGCAACAGGACCAATACTGCAGCCAATGCAACGGCCTGCTTCCACATCCTCTTCTTCCAAACCAACCATACTACTGCCAAGCTGCCCAAGGCATAGAACGTCATTTGCCCACTTCGTACCGCCAGCAGGTGCAGGAATATTATTAGAAATGCAGTTGTCGCAATCACCCAAAAACGCCAGGCTTTCTTCACTGCGCCGTGAACCAACAACAGTACCCCGGCCGCAACCGCCATTGTGATAATTAAGCTGAATCGAATGTGGTCCGGCTCTGTAGGCATCACCTTTGAGTGGAGATACATTTCGTTTATAGCACGGAAATGCAGGATGTAATTAATGGTGGCTCCTGCTGCTGCTATTACTGTTGCGCCAATAAGTAACAACCACAGCCGTCGCAGATAACGGCCAGGCAAAGCAGGAAGCAGCCAGAAGCCCAGGATGAGGGCTAGGAATGGAAGTTGCAGCACTAAGTCTTCCCGGTAAGAGTCCATATTGGCCGCAGTGGTATTGAACCCCTGAAGAAGGTGTAGTAGGAACACCAAAGCGCCACTGCCAAACAGCGGCCAATAAGACCAATGAGCGACGCGCCGGTACGTGATGCTGTATACGATGCCCGTTGCGGCAATGCCTGCCATCCCAATGCTTGGCAGAACGCGAACCCAACCAGCAACGAAAATGCCGACGATGACACAAGCGGAGAAGATAAACGCAGCTTGGTGCAAGCGGACAAGTGTGAACACTGATTGCATGAAGGCAGAGTAGTAGCGCTGCAAGTTCCAAAGAAAAAGCCCCACCGCGACGAATCACAGTGGGGCTTTTCTCAATTAATACTGAAATCGAATCCTCAGACTTTGATTTCTACGTCAACGCCGCTGGGCAATTCCAGCTTCATCAGGGCATCAACGGTCTTCGACGAAGTCGAGAAGATGTCCACGAGGCGCTTGTAGGTGCAAAGCTGGAACTGCTCCCGGCTCTTCTTGTTCACGTGGGGCGAGCGCAACACGGTGAATTTCTCCTTTTGGGTCGGCAAAGGAATCGGGCCGCTTACGATGGCACCGGTGGCCTTCACAGCTTTCACGATTTTCTCGGCCGACTTGTCTACGAGGTTGTGGTCGTAGGACTTCAGCTTAATGCGAATTTTCTGGTTCATTGGGGGTTTTGGTCCGATTGACCAAGTTAGTGACCGGTATTATTTACTTCCTTTTACTTTGGCAATGATGGCATCGGCCATGTTGCTTGGCACCTGCTCGTAGTGCGAGAACGTGAGCGAAGCCGAAGCCCGACCCGACGAAATCGTACGGAGTGCAGTTACGTAGCCGAACAGCTCCGACAGGGGCACGTCGGCTTTAATGAGCTGGGCACCGCCTTTGGTGTCCATGCCTTTCATCAGACCACGACGACGGTTCAAGTCACCGGTTACGGGACCCGTGTACTCGTCGGGGCACACCACTTCGACGCTCATGATGGGCTCGAGCAATTTCGGGCCAGCCTGGCGGGCAGCTTCGCGGAAACCACCACGGGCAGCGAGTTCAAACGACAGGGCGTCCGAGTCAACGTCGTGGAAGGAACCATGGTACAAGCGCACTTTCATGCCCTCGATTGGGAAGCCGGCCAGCGGACCTTGCTTCATCGCTTCTTCAAAACCCTTCTGGATTGGCTGGATGAATTCGCGAGGAATTACGCCGCCCACAATGGCGTTGTCGAACTCGAAGCCGGGCTTTTCCGGGTCGGTCTCTTTCGGACCGAGTTCAAACACGATGTCGCCGAATTTACCGCGGCCACCGGTCTGCTTCTTGTAGGTTTCGCGGTGGTCGACCTTCTTGGTGAGAATCTCCTTGTAGGCCACCATTGGGGCACCCTGGTTGATTTCCACTTTGAATTCGCGACGCATGCGGTCGATGATGATTTCCAAGTGCAGCTCGCCCATGCCGCGCAATACCGTCTGACCGGTCTCGGGGTCGGTGTGAACTTTCAGCGTGGGGTCTTCCTCGATGAGCTTGGCGATGGCCATGCCCATTTTGTCAACGTCAGCCTGCGTCTTTGGCTCAATGGCATAGCCGATTACCGGCTCAGGGAAGCTCATCGACTCGAGGACGATGGGGTTCTTCTCTTCGCTCAGCGTATCGCCAGTGCGGATATCCTTGAAACCAACGCCAGCAGCAATGTCGCCCGCCTGAATTTTGTCAATAGGGTTCTGCTTGTTGGAGTGCATCTGCATGAGGCGCGAGATACGCTCCTTCTTGCCGGTGCGGTTGTTGAGTACGTACGAGCCAGCGTCCAGCACGCCGCTGTAGCAGCGGAAGAAGCAAAGACGGCCTACGAACGGGTCGGTAGCAATCTTAAACGCCAGAGCGGTGAAAGGCTCCGAGTTGTCTGGGTGACGCTCGATTTCCGCGCCGGTATCGGGGTGGGTACCGATGATAGCGGGCATGTCAAGAGGCGAGGGCAGGTAAGCCATAACGGCATCCAGCATGGTCTGCACCCCCTTGTTTTTGAAGGCCGAGCCGCACAACACGGGCGAGAACTTCATGTCGATTACCGCCTGGCGGATAACGACCATCATTTCCTCGCGGGTGATGGAGTCGGGGTTCTCGAAGAATTTCTCCAGCAACGCATCGTCATACTCAGCTACGCTCTCAACGAGCTTCTGGCGCCATTCAGCTACCGTCTCCACCAAATCCTCGGGAACGGGGATTTCGCTGTACGACTTGCCTTCAGTAGCATCATCCCATACAATGGCTTTGCCGGTCAGCAAGTCCACTGCGCCACGGAACGTGTCTTCAGCACCAATCGGAATCTGCAGAGGCACGGGGTTAGCACCGAGCTTCTCTTTGATTTCGGTTACGGCTTTGAAGAAGTCAGCGCCGGCACGGTCCATCTTATTGACGAAGCAGATGCGGGGCACGTTGTACTTGTCAGCCTGACGCCATACAGTCTCCGACTGAGGCTCAACACCCGACACGGCACAGAACAGGGCCACAGCACCGTCCAATACGCGCAGCGAGCGCTCCACTTCCACCGTAAAGTCTACGTGACCGGGGGTGTCGATGAGATTGATTTTGTATTGCTTGGTATCGGCAATCGGGTCACCCTTGGTATCGGTAGGGTAGTTCCAGAAGGTAGTCGTGGCAGCCGAGGTAATCGTGATGCCGCGCTCCTGCTCCTGCTCCATCCAGTCCATCGTGGCGGCACCATCGTGCACTTCTCCGATTTTGTGGGTTTTACCGGTGTAATACAGAATACGCTCCGACGTCGTGGTCTTACCGGCGTCGATGTGCGCCATAATCCCGATGTTGCGGAGGTAGTAAAGGTCTTTGTTAACGGCCATGATTTGGGTTTGGGTCTTAGGGACTAGGGGTCTTAGGGTCTTGGGCTGTTCAACGGTTATACTCGTCAAATAAATCCAAGTCCCTAAGACCCCAGGTACCTAATGGCTATTTAGAAACGGAAGTGCGAGAAGGCCTTGTTGGCCTCCGCCATGCGGTGGGTGTCGTCTTTCTTCTTGACGGCAGCACCTTCGCCTTTGGCAGCAGCGATGATTTCGCCGGCCAGTTTGTCCTTCATGGTCTTCTCACCACGACGACGAGCATACTGAATCATCCACTTGGCACCTACCGAAATGCGGCGGTCAGCGCGCACTTCAATCGGAACCTGGAAGGTAGCACCACCTACGCGGCGGCTTTTCACTTCCACGGTAGGCATCACGTTGTTCAACGCTTTGCGCCACATTTCGAGGCCGCTCTCCTTAGTGCGCTGCTCCACGAGGTCGCAAGCATCATAGAAGATGGTGTACGCGAGGTTTTTCTTACCGTCGTACATCATGTAGTTCACAAAGCGGGTTACCAGCGTCTCCTTGTACTTAGGGTCCGGCAGCAAGATGCGCTTTTTTGGTTTTGACTTTCTCATGATTGAATATAGTTGTCAGTTGCTTGCTGTCAGTTGTCAGTTGCTGGGCCGATTACACGGCCTGACAACTGACAACTAACAACCAACAACTAAATCATTTACTTTTTCTTCTTAGCGGGTGCACCCTTCGCTGCTGCGGCGGGCTGACCGGGCTTCGGACGCTTGGCACCGTACTTAGAACGACGCTGGGTCCGGCCGCTTACACCGGCGGTGTCCAGGGCGCCACGGATAATGTGGTAGCGAACACCTGGCAAGTCTTTAACCCGGCCACCACGAATCAGCACGATGCTGTGTTCCTGGAGGTTGTGGCCTTCACCGGGGATGTATGCGTTAACTTCCTTACCATTGGTAAGGCGCACACGGGCCACTTTGCGCATAGCCGAGTTCGGCTTCTTAGGCGTGGTGGTGTACACACGGGTGCACACGCCCCGACGCTGCGGGCACGAATCAAGGGCGGGCGACTTCGACTTGGTAGTCAAAGCCTCACGGCCTTTCCGTACTAACTGATTGATGGTTGGCATTTAAGGAATGGTTTGTTTGGAGCCGTTTGCCCCTAAAATTTGGCTTGCAAAGGTAAGATTATTTCGCCGTAATAGCAAACAGTGTGAGGATGTTAATTTTCTGCAACCCCTGTACGCCAACCTCACCCCCGGCCCCTCTCCAAAAGAGAGGGGAGCCTGACGACTTTCAATGCCGAACCGGTTCCCCCTCTTTTTTGGAGAGGGGGTCAGGGGGTGAGGTTGACGTGAGGGCAGCAAAAAGCGCCTCCACTTTAACATGAAGGCGCTTTCGCAGCTACAGCCTCTGGCTTAGCTTATGCCTCCCCTACCGCGCCGCCGAAGTTCATCGGGTAGCTCGGAGCTTCGTTCTGCATCTTAATGGGGCCAAAAGCGGCTTCAAACCGCTCAATGTTCTCGGTGAGGGCCTGCAGCAAGCGCTTGGCATGCTCGGGCGTGACGACGATGCGCGCCTTCACCTTGGCCTTGGGCAGGCCAGGCATCATGCGGATGAAGTCAATCACGAACTCGCTGTTGCTGTGCGCAATCATGGCGAGGTTGGCGTATTCGCCCTCTGCCATGGCTTCGGAAAGCTCAATGTTGATGGCGTTGGGGTCTGGGTTTTGGTCGGTTGGTTGCATATCAGAGTTCAATTTTTGATTGCCATTCATTCAATACTGAACGAACTGCGGCGTAGGCAAAGAACAGGCTTAGGACGAATAAGAAGAGAAACCAGATGAACATGAATACCTGAGGCCACACTTTCTCCAAAAAAGCAAAATATCCAAATGGGATTGCAAACAAATAACGCCCCGATACATATGCCAAAACTGCACTGCCTATCAATACAGCAACGCTTATCAGCGCTCTAAAGGCGAAGTGCAGATACCAAATGAATTTCATCGTTCGCCAATATATAGAAAAAGCCGACCGGGATACCCCAGTCGGCTTTTCCATTGCAAACCTACGGCGGATTACTCAGCCGACACTTCGCGCTTACCAGCACGGCTGGCGCGCTTAGCGGGAACGGCGGCTTCGGCTGCTTGCGCGGCTTGGGCAGCTTCCATCTCCTCTTTCGAGCCGACAATCTGGCGGGTGTACTCGCGCAGACCGGTACCGGCCGGGATGAGGTGACCGACGATTACGTTCTCCTTCAGGCCCAGCAACTGGTCTGCCTTGCCACGGATGGCGGCTTCGCTCAGCACCTTGGTCGTCTCCTGGAAGGAAGCGGCCGAGATGAAGGACTGCGTGCCCAGCGAGGCCTGCGTGATGCCTTGCAGCGTGGGGCGCGAAACCGAAGGCTGCGCGTCGCGCACTTGCACGAGGGTGAGGTCGCGACGTTTCAGGCTGCTGTTCTCGTCGCGGAGGCGACGGGCCGTCACAATCTGACCGGGCTTCATGTTGCTCGAATCACCGGCTTCGGTCACTACTTTCATGTCGATAATCATGTCGTTCTCGGCCATGAAGATGATTTTATCAATCACCTGATTTTCGAGGAACGACGTGTCACCGGCATCCAAAATCACCACTTTCTGCATCATCTGGCGAACTACCACCTCGATGTGCTTATCGTTGATTTTCACACCCTGCAAGCGGTACACTTCCTGAATCTCGTTCACGAGGTACTCCTGCACGGCGCCGGGGCCCTGAATGCTCAGGATGTCCGAAGGCGTGATGGCACCATCCGACAGCGGCATGCCAGCGCGGATGAAGTCATTGTCCTGCACCAGAATGTGCTTCGACAGCGGCACCATGTACTTCTTCTTAACACCGTCTTTCGACTCCACGTAGATTTCACGGTTACCGCGTTTTACGGTACCGTAAGTCACTACGCCGTCGATTTCCGATACCACGGCGGGGTTCGACGGGTTCCGAGCTTCGAAAAGCTCCGTTACCCGTGGCAGACCACCGGTGATGTCGCGGGTCTTGCCCACCGAGCGAGGTATCTTGGCAAGGATGTGACCTGCCTTGATTTTGTCGTTGTTCTCGACGGCCAAGTGCGAGCCCACCGGGATGCTGTAGCCCTTCTGACCTTCGGCATCGCCCTTTTTGCCGGGGCGGATGATGATGGACGGGTTCTGGTCCTTGGCCTTCGACTCGATGATTACCTTCTCGCGGTGACCGGTCTGTTCGTCCGACTCCTCACGGAAAGTAACGCCTTCGGTGATGGCGTCGAACTGCACGGTACCGTCAAACTCCGCCAGAATAACGGCGTTGTAAGGGTCCCAGTTGTTCAGCTCCGTGCCTTTCTCTACTTCCTGGCCTTCCGTTACGAGCATGAAGGAGCCGTAAGGGACGTGGTTGGAAGTAAACACGCGGCCGGTGCCTTTTTCCACGATGCGAACTTCGCCCGAGCGGCCCATGACCACGGCACCCTTCACGCCTTCGGCGGTAGTGGTAGCCACGGTACGAACGTCCTCGAACTCCACCACACCCGCGAATTTGGCTTTGATGTTAGATTCAACGGCAATGTTGGAAGCCGTACCACCTACGTGGAAAGTACGCAGCGTCAGCTGCGTGCCGGGCTCACCAATCGACTGGGCGGCGATGACACCGACAGCCTCACCACGCTGCACCATGCGGCCCGAAGCCAGGTTGCGGCCGTAGCACTTGGCGCAGATGCCGCGCTTGCTTTCGCAAGTCAGCACCGAACGAATCTCCACCGATTCGATGCTAGTAGCATCGATACGGCGGGTAGTGTCTTCCTTGATTTCAGAACCCGAAGTCAGGAGTACATCACCGGTCAGCGGGTCGATGATATCGTGCACCGTTACGCGGCCCAGGATACGCTCGGCCAGCGGCTCCACGATGTCCTCGTTGTCTTTCAACGCGAAGGTTTCTATACCGCGCAACGTGCCGCAGTCCGGCTCGTTCACGATTACGTCCTGCGATACGTCTACGAGACGACGAGTCAGGTAGCCGGCGTCAGCCGTCTTCAGAGCCGTGTCGGCCAGACCTTTACGAGCACCGTGGGTCGAGATAAAGTACTCGATAACATCGAGGCCTTCTTTGAAGTTAGACAGAATCGGGTTTTCGATAATCTCACCAATCGAGCCTTGCAGCGACTTCTGCGGCTTGGCCATCAGACCACGCATACCGCCCAGCTGACGAATCTGCTCACGCGAGCCACGGGCTCCCGAGTGCATCATCATGTAGATGGAGTTGAAGCCCTGGTTTTCGCGCTCCAAACGACCCATCAGCGTTTCCGTGATTTGGTTGTTGATACGCGTCCAGATGTCAATAACTTGGTTGTAACGCTCGTTGTCCGTAATCAGACCCATCTGGTAGTTCTGGGTTACGGCCTTCACATCGTTCTGGGCTTGCAGCACCAACTCGTCTTTCTCCTTTGGAATCTGGATGTCGCCCAGACCCATGCTCAAGCCACCTTTGTAGGCCGACTGGAAACCAAGGGTCTTGATGTCGTCCAGGAATTGAGCGGTACGAGCCATGCCCGTGCGCTTAAATACCGTCGAGATGATTTGCTGGAGTTTCTTCTTGGTGAGCAGCTCGTCGATAAAGCCTACCTCCTCGGGAATCATCTGGTTGAACAGCACACGGCCGGCCACAGTGTCCACGACTTTGGTTACCAAATCGTCGTTCTCATCGCGAATCTGCGTACGCACCTTAATGTAGGCGTGCTTCGAGAGCTGGCCTTCGTTGAGGGCAATAACAACTTCTTCGTCCGAGTAGAACACACGGCCTTCGCCCTGAATCTTCTCGTCGTCGGTGCTGCGCTTGCCTTTGGTTACGTAGTACAGACCCAGAACCATGTCCTGCGACGGCACCGCGATAGGCGCGCCGTTGGCGGGGTTCAGGATGTTGTGCGATGCCAGCATGAGCATCGAAGCTTCCAGGATAGCAGCCGGGCCGAGGGGCACGTGCACAGCCATCTGGTCACCGTCAAAGTCAGCGTTGAAGGCCGTACAAACGAGGGGGTGCAGCTGGATAGCCTTGCCTTCGATGAGGCGCGGCTGGAACGCCTGGATGCCCAGACGGTGAAGCGTAGGAGCCCTGTTGAGCAACACTGGGTGGCCTTTCAGCACGTTCTCCAGAATGTCCCAAACCACTGCGTCCTTGCGGTCCACAATTTTCTTGGCCGATTTCACCGTCTTCACAATACCGCGCTCGATGAGCTTGCGGATGATGAACGGCTTAAATAGCTCGGCCGCCATGTTCTTGGGCAAGCCGCACTCGTGCAGCTTCAGCTCCGGACCAACGACGATTACCGAACGACCCGAATAGTCAACACGCTTACCGAGCAGGTTCTGACGGAAGCGGCCCTGCTTGCCTTTCAGCATATCAGACAGCGACTTCAGGGCACGGTTGCCTTCGGCGCGCACGGCGTTCACCTTACGCGAATTGTCGAATAGGGAGTCAACAGCTTCCTGCAGCATGCGCTTCTCGTTCCGCAGAATCACCTCCGGAGCCTTGATTTCAATCAGGCGCTTGAGGCGGTTGTTGCGGATGATAACGCGACGGTACAGGTCGTTCAAGTCGGAAGTGGCGAAACGGCCACCGTCGAGCGGAACCAACGGACGCAATTCCGGCGGAATCACCGGCACCATGCGGATAACCATCCACTCGGGGCGGTTTTCCACGCGGGTAGCGGCGTCACGGAAAGCTTCCACTACGCGCAGACGCTTCAACGCTTCAGCTTTACGCTGCTGCGAAGTTTCGTGGGCAGCGGAGTCACGCAGCGAGTAGCTCAACTCGTCCAAATTGATGCGCTCCAGCAGCATGTGCAGGGCATCGGCACCCATGCGGGCGATGAACTTGTTGGGGTCCTCGTTGGGCAGCATCTGGTTCTCCCGGGGGAGTTTGTCGATGATGTCCAGGTATTCGTCTTCGGTGAGGAAGTCGAGAATCTGCACGCCTTCTTCAGCCAGCGAGCCGGGCTGAACCACGACGTACCGCTCGTAATAGATAATCTGGTCGAGCTTCTTGGTGGGCAGGCCCAGCAGGTAACCGATTTTGTTGGGCAGCGACTTGAAGTACCAGATGTGAGCTACGGGCACCACCAGTTCGATGTGGCCCATGCGCTCACGACGCACTTTCTTCTCGGTCACCTCCACGCCGCAACGGTCGCAGATGATGCCTTTATAGCGAATGCGCTTGTATTTGCCGCAGTGGCACTCCCAGTCCTTCACGGGACCGAAAATCCGCTCACAGAACAGACCGCCCATTTCGGGCTTGTACGTGCGGTAGTTGATGGTTTCAGGCTTCACCACTTCGCCAGTGCTGCGCTCCAGAATTGCTTCGGGCGAGGCCAGTGAAATCGTGACTTTGGAGAAGTCCTGAACTACTTTCTTGTTTTTTGCGAAAGCCATTTGATTGGGGTTAAGCTAGTAGCTGTTGGCTTTGAGCTGCCTGATTCTTCGTCCTTCGCCAGAAGCACGCAAGAGGTTCAAACAGTTTGACTCTTAGAAAAGTGTCTTTGCACAACAGATAGGTATGTCGAACAAAGGCACTTTCAAAAGGTCGAATTATTAAGTCTGGCGGCAAAGCAGAATGGCGGGAAGGCCTTCGATTAAGTTGCTTAGGGAAGGTTGATGCTGCACTGACCATATCTCGGAACAGCGTCCCCAGCTTCTTTCATCGAAGCGTTTTCTCACCACTCGTTACCAGAGTCGCTCAATCAGCGCCTCCTGTTGCCTACCGGGCAGTTTAGTTATCAGTTGCTGGTTGTCAGTTATTAGATTCGATTATGAGCCTAACAACTGACAACCAGCAACTGACAACTAATTACTCCATCGTGATTTCCAACGCCAGACCACGCAATTCGTGGAGCAGCACGTTGAACGACTCGGGGATATTCGGCTTGGGCAGAATATCACCTTTTACAATGGCTTCGTACGCCTTGGCGCGGCCTACCACGTCATCCGATTTGATGGTCAGGATTTCCTGCAGCACGTTGGAAGCACCGAAGGCCTCCAGTGCCCACACTTCCATTTCGCCGAAGCGCTGGCCACCGAACTGCGCCTTACCACCCAGCGGCTGCTGCGTGATGAGCGAGTACGGCCCAATGGAACGAGCGTGCATCTTGTCGTCAACCAAGTGACCAAGCTTGAGCATGTAAATCACACCCACGGTTACTGGCTGGTCGAAACGGTCGCCCGTCAGGCCATCGTGCAGATAAGCACGGCCCCAGTCGGGCAGGTTAGCAGCGGTCAGCTCGTGCGCCACTTCGTCTTCGGTAGCACCGTCGAAAATTGGGGTAGCATAGGTGCGACCCAATTTCAGACCGGCCCAGCCGAGTACGGTTTCGTAAATCTGACCGATGTTCATGCGGCTTGGTACACCAAGCGGGTTCAGCACGATGTCCATTGGCGTGCCGTCGGGCAGGAAGGGCATGTCCTCATCGCGCACGATGCGGGCTACCACCCCTTTGTTACCGTGGCGGCCGGCCATCTTGTCACCCACCTTCAGCTTGCGCTTCTTGGCGATGTATACCTTAGCCAGCTGCACAATGCCGGCGGGCAGCTCATCACCTACTTCGAGGGTAAAGCGCTGACGCTTGAAGCGCGCGGTGATGGTATTGCGGCGCTTGGCGTAGTTACGCACCAGCTCCAGCACCAGGCCGTTCACGCGGGCATCAGCCGTCCAGCCTTCCAGAATCAGGTCCTTAAACAGGTTCACTTCTTCCGGAACGGCGTAGTTGCTTTCATCCTTGTAAGGATTCTTCTCGGGGAACATCCCCTCGTTGATGTTCTTACGGTTGAACTTCACGCCTTTGGAAATCATCTCTTCGCCGAAGCGGTGCTTGATGCCCTGGCTCGTCTTGCCTTCCAGCAATTGCACCAGCTTATCAACCATGATGGCTTTCACGCCGCGCAATTCCTGCGCGTAAGTCCCTTTCAGGTCTTCCACTTCCTTCTTCGACTTGGCCCGGAGGTTTTTGTCTTTCTTAGGACGCGAAAAGAGCTTGGTGCCGATAACCACACCCTGCAAGGAGGGCGGCGCTTTGAGCGAAGCATCCTTCACATCGCCGGCCTTGTCGCCGAAGATGGCACGGAGCAGCTTCTCTTCCGGCGTGGGGTCCGTCTCGCCCTTCGGCGTGATTTTACCAATCAGAATGTCGCCTTCCTTCACCTCCGCGCCGAGGCGGATGATGCCGTTATCGTCGAGGTTGCGCACGGCTTCTTCGCTCACGTTCGGAATTTCCGAGGTCAGCTCTTCTTCGCCGCGCTTGGTCTCGCGCACTTCCAGCTCAAACTCCTCAATGTGAATCGAGGTAAAGATGTCGTCGCGAACCACGCGCTCCGAGATGACGATGGCATCCTCGAAGTTGTAGCCCTGCCACGGCATAAATGCCACCTGCATGTTGCGGCCCAAGGCCAGCTCGCCTTGGTTGGTGCCGTAGCCTTCGCAGAGCGCCTGGCCCTTGGTCACCCGCTCGCCGCGCTTCACGAGCGGCGTCAGGTTGAGGCAGGTGTCCTGGTTAGTACGACGGAACTTGATGAGGTCGTAGGTGATACGCTCCGCGTCGAAGCTCACCATGATGTCGTCGTCCGTGAGGTCGTACTTCACCACGATTTTGTTAGCGTCCACGTAGTCAATCACGCCTTCGCCTTCCGACATAATCAGGGTACGCGAGTCGCTGGCAATACGTGCTTCCAGACCCGTGCCCACAATCGGAGCCTCGGGGCGGAGCAGTGGCACCGCCTGGCGCTGCATGTTCGAGCCCATCAGTGCGCGGTTGGCGTCGTCGTGCTCCAGGAATGGAATCAGCGAAGCAGCTACCGATACAATCTGGTTCGGGGCCACGTCCATGTAAGTGTACTCCGATGGAGCTACTACAGGGAAGTCACCTTCGAAACGGCCTTTCACCAGCTCCGAAGTAAAGATGCCGTCATCATTGAGCTTGGCGTTGGCCTGCGCAATGTGGTGGGTGTCTTCTTCCTCAGCAGTCAGGAACTTCACGTTGGGGCTCATGTCCACCTTGCCGGCTTTCACGTCACGGTAAGGCGTTTCGATGAAGCCCATGGCATTCACGCGGGCGTGCACGCACAGCGACGAAATCAAACCAATGTTAGGTCCTTCCGGCGTTTCGATGGTGCAAAGACGACCGTAGTGCGTGTAGTGAACGTCACGTACCTCAAAGCCAGCGCGCTCACGCGACAGACCTCCTGGCCCCAGTGCCGATACGCGACGCTTGTGCGTCACCTCGGCTAGCGGGTTGGTCTGGTCCATGAACTGCGACAGCTGGTTCGTACCGAAGAACGAGTTGATAACGCTGGACAGCGTCCGGGCGTTAATCAGGTCGACCGGCTTGAAGTCCTCGTTGTCACGCACGTTCATGCGTTCCTTGATGGTACGCGCCATGCGGGCCAGGCCCACGCCAAACTGGGCGTAAAGCTGCTCGCCCACGGTGCGCACGCGGCGGTTGCTCAAGTGGTCAATGTCATCGACAATGGCCTTCGAGTTGCTCAAGCCAATCAGATACTTCACAATCAGCACGATGTCCTGATTGGTCAATACCCGCGACTCCTGGTCCATACCAATCTGGAGCTTCTTGTTAATCCGGTAGCGGCCCACCTCACCGAGGTCGTAGCGCTTGTCCGAGAAGAACAGCTTCTGGATGATGTCGCGAGCGGTTTCCTCGTCAGGTGCCTCCGTGTTGCGGAGCTGGCGGTAAATCTGCTCTACGGCTTCTTTCTCCGAGTTGGAGTTGTCCTTCTGCAGCGTGTTGTAAATAATTGCAAAGTCTGCAATGTTCACGTTCTCGCGGTGCAGAATCACCGACTTGGCGCCGGCCTCCAGAATCACGTCGATGTCAGCTTCCTCAATAGTCGCATCGCGCTCCAGCAACACTTCGTTGCGGTCAATCGATACTACCTCACCGGTGTCCTCGTCCACGAAGTCTTCCGTCCAGGTGCGGAGCACCCGGGCAGCCAGCTTGCGACCAACGGCTTTCTTAAGGTTTTTCTTATCGGACTTCACTTCCTCCGACAGCCCGAACAGGTCGAGAATGTCTTTGTCGGTGCCGTAGCCGATGGCGCGAAGCAGCGTCGTCACCGGGAATTTCTTCTTCCGGTCGATGTACGCATACATCACGTTGTTCACGTCCGTGGCGAACTCAATCCACGAGCCTTTGAACGGGATAATACGGGCCGAATACAGCTTGGTACCGTTGGTGTGCTTGCTCTGGGCGAAGAATACGCCCGGCGAGCGGTGCAGCTGCGATACGATAACACGCTCGGCGCCGTTGATAACAAACGAACCCTTCACGGTCATGTAAGGAATGTTCCCGAGGAACACCTCCTGCTCAATCGTTTCGAAGTCCTCGTTGTCCTTATCATTGCAAATCAAGCGCAACTTGGCCTTCAGCGGAACCGAATAGGTCAAACCACGGTCGATGCACTCGTCGACCGAATATTTCGGCGGGTCAACGTGATAGTCGATAAAGTTGAGTACGAAGTTTTCGCGCGAGTCCGAAATCGGAAAGTTCTCGGCGAACACTTTAAACAATCCTTCGTTAGAACGGCGTTCGGCAGCCGTTTCCAGCTGAAAGAACTCCTGGAACGAGCGAACCTGCACGTCCAAGAAGTCCGGGTACTCGATAACCTTCTTAATCTTGGCGAAATTGATTCGCTCAGCGGCCGTTTTCTTCAGGGCAGCCGTCTTTGCTTTCGGTGTAGCCAATGCGATGGGGATTAAAAGATGGACACAGAAGCGTAATAAAGGAAGCCGCAATGGCGACTAGTCAGCGGTGCAGTGCACTCCCCAACTACCTATGCAACAAGATAGTTAGCTGACATAGCAAAAGCGCGAACTGGGTGGCTCGCGCGGTTGACACGCTACAAACAGGAAAAGACCTGGCTAAGTTGCCAGGTCTAATCCTTATTCGAAGCGGGTCCGGAGATGCTTCAGGAGCAGAAATTACTTAACCTCTACTTCAGCACCGGCTTCCTCGAGCTGCTTCTTCAGCGACTCAGCCTCGTCTTTGGTTACGCCTTCTTTCAGGGGCTTAGGAGCACCGTCAACCAGCTCTTTGGCTTCCTTCAGGCCGAGGCCGGTCAGGTCCTTTACCAGCTTAACTACAGCCAGCTTAGCGCCACCGGCAGCCTTCAGGATAACGTCAAACGACGTCTTCTCCTCAGGAGCCTCGTCAGCAGCAGCACCACCGCCGCCGGCCATCATTACAGGAGCAGCAGCAGCGGGCTCAATGCCGTACTCGTCCTTCAGGATGGTTGCCAATTCGTTTACTTCTTTCACCGTCAGGTTTACGAGCTGCTCAGCGAATGCTTTCAAATCTGCCATTTCTGTAGATTGTTAAAAAAAAGTGTTGTTGAAAATTTATTATTGAAGTCGAAAAAGAAGACTGACGCTTAAGCGGCCTCTTTTTCGGAAAGCGTTTTGAGGATACCAGCCAGTTTGTTGCCACCGCTCTGAAGAGCCGAGATAACATTCTTGGCAGGCGACTGCAGCAGGCCGATGAGCTCGCCGAGCAACTCCTGCTTGCCTTTGAGGGTCGTAAGACCTTCCAGCTGGTCGGAACCGATGTAGATGCTGGCATCTACATAAGCGCCTTTCAGCACGGGCTTCAGCGTTGCGCCACGGGGATAAGCTTGCGACTTGTAGAAGTCGCGCAACAGCTTGGCGGGAGCCGAGCCGCTCTCCGAGGAGAACAACACACCCGACTGGCCTTTCAGCGCGGCATCCATCTCCGAGGTATCGTGGCCCAAGGTGTCCAGCGCTTTCCGGATAAAGGTGTTTTTGTACACCTTGTATTCCATTCCGCGATTGAAGCACAGACGACGAAACTCGTTGATTTTCGCTACTGACATCACCGAAGCATCGACAATGTAGAACGAGTTGTGCGATTGAATCTTTCCGCTCAACTCATCCACGAGGGTTTGTTTTTCTTCCCTGGTCATGTTTGGTTGGTTAATTAGTTAGCGGAGTTTACTTGGCTGTCTACCGGAACGGCAGGCGACATCGTGCTGCTGAGCGTGATGCTCTTGATGTAGGTGCCTTTCGACGAAGAAGGCTTTAGGCGACCCAACGTCTGGATAATCTCCAGCGCGTTTTCTGCCAGCATCTTCTCATCGAACGATACTTTACCAACCGAGCAGTGAATGATGCCGGTTTTGTCAACTTTGAAGTCGATTTTACCTGCTTTCACTTCCTGCACAGCCTTGGCTACGTCAGTCGTTACGGTGCCCGACTTCGGGTTCGGCATCAGACCACGGGGGCCGAGCACACGGCCCAGACGACCTACCTTAGCCATTACGGCGGGCATGGTGATGATTACGTCGATGTCGGTCCAACCTTTCTCGATTTTCGAGATATAGTCGTCCAGACCCACGAAATCGGCGCCGGCGGCCAGAGCTTCGGCCTCCTTATCGGGAGTAACCAGAGCCAGAACGCGAACGGTTTTGCCGGTGCCGTGGGGCAGGGTGGCCACGCCACGAACCATCTGGTCCGCTTTGCGAGGGTCCACACCGAGGCGAACGTCGATATCGACCGAAGCGTCGAATTTGGTGTAGGTAATGTCCTTCACCACTTTGGCAGCCTCCAGGAGGCTGCGAACTTCCGTGAGGTCGTGCTTGGCAAGGGATTCCTTGCGCTTTTTGCTGATTTTTGCCATCTGTCGTTTTTCCTTTTAATTATTCAGCAAAAGGAGAGTCGCCCTTGATGGTAATACCCATGCTGCGGGCCGTACCAGCCACCGACTTCATAGCCGACTCCACCTTGAAGGCGTTGAGGTCAGCCATTTTGGTTTCGGCAATGGTGCGGACTTGGTCCCATGTCACGGAGCCTACTTTGTTACGGTTTGGCTCTTTCGAACCGCTCGTCAACTTAGCAGCTTCCATGAGCAACACCGGAGCCGGTGCCGTCTTCACCACGAAGTCAAACGACTTGTCGGTGTACATGGTGATGAGTACAGGACAAACTTGGCCGGCTTTATCTTGGGTGCGCGCATTGAACTGCTTGCAAAACTCCATGATGTTCAAGCCTTTGCTACCAAGTGCAGGTCCTACCGGCGGCGATGGATTCGCTGAGCCTCCCTTTATCTGCAGACGCAGATAACCTCTGATTTCTTTGGCCATTTGATTGTATAGGCTGTGGCTCCTACGTCGTAACTCGTGCTTGCCTCAGTTTGTATAAACTCCTAGTTGGAAGCCCCGCCGACCCGGAGCAATTAGCCGGCGTGGTATAATCGAGAGAGGGTTACACCTCTTTTTCTACTTGAGTATAGCTGAGTTCTACCGGCTGCGAACGACCGAAGATTTTCACGACTACGTTGAGCTTCTTACGCTCTTCAAATACTTCGTCTACGTTACCGGAGAAGCCATTGAAAGGACCATCTACCACTTTCACGAGTTCGCCCACTACGTAAGGCTTGTCGAGTGCGGCATCAACCTGTTGTTCGGCTTCGTCTACAATGCCGAGAATGCGGTTGACTTCGGTGATGTGCAGGGGAACGGGTTTGTTATTGGCCGCGTCCTTCTTGTCTTTATCACCTAGAAAACCAATCACGCCGGGTGTGCTGGTGATGATGTGGTCTACTTCACCGTGGCCGAGGTCGGCGTGGATTATGATGTAGCCGGGGTAGAGGTTCCGCTCGCGTACGCGCTTCTTGCCGTTGCGCATCTCAAACACCTTCTCTACCGGAATCAGTACCTGAGGCACCAACTCGGTCAGGTTATGCCGTCCGAGCTCCGTTTCGAGGTAGTTTTTGGCTTTTTTCTCTTGGCCGCTCACGGAGCGCACCACGTACCATTTCAATTCGCCCATCTTGATTGCTGATTAGCGAAACGAGTTATAAAACACTTTAAGTACCGACTCAAAGCTAATGTCCATGACGCCTACCACTACGGCAAACACGAGCGAACCGATAAGCACCAGACCGGCGCTCTTTTGCAGTTCCGTCGTAGAGGGCCACGTTACGTTGTAGCGCATCTCTTCGATGGTGGTGCGGAAATAATTGCTCAGTTTGTCCATTGGATGAAAAAAGCAGCGTTGCCGCTGGTAACGACATGGAGCGGGCCAACTGGCCCAGATTGCACGAGTGGAGAGATTCGAACTCCCGTCAAAGGTTTTGGAGACCCGTATGCTACCGCTGCACCACACTCGTTTGTTAACATTCCCATCGCGCGCATTTCGCCAAAGGGAGTGCAAAGGTAAGAGAAACAGTGGACAAAACAAATATGACCTTCTGTTTCAGCGTAAAAAAGCCGCCCCCGAGGTTTCGAGAGCGGCTTTTTTTACTGCTTAAGCCGAAGCTTAGTCGAGAACTTCGGTTACCTGGCCGGCACCTACCGTACGGCCACCCTCACGGATAGCGAAGCGGAGGCCTTTCTCCATTGCCACTTTGCTGATGAGCTCCACGGTGATGGTGATGTTGTCGCCGGGCATTACCATTTCAACCCCCTCGGGGAGGGTGATGATGCCGGTAACATCGGTGGTACGCAGGTAGAACTGCGGACGGTAGTTGTTGAAGAAAGGCGTGTGACGGCCACCTTCCTCTTTCGAGAGAACGTAAACCTCAGCCTTGAACTTCTGGTGAGGAGTTACCGAACCGGGCTTGCAGATAACCATGCCGCGACGGATGGCTTCTTTCTCAATACCACGGAGCAACAGACCTACGTTGTCACCAGCTTCGCCACGGTCGAGTATTTTGCGGAACATTTCCACACCCGTAACCGTCGACTTCAGGCCGGCAGCAGCGCCCATACCCAGGATGTCGACTTGCTCACCCGAGTTGATGATGCCGCGCTCGATACGACCGGTAGCAACAGTGCCACGGCCGGTAATCGAGAACACGTCCTCAACAGGCATCAGGAAAGGCAGGTCGGTCAGACGAGCAGGAATCGGAATAAACGAGTCAACCGCGTCCATCAGCTCCTCAATCTTGGTTACCCAAGCAGCATCGCCGTTCAAGCCACCGAGGGCCGAACCCTGGATAACTGGAATGTTGTCGCCGTCGAAGTCGTAGAACGAGAGCAGCTCACGGATTTCCATTTCCACCAGCTCGAGGAGCTCGGGGTCGTCCACCATGTCTACTTTGTTCATGAACACCACCAGCTGAGGAACACCCACCTGACGAGCGAGCAGGATGTGCTCACGGGTCTGGGGCATTGGGCCGTCGGTGGCAGCTACCACGAGGATAGCACCGTCCATCTGGGCAGCACCAGTTACCATGTTCTTCACATAGTCGGCGTGACCGGGGCAGTCAACGTGAGCGTAGTGACGGTTTACGGTCGAGTACTCTACGTGCGAGGTGTTGATGGTGATACCACGCTCTTTCTCTTCGGGGGCGTTGTCAATCGAACCGAAATCGCGCTTCTCAGCTAGGCCCTTGTTGGCCAGCACCTGCGTGATAGCGGCAGTCAGGGTGGTCTTGCCGTGGTCAACGTGGCCGATGGTACCGATGTTTACGTGCGGCTTGGACCGGTCGAAATTTTCTTTAGCCATTGTAAAGAGTAAAAAAGAGGTGGTGAAGTGAATTTGAGGATAAAACCGACCCTACAACAAGAAAGCGAGACTCAGCCCCTACGAAATAGAAAACTGTGCGTCGCTTACCTGAGAGAACCGCGCCTACAGCCCGAAAATATGGCCTGTAGGTCTTGTATTGTAATCTGAGCCATTTATGGGATTTGAACCCATGACCTCTTCCTTACCAAGGAAGTGCTCTACCACTGAGCTAAAACGGCTTATGCTAAAAAATGAGCGGGAGACGAGGTTCGAACCCGCGACCTGCAGCTTGGAAGGCTGCCGCTCTACCAGCTGAGCTACTCCCGCAGTTGGCCTTCAAAAAGTGGGGAGAGAAGGATTCGAACCTTCGAAAGTTTACACTAACAGAGTTACAGTCTGTCCCATTTGGCCGCTCTGGAACCTCCCCAATTTGTTGCTCATCGGCCGATTGCCAAGAAGCTATTCCCTTTCGTTTTGCTGGCTACCGAGGTAGTAGTGTTTCGTAAGGAGTCGCAAAATTAGGGCTTTTCTGACAACGGGCAAGGGGTGAAGCAAAAAAACCTTAGACTTTTTTCAAAAAAGTGGGCTTATGCCCTTCTACATAAGGTTATAAAAAGCCTTGAGCCGGTCGTCGGTTTCCTTTTCGCGGATGTTTTGGAGAAGCGCCTTCAGGTTTGGAGACGTGGGCATGAGCAGGGCCAGGCCTCGGTAAGCCCCGAGCCGGATTTCATAGCGGGGGGCATTGCGGGCATATTTCTCCAAGGTTTTGATGCCGCTGTCGCGCTCTACGGGCGGAATACGCGTCATGAGGGTGCCAAAGGATTGGAAGTAGGCGTACAGGTCGGCCTCGGCTACGTCGGGCAGGCGGCGCAGGAACCAGCTGTACTGGTCGAGGGTGCCGTTTGTGGCGTAGTAGTTGGCCAGAGCCAGAATAAGCGGGCTGCTGGTGGTGTTGTCGAGGGTAGCCACTTGCTGGCTGGTGTTCGCGTCGGGCTTCTTGGCGAGGGCCTGAATGGCGGCGGCGGCCACCAGCGCGGAGCTGTCGCCGATGGCGGCGCCGTAGATAGGCCCGAAGGTGCCATCGGGAAAACTTGCCAGGGTGGTAATGGCCTGCGCCCGCACCCGGGGGTTGACGTCGGTGGTGGCCAGCCGCTGGATGTCTTTGCGCATGCCTTCGGGCTCGGGGCCGCGGTAGCGGCGCAGGTGGTCGAGGGCAAGCCGGCGCACGGCCCAGAACTTGTCAGTCAGGGCGTTGCGCAACAGGCCGCTCACGGCAAGTTCCGTGGTCTTGTTCTGGAGCAAGTCCAGGGCCTCCGATTTTTGCTGGTAGCTGCGGGCGTGGTAGAACTGGAATATCAGCTCGTCCTGGGTGCGCTCTTCGTCAAACTGGGCCAGTAGCTGGCTTTCGTTATCGAATTTGACCAGGCTGGGCTTCTGGTTGGCAGGCAGCACAAAGGTCTGGCTGGCTTTGGTGACGGTGATGCGGTGCTCGGTGGGCTGGTTGTTGTTGGTCCAGACGGCCACGGTGACGGGCAGACGGAAAACGGGCTGAAACAGGGTGTCCTGGGTTTGCTGCACCCGCAGCGTGACCTGGTTGTTGGCGTAGGAATGAGTGATGCGCAGCTCCGGGTGCCCGCGCTGCAGGAACCATTGGTTGAAAAACCACATCAGGTCTTCGCCGGTGGTTTCCTCAAAGGCCGTGCGCAGCTGGGAGAGCTCCACCGCCGTCTGCTTGTTTTGAATGAGGTAGCGATTGAGGGAAGCAAAGAAGGCGTCGTCGCCTACGTACTTGCGGAGCATGTGGAGCACGCGGCCTCCTTTGTCGTAGGAGTGCCGGTCGAACATGTCTTCCCGGTTGGTGTGTCGGTAACGAATAAGGGGCTCGCGCTTGGACTGCGCTTCTTCGAGGTAGTTGTTGATTTTTATCTCCTGCACGAGGCCGGCTTCATCGGGGCCGTACTTGTGCTCGGCCCACAGCAGCTCGGAATAATCGGCGAATGATTCATTCAGGGGCAAATTAGCCCACGACTCGCTGGTGACATAATCGCCAAACCAATGATGGAACAGCTCGTGAACGATGACCGACTCGCTGGTCTGGTAGTTGGCATCCAATAGCTGGCGGCGGGTGGCCTGAATGGTGGAGCCGTGGGTGGTGGCGGTGGTGTTTTCCATGGCGCCGCTCACGTAGTCGCGCACGGCTATCTGAGCGTATTTGTCCCAGGGATATTCTACGCCCAGCTTCTTGGAGAAGAAATCGAGCATTTGGGGTGTGCGGCCAAAGATGGCGCGGGCGGTGCCGGCGTATTGCGGCTCCACGTAATAATCGACGGGCTTGCCGTGCCAGGAGTCGTTCACAACGGCAAAATCGCCGACTACCATGGAAGCGAGGTAGGGCGCGTGGGGCTGTTTTAGCTTCCAGGTGTCGGTGCGTGTGCCATCGGCGTTGGCCTTGGAGGCGGTGAGGACACCATTGGAAAGCGTTTTGAACTGCTTTTCCACCGTCATGCTGATTTCCTGCGTCATGCGCTGGTTCGGCTTGTCGATGGTGGGAAACCAGCAGGAACTGGCCTCGGTCTCGCCCTGCGTCCAGATTTGGCGGGGCTTGTTTTTCTCGGTACCGAGGGGGTTGATAAAGTACAGGCCTTTATCGGAGGTGATGGCCGCCGAACCACCCTGGGGCAGCTCGTTGGGCTTGGCTACGTACACAATGCGCACCTGGTAGGGCGTGGTGCGCGGGTAGGGGTGGTCGAGGGCGATGACGAGCTTGCGCCGGTCGTAGGTGTAAGTGAGGACCTTGGGTTTCTTATCGCTCACCAGCTCCACTTTCTGTATATCAAACCCCTTGGCATCGAGCGCTACTTCGGACTGCGGATAGAAATGGGAGCGCAGCGTGAGCAGGGCCGTACCCAGCAGGTGCTGCTTCTTGTAGTCGAAGCGCACGTCCAGCTTGGTGTCCACTATATCGGTGAGGATGGTGGCTGCAGGCTGCAGGGGAGCATCGGCCGGCAGCCACGACGGGACCACTAGGCCAGCAGGCGCAGGCGTTGCAACAGCAGCCGGCAATGCTTTCCTATTCGCCGGGCCCTTGGCAGCGGGCCGGCGCTGGCCGGAGGCCGGCGCTTGAGCAGCTGCCAGGAGTTGAATACATAACAACAGGCTGGTAAGGCCCGGAACCAAATACTTCATGCCGACAAGAACGGGCGAAAAACGCCTCAATTTCTGAATTAATTTGAGATTTGGCCTACCTTTAACCCCCGCTTCCATCCCACCCTATCCTCCTCAGATGCTCCAAATCAGCACCGGCCCCGAACAACTATGGGAAGTTGACTACCGCGCCGCCGATACTATTACGCTTAACGGACAGCCTTTTGCCTGGGATATGGCAGATTTGGGCGAAGGCCGGTTCCACGTGCTGCACGAAGGCCGTTCCTATAATGCGGAAGTTGTATCAACGGATTATGCGACGAAGAATATTGTATTAAAGATAAACGGGCAGCGCGTTGAGCTCAATGCCAAGGACCGGTTCGACCTGCTCCTCGAGCGGCTGGGCATGAGCAATGCCGCCGCCACGAAAGTAAACGAACTGAAGGCTCCCATGCCCGGTCTCATCGTTGACATTCGCGTGACGCCGGGCCAAACCGTGCAGAAAGGCGACCCGCTGCTGGTGTTGGAGGCCATGAAGATGGAAAACATTCTGAAAGCACCGGCCGACGGCACCATTGCCGGCCTAAAGGTGAACCTGCGCGACAACGTGCAAAAAGGCCAGGTTCTGGTACAGTTCGCGTAAAGGCCAGCCCTCCCCTACCTAACATTCCTCAATTACCTCGCCTTGAAATATACCCGCATCCTCCTCAAACTCAGCGGCGAAGCGCTGATGGGCCAACAGCAATACGGCATCGATGCCGAGCGGCTGATGCAGTACGCGTCTGAAATCAAGTCCGTAGCAGCCACCGGTGTGCAAGTTGCCGTCGTTATTGGCGGTGGCAACATTTACCGTGGCGTACAAGCCGAAGCTTTTGGCCTCGACCGAGTGCAGGGCGACTACATGGGCATGCTCGCTACGGTTATCAACTCCATGGCCCTGCAAAGCGCTTTGGAGAAACTGGAAGTGAGCACCCGCCTGCTTTCCGGCCTCACCATTCAGCGGGTGTGCGAGCCCTACATCCGGCGGCGTGCCGTGCGGCACCTGGAAAAGGGACGGGTGGTTATTTTCGGGGCCGGCATTGGCTCGCCGTACTTCACCACCGACTCGGCTGCCTCGCTGCGGGCCATTGAGATTGAAGCCGACGTGGTGTTAAAGGGCACCCGGGTAGACGGTATTTATACTGCCGACCCCGAGAAAGACCCCACGGCTACCCGCTACGACGAAATAACCTTCGACGAGGTCCTCAGCAAGAACCTGAATGTGATGGACATGACGGCCTTCACGCTTTGCAAAGAGAATAACCTGCCCATTATTGTATTCGATATGAACACACCGGGCAACCTGGAGCGCCTCCTGAACGGCGAGACAATGGGCACCCTGGTAAGCATGGGCGGCGAAGGCCGGCGCAATGCCAAAAAAGCTATTTTGACGCCCGTGCTACCTCCTTTGCAGCCCCTAGTAGGCAACCAGGCGGAGCAAGCTTAAAAATTTGAATGTTGAGTTTTGAGTTTCCCAACAGACTCAACTCAGCTTAATTGTCATTCAACACTCAATCCTTAAAATTCAACACTTCCAAAAAATGGACGAAGAAATTCAGTTTTACCTCGACGAGCTTGCTGAATCAATGGGCAAGGCACTGGCGCACGTAAACGTGGAGATGAGCCGGATTCGGGCGGGCAAGGCCTCGCCGGCAATGCTGGACGGCCTGCGCGTGGACTACTACGGTACGGCTACCCCCATCAGCCAGATTGCTACTGTTACGGCTCCCGACGCCCGCTCCCTGCTCATCAAGCCCTGGGAGAAGAACATGGTGGTGGAAGTAGCCAAGGCCATCAAAAACAGCGACCTGGGCCTGAACCCGGTTTCGGATGCCGATGGTGTGCGTCTCAACATTCCGGCCATGACCGAGGAGCGGCGCCGGGAACTGGTGAAGCAGGCCAAAAATGAGTCGGAAGCCGGCAAGGTGCGGGTTCGTGGCATCCGCAAGGACGTGAACGAGTCGCTGCGCAAGCTGCTGAAAGACGGTGCTTCGGAAGATGCCGTGAAAAGCGCCGAAGAAAAGGTGCAGAAAACCACGGACTCTTACATTGCGGAAGTTGAAAAGACTCTTAGCAAGAAGGAGAGCGAAATCATGACCATCTGATTTGGTCAATTTGAAGACAAAAAAGGAGCCCGGCGAACTATCGTCGGGCTCCTTTTTTGGAATGTCATTTTGAAGGCGCTTCACATCGTAAATACCCGGTGCAGCTCTTCTTCGATGGCAGCTGGCACGAGGTAGCGAATGCTGCGGCCGGTGCGCAGGCTCTCGCGGATGTAGGTGGCCGAAATATCGAGCAAAGGCGCCTGCAGGACCTGCACCCGGGGAAACCGGGCTACGTCCTGTATTTCGGTCCCGGGGCGAGGGTACACGTAAATGTCGACTTCCGCGAGCAGGCGTACAGACTCCTGCCAGCGCGGAAGGCCGGGCAGGTTGTCGGCCCCCATCAGCAGCACAAAATCGTGGGTGGGGTGGCGCTGGCGCAGGGCGTCGAACGTGGCGATGGTGTAGCTGGGGCGCGGCAGGCTAAACTCGATGTTTTCGGCGCGCAGGCGCGGGTTGCCGGCCAGAGCCAGTTCAACGAGGCGCAGGCGCTCGGAGTCGGGCAGCAGGTCGGCTACGGCTTTGAAGGGGCTATGGGGCGATACCACCAGCCAGACCTCGGCCAAATCGGTGCGGGTAGCAAAGTGCTCCGCCAGGATGAGGTGGCCAATATGCACGGGGTTGAACGAGCCGAAAAGCAGGCCAATTCGGGGGCCACTCATACGATGGCAGGTTCGACGCTAACGAAATCACGGACCAGCTTCTCGGCGTGGGCCGTGGCTTCGTCCAGTTTGTCGTTGACCACGGTCACGTCGAACCGGTCTTCGAACGCGAGCTCAAAATTGGCCTTGTATACCCGCGAAGAAATACTGGATTGGGAGTCGGTAGCACGGGCCTGCAGGCGCTGCTCCAATACTTCAATGGACGGCGGGCGGACGAAAATAGCCAGGGCGCGGTCCTTGTAAAATTCTTTGATGCTGAGGCCGCCTTTCACGTCCACATCAAGGATAGCATGCTTGCCACTGTCCCAGATGCGTTCGATTTCGGACTTCAGCGTGCCATAAAAGGCTCCTTCGTACACTTCCTCCCATTCCACAAATTCGTCGTGCCGAATTTTGTCTTGGAAATCCTGTACGGAAATAAAGTGGTAGTCTTTGCCATTGGCCTCGGAACGACCGCGGCGGTCGCGCGTGCATGCCGAAATGGAAAAGCTCAACTCCGGCACCCGCTCCATAAGCCGATGCACGATGGTGGTTTTTCCAGCGCCCGAAGGCGCCGAAAACACGATGATTTTGCCTTGCATCGCGCAAAGCTAGCTAGTAGCTCCGGTATTAGGCCATCTGGGCACCCACATGTGCCAAAATGGAGTCGTGCAGGCTCACAGGGCTGTGCCGGCGGGACACGCGCTGGTTTAGGAAACCAATGAAAATTTGCTGCTTCTTGATGTCGTCGAAGCAGGGCGAGCAGTCGCTGGCGTTGTCGTAGAGGTAGTCTTCGTCCTCCGCCGTCACGGGCTGGCCTTCGATGAGTTGGTCTAATACAGTATTCACGCGTTCACAGTCGGGGCCGTTGTCGGGGGAAGTGGCAACGGAGGCCGACGCATTGGTTGAAGTAGTAGCAGATTGGTCCATAGTTGAAACGAAGAAACAAGGTGAGAAACAGGTATATGTGGAACGATGGAGGAAACGCGCCACCGCGGAAGCTGCTGTTCGGGAGGTTAATTATTTTCAGCCTCGGTTAGTTCCGCTTCGTCATCAATTGCATCATTGCCATATCCCATTGACTGCGCGTATTTCTCGAGCTTATCCTTGAGAAAATTGCGGGCCCGGTGCAGGCGCGAACGCACGGTACCAATCGGAATATCAAGCACTTTGGCCATTTCCTCGTAGGTAAAACCTTCGAGGTCACACAGGATGATGACCGTGCGAAAATCGACGGGCAAAGAATTCAGCGCACTGGCTACTTCGTCGCCAATCAAATCGCGGGCGGACTGCTGACGCATGTCGGACGACGAAGCACCAATTTCGCCTTCCGCCTCCACATCATCGGGGTTGTAATACCCTTCTATTTCGCTGTAATCGACTTTGGCGGGCTGCTTGCTCTTCTTGCGGAAGTCGTTGATGAACGAGTTCTTGAGAATGCGAAAAAGCCAGGCCTTGGCATTGGTACCGGGCTCGAAGTATTCAAAAAAGCGGTACGCCTTGAGGTAGGTTTCCTGCACCAAGTCGTTGGCATCGTCCTCGTCGAGGGTGAGGCGATAGGCAAAGTTGTAGAGCGGGTCGAGCACGGGCATCAGCTCGGCCTGAAAGCGCCGGTCTTTTTCCTCTTTACTCAGTTTAACCCGTTCGGGAGAATCGCTCATACAGGTGGGCGGGGGGAATTGTAGGCCGAAACCTACGAAATAATAGCTGACTGGGACAAAATTAGCTGAAACAATATCCGACTACCAAAGCAGCCGGAGTGCTTCGCGCCGGGTTTCTGCTGCGCTGAACTTCCAGCTACACAATAACTCAGCAGGTTGCTTTGGGCGATAAACTGCCCACGGCATTGCTGCTTTTGGCAGGCAATACTGCTTCCTGTACGGATTACGGCGCCGGGTTGGTTGCATCGCCAGCAACGAGCACCAGACTAACGGCACAAAACAGCTATTGTTTAGCAGGGCTCCATCGGTCTGAGGGGTAGCCAAGAAAGTACCTGAGTGGCTACCGCCAGGGGCGTAATGGCCCGGATGCAGTGGCACGCGGCTGGCACGGTGCGGCAGTCGTCGCAGGCGGGCTTGTCGAATACCATGAATTCGGCGTGCGGGCCCAGCGGGCCCCAGCGTCCCGGGTGCATGGGCCGAATGGGCGGATACAGCCCCAGCGCGTGTCGCCCCAGCGCTGCCGCCAGGTGCAGCGGCCCGGTGCTGCCCGCCACCAGCCCATCGGCCCCGGCAATGAAGGCCAGGAATTGCGGCAGGGTAAGCTGACCCGTGAGGTCGGCCGCAAGGCAAGCGGCGTGCTGCTGCCGCCACTCGGCAAGCTCTTCCCCTTCGGCGGCGGTGCCGGTGATGAAGACCCGGTGGCCGGCCTGGTGCAGCAGGCGAGCAAGCTGGCCGAAATTGTCGAGCCCCCACTCCCGGGCGCTGCCCCGGCTGCGCGGATGCAGGATAATGTTGAGCTGGCCAGCGTGGCGGGCCTGCAGCAACATCTGCAACTCTGCGGCGAGCGGCTCGGCGGGGTGCAAGCGCACCAAGCTGGCTATTTCGGACAGGGCGAGCGGCTCGCTGAAGCCCAGCGGCTGGAGCAGCTGCAGGTTCAGCTGGGCTTCGTGCAGGGGCGAGTGGCGGCGGCTGAGTGCCACCAAGCGGTTGCAGGTAAGCCAGTGCTGCCAGCGGTTGCGGGTGCCAATGCGAACGGGAATGCCGGCCTCTTGGGCCAGGCGGGCGAGCCGCTTGTTGGGGAAGATGTGCACGATGGCGGCCGCCTGGTAGGCGCGTAGAGTCGCAACCTGAGTTGCTTCCGGCTGCTGCAGCAACTCGTCCAGGTTCAGAAACGCATCGACCCAGGGGCAGGCCGCGGCCACCGGGGCCGTGTAGGTGCGGCCAATAAGCACCACCCGGCAGCCAGGGTGGCGCTGCTTGAGCTGGCCGCACACGGGCAGAGTCAGGACTACGTCGCCGATGGCATCGGTGCGGGACACGAGGAAGGTCTGGCTCATGCTTCGGCTTGCTCGGTGCGGGTTTTCAGCTTGGCGAATTTCAGGAACACGCCCCAGGCCGAGATGCCGGCAATGCACAGGCCCGCGAACCCATCGAGCAGGCCCAGCCGGAAGAAATAGCCGTGCACGAATTTCCAGAGCGGCTTGAGCAGCAGGTGGAACCAAGTAACGTTGGTTTTGCCGCGCAGGGCCAGCTCCTGGGCCGTAATGCTGGTGAACTTGTTGAGCTGGCTGACGTGCTGCGCAATGCTGTGGTAGCTGTAGTGTAGGGCGTGGCCGGCGAGCAGGCCAGTAGTCAGGCCGGCGTTCACTTCGAATTTCTCGTGCAGGAGCAAGCCGGTCCAGCGGCCCAGGCGGCGGTCGTAGAGGCGCAGCTTGCGGTCGGGGTACCAGCCGCCGTGGCGCACCCAATGGCCGCAGTAGTTGGTGAGGCGGGCGAGGCTGTAGGCGGCGTGCTGCCAGTTGGCCCGGGCAGCTTTGATGGACGCCCGCAGCTCGTCGGTCAGTACTTCGTCAGCGTCGAGCTGCAGCACGTGGTCGAACCGGGCCTGGGTGGTGGCGTAGTTTTTCTGCGCTACGTAGCCGGCGAAGGCGTGCTGCACCACGCGGGCACCGTGCTGCCGGCAGATGTCCACGGTGTTGTCGGTGGAGAAAGAATCTACCACTACCACGTCATCTGCTACGTCGCCCAGCGCCTGGAGGCAGCGGGCAATGTTGGCCGCTTCGTTGAAGGTGATGATGACGACGGAGAGAGGAACCACGCGGGGAATGGCAATAAGGAGCCGGGGGAGGCAAAGGTAATAGCGGGACGAGGGGCTTTGAACCCCATCTTTACCCCCCTAACTGCTTCCTACGCTGTCCACTCATTTCTTCATGTCTTCTGCCTTACCTCCTCCTTCCCCCATTTATTACACTGCCAAAGGCTGGCGCATCTTCATGTATGCGGTATCACCGGTTATGATAGTGGTTTTTCTTGCGCTACCCTTTCTCGGCAATGCCACCGATTCCGACCATTGGAGTGTGGTTTTTATGTCGGTTTTGGGTGTTGGCATGGCTGGGGTCTTTTTGTACGGCCTATTTGAGACTGCGAAATGGCATTTTACCATCGGGCCGGAGTCCTTCGAAACAGTTGGGCTATTCAAGACCAAAACATTGGCGCGGGAGGAAGTAGCAGGTTACCGAGTCAACGAGCATTACATCTTCATTGTGCCGCAGGATACAAAGGCCAGCACAATTAAAGTTGGCTACACCACCGAGCGATACGCTGACATTCAGGAATGGCTGGCCGACCATTATCCCAACTTGGACGAAGTGGAAGCAGTTGAAGCTGCTGAAGAAGCCTTGATCGACGAGGAGCTAGGGCGTAACCCCGATGAGCGCAGCGAAAGGCTGGTCCATGCCAGCACAACAGCCAAGTACCTTAACATAGTGGCCTGGGCCGTTACTGCGTGGCTATTTTTCTATCCTCAACCCTACCAACTAGCCATCGGCGCTGGCTTATTGCTTCCGCTGCTAGGTGCAGTTGGTCTCAAGCTGCACCGGGGTGCGCTACGCATCAACGAAGAGAAAAACAGCCCTTACCCTTCGGTGTCTATTACACTATTTATGCCCTGTATGGGGCTCTTGATTCGTTCTGTGCTGGATGTTGATCTAGTCAGCTATACCCCCATGTGGATAGTAGCAGGACAAACAGCTTCCGTTACAGCGGTGGTGCTGGCATTTTGTACACATGAATGGCTCTTCCAGAGCAAAGTCAAGTTTACTGAAGGAGCAGCTCTGATAGCTGCCGCCGCCGTTTATGGCTACAGCGCCAGCGCTACTTTCAATGCTGCTTTCGATGATACGCAGGGCCAGGTATTCAGCACTGAAGTTTTGAGTAAATCCATGAGCTCAGGAAAAACCACTACCTACCACCTTACGGTAGCCCCTTGGGGTCCGTTTACTACTGAAACGGACGTGCAGGTAGGCTCCAATTACTACCAAGCAACTCGCTCAGGCGACAAAGTGCGTGTTCGCCTCCAACCCGGTCGGCTGGGTGTGCCATGGTTCGAGGCAGATTAGGACTGCGCCATCAGCTCAACGGCCGGCCGCGATTTCCCGTAGGACAGCCTGCACTTTCTCGCACTGCAAGCCGCACTCCGTGCGTAACTTGCGCCCCAATTCGTTTTCCCACACATGAAAAAAACGCTTTTCCCCGGCCTGCTGGCCGCTGCCCTGCTCGCCTTCACATTGCCCTCCTGTGGCCCATCGACCGGCGAAACGGAAGAAGACATTGCCACCAACGCGCTGCCTCCGCTGCCCCCGGCCCCCGACACCACTGCCGGTGCCAAGCAGCCCGAGCAGTACCGGGAGCTGAACTCCGTGAACGCCACCGAGGACATCAAGAAAATGCAGCCCCAGATGTAATTCAGGCAGCCTGCAGTTTATGAATGAGCAATGAACAGTGCCGGATGAGGCGTTTTTCATTGCTCATTTTTGTATCGTTATTCTCACCCTTTCCAGCTCCAGCACCTAACCCATGACTCACTATACCTTGCGCCGCGGCATAGAGGCCGATTTGCCTCAGGTGCTGGCCCTTATCAAGGAGCTGGCTGTGTACGAGCGGGCTCCCGACGCCGTGACCAACACCCTGGCCGACATGCAGCGCGACGGCTTTGGCCCCGCTCCTATTTTCGGTTTTTTCGTGCTGGAAGACCACGCAGCTCAAATCATCGGCATTGCGCTGTTTTACACGGCGTACTCTACCTGGAAGGGCCGGATGCTGTACCTGGAAGACCTGGTGGTGACGGAAGCCGCCCGGCGCGGCGGTTTCGGCAAGCTGCTCTTTGATGCCGTGGTGGCCGAGGCCCGCGCCACCGGCGCCGTGCGCCTCAAGTGGCAGGTGCTGGACTGGAACGAGCCGGCCATCAACTTCTACAAACGGCTGGGCGCAAACATCGAAACCGAGTGGCTGAACGGCAACCTCGACGCCACGCAGCTGAGCAGCTACGTGCTGGCTCCGGCCGCAGAGGCCGCTGCTGCCTCTGCTACAGGGCGCAGCTTTTAGCAGCGCGGGCCGGGGGCGAGTGTGCCTTTATTGCCGCACAAACTTCTGGCTGCCTGTGCCGCCCTGGGCATCTTCCCACCGCAGGATATAGAAACCCGGACGTAAGCCCGTTATGTCGAGCGGCAGCAGGTTCAGCCCGGCTGCAACACTGAGGAAGGTAACCCTGACCCGGCGCCCCAACTCGTCGTAGAAGCGGAAAGCCACGCTGCCTTCCACAGCCGCCGGGTACTGCACGCGCAGGATATCGGTGCCTACTACGGGATTGGGGAAAATGGAAATCGTGGCGCTAACACCTTGCGTGGTAATCAGGGCGGGTGCCACGTTGTCGAGGGAGCCGTCGGGGCGCAGCAGGCGCAGGCGGTAGTAGAGCAGGCCACCGGGCGTCTGGGCATCAAAAAACTGGTACTGCCCTCCCCCAGGCTTAGTGGCCACCGTGCCCAGACGCACCCACGCAGTGGTGTCGGCACCGGTGCTGCGCTCCACCGTGAAGCTGCTCAGGAAGCATTCGTCGCGAGTGGCCCAGTTCAGGGTGACGCCAATGCCGGTGGTGTTTTGGGCATTGAAGCTGATGAGCGGAGCCGGCAGCATGGCCGGACCGCCGCAGCCCAGGTTCTTAAAGCTGCGCACGCGCAGCACCTGCCGCCCGCCGGCTACGTCGCTGAGCGGATTGAGGGAGCGGGTGTTCTGGCCACGGCCAATGGCAAAGTGCATTACCGCGCCGGGCAGGATAAGATGGCTCAGCTGGTGGGCGTGGCCCAGCTCGTGCACCGCCACGGTTTCGAAGTCAATTTGGTTGAGGGCGCTCAGGGCCGGAGCCGGGCCGAACTGAAACACGGCGGCATCGTCGAACTGCATATCGATTTCCTTCACCCAGAACACCAGACTGCCGCCGGGCGCGAAACAGCCGCGGTAATAGGTGGTGGTGCGGCCCAGCACACGGTCGGGCAGCTCGGCACCGGTATCGAAGGCCACTACGTTCTGGCCGTCTTCGGCAATGGCATTGGTAGTGAAATCGGGGCCCACTTCCCAGTTCATACCGGTTTGGCAGCGCCAAGTGACCAGTGCGCGCTGCCAGGAAGCTGACGCCGTAGCCCGGGCCGTGAAATTGGGCCCGAAGCGAAAGGTGATGCCGCCGGAGGTATTTTGAGCAACGTGGTTGGGACGCTGGAGCAGGGTTCCGTCGGTGCTTTCTACATTGGTCAGCGCGTAAACAATGGTTATTGCGCTCGGGCTGTCGCCGCTTTGCTGGTCGTTGGTGGTCACGCGCACCGGGCCCGAGCCGGCCGGGTGGCCGTTGCTCACGGGCTGCCCCCCGTTGGCGGCAGAGGGTACTCGCACCTGGATGCGGGTATTGGTCCAGGAGAGGTAGTCGCGCTCGCGGGCTTTCACGCGGGTGGCGCCGCCATCGTCGGCGTTGCGGAACTCCACAAAGCCGCTGCCCCGGGCGCTGCCGAAGCCGTCGCCGTTGATGGTGAGCACGGCCTCGGCGCCAGCGGGCAGCTGCTGGGGAGCCAGGCCCGTGACCATGGGCGCGAGCGTGCCCCGCTGCACGGTGCGCACGGCAGGAGCCAAGGCCGGGTTGGCGCGCAGTACCCGACGGGTTTGACCCGTGAGCCGGGTTAATTCTTTGTAGAAGGCGCCATCGATAGCAGCATAGCGACGAAAAGGCTCCGTGGCCGTGCCCTCAACGGGGTTGTACTGAATAAAACCCTGCTCGCTGCCAAAAGGAGTCCAGGCGTTGCCAGCGACGGCCGGCAGGCCGGACCACGGCGCCGGCGTTAGAAAGAATACCCCTTGCTGGCCTGGCACGAGCTGCAGCGTGTTGGTCAACACCTGCTGCTCGAGGTCGAGCCGGCCGCCTTCGGTGATTAGCACCAAGCCGGTAGTGTCGGCTACCTGGCCTTTCAACAGGGAAAATACCCGGAGACGATGCCTGGTAAACAAGCGGGTGTGGTCTGCATTCCAAAAGCCTTGCGCCGTGAGCACTTCGGCCTCCACGACCATTGCTGACTGCTGCGCGCGGCGGGCGGGCTCAAGGGGCAGCATCAGGCAATACGTATCGGGGAGCGGCGCCTGGGCTTGCAAAGTCGGCGCGCCAGCTAGCCCTAAAACCAAAGCAAGGGCCCACCGAGGGCTGGTATTTCGAAGAAAAGGTAGCGCAAACGGCATAAGCAAGTATCAAATATGGGCCCGAAACAAGGTACGAAAAAGTGGCCGGGCTGGCCTTCTTAAGCGCAATTATAGCGCGATGGAGTTCTTGTGATTACCCCACACCGCCGCGTCGGCCACCCATGGCCACCACCAAAAGCCACACCGGCCGCTCCTTGTTTTAAAACCACAGCCGGCTTACCGGCACACTGGCGCGGGCTGGGGTTCCCACGAGGGCGAGTTGCCGGCCACCACGGGCCAGCCTCCGGCATAGTCCAGCTTATCGAGCACCAGCACGCGGCGTGAGTGACCCTCCGAATCGTCGATGGCATCGAAGGTGGGCTGGCGGGGGTCGATGGCATGATAGGCCAGCCAGTCCTGGCCGGCGGCATCGGTCACCACGCAGTTGTGGCCGGGGGCGTGCCAGTGCGCATTGGCAGCCAGCAGGGCCGTGTGCGGGTTGCCCGTAGCAGCAGCATACGTCTCAAAAGGGCCGGTAGCGTGGCGGGACCGGGCCACCAGCACCGCGTAGTGGGCCTTGGGCCCGCAGCAGTTGTCGCCCGAAAAAAACAGGTAGTACCAGCCCGCGCGCTGGTGCACCCAGGCCGCCTCCACCAGGCGGTGGTAATCGCGGGGGTCCTGGGAGGCGCTGGGGTAAATGAGGGCCTGCGGCGTGCTGCCCGCGCGGAAGCCCAGGCGGTCGTCGGCCAGCTCCTGCACCCAGATGGGGCCAAAGCCCGAGCCCCAGTACAGCAGCCGCTGCCCGGTGGCGGGGTCGTCGAACGCCATGGGGTCGATGCAGGTGAAGCCGGGGCCGGCCAGTAGCGGCTGGCCACTGTCGCGGAACGGGCCGGCGGGCGCATCGGCCACGGCCACGGCCAGGCTGAAGTGGTCGGTGCCATTGGGCCGGGCCGAATAGTACAGGTAAAAGCGCCCGTGGTGCTCGCTCACGTGCGGCGCCCATATCTTCTGGCTGTCGGTGGCCCAGCGGGGCTTTTCGGGCAAGCCTTCGCCCAGGTATTCCCAGGTTATCAGGTCTGCGGAGCGGGCTACCTGCAGGTTGATGAGAACGCCGGTGTGCTTGGTTTGGGTGCCGTAGGCATAGTACCAGCCACTGCGGGTGCGGATGATAGTAGGGTCCGGAAAATTGTCGTCGATGACGGGGTTGGTGTACATGGCGCCGCGCGAAAAACAGGCCCGGTGCCAACGCCGGGCAGCAGCCGGGCTACGCTTGGCTCACTGCCTGGGGCACGGGTTGCTGCTGCTGCAACCATACGTAAGCCGAGGCCACATCGTCGAACGTGCCCACCTGAGGGGCCTGCAGGTAATGCGTGGCGGTTTCCACGGCCTGGCGGGCCAGCAAGCTGCTAGGCAGCACCCAGGCAATGTACTCGAGGCCGGCATTGTGCATTTCTTCCAGCCATTGCGCGCCCCATGCGGTGAGCTTCATGGTGGTGCGGGTGATGTTGGAATTGTCGTTCAAAATCTTAGCGCAGGGCCGGTTCTGCAGGGCTTGCAGCATCAGCAGGCACGCTGCGTGCGTGGCATCTTGGTCGTATTCGCCCCGCCAATCCATATAAAGCCACTGGTTATCGGCATCGTAGACGATGGATATTTGGTGAGACTCCACAAGTACTTCCAACTGCATAGCGACTCTGCATTAGCACCCACTGACGTGGGCTTCTGAGCCGACAAACTTACAGCCGTTAATTCCATGTACCGAAAGTTTTTGCAAATGCCCTGGCATTGCTGGCCACTGGGGCCGCAAACCGGCCGATGCCGCGAACGGCTCTAGCTTTGTGGCCCCGCTTTTTCAGGGGGTCTTTTTTGCTCATTATTTATTTGCTTCCGCTTCCCATGTTTTTGAAACGCATTATTTTGCTGGTGCTGCTGTGTGCGCCAGGCAGCGCCTTTGCCTGGGGCACCATTGGCCACCGGGCCGTGGCCCGCATCGCCGAAAACCACCTCTCGGCCAAAGCCAAACGCGAGATAGCCCGACTGCTGGGTTCCGAAACCCTGCCGCTGGTGAGCACCTGGCCCGACGAAGTTCGCTCCGACCCGCAGTACAAGGAGACGGGCCCGTGGCACTACCTCAACGTAGCCGCCGGCCTCGACCTGGCGGCTTTCACGGCGCAGCTCACCGCTACTGCGCCCGCGCCCACCGATGCCTACTCGGCCCTGCAACTAATGCGCAGCACCCTGAAAGACCGCAGCAAGACCGCCGCTGAACGCCTGCAGGCCCTGAAATTTGTGGTGCACCTGGTGGGCGACGTGCACCAGCCCCTGCACGTGGGCCGCGCCGAAGACCGGGGCGGCAACGGCATTCCGGTGAGCTGGCGCGGGCGCGACACCAACCTGCACAGCATCTGGGACGGCGACCTGGTGGAGTACCCGGGTTTCACCTACTCGGAGATGGCGGCGGCTTACGACCGCGCCACCCGCGCCCAAATCAGGCAATGGCAGAAGGATGACATGGCCACCTGGCTGTTTGAGTCCTACCAACTGTGCACGCCAGCTTATGCCGCCGCCGCCGCCAGCCCCAAGTTTGACTACCACTTCTACCCGGCTTTTGCCCCGGCCGTGGAGCAGCAGATTCTCAAAGCCGGTATCCGCCTGGCGGGCGTACTTAACGAGGCATTTGCCAACTAAAGCGGCCCGCTCCGGCCACCGGGGCAGTTCCGAAGCACCGGCACCCGCACCATTTATCCGGCACCCCTGGCTACCTGCGTAGCTGGGGGTTCTTCGTTAGTAGCCAAAGGCTTGATGCAAATTGAATAAGGGACTAAAGGATTGAATTTATTTTTTTCAACACCTGGCTAGTTCAAATGCATCCCTTCTGCAATTGCTGCGCTTATGGCTTGGGAGATGGCCCTGGAAACAGGACCGGATTGCTAGCGTTGCACCGCAGGTACCACGTGCCGGGACAGAAGCGAAGGCCTTCCCGGCAGAGGTACCATTCAGGTCTTGATATCCTAAAATCCATCCTGTATCCCGCTTTTCGCTCCTTCCATTTTTGCTTCGCTGCCCCAGGTTCTCATCACAGGATAAGCTGGCTTTTTCTTTTTACCACTATTAGCTGTAAAGCTTTGGGTAATTGGTAAAAAAGCCAGATATTGTAAGGCCGAATTCCTGGATTAAAGGAATTTGATTTTAATACGCGGCTTTTAGCTTGTTTTCGCACTTACTTCTTTTCTCTTCTTTTTTCTCTTACATGACGGATACTTACACTCGGGAAACGTGGGCTCGCTGCCTGCAAAAACTTGGCTTGGCAGCCGTATTAGTGGGCGGCACTGCCGTGGCGGCCCAAGCCCAGGCGCTGAACTACACGACAACCAACACGACCAACCTCGCGGGCACCTATACTGATTTGGGTACTACGGGCACGGCTATCACTACCCTCAACACGGACGATGCCAACTCAGCCGTCCAAAACATTGGCTTCACTTTTACTTATAATGGTGTGAGCTTCACGCAGTTTGTGCTGAACACCAACGGCGCCATGCGGTTGGGCAATGCTGCTCCGTCGGTACCCAACTTGTTCGCCGAGTACGAAAACGGCCAATTGTCTGGCGTCGACCCAATTTCAAGTGCGAGTCCGGCCGATGTCAACCTGCTGATGCCGTTCAACTTCGACTTGGAATCGGGGACGGGCGGAGCCGAATACCGGGTAACGACCACGGGTACGGCTCCCAACCAAGTCTGCACCATCCAGTGGAAGAACGTGCGCGACAAGACGGGCGGCAGCTCCTCGCAGTACGACAACTTTTCTTTTCAGGTAAAGCTGTACCAAACCTCCAACGTTGTGGAGTTTGTGTATGGCGCGGCCACACCGGCACTAACTGGGACCGAGACGGTTCGCTTCCCCACAGTGGGCATCAAGGGTTCGGGCAGTGGGGCCGGGCAAACCGTTCTGGGAAACAAAACCCAATCGGGGGCAGCTTGGTCTACCACTGTTTTTATCACAGGGCAATACGGCAACAGCACGCACAATTTCCGGCGCTCGGTTGGGCCTGATGCTGGCCGCACGTACCGCTTCACGCCGGCTACACTCCTTGCGAAAGACCTTTCGGTGTCAGCCATTTACACCTTAGGCAAAATTGCTACTCCAAGTGCGTTACCGCAGCAAATCCGGGCGTACGTATCCAATTTGGGCACCACGGCTCAAAACGGCGTGGTTATCACGCTAAACATGACGGGAGCCAACACCCTGACCCAAACGGTGACGGTGAACCTGGGCGTGGGTGTTCGTGGCACAGTAGCGTTTCCAGCGCTACCAGCTACGCTCGCTCCTGGCACCAACACCATTACGGTAAGCGTGGCCAGCGATGAGAACGACACCAACAATTCGGCCACGGTAGCCCAGCTAGTCACCGCCGACCGCCTGAGCTACATCGACCAGGCCCAGCCCGCTAACGCGGGTGCCCTGAGCTATGGAGCAGTAGGCGGCGTGCTCAGCGTGAAATACACCGTACCCAACCCCGTAGTAGTAAAAGAGGCCTTGATTTCGTTTGCCCCTATTGCGAATAATAACAGCTCCTACCAAGTGGTGGTGCACGATGCGACAGGCACGGGCGGTGTTCCCGGCAACCTGATTTACTCCTCCCCACCCCAGAATCGCACGGCTGCTGGCGGTGATGTTACCGTTGCACTTCCTTCCTTGCAGCTTTCCGGTTCGTTTTACGTCGGCGTGCAGGAACTGGAGGCTCCTGGGGTAGCCATTCTCAGTCAGAATGAAGTACCCCTGCGGGCTGCTACGTTCTACATCTCGGCCAGTGGCTCCGCTCCGTGGACCGATTTGGCTACTACTACCTTCACCCGTCGCTTAGCCATTGAAGTTGGTCTTGCGCCCGCGCCAAGCTGCGCGGCTCCTACCGCTTTGGCCGTAACCAGCGTGACGCCCACCACGGCAGTTATCTCCTTCACCGACGCCACCACCTCGGGTAGCTATCAGTTGATTTACGGCCCGGTAGGGTTCCAGCCCGCCACAAGCGGTACCACCGTCACGGCTACTTCCAGCCCTGCTACCCTTACCGGCCTGCAGCCCGGCAGCCTGTACCAGGTGTACGTGCGCACCAACTGCACCGGCGGCGGCACCAGCTTGCTCACGGGCCCCCTCAACTTCAGCACGGGCTGCGCCGCAACCACGGTTTTCGCCGCTTTCCCCTACGCTGAGAACTTCGACAACCTACCTGTTGGCCAGGCCCTGCCCTGCGGATTCACGACCCTAGACGGCAACAACGACGGCACTACCTGGGCCGTTTCGACAGTTAACCCGAACTCAGGCAGCAGCAGCATTCGCTACAATGGCCTGACCCTGAACAATGTGGCAGCCAATGATTGGTTCTTTACTCCTGCCCTGACCCTGGCGGCCAACACGCGCTACCAGGTAGCCTTCCGCTACCGCGGCGAGGGCATTGCCAACAGTCCCTCTTCCTACACCGAGAGCCTGGAAGTGACCTCGGGCTCGGCTCCTACGGTGGCCGCCCAAACCAACGTGCTGTACACCAACGCTGCCATCACCAACACGTCGTATGCGCTGGCCAACGGCACTTCCACGCCTGCAGTGGCCCTGCTCCCCGCCGGGGCCGGAACACAGTACATAGGTTTCCGCGTCAAGAGCGCCGCCAACCAGGGCATCCTGTATATCGACGACATCGTCGTCACCGCCACGGCCGTTTCGGCCAACTCGGAGGCGCTGCTGCGTGCCATCAGCGTGTACCCTAACCCATCGACCACGGGCCTTTTCGACCTCGCAATTCGCGGTGCTAATGCCAAAGGCGGCCTCGATGTGTTGGTTACCAACACCCTCGGCCAGCGTGTGTACTCGGGCTCGGCCCGCGACAACTACACCAACAAGCTCGACCTGACCAGCCTCGCGCCCGGCATCTATTACCTACAGGTGCGCAACGGCAGCGAGTACACGACCAGCCGCGTGAGCATTGCCAAGTAATCGAGCACTCGATTTATAACTACTGGATGTGAAAAATAATTTGGTGTCGAACGCCTTTTCAATTCTCGCTGTTGCCCCAGTTATTGCTTCTATTCAGAACAATAAGCGCGTTCAAAGGCTGCGAATAAGCTTGGCTTCGACACCAAATTTCACCTTCCGGAAAGCTAGTACCCTGCAGCCCTGGCGCTGCAGGGTACTAGCCCGGTTACCCTTTCTGCTACCAGCCTCGCAACGGCTGTCCTTCACGTTTCTAGTTCTTCAACACTTCACTTTACATGACTCTGAATCCTACTAATTTGGGCTATCGCACCCTGGCCTTGGCCATTGCGCTGGCGGTACCGGGTCTGGCGCTGGCGCAGCAAACGCCAGTGAACGAGGCGCTAGCCTCCTTCTCGGTCAAAGCCAAAGCCCAAAGCGGCCTGAGCGCCGCCGACGTGGCCAATCCCTACGTGAGCAGCTCATACTACGACGCCAGCACCGGCCTCACCCACACCTACCTCAACCAGCGCGTGAACGGCCTAGCGGTATTCAACGCCACGGGTGCGGTGCACACCGACAAAAACGGCAAAGCCGTACTGGTAACGCAGGACTTCATGCCGGGCGCGGCAGCAGTGGCACCTTCGGCTACGCCGGCCCTCTCGCCCGAGCAAGCCGTGGGTGCGGCGGCCAAAAACCTGGCGTTGCCGCGCCCAGTGGCGTTGCAGCGCGTGGTTGAAGGCCGGGCCGCCGATGGCATTGTGTTCAACAAAGGCGGTATTTCGGAGGAGAACATCCCGGTGCGCTTGATGTACATGCGCGTCGCCAACAAGCTCGTGCTAGTGTGGAACGTGAGCATTGCCCAACTCGACCAGGAACACTACTGGAACGCCCGCGTGGATGCCAACACCGGCCGCTTGGTTGACCAGAACGACTACGTGGTAGGCGAGCGTGCTACTTTCCAGGAGCACGTGCTTCAGCACCAAAGCCAGCGCCAGCCGCTGACAGCAAAGCAGGTAACGGCCCCGCGCAAGGCTTCTGGAGCCAAGGGCACGCTGGGTGCGCCCAACAGCCTGACGGTGATTCCCGTGCCGTTCGAGAGCCCGGATGTTTCGCCGCGCGTGGTCGTCCCCTTCAGCTCGACCAACCTGCTGTATTCGCCTGTTGGCTGGCAGGTGGGCGACCCCAAAGCCCCTGCCGGCTTTTTCCCGGATAGCTACTCGCTGCTTTCAAGCGGCAAGCAGCTCACCCGTGGCAACAACGTGGCTGCCTACGACGACAACGGGACCCCCACGTCGGGCAACGGCGACCTGAACTCGACCACCACCTCGCCTGATGGCGGCCCAAACCGCGACTTCGACTTTCCTTTTGACCAGACCAAAGGCCCTCGTGACCCCGGTAACCTAGCGGCCGGCACCACCAACCTGTTTTATTGGAACAACATGCTCCACGATGTGATGATGAGCAAGGGGTTCGACGAGGTTTCGGGTAACTTTCAGTTCAAAAACCTCACCAATCAAGGCTTGGGCAACGACTTCGTGCGGGCCGAAACCCAAGACGGCAGCGGCCGCAATAACGCCAACTTCTCGACGCCGCCCGACGGCAGTTCAGGACGGATGCAGATGTATCTGTTCGACAACCGCAACCTCAACAACCTTACCGTAACTGGTCCGGCTGGTGCGGCGGGCACCTACAAATTTGGCACCGCCAGCTTCGGCCCGGCAATTCGGACTTTCCCCACTGGGTTCAGCGGTGAGATTGTGGTAGTGAATGACGGCGTCTCGCCCGATGGGGGCGTTAGCTCCTGCGCTACGCCTTACGTGAACGCGGCCGCTGTGCAGGGCAAGATTGCCTTGATAAAGCGCGGCGGCTGTACTGCCCCTGCCACCAACAATTTCAGCGATAAAGTTAAATTCGCGCAGCTCAACGGGGCCATTGGGGCCATTATTTATGATTCCAATCCTGCAGGTACTGCTCCCATTAGCTTGGGCGGTACGGATGCCAGCGTTACCATTCCCGCAGTTGGTATCAGCGGGGTTGACGGCGAGCGCCTGCGGGCTGCCTTGACTGCTGGTAGTGGAGTGGTGTCGAGCATTGCCACCGTTGGCCCGGACTTCGACGGGGCCTTCGACAACGGCGTAGTTTCGCATGAATTCGGCCACGGTATCTCGAATCGCCTCACCGGCGGCCCGGCCAACGCCAGCTGCCTCAACAGCGCCGTTGGCAACCAAACCATGGGCGAAGGCTGGAGCGACTTCTTTGCGCTGTGGATGACCACTCGCCCCGGCGACAATGGCCGCACCAGCCGCTACATCGCTGCCTACGACAACAACGAACCATTTGGCGCAGGTCCTGGCATCCGCAACAAGCCTTACACCACGGATTTCACCAAGAACAACTACACCTACGCGCAGTTGGGCACGGGACCTGGGCAGTCCCAGGCCACCCACGACGTGGGCGAAGTATGGGCCACGGTCCTGTGGGATTTGAACTGGCAGTTTATCAACAAATACGGGTACGAAACCGACTTTTTCAGCCCCAACGGCGGCAACAACAAGATGCTGAAACTGGTGCTTGACGGCTGCAAGCTGCAAGTGTGCAACCCCGGTTTCCTCGACGGGCGCGACGCCATCCTGCGCGCCGACTCCCTCACCAACCGCGCCGCCAATGCCGACCTGATTTGGAACGTGTTTGCGCGTCGGGGCATGGGCTTCAACGCCGTGCAGGGCGACCGCACCAACGGCACCCCCAAGGTGACTGGTATTGTGGAGGGCTTCAGCCTGCCCCCCAATGCCAAGGTGATTGTACTGTCCAACAAGAACGGCGCCTTTGCCGGCAACTCGCTGGAAGCCTACCCCAACCCCGCTCAGGACGTCCTCACCGTTCGCACCCAGCTGACCAGCGCCGCCCCCATGCAGGTGACCATGGTTGACCTGTTGGGCAAAACCGTGTTGCGTTCGGTATCGGTACCAGTTGCACAAATGCAGAAAAGCGGCATTGATCTGAACACCAGTCAGGTTGCCCCAGGCATTTACATGGTGCGCGTTACCACCACCAGCGGTACGTACAGCACCAAGGTTAGCATTCAGCACTAAGCGGCCTGCTTCCATCCTTTTGAAAAGAGCTCAGCTTCGGCTGAGCTCTTTTTTTGCTTTTATACATCCCTTGCGCACTGTCCGGTCCAGTATTTTTCCTCGCGCAAGTGCCTTAGAGGTGCTGACCGAAATAAACAGCTTACTGGCTTACCACCATTTACTGACGCAAAGAAATTGTCCCTTTAAATGACCCAGCCTAAAAAAACCAACTGAAGCGACAAAGTGATGTAAGCCGAGGTCATTGCCCCCTTCGGCAACCGCGTTGTTTTTGCTAAGGCCTGTGGACAAAGGGAAGGCCTGATAATCATAAATCAATCGTAAATTCCTCTGCTGTTTCACGTTAGACACTCACGCTTTGCTATCTTATTGCTTACACAGCCTGTATACTGCTTCGGTCGGCACTACCGGTCCAGTAAGATGCTGGTCGGTTCTTGAGACCGAAATGGTCATTTGATAGTAAATAGTTTTACACTTCTTCCTGCTGGTTTCGGGCATAGTTGGGAACATCTGGTCTGTCTTGTGCGTGTAAGGTGAGTCCACGGTACTCTCATCGGTTGTAGCAGGCCCTGGGGTCTAAGATTTCCCTTATTTCTTATGCGTTTTCTCTTTCTTGCCGCTGCAATTGTCGCTTTGGGTGCTGCCCATCCGGCAAGCGCCCAACTCACCAACGTTACTACGGCCCAGACCAGCGATGCTGATGGCCGCATTGCAATGTCTTCGCGCTCTTCGTCTGCAGCAGCCCAGCCCATGCGGCTAGCCTGCGCGCCTATTGTTGGCAATGTATTCGAAGCCAATGGCGAGCCCTTGCGGGGAGCTACCCTACTGATAAAAGGCACGCACCAGGTGTACGTCACTGACTCCGAAGGCAAGTTTCAGTTCACAGACCCGGTGTACGAAGGCCAGATTCTCACGATTGGAGCAGCGGGATACGTTAGCCGCGAAATTCCCCTGGCCGATTGTTCGCTACCGCGCCTGGTATTAGCCAAAGAGCCCACTGCGCGCATCAAACAAACCGGCAAACGAGCCGGCCAAGTGGTCCGGCTGAACAACCGTAGCACAAACCTCAAATAAGCGAAGGGGTAGCCGCCAGCCGCATCATTCCCCGCAGTGCGTCTTTTCCTGCTTCCACATGGCCTGTAGCCAGGCTGTGGCGGCGTGCTCCTTGGTAAAGCGCTCTACGTAGCAGGGCCATGATTCCAACTCCCGGAAAAAGAAAATACCCACCTGATAAAGGTGGGTATTTTCTTTTGTAGCGCTCCCTCCTGAGACCGCGCTAACGGCTAATACTGCATCAGGGCCAGCTTTTACTCTAAATCGTCCCGGTTTGTGTCCCGGTATGGCATCGATATGCGCCTTATCCGTTCGGATACTCCTCGCGCAGAATTTTCTCAATCTCATACCGGTTTCCCATGATTAGCGTCCGAAAATCTATAGCTTTTTCAAAATCGGCCCGGTCCTTCAGATACTCGTAGTGCTGATTATACTGCCCCGTTTGTAACCATACCGTGATAATCGTCCGGCCTTCCTCGTATCGATGCACTACACGGTTCACATGGTAGCGGCCCGACCCAGCGTAGCGCTGAAGAAAAGGTACTTCTACCTCCTCTCCCACGCGTGGAGTGACGGGTAGACGGCAAGTGAAAAAAGCCTGGTTTGCGAAGTCCTCAATGAGGAAATGGTGCTCTACCGCCGGGAACTGCAGTACATCCGTCTCTTCTGCAATAGCACTGAGGAAATCCTCGTGCAGCAGCGTAACCCAGCGGCGTAGGACTGCCGACGTTAAGCTGAATTGCTGCTGCAGGTCTTTACCAACTGGCAACGGGTCTTCTTCCCCGATTTTCAATAACACTTCAATAAGTGCATCGTATGGCTTCCCGCGTCCTTTGAGCCAGTGCAAAACCGGTTTGGCATAGCACAGGTCAAGAAAAGCATCCTTCATGCGGGGAGGCGTTTTCGAGTTGGGGTCAGCAGAAATCCGCATTTCTTCGGAAGGCTATTGTTCTACGGGAAGGCATTAGCTCAGCCATCGAATGGCTAACCAATTTAATGCCCTTTCCAGCCCATTACTCCACCCGGCCCCGGATAATATCCACCACCTTCCACAGGCCGCGAATATCCTCCCCAGCCACGGTCAATATGCCCGCCCGCGGATTGTCGGAGTTTAGCACCAAGTGCCGCTTCGTCATCAGGTCGTTGTCCTTGATGCGCTTTACGGTTAACTGGTTGCTGAACGCCACCACGTACACCCCGCTTACTGCATACTTAATATCCTCCATAGCCAGTGGCGTCACGGCCACCAGCATTCCGGCGCGGAGCTGCGGCTCCATTGAGTCGCCATCAATCTCAAATACCAGCGTTCCATCTTTCCGCAGTTCGGGGCTTGGGTTGTAGATGCGAATCATCTGAAGCTGGCCATAGTCGCCATCCGACCCAATCATGTCCACGAAGCCGGCCCGTACCGGTACTGGCACAAACGGACAGTCGATGTAGTCAGCATCGACAAACTTGCCCGAGTACAGCACATCGCCGCCCAAGGGGCTATGCTCCTGCATAGGGCCGGTACCGAACCAAAGCCAGTTGCGGCTTACCTCTAACTCGGCCACGATGGTTTCCATCACTTCCGTGCTAGGCTGGTGCCGGCCGCCTTCAAGTTGCGCCACCGTGGGCCGCGAGATTCCCAGCATATCAGCCATTTGCTGCTGAGTCAGGCCGCGGGCCTGCCGGACAACTTTCAGGCGTTCCGCCATGCTCAATTCGGGCATTGGGCTGACCGAACTGATTTTTTTGCGTTCAAGCGTAGTCATTTTGTAACATTTAGTAACTATTACCTACATTTGAGTCCTTAATTCGTTTCCAAAGGTAACAGAACAAAACTCAAATGCAACCACTTGAAACTTTAACTACGCCGGCCACCCTGCGAACGTTGCTGCCGCACGGCGCAATTTCCAGCATTGCCCGCTCGCTCAAAATGTCCCACACGGCCGTGTCTAAGGCATTGCAGAAGGCAAAGCCCACCCATCCCGCCGTAGCCGAAGCCGTGCGCCTCATCAAGGAAGCAGGCAGCCAGGCAGTACAGCACGACCTAACCCAGCTAAGCGGCCAGGCCGCCCCGCTACGATGAGCGCCGCCATCCATCTGCTCGGAGAACCGCAGGAAGCCACCGCCGCCCTTGAAGCCGCAATAGCCAACTGCCCCAAGCCTACTCATTTCGGAGAGTATGACTTTTCCACCCACGCGCAGCGCGACCAGCTCAGCAAGCTCCTGGCCTCCCATTATCTGCTGCCTTTTGAATTTAAGTGGGTGAACTGGATGCGAATAAACTTCGATGTAGCCACAGCCGACAAGGTGCTTCAGTTGCTGGAGCGCATCATCAGCTACCGCGAGGCTACAGGCATTCAGCCAGTGTACCGGGAGCGAGGGTACTACTGGCCCGTAAGGCCACAACCCGCGCCCTCTCCGGCCAAGCCAACCCGCCAACCTCGCAAATCCCGTTCCGGCCATGACTGAGCTAACCACCACCACCCCCGACGGTCTGCACATCACCGTGCGGATGCCCGACAACCACGCTTGGGTGCGCGAGTCGCTGGAAAAGGCCTGCGCTGCTGAGGCCCGCCGCCAGTTGGCCGACACGCCCACCCCCGACCCGGCCTACGCCGTGCCCCGCGCCGCCGACATCCTCGACCTGCACCCCGAAACGCTGCGCGACTACATGCGCCTGCCCGACCACCACCCGCGCCGCCTGCACTACATGCCCGGCGAGTCCAGCCGCGGCGACCGGATTCTCCTCTCGCAGATTCACGACTGGCAGCGCCGCAACCGCACCGATGCCACCCTGGCCACCGCGCCGGCCGCCCGCGTCCGGGGCCGTCGTCCCGCCGGCCAGTAGTTCCCAGCCCCTTTATTCCACATCAACCGCCGACAGCCGCTGCCGGCACAGTTCCCCGTTCCCACTCATGTCCCAGCTACTCCCCGTCGTCGGCCCCGACAGCCCCGAAACCCGCTCCATCATCACCATTCAAAAGGTCAAACTCAAAGACCAGCACCTGACCTGCGAATTCACCGAGCAGCGCAGCGAGGAAGCGCCACCCCGAGCCTTTGCCCTCACCTGTACCGAGCAGGTACACCCCGACCTCACCCACGCGTTGAGCCGCTTGGTACCGCACCTTTGCCTGTTGGCCGAGCAGCTGACCGAGACGCCCGATTACTGGCCCGACGAGTCAGAGGAGCTGCCCGCGCTGTTCGAGCCATTCACTGTCACCGGCTTCTCGATGGGCCGTAGCCAGGGCGGCGTTACCCTCATTGGTCAGCGCGAGCTGGCCGCCGGCCGGGTGCTCAACCTGACCACGCCCTACCAGTCGTTCGACGACGAGCAGGCCAGCTACCCCTACACCGGCCTGCTGGAAACCACGCTTGCTACGGCCCTAGTGGAGGTCGAAGCCGCCCTACGCGGCAAATGCACCGAGTACCGCCAGCTTGACTTGTTCGAATCGACGGTAGCCGTTCCCTACATCCCCCTTCCCTCATTGGCATGAAGGCCCCCGCCTTTCTCTTCTACACGGGTGACTTCCTAAGCTCGCCCGACGTGCAGCTGATGGAAGCCCACGAAGTGGGGGCCTATTGCTTGCTGCTGTTCAACTCCTGGCAGTCGGACCGCCCCGGCTACCTGACCGCCGACGAAAACCGCCTCCGCCGCACCGCCCGCCTCTCTGCCGACCAGTGGGCCGGCAGCCGCGAACTGCTGCTTGGCAAATTCCCGCTGGCCACCGACGAGCCCACCCTCCGCTACAACCCGCGCCTGGTCCAGGAAGCCCATAAGCAAGCCATCAAGCGGGAGCGTCTGGCCGCCAACGGCCGCAAGGGCGGCCGGCCCGAAAAGCATTTGCTTTCTAAAAACAACCAGCTGCTTTCCCAAAATCTGCCCGCCGAACCTGAAAACCCGCCCGAAGAGCAAATGCTTGCCGACAATGAACAAAAGCTTTCCAGCGAAAAGCAATTGCCCCCGAAAGAGAAAGCAAATGAAAAGGCTTTCAATTTCAGTTTCAATACTTCTAACGAAGTAGAGAGGGAGGCAGCCGAGGCTGCCCCGCCTGCACCTGCCAAGCCTGAAAGGAAGAAAGCAACCGTCCCAACCTTGGCCGAAGTGCAGGCCTACGCCGCCGAGCAGCACCCAGCCAGCGCCGACGCCCAAACCGAGGCCGCCGCCTTCCACGACCACTACCAAAGCAACGGCTGGCGCGTGAGCGGCAAAACCCCCATGGCCGACTGGCGTGCCTCTTTCCGCGGCTGGATGCGCCGCCGCCCCCAATTCCAAGCCGCCGGCCCCCACGGCAGCGGCCAGGCTGCTCCGCCGGCCCGCGCCCGCACTGCCCCCAAATCCACCGACCCCACCCGCTGGAGCTAACCCACCATGAACCCAACCAAACCTACCCGCTTCACCGACTCATCCCGCCGCGCCGCCGTTTCACCCCCTGCTGGCGGCCACCTGCCGCCCCAGGCCTTGGACCTCGAAGCCGCCGTACTCGGGGCCGCCCTGCTCGAAGCCCACGCCCAGCGGACCCTGCTGGCGCTGCTGCCCACGGAGGAAGTGTTTTACTCCTCGGCTCATCAGCAAGTGTACTTAGCCATACGCGACTTGGTGCAGCAAGGAGACCATGCCGACCTGCTTACCGTTGTCGCCCAATTGCGCCACCGCGGCACCCTGGAGCGCACCGGCGGCCCGCACTTTGTCGCGGGCCTCACCAGCAAAATCAACTCCGCCGCCCACTTCGAAACCCATTGCCGCATCCTTCAGGAGCAGCACGCCCGCCGCGTCGTCATCCGCGCCGGCACCGAACTGGCCGCCCACGCCTACGACGACACCCGCGACCCGCTTACACTGCTAGCCGATGCCCAGGCCCACCTGACCGGTCTGCACCGTACCCTCGAAACCCGCCCAGGCCAAACGGCCGCCGCCGCTTTTGAGCCTACGTTTGACCGCCTCGCCCAAGCCGTGCAGCAACAAGGCCTGACCGGCATCCCCACCGGCCTCACCCAGCTCGACGGCCTCACCGGTGGCTGGCAGCCCGGCGACCTGGTTATCTTGGCTGCTCGACCGGCAATGGGCAAAACCGCCGCCTTGCTGCACTTCGCCCGCACCGCCGCCCTCGACCACGGCCACCACACCGCCGTTTTCAGCCTCGAAATGCCCACGCTCCAGCTCATGCAGCGCATGGTGGCCAGCGAAGTACCCGGCTACAGCAACTCCGACCTGCGCCGCGGCAGCCTTCCCGGCGGCCTGGAGCAGGTAGCCCATATCCGCCAGCAGGCCCAACGCCTCCAGACCCACGGCCACCAGCTGCACATTGACGACACGCCCGGCCTGAGCATCCAGCAGCTGCGCGCCAAGTGTGCCCGCCTTCACGCCCAGCACCCGCTAGGCCTGGTCCTGGTCGACTACATCCAACTCATGCGCGGCGATACGAAAGGCAACCGGGAGCAGGAAGTAGGCAGCATCAGTCGTGGCCTTAAAGAGCTGGCCAAGGAATTGAATGCGCCTGTTCTGGCCCTCTCGCAGTTGAGCCGCGACGTGGAGAAGCGCGGCGGCGAGAAGCGCCCGCTGCTCTCGGACCTGCGCGAATCCGGCAGCCTGGAGCAGGACGCCGACTGCATCATCTTCCTCTGGCGCGGCGAGTACTACAAAATCACCGAGTACGAAGACGGCACCCCCACCGCTGACACAATCCTGTTCGACATCGCCAAGCACCGCAACGGCGCCACGGATGAGGTAATTGCTGCCTGTTCCATGCGCCGGGGGGTATTTAGTGACCTCAGCCATGCATTCGTCGGCATGTAACCAGGTATCAATTGAGGTACGTTACCAATCTCGGTCAATTGGCATTCGTACCAAAGTCCGTGTTTTCTGTGCAATTTCGCACCCCTAAACATCCGTCCCTGTGTTGATTACTGATAGCTCCTACCAACTTCCCGTTGTTTATGCTCTTAAGCCAGACAAAACATTCGAGAACGGAGCGAATAAGCCATTGCTAATCCGAGGCTACAATGACGTTCTGAAATCAGAGGGCGAGTACGTTATAAAGTGCGTAGCTGCCGAGCGCATGAAGGGTGCCGCATTCCAGCGCGAATTATTAGGCTGCTGGGCCGCTTGGCAAGTAGGGCTGCATGCCGTTGAGCCGGTTGAGGTAGACATCAGTCCTGATTTTTTGGAGTTGATGAAGGGCCGCGACGAATACGGTATGGTCAGCCGCTCGCTAGGCCGCAACTTTGGCTCTAGCTACAAGCAAGGATTTAGGGAGTTTATCAACGGCCAGCCTCTCACCGATGCCGAAAAGGAACAAGCCTATCTGATTTTCGCGTTTGATGTTTTGTTGAACAACGTTGACCGCAACGCCACCAAGCAAAACATGCTAACCAACGGGCAGCAAATCATGTTGCTCGACCACGAGTTAGGGTTTTCCTTCACTCAGGTCTTTTCGTTTTTACGTTCTCCCGAACCATGGCTGCTGCAACCAAACGATGTGAGCGGCTGGATTGAAAAGCACTACTTTTTCCCGCAGCTGCGCGGCCAACAGTTCGACTTCACCACACTAACGCCTGCTCTTCAGCGCTTAGACGGTCAATTCTGGCAGGCGGCCCGGCAACATATCCCGCCCACTTGGCGCACACCAGAAATTGACGACATTGAGACTTATATCTCTCAAGTGCTAGCACACGTATCATCCTTTACTCAAGAACTCAACCGCGTAACCCAATGAAAACGTACCAGTACCAGGTTCTGCGTTACCTGCACGACCACGTGACGGGCGAGTTCGTGAACGTCGGTCTTGTTTTCTACGAACCAGAAACCCGATTCCTCCGTGCCCAGGTTATTACCAAGACCCAACGCCTGACCGGATTCTTCCCCGGCTTACCCGCTCGGCCTATCATTTCGACGCTGCGGCACTTTGCCGTCGCTATCAACCGTCGAGCTGATGCAATATCGGTCAACCCGTTATTCGAGAGCATCGACGACCTCAGTACCGTCACTTCTGTCCTCATCCGGCCTAACGATGCTGCTTGGCAACTCACACCCGTGCAAAAAGGTCTCACCATGGACCCCGAGCCCGAGCGTGTCTGTCAGGAGCTATATCATCGTTTGATAGAAGAGTACCAGGAAGAGGCCGCGCCAGCTCGTACCGACGACGAGAAAGTGTGGCGCCAGTCGTACAAGCAGTATTTCGACCGCTACCACGTAACCGAAAAGCTGCAGCCAAGTCAAATAGCTACCGCAAACGACCAAATTCTCTTTTCTCACACCTGGCAAAACGGAGTGCTGAATTGCTTGGAGCCCGTCACGTTCCAGCTCAAGAATCCGGCTCGTGCCAAAGACAAAGCCTATAAGTGGGCGGGCCGCATCACTGCTCTTAAAACGGGCGATACCCCCCTTCACTTGTATTTGCTCACCGCTGCTCCCGCCAATTCGGACCTCCGCAACTCCATCGAGCAAATCATCAAGTCCGCGAGTAGCACCGATGTGCAGGTAGATTTTGTGCATGAAAATGAGGCTGAGGCCTTTGCCCGTAAAATGCAGCACAAGATGGAAGCTGCGGGCCACGAATAACTCATTACATATCAACTCCCAACTGCCGGGCGGCTCACGAATAGTGGGCCGCCCGTCTTGTTGTTGGCTGGTTGGAGTTGTAGCCATTTGTAACCAAATCGTAGCAAATGCCACTTTCCCTGCCGACCTTTAAACTTGAATTACCCACCTTATTTCCTAATGTGGTTAGCTAGTTTGAGATATGTCTGTCCAGCCCCCATCTACTACCATTACCGAGATGTTTGAAGCAGTTTCTGCTACCCAGACATTGTTGCCCAGCCCGCCCAGCTTCGCCGGGCATCAAACCTTTGCCATGCGTTCGGCCTGGCTCAAAAAGGGGGTAGATGCATTGCTGCAAGACCCTGCAATATTCTCTGCTGAGGGCGCACTAGTTGAGTTGGGAGTAGGCAAAAACATGGTGTCCGCCGTCCGCCATTGGCTGCTGGCCACGCGGTTAGCTGCTCCAACTGAGCGGGGTGGTTATATGTTGCCCACGGAACTAGGCCATTCTCTGCTCACCGACGACGGCACCGACCCCTACCTCGAAGACCCCGCTACCTTGTGGCTGTTGCATTGGAACCTCTGCGGCCCCGGTTCCCAATCCTACACCTGGGCTTTTGCCTTCAACGTGTTTCGGGAGTGGGAGTGGACGGCCTCGACTCTAGTCACGGCGGTGCAAAACGCGGCTCGGGCTACCAGCTCTAAAACCTTCTCCCAGGAAACCGTTGAGCGCGACGTAAGCGTGTTTTTGCAGACCTACGTCGCACCTACCGACCGCAGCCAAAACGCCGAAGATGGCCTCGACTGCCCCTTGCGCGAACTAGGCTTGCTCCGGGCTGGCTTTGGCGGCCAGCAGCAATACTCCTTCGCTATCGGCCCCAAGCCCAGCTTGCCTGTTAGCATTTTCGCCTGGGCCCTGCGCAAATTCTGGGACTGGAAATACCCTGGCAGCAGCACCATTGCCGCCCGCGACATTGCGCATGCAGAAGGCTCGCCGGGCATGGTCTTCAAGCTCGACGAAGATTCCACGTTGGCTTACCTCGACCAACTTGAAACCCTTACTGCCGGCGCGCTGCGCTTTGAGGACACGCCCCTCGTGCGCCAAGTGGTGCAAACCACGGCTGATTCCCTTAACCCCGCCGCGCTGCTGCGTCTTCACTACGCCGCTGCGCCTGTTGCCTAGTATTCATGTCCTCTACTGCCCAATTAACCCTAGCTGATATTGTTACCGTGCGGCCCCGTTTTGGCCGCTCGGTGCATCTGGAGCGCGACCTTGCCACCCGCGCCACCACGCCCGATAATTACTTCCTCACGCCCTCGGCAGTTGAAGCGCTGCAAGGTGTCCTGCGCGCCCAATACACGCCCACAGACCGCGCCTTGTCGCTTATTGGCCCCTACGGCGCAGGCAAAAGTGCTTTTGTTACGTTCCTGGCCCGGTTGGTCTCGGAACCCAAATTCAAGCAGGAGGTCAAGCTCCCTAGTAAGCTGCCACCGGTGCCTCAGCTGCTGCCGGTGCCTGTTGTCGGCTCCCGCTCTGCCCTTGGGCCAGCGTTGCTGCTGGCCTTGCGTCATGCCATCGAAACGGCCCCCGGCGCACCTATTATCCCTAGCGCGTTACTTTCGGCTGAGCTGAAACCGACTCCTCGGAACCTGGCCAATGCCTACCTGGCCGCCGCGCAGGCCGTGGCCAACGCTGGTCAGCATACGGGCCTGCTATTGCTGGTTGATGAAGCCGGCAAATTCCTCGAATACGCCGCCAACCACCCCCAGGCCGGCGACATTTTCGGTCTGCAGGAATTGGCCGAAGCTGCTGCCCGTGCCCCCCAAACCGCACCGCTGTGGGTGATTACGGTGCTGCACCAAAACGCCGAAGCCTACGCCAGTCGGCTCGGGCGCACCCAGCAGGCTGAGTGGGCCAAAATAGCCCAGCGCTTCCGCCAGCTCCCCTTGTTCCCGTCCGATGTGGAGCGTATGGACCTCATTGGCCGCGCCCTGCGTCACGACCCCGGCCTGCACCTCAACGGCACTTTCTCGGCCCAGCTCGCCCCGGTTCTCGACCCCCAGAACCAGTTGCTCCCTACCGGGCTGGCCAGTCGTTTCGAGAAGCTTGCCCGCGCCGCTTATCCCTTGCACCCAGTAACCCTGCTGGCAGTGCCCGCCCTGTTTCGTCGGGCCGGCCAAAGCCACCGCAGCGTCTTCAACTTTCTCGAAGGCCAGGAAAACGGTGCGTTAGGCCGTTTCCTGACTGACCAGGCCTACGACCCCGCCGACCCTGCCTTTTTCCCACTCGATGGCTTGTTCGACTATGGCCGCGACGTGCTACTGGCACATTATACCGGCCCCACCGCTCGGCCCTGGCTCGAAGCAGTAGAATTGGTGGCCCAGGCCCTCAACAAAGAACCGGTTGTAAGCCCGCTGGCTGTCCGCGCCCTCAAGTGTATTGCCCTGCTTACTTGGCTCCGCGATGCTCGGCTAAAAGCCTCGCCTACGGTACTGGCCGCAGCGCTGGGTGCCGAAGTGGTGCCGGCCCTCGAAGAACTTATCAGCCGCTCGCTGGTCGTGTTCAGCCGTGCCCGCGACAGCTACCGCTTGTGGGAAGCCGGCGACGTTGATATTGAAGCGGAGCTGAACACCGCCCGCGCCGGCCTGGCCGGCGACGTGCTGCTGGCTGCTACCGGCGACCCCACCCTGTTTCCGCTGCCGCGCCTCGTGGCCCGCCGGCACTCGTTCGAAACCGGCACCCTGCGTCCCGTAGGGGTGGAAGTGCTGCGTCCCGACCAATTGGTAACCCGTGCCGCCACCCGCCCCGACGAGCTAACAGTCCTGCTCTGCCTGGCACCCGACCCACTGGCCCGCGCCTTAGCCGAACAGGAATCCGAACGTCTTCGCCAGCCCAACTTGCTAGTGGCCGTGGCCCTCGAAACCGAAGGGCTGCGCGACACCGCCTACCACCTGGCCGCTGCCCGCATTGTCGCCGACACGGTGCCCGCGCTGGCCGGCGACCGTGCCGGCCGCCGTGAACTGGAACTACGCCGCCACGAAGCCGAAGCACAATTTCGCACCGAGTGGAGCCGTCTGTTTGGTCCCGCCCTGGGCGGCGAAGCAATACCCGCCGCGAATGCGCCCGACACCGCCGGGCTGGCGGCTACGTGGTACTGGCAGGGCCAGCCCCAGCGGCTGGCTGATGCCCGTGCTTTCAGCCGTCAACTCTCCCTGCTGGCCGACCGCACCTTCGAGCGCACCCCCATCCTGCGCAACGAGATTCTGAACCGTCGCAGCCTCTCCTCGGCTGGGGCTGCTGCGCGTGGGGCATTGGTAAAAGCCATGCTCACCCAGGGCCACCAGGCTCGGCTGGGCCTCACTGGCTACCCGCCCGAGTACGCCATGTATGCCTCCGTACTATCCGCTACGGGCTTGCACCACCTCACCAATGAAGGTGTTTGGGCATGGCGCGCCCCTAATGCTGCCCACGACCCTTACCGTTTACTGCCGGTGTGGGAGGCTATTGAACGCCTGGTGTTCCAGGCTACTGAGCCGCTGCCACTGCCTGCCTTGTATGCCCACCTGCGTGCCGCTCCCTACGGCATCTCCGATGGCGTATTGCCCGTGCTGCTGGCTGTGTTCCGCCGCGTCCGCGAGGGCGACACGTCCCTTTACCGAGAGGGACAGTTCCTGGCCGATGAGAAAGAAGCAGATTGGGAGCTACTGCTGCGTCGTCCCGATATGTTCGCCCTGGCCGACTCCCGCGTTGCTGGGGCCCGCTTAGCGGTTGTCGAGCGTATTGCCCAGGCCACCAATGTGCGTCCCCAACTCGTGCCCGTGGTGCGTCGCTTGCTGCGGATGCAGGACAGCCTACCCGAATACACCCAGCAAACCCGCCACTTGCCGCCTCCGGCCCGCGCCCTGCGCGATGCGTTCCAGCAGGCGCGTGCGCCCGAATACGTGCTGTTCCAAGCGGCTCCGGCAGCGCTCAACCTGCCCCCGTGGTCAGCCGATGCCGACCCAGACCCCGTGCGCGTCGAACAGTTCTTTAAGCAGCTCAACGAGGCCCTGCAAGCCTGGGCCGCTGCCTACCCCGCTGCCCGCGACCAAGCCCGCGACCATTTGTTGCAAGCCTGCGGCCTACCCGCTGGCCCCGCCAGTTGGCTCGACCTGCACCAGCGCATACAGGTGCTGCCGGCTCTCACCTTGCCGCCCTTACTGGGGCCATTCGTCAGCCGTTTCACCGATACAGCCGACCCCGCCGCCGACCTCGACCGGGTGCTGGCCCTCGTTGCCAACCGCCCGCCCAACCTCTGGCGCGATACCGACCTGGCCAACTTCCCCAGCTACGCGGCCCCCTTTGGCGCGGCCCTGCAAGCTGCCTGGAACGGTGCTGGCGCCGTAGCTGCTCCTGCCCGCCCCCGCGTTTCGCGAGCCGAGCAAAAGCAGGTGAAGCAGCTGGTAATGCAGCTCGACCAGGTAGCCCGGCCTACCACTGGCCCCCGCCCACCCGCCCACCTCGTGCGGGCTGCTGTGCTCGAATGGCTCGACGCGCTGGAAGACGAACCGGCCCAGTAAGCCTGCTCGCTTCTTTTCCTTACCCTCGATATTCCCATCCCGTGAACCTACCCAACTATACTGGCCCGCTGCATCCCGAAGGAGCTAAGGTGCGCCACATTCTCTGCCTCTCCGGTGGCAAAGACTCTACCGCCCTGGCTTTGTACATGCGCGATAAGGTGCCCGAAATGGAGTATGCCTTTGCCGACACCGGCGAGGAACTGCCCGAAACCTACGACTACCTAGCCCTGCTCGAAGCCCAGCTGGGAAGGAAAATTGACCGACTCAATCCAGACCGGCCTTTTCAACACCATCTAGATATTCGTAATGGCTTTCTTCCCTCTGGGCGTCAGCGGTGGTGCACTGATTTGCTTAAAATTAAGCCATTTGAGGCGTTTGTAGGTGACGATTTAGTGTACTCTTACGTCGGGATTCGGGCCGATGAGAACCGCTCAGGCTACATCTCCAGTAAGCCTAACATCATTCCTATCCTGCCTTTCAAAGATGATGGGTTAGGATATGACGAGGTAATGCAAGTCCTGGATGACAGCGGTTTGGGTTTGCCTAAATATTATGAGTGGCGCTCCCGCTCCGGGTGTTACTTCTGCTTCTATCAGCAACGAAATGAGTGGGTAGGTTTGAAGGAACGCCATCCTGACTTGTTTGAGAAATCCAAGACGTTTGAGCGGTTCGATGAGGAAAGCGGAACTCGCTTCACCTGGAACCAGCGCGAAAGCTTGAATGAGCTGGAACAGCCTGAGCGCATGGCACAGATTAAAGCAGACCACCAAAAGCGCTTGGAGCGTCAGAGCAACTTTGTGCCCGCCAATTTATTGGACATCCTGAGTGACGATGATGACGGCGAAGAGGGGTGCTTGATTTGTCATTTATAAAAAGTGACAATCAGAATGAAAGAGGAAAAAGGCTCCGCCAGTTTTCACCGAGGTTTCGGGCTTGTTAGAAGCGCCGTTTCTTCAGTACTAGCTCTTGTTAACGAAGGCAAAAACCGTAAGGAAGTCAAAGAGGAATTAGCTCTCGGCCCTGACCAATTTACAGCTGCGGTAAACTATTGTGAGCGTAGTGGTTTGATAAATCAAGCCGGCATTTCTGACTTCGGCCAAGCTGCCTTGGCCAATGACCCAACATTGGCTAATCTCACAACCCAGTGGGTAATGCACTATTACCTTTCTGCCCCACGTCGATACTCTCCTAATTACTGGGCTTTTTTAACAACTGATTTCCTAGGGACGCCAGAGGTTCTAAGTACCACTGCTCTAGGCAAAGTCGTAGTCAGTTTTGCAAAGGAAACATCTGGGCAAGAGCTAAAGGAACGTACCGGAGAAACAGGCGCAACCGGATTTGTATCTACTTATGCTCAAGAGGAAGGTCTAGGAGCTTTAGGGTTTCTCGAAGCCAAAGGTGGCGGCCAGTATCAAGTTACCTCTCCGCAGCCGCTGCCAGCTGCTGCATTTGCCTGCATCCTGGCCGATTACTGGCCCATACTAGCGCCCCAGGGTGAAGCCACCGTCGAGCTGGCTGCCATTACCCGCGGCGAGCTAGCCCAGGTATTGCACCAGTCCGAAGCCCAGCTGAATGCCTTGCTGGCCGAGCTGGCCACGCCCAGCGCTGGCCTCATCCAGCGCCAACGGCTATACACCCCCTACACCGTCACCCGCCAGCGGCTAGATGCTGCCACGGCCTGGGACCAACTTTACGCCTGATTCTACCCAGCACTATCCGGTTACAATGTTATCAGCTATACCCGTCCCCGAAATACTAGGAAATACCCCTCCCTTGTCGCTCCAGCAACTGGTCGGCGACCTCCGCAGTGTCGATGCCCCCAAAGTGCGTACCGCCCTGGTAGAGCTTAGTCCGGCGGCCGTAGTGCTGGCAGCTGGCTGGGCAACGCTGCTCGAGCTGGAAGTAGTACATCTGGGCAAAGTCGTAGCGGCACAAGCCCGCGCCGATGCCGCCCCCGATGCCGGTATCTACCGGGCCGCCGATATCCTAATGCACATCCGCCGGGCACTGCCCCCCGCCGAACGCCACGCGCCCCCACCAGGAGGGGTGTGGCTGTGCGGGCTCGACCTGCTGCTGGCCAAGTTGCCCGAGCCGCAACGAGCCCTCTGCTGGCGCGGCCTCCGCGACGAGTTGCCCTACCTGCCCCCATTGGTAGTGGTGCTACCTGCTGCGCTAGCGGCTCGCTTTGGCCCCACCCCAGCCGCTTGGCCCACGCGCCGGCTAGCACTCTAAGCGTATTCTACTTCGTTTTTCCTTTCCTAGGCCCACCCTCTTGGCATCTCCTATGCTCTACACGATACGCGACATTACTACCGAAAACATCCAGGCCTTGGTCAGCAACGACGTCAAGCTGGCCTGGTACCCCCACGATAAAGACAATACCGCGCTGGCCGGCTCCTACCTCTGGACCAGCCAGCAAATCGGTGACGAGCTGCCCACCGCCAAGGGCCTCGACAACGTCTGCGACGCCTTTCGCTTCGAGAAAGTACCCCGCCGCCTAGTATGGTTGGCCATGTACGGCCACGGCAAATCCCACTTGGCCCTGGCCATGGCCAATTTCTTCGGTCAATCGGTAGGCTCCGAGCCGGTCGAAGCCGTGCTCAAAAGCCTGGGGCGGCCCGAGCGCCTGGTTAGCTTCAAAGAGCAGCGCCCGCGCCACCTGGTCCTGCGCCTTTTCGGCGACGATACCGCCTCCCTGCCGCAGGCCGTAGTGCAAGGGTTGGAGACTGCTCTGCGCGAAACTCCCGAAACGGCCTCAGAGTCGCTTGGCCTCTGGTTCGACCCGGCCCTGGATTTCCTCAACGACCTCGACACCGCCCAGCTCGAAAAAGCCGAAGCCTTCCTAACCACCCACAATATTACCGTAGCTCGCCTCAAAGCCGAGCTGGCTCCCGGCCTGCGCGACGACCGCCACCGCGAGCTGGTGCACCAGCTCTTTGCCCACTTGCACAAGGGCGTCCGCCCCATGTTCGGTGCTGACCGCAACCCTGGCCAGCTGCTCACTCACGCGGCCAAAGAGTTCTGTGGCCCCGATAAGCCGTTCTGCGGTATTCTGGTGCTGTTCGATGAGTTCAACGTGTTCCTGCAGAAGTACGCCGGCGACTATTCCATCAGCGGCCAGGGCAACCCCCTGCAAAGCCTGCTCGATGGCGTAGACACGCTGCGTGAGCAAGCCGTATTCATTGCCTTTACCCAGTACAACCCCGACCTCACCGCCCAGAAAATGCTGGGCAGCGACACCCAGGGGCTCACTGACCTGAAAAAAGAGCTAAGCCGCCTGCCTGCCAACGACCGTAAGCGTCTGGCGTCGCCGCTCGAATCCATTCTGGCCGACTACCTGCGGCAGGATGTTCAGGGTAAAGCCCGTTGGCAGGAGCTGCTGATGGCCAATCCTGAATGCGCCGAGGAGCTAATGGCGGCCATCGACCAGGTGCCGCTGCTGTTCCCCAGCCGCTACGACCCCAATCACCAATGGGATACCGAGCGCCTGACTAATATCCTGGGCAACGAATGCTTCCCGCTCCACCCGCTTACCACGGCCTTGCTATGCAGTGCCACGCTACGCCCTTCCGACACGGCCCGTCCCATCCTGGGCTTCGTGCGCAAGAAGATGGAGCAGTGGAACGAGCAGTCCGCCCTACGTTCCGATGGCCGCCTGAATTGGATTTACCCAGTGGAGCTGGCCGAGTACTTCGGCGAAATGCTGGCCCAAAACGAAGACGCATGGCGCCGGTATGTGCAGACCCGCGAAAACGTCGGCCCGGAAGTAGAGGCCAAGCCGCACCAACTGGTAGTAAAGGCCATGTTCGTGTTCGAGGCCGCTGGCCTTGCCGCGGGTAGTGGTCTGGCTGGTTTTGCCAACAGCATTGCAGCCCTCTCGGGCCTCACCCTTGAGGAAAGTACCGCCCTGCTCCACGAGCTGGCCGAACGTGGCCTGATTCAGCGCAACGAAGCAGCCAAGAAGTACAACTTCTGGCGCCTGGGCGAAGACGGCTCCAAAGCCCAAAAGCGTCTCGATGCCGATATAGCGCAGCTACGACAAGACTCGGCTGCTGCCGCCGATACGCTGGTCGCGGCCCTCAACCGACGTCCTTCACGGCACATTGAAATCCAACTGGGCAACTCTCAGGATTGGGCTGCTCAGGAATACGTGATACCCCGCGTACTCTGGTCCAAACAACTGCTGCTTTCGACCCTAGGCAGAATTGAACTCAGCTCCAACAACCAGGAGCTATACGATGCCCCTCGCGGATTTTTCCTGCGCGCCGTAGCCGGCACCGATGCGGACGTAGCGTGGCTGCAGACCCATGCTACCGATGAGTTGGAACAAGCTCTTTTCGAGTTAGCCCCCCAGAACCCACCGGCCATTGTGCTAACCTTGCCCACCCAGCCGCAGCCAGGCCTTATCCAGCGGTTGCTGGAAACGGAAGTATTGCGTGGCTGGGGTACTGCTACCCGGGAGGAAATTGGCGAGCAGCCGTGTGCTCAGTTAGCCAACGCCGTACGCGAGCAATTGGAGCAAGAGTACAGTGCGCTATACAGTCAGGAAAAACAACTCCCCAACTACCAGGTACCCACCGTGTACCAGGACCGCGTCGACCAGCTGCTGGGCGGCAATAAGCACCCGTTGGCTACTGCTGCCCTCAAAGCCTGCTACGATGCTACCTATCGTCGGTATGCTCCTTTCTTGCCCGATAAAACCAGTGGCACCAATTTCCGCAAGGCGGTCCAGCGCGGATGCAGTTTCCTGCTCAAAGGCAGCTTCATTCAATGGCATGAGGAGGAGGAAGGGCGCGAAAAGAGTCTTTTCAGCAGCGTTCTGAAAGTAAGCGCTACTTCCTGGGGCGTAGTAGACGCGGCCGACCAGGTGTCACCGCCTACTTTGGCCCAGGTAAAGGAAGCATGGGATATCCTCGATGCCGCCGTACCCGCCGGCTCCGACCGGCACAGCCTGCGTGAGCCGCTGCTGACCTTGCTCAACGCACCCTACGGGTACGATTATTATGCGCTGGCGCTACTGTTGTGCGCTTGGGCCGGCTACCATCGGCACAGCGTCCGGTTCTACAACGGGCACAGTGGCACGCCGCTCACCAACTCGGCTTGGTTAGGCACCAACCGCAACATGGAGCAAGTAGTGCAGCACTGGCTCGTCGACTTGGACCTACGGGCTCACCGCGAAGACAAAGGAGTGTTGAACACTCGTATCGAAGCACTGCTGACTAAGCTAGCCTCTGATGCCCCTTTGCTCACGGAGGCAGAAGCTGCCGCCGACTACCAAGAGCTGGTTGAATACGCCGAAAATGAAACCGGCGACCAGCAATTGCGCGGCCAGGCCCGCGAGGGAGCCGAGGTGCTGGCAAACAGTCTCAAACTGGCCGAGCAAGCCAAGCACGCAGTTACTCAGATTGAGCAGAAGCTGGCCATATCCAACCCGCTCAGCCCGAATGGGCTACGACTCACGGTCGAACTGCTGCTCGATACCCGCAAGCCCCTCAGTGCCGGGCGCATCAAACCCGATGCCGCTGCCCAGCTTCCGGCCTTGGAAAAGCAGGTCGTAGCTAAGCTCCGCACCCAAACGGAGCAGACCTGCCGCATGTTTGAAAACGGGAAAACCGATGAGAAGTACGGCGGTAATAAAGAGAAGCTCCGTGAAATTCGCGACCTGCTGGCGAAAGCCAGCGACGACGCGCTACCACCTTTGGTAGCCACGTCTGTCGCCCGTCTGGAAAAGTCGTATCAGGATGCCACCGCCGATACCAAAGATGCTGAGTTCCGAAACCAGCTGAAAGATTTTGCCAAGCGCCGCAACCTAGCCGAACTGCTCGAGTGTGTACCTCTGCTCGAAACTCATAAGCCACACGCCGAAAGCACGGCCAAGCTCCAGGAGAACACGCTAGCTGAAGTAAACAAACGCATTGAGGAAGCCCGCAGCTGGCTGCAAACCACGTATCAGCGCGCCACGGAAGTCACCACGTCCTCGCCAGCCAAAAAGCTGGCCGACGACTCTCGCTTGGCATTTGCTCGTTATGAGGGTACTCCAGAGGAGGCCATCCGTGGTGAGCTTGCCGAACATTGTGACCGGCTAGTTGGCCTGTTTGCGGAATTGGATGACCTAAAGCAGAAAAAGCCGTTGGATGCCAAACAGCTGCAGAAGGTCATGGAGCGCTACGATGAGCTGCTGAAAATTCCGCATTTGTCAGACGCTCAGCAAGAGTTGGTGTCCACGGCCCAGCAAAAAAAGCAGGCCAGATTTGAGGAGCGCGCCCAGGCAGCTGAAGCTAAACTAACAGATTTCGAAGTCCGTCACGCGACAGGTATCGAATCGGCCGCCGAGTTGCTGACTGCCCTCCAGGAAGCCAAGCAGGATGGGCTTCGCTTTCTACCGCTCGATAGTCAGAAGCGCATGAAACCCTTAGAATCTGGCCTCAAAAAGCGTATTGGCGAGGATGCTACCGAAGAAATTGCGCTTCTATTCCTCCGTATCGATGACCCGAAACAGCGCAAAGCTTGCTTGGATAAATTGAGTGGCCTAGCCTAATGCATATGTCAGCTTCTGCTACCTCATACCTTCTGCTTGACTACACGGGCGATGCCCTACTTCCGACTGGTTACGATGAAGTAACCACCGAAGTAGCCTGGCTGGAGGCTGCTTCGGCGCTTCCTGACGGGAGTACTGCGCCACCTCTTATTCTGGTGCGCGGCGCTGAGCTGTGTGGGTGGGCTAAGGTGTGGTGGGAAGCCCGCGGCGGAGAAGTCAATAAATGCGCTTCGCCCTCCAAAGAACTGCTGCAGGTTTGCTCGAAGCTAACTATTGAGCAGGCCAAACTGCTGCTACAGGAACTGCCCGCCGCCCAAAAGGCAGCAAATTCCGTCGAGTTACTGACCTTACTATATCCTGCTACCGTCAGCTGGCTACCCATATCGGCTCATCCCACCGCCGATACCCTACAGAAGCATATAGCCCATTGGTTATTGTGGGTGGCCGACCAAACCGCTGGCTGGCCCGAGCATCATCGGCCAGTAGTACAGGCAGTAGTGACTGCGTATCAAATGCACCACCCCCAGGTAGCACCCCTGTGGCTCACCGACCCTACGGAAGCCGCCCAAGCCATTCGTCAATGGCTGGGAGTTGCTTCTGAAGGAAGCATTCAGGCGGTGCTGGCGCCAGGGTTAAGCTGGTTGGGTGCATTCCCCCTGGCTCTGCCACCTACTTGGCAAGAGCAGGTACGTTCGGCATTTGCCGAGTCGCTGCCTGCTGTGACCGCCGACTCCGCCGCTGCTGTAGTCGCCACCCAGGCATGGTGGGCCCAGCACCTCCGCCCCGAACAGCCAGCCGCCGTTCGGGTAACGGCCGCGCACGTCCTCGCTGACTTCGTGCGCAATAATCCTGCTGCCGCTTCTTTGGCGTTACTCAAAAATCTGGAGACCGAGCTGCCACCTGCGTTAATCAACCAGTTACGGCCACTCGTGGCACCGCCCGTACCACCGCCTCTGCCCACCTCACCTGCCGAGGTACTCACCTGGACCACCCAAGCGTATTTGCCCTACCGCCAATGGCAGGTAGCCAACAAGCAGGACGCGGCAACTCAGCTGGTTGGGAAAGCGGCCCGAGAGTTTGGAAACTGGCTGCTGCAAGTGTATCCCACCCAGCTACTCGATGCTGTTCACCCATATCAGCAGCTGTATTGGTCCAAGCAGGCCAACCGACCCGGCCCCAACGAAGTGGTTATTTGGGTGATTGCCGATGGATTAGGCTGGGCTGATGCCCAGAACTTACTTCGGCTTATTGCGGACGAGAGTGCCAATAAATCCAATGGTGCGCTTGCGGCAACATTGGCGCAACCTTGCTTCGGGCTGCTACCCACTATCACTTCTCATACCAAAGAACCGCTGCGTTGGGGAGTGCCGTTTTCTCACTTGGCTCAGGCCGATACCACCGCTCCTCCTGACCTAAAATCCAACGCCAACCTTGCGGCGGCGGCGGCAAAGGCCCAACCCGGTAGCTTACTGGTTTGGCGTCCGTACGACCCCGACCCCATCTATCATCAACAAGTTGATGCCGATGTAGCCCGCGACTTGGTACAAGGGGCGCTTTACACGTTGGCTACTCGTATTGCTACTGCTGCCAATGCCGTACCGCCAGGCCCTGCCGTGCGTGTCCTGATTACCACTGACCACGGCCGCTTACTCAGCGACAGCCCTCGTGAGATGCTGGCACCCAGCACCTGCAAAGTTGAAGGTCGTACGGCTCACCTGCTGGCTGATGCGCCTGCTGTACGTCCAGCTCCCGATACCGACGAGGTCCGTTGGCTCGACCCCAAGCTGTTTTGCCTGCCCAACTGGGTAGGAGTAGCTCTAGGGGAAGCTGCCTTCCGGATTCCAGTAGGCGAAACAACCCATGGTGGGCGGGCACCTTATCCGCATGGTGGGGTGTGGCCGGAAGAAGTGGTACTACCCTGGCTTGAACTAGTCCGTGATGCCGGTCCTGTCAAAGTAGCCGCGAGCCTCACGGGTGCCGGCCGCGCCGGTTTCCCGGGTGTTGCTCAGCTGCGCTTGCGCAACGACAGCCGTCATCATCTCACCGTTGTCCACGTGAGTATCCGGTTTGGGGCTGCCACTCCTCATATAGTGCCGCTACATCAGCCAAGCGTCCCACTAAAAACCATTGACGTATCTATCGACCTCCCTAGCTGGCCCCATTCATCTGAAGTGCAGAGCGGGCAGCTCGTTGTTGTGGTAGAAACGGCTGATGGCAAACAAGCCTCCTTCCCGGTAGATGCCAACCTTACCAATACCGGTTTGCAAGACCGTGGCGTCGATATTGGGGCGGAGTTTGGTTTCTAGTTTTCATCCTGCGTTTAGCAGTCAACGATACACCGTATGATGCCCGATACCGATACTGAGCAGTTGCAGGCTAAAATTGCCCGCGTCTTCGGCAACCAAGCCATTGACAAGCGCCGACTGGCTGCCTCGCGTCTGCAAAGCCGTGGCATTCCTGGCTACGTAGCCGAGTGGGTCCTTGATACGGTTGTGCCCGGTACTGGCCCCCTAACGGCTGAAGAGGCTGTCAAAGTCCAGGAGTGGGCAGCTCGTGTCATTCCCAAGCCCGACGAAGGCAACATCATCCGTAACCGATTAATGGCTGGGCAGCCTGTTAAACTGCTTACCCCGGTGCAGGTAGACGTGCTGCTCTCGCAAAAGAAAGCCGACCGCATTGCCCGGTTGCCAATGATTGGGGTAAACGACGCACGCATTACTGATGAGTTGGTTAACAACTATCCGGCTTTGTTAAAGCAGGGGATGTGGGGAGTGACGGAACTGCTCTACATTCCTGACCAGGGAGTGGTTATCACGGGCTTCAAACCCATGCAGGCAACTATTAATCTGCAAGGGTGGCGCGAGGCCAGGGCCCAGTTCACGCTGGATGAATGGCGGGCGGTGCTGTTGCAGTCCATGGGTTATAACCCCGACGTCTTTACACCCGACCAGCAGATGCTCATGCTGGCCCGTCTGCTTCCACTAGTGCAGAAGAATTTGCACCTCATGGAGTTGGCTCCGAAAGGCACTGGCAAGAGTTATGTGTATGAGAATATTTCTCCCCAAGTACGCCTCGTTAGCGGTGGCAACGTCTCACCGGCCGTACTTTTCGTTAACAACAGCAATGGCTTACCAGGGATTCTAGCACGCTACTCTGTTGTAGTGCTCGATGAAATTCAAACACTGAAATTTGAAAAGCCCGAGGAAATAGTAGGGGGGTTGAAAGGCTACCTTGCTAACGGTCGTATCACCCGCGGCGGCCTCCATGAAATGGCTTCCGATTGCGGTTTCGTGCTGCTGGCTAACATTACCCTGGATTCCAACCTGCGCCCTGCCAAAGACCCGCTCATCGGAGAGCTGCCAAAGTTTCTCCAGGAAACGGCCTTCATCGACCGTCTGCGCGGCCTTATCCCCGGTTGGGAAATTCCGAAGCTGACGCAGAATAGCTTTGCTAAGGGCAGTGGCCTCAAGGCCGACTACTTTGGGGATGTGCTCATCGCCCTACGTCATGACATGGATGCCGATACCTACTGCAGCCGCCACGTAAATCTCGGCCCAAAGGCATTCCAGCGCAATCAGGAAAGCGTCCGGGCGTTAGCCAGCGGCTATCTAAAACTGCTGTTTCCACACAATGAGTTTGATGAGGCTGACCTGTACCGCTATTGCATCCAGCCGGCCATCAAGCTGCGGCAGGGAATTTGGAATCAGCTATACAACCTCGACGCTGAATACCGGCAGTTCGACAAGAACTTGGTAGCAGTTATAGGTTAAGATTCTGACAGCATGATTTACCTAGACCACCACGCCACTACCCCCTGCGACCCAGTGGTTGTAGAGGCTATGCTGCCCTACTTCACGGCACAATTTGGTAACCCATCTTCCGCTCATTTCGCGGGTAGCCGGGCTGCCGATGCTGTGCAGTTGGCCCGTGAGCAAGTGGCGGCATTAGTAGGAGCCCAACCCGGTGAGGTCATCTTCACCAGTGGTGCCACCGAAGCCAACAACTTGGCCCTGCTTGGTTATGCCCGGGCCGCGCAAGCAACCAACCCGCGCCGTCGCATTGTCATTTCGGCTATTGAGCACAAGGCCATTGCCAACCCAGCCAAGCAGCTCGTGCGTGAAGGCTTTGAAGTAATTGTTCTTCCCGTTGATGCACAGGGAACAGTAAGTATGGCGGCGGCGGCAGAAGCTATAAATGCTGATACGCTTCTGGTTTCCATCCACGCTGCTAATGGGGAGGTTGGTACCATCCAGCCCATAGCCGAGATAGCTCAACTTGCCCACGCCGCCGGAGCCCTCATGCACACCGATGCCGCTCAAGCCGTCGGCAAAATCCCGGTTGACATGCTAGCCTGGGGCGTCGATATGCTCTCCCTCAGCGGCCATAAGCTCTACGGCCCCCAAGGTATAGGAGCCCTCATCGTGCGTCACCCCCGCCGTACCCAGCTCGAACCTCTCGGCTATGGTGGTGGCCAGGAGCGCGGCTGGCGCGCCGGTACTCTCAACGTCCCCGGCATTGTCGGCCTCGGGACCGCTTGTGCCCTGTCTGCCCAAGTGTTGCCCGAAGAAAGCACCCGCTTAGCAACCCTACGCGACGAGTTTGAAGCCGCTGTTCTCGCAGCCATTTCCGGAGCACGCCGCAACGGTAACCTTCACAACCGCCTCCCTCACAACACCAGCATAACCTTTCCTGGCATCGAAGCCGATGCCCTCCTGGCTCGCCTTCCCACCCTAGCCCTGAGCACCGGCTCTGCCTGCGATGCCGGCACCGTGGAGCCATCCCCCACGCTGCTGGCCATTGGCCTTTCGCGTGACGATGCCCGCGCTACTGTGCGAGTTGGGCTAGGGCGGTTTACTACATCGCAGGAGGCAGCGCAGGCCGCTACAGATTTGTCGCGACAAGCCACCAAATTAGTTGACCTTGTGCTCCCCTAAACAGGACTCATTCGAAAAAACTACCTGAACAGTATGGCCTTTGTTTTTAACACCGTCAGCGAGGAAGAAATAACCCGCTCCCTAAATGGCAAGCAGATGATGCACGCCATTCGCTACGACGGCGATGACCAGTTATTCGTAACTGGGCGGCCCGGTAGTGGCAAGACAACAATTTCCCTCCTTAGGGCTGTTTTTCTGCACAATCAGCCCGATAAGAAGGTTTTGCTGCTGACCTTTCAGAACCTACTTGTCACTAGCTTACGAAACAGTGTCCCGGTAGATATGAGACTGAACATAAATACGTTCGACTCGTGGAGTGGGCAGAAAAAGTCTGTATTGAAGCTTGACTTTAACGCCAGCGTGGAGCAGCTTACAGAGTTACTCAGTACCCAGGGTGAACGATACTATGAAATAATAATCGACGAAGCTCAAGATTTGCCAAGCAACGTTTTCCAACCATTGTTTGCTATTACTGACCGCCTGACTATTGGTGCAGATACCGGCCAGAAGGTTCACCCAGAGGGAACAACAGCCGCCGAGATAGAGGAAATAATAAGCCAAACTCATGGCATCCACGATGTAGAATTGCAGTACAATTACCGCAACTTCTTCGAAATCTATGATTTTGCCAGGCAGTTCGTCCCGCACATGCCTTTCGCCAATGGAGCTCTTTTACTCGACTCAATGCCGAAAGGCAAAGGCCGTTTGCCAGAGGTTATCCAAACTGCCGACGAAATCAAAACAATACTCAACCTGCTGGAGCAACACACTGGCGAGAACATAGCTGTTCTATTCGAAAGCATTGCTCAAGTCGACAGTTTTTCTGAGGCCCTGAAACAACATAATCTACGGCATACAAAATATCATTCTAAACTGGAATGGAGGGATAAAAGGACAACGCTCGCCAATGTGGAAAGCATAGTAGTAACTACCTATAAATCAGCCAAAGGACTGGAGTTTCAAACCGTTATTATGCCTCATGCCGAACGATTACGGCCATCTGTTGGAAACTTCTTCAATCCTGAACATTGCTACGTAGGTTGTACCCGTGCCACGCAGAATTTGTACCTAACCTATCGCGGTGACAAGCTTCCTTACTGCATACTGAGCTTCCGTGCAGCGTCATACACTCATCAGCCAATTCCGCAATTGACGGAGGAAAACGATTTACCATTCTAAGAGCATGGCAAAGAACAGCACTTTTGTTAGCATAGATGACCTTCGTACCCAAGCTCGCAAGCATGGCTTAGATACATCTGGAAGAAAGGGAGATATACAGAAGCGCCTTGAGGATGCTGGGCATTACACTGCGAAGGAAGAAGCGCCATTGTTTCCTGCGTCTAGTCTGGAGAGTAGTAGAAGCAGCAGCCAAACGCTCTTCTTTCAGCTTCCTGTTGATAACATTGGTCGTTACTTTAAACGCGGCGTTTTTTATCCCTTGGCGCTTGAACTTGACGAAGATATCAAGCGGATACGCCAACCAGACCTGCTTACAAAGTGCCCCGACTATTTAGTGCTTGCACCAGGTAGTATCGACTATTTGGAGGAATCAGATGTATTGGTTGAATTATTACTCCAGCCCACTGAGAAAATCAAGCTGCGACCATTTCGTGATGTATTTCTATACCCCGAGCCGCTACCCATTTCGCGCATCAAGAAACTTCTCTTTCATGGAGAAAAAGCTAGAATGCGGTTTTTAGCTAATGCAAATACATTCAAAGACTATTTCGCGCCAGCTCAGTTAACTGGGGTTATATCAGACAGTATTGCTAGGCTCAATCAGCTCGAATTTGAAACTGACCTATCCTCTTCAGAATCAAACACGCTCACTACAGATTCTCAGCCTATTCTCTGGAATACCGTTCTTGCCAAATATGACCGCATTTTAGGATTGTTTGCGTACCTACGGAATAGTTCTGTTGTGCTAGCAGCTAAGACTAACTCTATTCAAGAGTATTCCAATGATGCACTTGCCGCGCTGCATTTGTTGAATGAGGCGGCTCCAAAACAAGCCACGGAGCGAACCGGCCTTTTCAATTATCTGCTTAGACGAAGCACTCCAAGCGTCGATAACGACTTAACTCCTAGTCGCCGACTATTCTTTGAGACGGTAGCGGCAATTTACGATAACGATGCACCCACCTATGCCTGGGCTGCCGAGCATATAAAAAGCATTGGCTCCAGCTTGCCAGCAGGTGCCGACCCAGTCCCGCTGCGTAACGCCTTCAAAACCTTTGAAGCGTTGACTCAATCTGGGCAAACAACTCCCCAAGAAGCTATTCGTTCATTCAACCAGTCCAATACGGCTAGCGACCAGGACGGTGGACTCGATATTCCGTTTGTTTCATTGGTTTTACTTGGCCGGTACTCTAACCGCGAACGAACCAACACTGATAAACAAGTTGCTCTTAATTTTCTGCGTACAGCCCGCTTTCGAGCGACTGAGTTAGGCCCTCTTTTAGCGATGCTAGGTCTGTATTACGGCTACGAGCGCATGCCACGCCAAGACGAAAATGCAGCATACGAATTCTTACCTGACTCTCCCTTTCATCAACTTGCCCAACGTTATGGTCGGCTGCACTTTAGCATAGAGCGCCCGCTTGACCGTGCTATCGTCGAGTGCTGCTTTCAATTTGCTCTTACCAACAACACTAGCAATAATGATTTGGCCTTCTTAGAACTTACAAAAGCTGGGACTAGGGAAGAGAATGAATCGATTCCAGGGACCAAGCGTAACCCAATATCAAAAGTGTTTGGGGTGCCCGTCTTCCGCGACGAAATGGTGCCACGCGTTGAGCCACGCGTTGAGCCACGCGTTGAGTTAATCCAATCTAACCCTGTTCAGCATAGCCAATCTCAATCGTTCCAGAACTCATCGCCTTCAACCATTTCCATCTTAAGAGCAGCCTATCCAAACGGAACAGTACCTGTTGGCGATTCACTTATCGCTGCGTTGGCCCAACTGCGACCCAATCAACTTACGCTTCCAGTTGAGGTGCTTGCACAACTCATAAGCTCTCTGACTGCTGAGCAACGCGATGTTTTACTCAGTCTTATGCGAATAACTCGCGGCAGCAGCCAAAATAGCGGCACTACAGCAACTCCGGGCAAATCATCCTTCTGGAAGAAATGACATTAGACGAACTGTCAACCCTACTTGCGGCGCAGAAAACCCCTGACGAGCTAAATGCTGCTATCACTACTAATGAGCAGCTAATCAGCTTATGTCTTCTGGTAACTGACGTTTCAACGCTTGAAAGCCACCAAAAGCTGGACGCCGCTTTCCATTCTCTCATTGAAAGCAGTGCGTTTAAGATTGCCCGAGCGTCTGGTGTACCTCCAGCCAAAATCAATACACTACTGCTGTTATTCGCCACTGCTTTCGAGCATAGTGGTGGATGGGGCAACATCGGCACGATGTTGAGTTTTATTCCTGATTCTTCGATAAAAAAACGTCTTACAGCTGGTAGGAGGTTTCGTCGCATTCCGAATGCCATCACTGGTTACGCTGCTGTATTCGAGCCCGTAATGCAACAACTGAACGGTGCCACTCATGAAGATGAGACAGACTACAGTGCACCTGTTATTCAAGTCGTTTTGGACTATTGGCGCATTGCATCCGAACAACTCACAACTCACTATCCAAATGCGCTGGCTGAATTTCAAACCCTTTTTTTATCAGCTAATAATCAAAAGCGTTTTCCATTTTTAGCTCACCCTGTTGTTCAGGATGCAGTAACTAACCCTTCTTTTGAAGCTGTTCCCCTTTCGGTCGAGAATGGCATTCTCGTCACTGCTGAACACCCTCTACTTCCTACTGCGCAAATTCTTGCCACGTTTGATGAGCACATCACACAGCCTATAAACACCGACCAACTGAGGTGGTCCAATTACGCTGGACAGTTTAGGGCGTTAGTTTGAAGAAGCTGTTGATGAGTGTGATAGGGCGTCTGATAGTCGATGCTGGAGTGTAGGCGCTCGTGGTTATAGTAGTCAAAGTAGTCGGCGACGCTGGCCTGCGCGTCGGCCAGGTCGGCAAAAACGGGCCGTTCGCGCAGTTCGATCACCTCGGTTTTGAGGCGTGACCAGAGGCTTTCGGCTTGGGCATTGTCGTAGCAGTCGCCGCGCCGGCTCTGCGAGCGCACGGCGCCGTGGTCGTGCAGCAGCTTTCGGTAAGCATTGCCGCAGTACTGCCCGCCGCGGTCCGAATGCACCAGCAGGCTTGGGGTCGGCGGCTGGGCCCAAAAAGCGCGTTGCAAGGCCCTGGTGACCAATTCTTCCGGCATCGTCGCCCCGACTTGCCAGCCGACCACCCGCTTGCTGGCCACGTCCTGGAAGGCGCACAGATAGGCCCAGTCGCCGTTCGCCAGCGGCAAGTACGTGATGTCGCTGACCCAGACCCGGTTCGCATGGGTCGGCTTGGGCTGGTCCAGCAGCCGGTTCGGCGCGCACCGCAGCCCGTGGGTTGAGTCGGTGGTGCGCGGGGTGTAGGCCTTGGGTTGCAGCGCGCGCAGGCCCCGCCGGCGCATGGCCCCGCGGAGGCGGTGACGGCCGACACAATGGCCTTTTCGGCGCAAAGCGACCTGCAGTCGGCGCGTACCGTAGCGGCGTTTGTGGTGGCCGAATGCCTTCACCAGCGCCGTTTCCCAAGCGGGCTCGCCTGGTGCTATACTTTGTTGTTGCGCGTGTTGCCACGCGTAATACCCGCTGGCCGGTACGCGCAACACCTGGCAGAGCAGGCGCACGGGGTGCGTGGCCCGCTGCCCGTCGATGAAGCGGTAGCGGCTCATAGGCTGTCGGTCGCCGAGAAGATGGCAATGGCTTTTTTTAAAATGGCCAGCTCCTGCGCCTGCCGCCGGGCCAAGGCCCGCAGCTGACGCAACTCCGCCGCCGTGGCCGGGTCCAAATCGGCCCCACGAGCCGCCGCCACGGGCGTGAGTGCCTCTTTCTGCCACTTGTAGAGCAGTTTGGGGCTGATATTTAGCGCGCGGGCGGCTGCCTGGGTGGAGCGGCTCTCGCCAGCCAGGCGTAAGGCTTCGACGCGGAAGGCGGCGTCATAACGCCGACGTTTGGCGGGTTGGGGGCTGTCTTTCATGACAATCGAAAGTTAAGACCCTATTCTGTCCAGATTTATCCGACCACCTCA
>NZ_MDZC01000091.1 GCF_001816165.1 Hymenobacter glacialis
GACCTTATCACGTCCTCGTTGCCGTAAGAATAGATACTCTGACAAAAGCAGCGGTGATAAGATGCTTCCTTCGTCAGCATGACAAATAGGTTTATCGTCCGAAAAACAGGTCGGTTTTGTCTTCGCGAGTGCCGTCCTCGAGCGGGTATTCGCGCCGCATGGGGTGGTAGTCCATGTCCTCCACGTTGAGAATGCGAATGAGATTGGGGTGGCCGGTGAAGATGACGCCGTAGAAATCGTAGGCCTCGCGCTCCATCCAGTTGGCGGCAGCGTAGAGGTTGCTCAGCGTGGGCACCACCGGGTCGGCTACGGGGAAGAAAATTTTCAGGCGCAGCCGGATGTTTTGCGTCAGGCTGTGCAGGTGGTAAATCATACCCAACTCCTTGCCTTCGTTTTCCGGGTAGTTGATGCCGCACATCGTGGTTAGGAAGTTGAGCTTGATTTCCTGGTCCTGCTGCAAGCCGGCAATGACGCCGTGAATGCGCTCCCGCGTGGTGGTCACCGAAAGCAGGCCGTATTGCTCCTCCACGTCGGTAAACGTGTCTTCGCCAAACAACTGGTGCAGCAGAGACAGCACCCGCGCATTCTGGACCTTAATGGGGTCTTCGGCAACAGCGACTTCGGGAGCGGCGGCAGATTCTGGAGTCATTTCGTAGCTATTAGCTGTAAGCTGCTAGCTGTTGGCTTGGTGTTCAGCTGCTAGCTGTTTGGCTCGAAAAGAGCTAACAGCTAGCAGCGAATGGCTAACAGCTACCTATTTGATGTTGTAAGATTCGAGCAGGGCCTGATACTCAGGCGCGTTGCGGCGGCGAATGGATTCGTTGCGGGCCAAGTCTTGCACGCGCATGAGACCATCAATCACCTGCTCGGGGCGCGGCGGGCAGCCGGGCACGTACACGTCGACCGGAATGATGCGGTCGATGCCCTGCAACACCGAGTACGAGTCGAAAATGCCGCCCGAACAGGCGCAGGCGCCCATGGCCAGCACCCAGCGGGGCTCGGCCATTTGCTCGTACACCTGCTTCACAATGGGGGCCATCTTCTTGGCAATGGTGCCCATCACCATGAGCAAGTCGGCCTGGCGGGGCGAGAAGCTGGGCCGCTCGGAGCCGAAGCGCGAAATGTCGTAGTGCGAGCCCATGGTGGCCATGAACTCGATGCCGCAGCAGGAGGTAGCGAAAGGCAGGGGCCAGAGTGAATTGGCACGGGCCATGCCCACCACTTTCTCCAGCGACGTGGCAAAGAAGCCGGCGCCTTCGACGCCCTCGGGAGCTTCCACCGTTTTGATTTCCGGAACGCGGGTATCCATCATATAAAAGTCAGATTTGGAGGCCTATCGGCTTAGTAACCAACACCAGCCTGGCGGCAAAAGTTTGGCCGAATTACGCCTCGTTCCAGCGCAGAATGCCTTTTTTGATGATGTATAAAAAGCCCGCCAGCAGAAAGAACATGAACAGTATCATGGCAATGAAACCGTCGTTGCCCAGGGCTCGGAAGTTCACCGCCCACGGGTACATGAAGATGACTTCCACGTCGAACAACACGAAGACGATGGCCGTGAGGAAGTACTTCACCGAAATGGGAGCACGGGCGTTGCCCACGGACTCGATGCCGCACTCAAAAGAAGCGTCCTTCACCTTGCTGTTGCGCTTGGGGCCCACGAGGTGGGAAACAATCATGGCAAAGGCCACGAATGCCAGCGCCAGCCCGAACTGAATGAGAATGGGCAGGTAATCTTCAGGCTGGTAACCGTTGACGGGCAGGGCTAGGTACATAGCGGTCAATTATATAGCAAACAGGCCTCACGGGCGCTGAAGGGCAAAGGTAACGCCCACGGGGTTGGGGCGCAATGTTGGGCCCCAGCTGCTTTGATGATGGCTGGTTTTGGCGGGCATTCGAAACAACTTACATTGAAAAGATTGTCTTATTAATATATTTTATTGAGCGAAACATGCTTTCTTTAAGGGCGGGTTAGGTGCCAGTAATTCTCTTCTATGGCTAATTCTATCGATTCACCGAGGAGCACCAAAACAGCTAGTGCCGCCGTGGTGGAACGCGAACACCAGCTTTCAGTCATTTTCGATACCATTGCCGACGTCACGTTCGTATTGAGGGTGGAAGAAGGGGGGCGCTACCAGTTTGTGTTCGCTAATAAAGCATTTGAGAAAACTACCGGCCTGCCCCTGAAACGGGTGCTGGGCCGCTACGTACAGGACATCATTCCGGAGCCTTCGCTCAGCCTGGTGCTTACCAAATACCGCGAGGCCATTGCCAGCATGGAACCCGTGGTGTGGCAGGAAACCTCTGTCTACCCTTCGGGCCAGGTGGTGGGCGAGGTGCGCGTGACGCCCGTGGCCGACGAGCACGGCCGCTGCTACCAGCTGGTGGGCGTAGTGCACGACCTCACCAAGGAGAAGCAGGTAGAACGGGCGCTGCGCGTGAGCAACGAGCGGTTTGCCTACGCCCTGAGAGCCACCGCGGACGCCATCTACGACTGGACCGTCGGCGACGACATGCTGTACTGGGGGGAAGGGTACGAGAAGTTGTTTGGCCACCACCTGACGGAAAATCCCACGCCCTTCAGCAAATGGGCTGACTGCGTGCACCCCGACGACAGCCTGCGCACTGTGGAGGGCTTGCGGCAGACGGTGCTTGAAACCACGGACCTGTTCTGGCAGGAGGAGTACCGGTTCCGGCGGGCCGATGGCACCTGGGCCGAGGTGTTTGACCGGGGATTCCTGGTGCGCGACGCGGCGGGCCAGGCCGTGCGCATGATTGGCGCCATGCAGGATATTACCGCCCGCAAGCTGGCCGAACGCCAGCAGCAGCTACTGACCGAAAAGTTGCTCAGCCAGAACGCCGACCAGCAGCAGTTTACCTTCATTGTGTCGCACAACCTACGCGCGCCGCTATCTAATGCGTTGGGATTTAGCAGCCTGCTGACCCGGGTAGAAAAGCAGTCGGAGGTGTTCGATACGTCGCTGCAAAACCTGCACACCTGCCTCCAGCAACTCGACGCAGTGCTGACGGATGTGAACGATATTCTGTCGGTGCGCGACGAGCAGGCGGGCTACCGGCCCGAGCCGGTGCCGCTAGCTGCGGTGTGCGAGCAGGCAATACTGGGCTTGCAGGCGGCGCTACAGGCAGCCGGCGGCCAGCTCAGTTGCCAGATTCCGGCCGACCTGCGCGTGGCCGGCAGCCGGGCGTATTTCCACAGCATTTTCCACAACCTTATTTCCAACGCCATCAAGTACCGGGCCGATGCCCGGCCGCTGCGTATAGATATTGTGGCCACTACGGCCCTGGCACAGGGCCTCACCATCACGGTGCGCGACAATGGCTTGGGCTTTGACCGGCAGAAGGCTGGCGACAACGTTTTTCAACTATACCGGCGCTTCCACGCGGGGCAGGCGGGGCGGGGCATCGGCTTGTATCTGGTGCGCGCCCATGTAGAAGCCATGGGCGGGCAGGTAGCCGTGGCCAGCCGCCTGAACGAAGGCACCAAATTTACCATCCATTTCAGGTCTTATGCGGATGAAAACCTATCTCATTGATGACGATGCCCTCGCCATCTATCTGAACGAACATTTGCTGCGCACCGAAGGGTTTTCCACCTGCATCTGCACGTTCCAGTCGGCGCAGGGAGCGCTGGACACACTGTTGGAGAAAACCAAAAAGGTGCCCAAGGTCGTGTTTCTGGACCTGAACATGCCGATGATGGACGGCTGGGAATTTCTGGATGCTCTGACCCCGCACCAGGAGGCGTTGCGCGGCAGCTGCCGCATCTACATCCTCACGTCGTCGCTGGCAATGCAGGACCTGGAAAAGTCTAAGCAATACGACCTGGTAGCGGGCCTTATTCACAAGCCGCTGGATGCCAGGGAATTGCAGGAGCTTAAGGCGCGCCTGGTTGATGAGATGGTGGCCGACGACGAACCCTGCGACTGCTAACTGAGAGTCCCTGCATTCCCCTGAAAGACAAACGCCGCCTCTGTAACAGAGGCGCGTTTGTCTTTCAGGGGAATGCAGGTCAGCTGTTTTGGAATTCAAAAATCAGCCTCACAGCGCGGGTTCTACAATCCCTTGTCGCGGTTCAGGTCCTCGGCGGGCTCGGCGCCCAGGAAAGGGTAGCGGTAGTCCGTCACGGGCACGAAGGTTTCCTTGATGGCGCGGGGCGATACCCAGCGAATCAGGTTGAGTGATGAGCCAGCCTTGTCGTTGGTGCCGGAGGCGCGGGCGCCGCCAAAAGGCTGCTGGCCTACCACGGCGCCGGTCGGCTTGTCGTTGATGTAGAAGTTGCCGGCCGCGTTCTGCAGGCGCTTGCTGGCCAGGTCAATGGCGTACCGGTCCTGGGCAAACACGGCGCCGGTGAGGGCGTAGGGCGAGGTGCTGTCTACCAGGTCCAGCGCTTCCTCAAACTTGTCGGCGTCGTACACGTGCACCGTGAGCACGGGGCCGAACAGCTCCTCGCACATGGTCACGTACTTCGGGTCTTTGGCGAGGATAATCGTGGGCTCGATGAAGTAGCCCTTCGACTTGTCGTAGCCGCCGCCGGCAATGATTTCGGCGTTCGGGTCGGCCTTGGCGGCATCAATGTACTTGGCCAGCTTGTCGAACGACTTCTCGTCAATCACAGCGTTGATGAAGTTGCCGAAGTCCTCCACGTCGCCCATCTTGAACGAGGCCAAGTCTTCCTTCACGTAGCCGAGGATTTCATCGGCTGTATTGGAGGGCAGGTACACGCGCGAAGCCGCCGAGCACTTCTGGCCCTGGTACTCAAACGCGCCCCGGCTCATGCCCACGGCCACGGCCTTGGGATGTGCCGAGTGGTGGGCCAGGATGAAGTCTTTGCCGCCGGTTTCGCCCACAATGCGCGGGTAAGACTTGTAGCCGGCAATGTTCTGGCCGATGGTCTTCCAGATGTTCTGGAACACGCCGGTAGAGCCGGTAAAGTGAATGCCAGCAAAGTCGCGGTGCGCGAAAATGACGTCGCCGGCCGTGGGGCCGTCCACGTACACGAGGTTAATTACGCCGTCGGGCACGCCAGCTTCTTTGAACAGCTCCATCAGCACCTGGGCTGAATAAATCTGGGTGTTGGCAGGCTTCCAGACAACGACGTTGCCCATCATGGCCGCCGAAGAAGGCAGGTTGCCGGCAATGGAGGTGAAGTTAAACGGCGTGAGGGCAAACACAAAACCCTCCAGCGGGCGGTGCTCCACGCGGTTCCACATGCCGGGCAGGCTCTCGGGCTGCTGCTTGTAGATTTCCTGCATGTAGTACACGTTGAAGCGGAAAAAGTCAATCAGCTCGCACGCGGCGTCGATTTCGGCCTGGAATGCGTTCTTGCTCTGGCCCAGCATGGTGGCCGCGTTGATGCGGGCACGGTAAGGGCCGGCCAGCAGGTCGGCGGCTTTGAGGAACACGGCGGCGCGGTGCTCCCAAGGCAGCTCGGCCCAGGCGGTGCGGGCGGCCAGGGCCGCCTCAATGGCCAGCTTCACGTGGCTGGCGTCGCCGGCGTGGAAGTGGCCGATGGTGCGCTGGTGGTCGTGCGGCGGGCTGATGCGCTGGGTTTTGCCCGTGCGCACTTCTTTTCCACCGATGTACATCGGGATGTCCAACTCTAGGTTGCGCAGGCTCTTAAGCTGCTGCTGCAGCTCCAGCTTCTCCTTCGAACCGGGCGCGTAGCCTTTCACGGGTTCGTTAATCGGGATGGGGACGTTGAAAAAGGCGTTGGCCATAAGGGTTCAGTTTAGGTGGTGTGGGAGTTTTGGTGCGGTGGGCCAAAGGTAAAGCGAATCTTAAAGTAGCAGCAGCAGCTCCCGCACCTGGCGCATCAAATCGTCGCGGGAGCCGGTGTTGTGCAGGGTAGCGGCGAAGTGGGGGTAGTCGTCCATGGCCGTTTCGCTGGGGTGCTTATCGTCGCGGGTGCCGTCGCCGCGCTGGCGCAGCGGGTCGCCTTCCACGCGCAGCATGAGGCCGCCGCGGGCCCGAATGGGGTCAGCCTCGTTGGGGAAGCGCACATCGGGCACCAGCACGAAGGCATCGTGCGGAAGGCCGGCAAAGAAGGCATCCACCCACACCAGCGGTTCCCACACGCGCAGCGCCTGGCCCACCTGCTGAAGCATTTCGCCCCGCGTGCGGCCAAAGGTGGGCACCACTTCGGTCTTGCCTTTTTGGGAGTAGTAAGGGGCCACGTCCTCGCCCGTCAGGGCTGCGCACACGGACTTAATTGAGTCGCCGAAAGAGCGAACCTGCCAGAGACGCTCGCGCTGCAGCTGTTGCAGCAGGCGGGCCACGGTGTCTTTGCCGCTGCCCCGGCGGCCAGATAGGCCAATGAGGTGTACCATGGGGTGGGTATCTACTTGAATAGAACTCATCAGAACGTCATGCTGAGCGCAGCCGAAGCATCTCTATCGCAATAGTAAAATTGATTACTTACGCGGTAGAGATGCTTCGGCTGCGCTCAGCATGACGTTCCTCTAGTGTTTCGTTCTTCGATTTACAAAATAGCTTTCAACTCGCTCAGGCAGCTGATTTCGTGCGTTATCGTATTGAAGTGCCGCCGCTTGTCGGGATTGAAATACACCTGGTCGATGCCGGCGTTGCAGGCGCCCAGTACGTCACATTCCAGGTTGTCGCCAATCATGAGGCTTTCGGCGGCGGTGGCGCCGGTGCGCTCCAGCGCGTGCCGGAACATGCGCGGGTCGGGCTTGAGGTGGCCGCTGTGCTCGGAGGTAATAACTTCCTTGAAGTAATGCGTGAGGTTCGACGAGGCCAGCTTGAGGGCCTGCACATCGTTGAAGCCGTTGGTGACGAGGTGCAGGTGGTACCTGGGCTGCAGGTAGTCCAGCACGTCGTGGGTGTAAGGAAATACCGCCGACTTCAGGGGCAGCAGGTCGGTGAACTCGGCGGATATATTGGCGGGTCTGTCGGCCTCGGCCACGCCCAGCTTGGTCAGCGTCCGGGTGAAGCGCGTTTCCCTCAGCTGCGTCTGCGTGATTTTATTGCTCTGATACAGGCGCCACAACGCGTGGTTGATGTCGCTGTACACGCTAATAAATTGCTCAACGGCGAAGGTGCCAAAACGAGCGAAGCCGTGCCGGTCATAGAGCGTGCGCAGGGTTTCATCGGCGTTTTTCTCAAAATCCCACAGCGTGTGGTCGAGGTCGAAGAAGAGGTGACGGTATTTCACGAAATAGCGGTTAATGGTTAATGGTTAACGGTTAGTGGTGAGTTGTTAATGGTAAGTAGTGGTTAACGGTGAATGAGGATGTTCAATTCACTCCCAATCATTAACCGTTAACCGCTCACCATTAATTAATGCTGCCCGCCAGCGCCATGCTCAGCACCCCGGCCAGCATAATGCCTTTACACCAGGCGCTGAGGTACTTGAAGTGGCGGCGGCGGTCGGCGCGTAGCAGCAGGCGCGTGAGCTGGGCCATAGGCAGCAGCACCAGCAGCACCAACCACGAGCCTAGTGGCCAGTGGCCGCTCGCAAACAACCGGCCCGTGGCGCCCAAGGTTAGCAGGGCCAGGCAGGCCAGGAAAAAGCCGGCCACCCACTTGGTGCGCGCCATGCCCAGCACCAGGGGCAGCGTGCGGCAATCGTGCTGGGCATCGCCGCGCATGTCTTCCACATCTTTCACAATTTCGCGCACCACCGTGAGTAGGAAAGCCGCCAGCGCGTAGGGCCACACCACGCTGTTGCTGTCGTTGCGCTCCAGCTGCAGCTGCAGCTCCGGCAGCAGCACCAGCGCCGCCGTGAGCGTGGCAATGCTCACGTTGCCCACCAGCGCCACCCGCTTGAACCGGGCCGAGTAGCCCCACAGCAGCAGGGCCGTGCCCAGCGTGACGGCCCCCAGCACCGGGTGCAACCACCCGGCCAGCAGCACGCCCACCGTGCTCAGCAGCAAGTGGGCCAGCATAGCCTTGCGCCGCCGCACCACCCGCCCAATCACCAGCCGGTCGGGCCGGTTGATGGCGTCAATCTTCACATCGTAGTAGTCGTTGATGATGTAGCCGGCCGCCGCTACCAGCAAGGCCGCCACCACCAGCAGCCCAAAGCGGGGCCGAAGCAAGGCTTCCTGCACCGGCAGCTCGGGCAGTAGCAGGCCGGCCCGCACCAGGGCCAGGCACAGCAGCATGATGAGCAGGTTGGGCCAGCGCACCAGCATGGGCAAGGCCTTGCCCAGCCCTTCCACCGGAGGCGGGGGCAATGACTGGGAGTGCTGGGGCAGGCGGGAGGGCATGAAGTAGCAGCGAAAGACAAAGGTCGGCTAAAGAGCGGGCCGATGGCGGCGGCGCACGGCAGCCAAGCAACAAAAAAGCTCCTCCGGGATGGGAGAAGCTTTGAGTGGGTTGCCCCAGGCGGTGGGGAAACCTCAGATTTTGCGCACGTTCACGGCGTTAATTCCTTTGCGGCCTTCCTGCGTTTCGAACTCCACCTGGTCGCTTTGCTGCACCGTAGCCCCGTTCAGGCCAGTTACATGAACGAAAAAGTCTTCTTTCGTTTCGTCGTCGGTCACGAAGCCATAGCCTTTGTCTTCGTTGAAAAATTTAATGATGCCGGTTTTCATGCAAAAAAACAAATGTGGAAAGATGGGAAACTGCCCGGGTAAAGGCTGCAGAAATGCCTGAAATGGGTTGTGGTCCCATTCAGTTGCAGCTTACGCGGGAACTAAGCAGCGGGTTGGCTGCCCGGTCCCATAAAGCCACCGACTATTTGTTATCGCGCCACTCATACACCCACTTTGCCTGAATTTGCTCCAGGTGGCCTTCGGTGGCCTGCTCGCGGGTGCCATCAAAATTATTCAGGCTCAGCACCCAGTCAATCAAGTCGGTGAAGCGGATGCGGTAAATCTTAGCCTCGTTGAATTCGCTGCCAAACTTCTCGTAGAGAGCCATGGCAATGTCTTCGTGGTCG
>NZ_MDZC01000092.1 GCF_001816165.1 Hymenobacter glacialis
GGCCGATGCGCGCGGTGGGGCGGGCGCTGGTTCCGGCCGCGGCCATGGCCTACCACCGGGTGCGGCGGTGGGGGCGCGGGCTGCCACGCACGGCGGTGGTAGTGGGCGGGGTGGGCCTGCTGGGCATGGGCATGTGGGGCATAAGCCGCCTGGGCGGAGGCGAGCCCGTGCCGTACCAGGAAAACGGCAAATGGGGGCTGGCCGACGCCAGTGGCAAACCCGTGGTGCCGGCCAAGTATTCGTCCATTAGCCCGCTGCAGCAGGAGCGGGCCGTGGTGGAAGCAAACGGCGCATATGGCCTGATAGATGCCGATGGCAAGGAGGTGGTGCCCCTTGCCTACGATGCGCTGAACCCGTACAAAGAGCAGTACGCCCGGGTGCGCGTGGGCGACGCCTACACCTTTCTGGATAGCGAAGGGGAGGAGTTTGCTGACTACTACTTCAATGCCCTGGACTTTTCGGAGGGCCTCGCCGCCGTGCTCGACAACCGCGGGTGGCACTACATCAGCGGCCCCGAGCCGGAAGACCCGGCCCGGCCGCCCGTGCTGTTTAAGGAGGCGTACTCCTTCCACGACGGCCTGGCCCGGGTGCGCCTCGCCGATGGGTTTACGTTCGTTACCAAAGCCTACCTGAAGGACCCCAGCGCCGACACCAAGCCCTTCGGCCGCTATGAAGTCGCCACCGACTTCGAAAACGGCAAAGCGCGGGTAACCCAACAGGGCCGCAGCTTTATCATCGATACCGATGCGGACGCGGTAGAGTAGCAATCCGTTGGTAGTGGTTCATAATAAGCTGGCGCGCGTCTGCGACGCGCTGCCAACTGGCGCCGAGCCTGTGGCTCGCCGGTGAACGACCCGCGGTAGCATCGTAAAACCGCCTAACTGAGCCCGAAGCTCGAAACCAGGCGTCAGTTCCGCACCAGTCAATTACTGAGGCTAGGATTGGGGGCTTCGTACCACACGCACCGCGTGCTGCCCTCCCGGAACTCATTGCACTGGCGCAGCCCAGTTTTCTCCAGAATGCGGCGCGAACCCGTGTTTTCCACGTCGGCGTAGGCGCAAAGGCGTGCCAGGCCCAGCGTTTCGAAGGCGTGGTCACGCCAAGCTTGCGCAGCCTCGTAGCCGTAGCCCTGCCGCCAGAACGGTGGCCGGAACCGATAGGCGAGGTCGTAGAAATCCTGTTGTCCGTTGATGGGGCCAGCCACCAGCTTCAGGCCGGCCCACCCCATAAATTCTCCTGTTTCGCGCAGGAGCACGGCCCAGCGTCCAATGCCATTGGCCGTGTACTGGGCCTGAATAAAGCGAATAACCGCCAGGCTCTGGGCAAGGTTGGTGGCCCGCGGCCCGCCCATGCCGCCCAGGTAGCGGCGCACCGCCGGGTCAGCGTCGAGGGCCAGCATGCCGGCCGCATCGGCATCAGCAAAAGGCCGGAAGTGCAGGCGGGCGGTATCAAAAGGCTGCATGAGTGAAGGTGCCTGGCCAGTGAATTTAGGCGCAGCAATTGCAGCGGAAACCGGGCTGCGGCAAGTTACTGCCCGTTGAGAAAGGCAAAGCAGGCCGGGTGGCGCGCGCCTGCCGGCCTACTCGTTCCGCGCCTACTCCTTTGGTTTCCTTAAACCGCCCTCCAGCCAATCCGAAACCTAGCTGCGCACGGGCCGTTGAGTAAGGCCGGGCAATGCGGGCAGCATGGTGCGCGCCATAAGGTTTGGGGCCAGCCCACATCGGCCACGGAAGAAACCACAGCTGCTGGTGTTCGGCCTCCTGCGCCCCAGCCAGCGTAATATACCGGCGGTGGCATTCCCCATGAGCCAGGAAGGGCATAATGGGCTGCGCCCTACGTGGGCCCGGTTGCTGCTTTTCAATACCTTTTCCTTTTGAATGCCATGAAGAAAGCATTTTACCTCGGTCTCCTTGCGTTGGCAACGGCCTGCTCCTCCAACCCCGAGCAGCAATCTCAGGCCACCACTGCCGCGCCGGCCAAAACCGCTACCCCGCCCCGCGAGCTGCCCGCCGTGCTGCAACAAGCCCTGACGGCCCACGGGGGACTGGCCGCCTGGCAGCAGTTCGCGGCCCTGGAATTTCAGCTAAAAACCTCGTTGGGAACGCCGCGCAATGAAAAACAGCTCATTGACCTGCGCAACCGGCAGGTGCGCATTGAGGCGGCAAACTACCAGGTGGGCATGGACGGCCAGCGGGTGTGGGTGAGCCCATCGAAGGCGGCCTTTGGCCAAATGCCCGCCCGATTCTACCACAACCTGTTTTTCTACTTCTTCGCCATCCCGTTTGTGCTGGCCGACGATGGCACGGTGTACGAGGACCTGGGCACCCGCACCGTGGCGGGCAAAGCCTACCGCGCGCTGAAAGTAAGCTACGAAAGCGGCCGCGGCGACGCTTCGGGCGACCAATACATCGCCCATTTCAACCCCAAAACCCACCGTCTGGAGCTACTGCTTTACACGGTTACGTACTTCGAACCGGGCAAAGCGGCCCCCTTCAACGCCCTGCTCTATTCCGATTGGCAGGAAGTGGACGGGCTGCTGCTGCCGCAGAAAATGGAAGGACGCCAATTTGCCGACGATAAAATTGGCGCCCTGAAGTACACGGCCGAATTCAGTAACGTGCGCCTCAGCCGCGCCCAACCCGACGCCAGCCGGTTTGCCATGCCCCAAGGCGCCGTAGTAGATTCGGTGGCCAAGCCGATGGGAAAGTGAGTGCCTGCGCGGTAACATAGCGTTTGGCGCTGTTGTAGGCCCCGCACAGGAGCAGCAGGCCCGCTCCGGCCGCCGGCCGCCTTACCTTAGCCTTATGACGCCGAAACCAGCCACGTCCTCCTATGCCGCCGTTTTCATCGACTTTGAAAACGTGTACTACTTCCTCAAAAACCACTTTCAGGACCCGCCCGAGCTCAACGACTACGTGCTCGATATCATCCGCAAACTGCGGGAGGAGCTCAGTGCCAAGGGCCTCGATTCGCTCATCAGCTACGCTTACGCCGACTTTGAGCGCCTGGCCACCGCCCCGCAGGGCGCCCTCTACCTGATGGGCGTGAGCACCCGCAACGTGCTGGGGACCGACCACAAAAATGCCGCCGACATGCAGCTCTGCATCGACGCGCTGGAGGTGATGTACACCCGCCCTGACATCGGCACGTTTGTGCTGGTGGCCGGCGACCGCGACTACATTCCCGTGCTGCAGCACCTGCGGCGGCAGGCCCGGCAGGTGCTGGTGGCCGGCTTCCGCGAGTCCGTGTCCGGCGACTTGCTGCAGAACATCGGGGCCGAGCAGTTCATCGACGCCCGCGACCTGATGGCACCCGAGCGCATCGCGCAGCTCGAAAAGCGCCGCACCGACCGCCTGCGCTCCCAAGAAGAAAACAGCCGCCTGCGCGAGCAGGCCGGAACCGCGAGTGCTGCCCAACGGGCCAGTGCCCCCGCGGCCGATGCTGACCCGGCTGCCAAAAGCCCCGCGGCCGGCGCCGAGCAACCAGGCGGCGCCCCACGGCCGGGCAGCCCGGCTGGTGCGCGGCCCAGCCGCCTGCCCGAGGAAGTGGCTGATTTTATGCCCAGCCGCCGCCTGACCGGCGATACCGAGCAACGCACGCTGGCTTTCATGCTGGGCGAGTTTCAGAATCTGGAAGCCAAACAGCAGCGCCGAGTGCGGGAGCTGTGGCTGGGGCCATTCATGCGCCTGCTGGCCGATGAGCTGACCGAATTGTCCGACTACGAGCGCCGCGACCAGCTCAACAAGCTGCGCGATGACGGCGCCATCCGCATCGAAAAGCGCGAGGGTGAGCCGCACCCGTTTTCGGTGATTGTGGTGAACTACAACCACCCCAACGTGCAGGAACTGCAGCCGGCAGAGGAGTAGCGCCCGCGTAGCCGCGCCGTTTCGCTGAGACGAACCTTTGTGGTTTCATCGGCATTAATCCTAAAAACCTACCACTTAGCTAACCATTGTGAATGAATAAGTTTTCTTTTTCCACCCGCAAAACGCTGTTTGCCAGTACCTGCTTTGCGCTCAGTTTAGCCAGCCCCATGTTGCCTACTTCCAGCTTCGCCCAAACGGCTCCCGTTACCGCTTCGGCGGCTTCCAATCCGCTGCTGGCGGATTGGGCTGGCCCCTACGGCGGCGTGCCGGCTTTTGATAAGGTGAAAGTGGAGCATTTCAAGCCGGCGTTGGAGGCGGCCATGGCCGAAAACCTGCGCGAAATCGACGTCATCGCCAACAACAAGCAGCCCGCCACCTTCGACAATACCATTGCCGCGCTGGAGCGGGCCGGCCAGCGGCTGGATGAAGTGCAGACCGTGTACGGCATCTGGGCGGGCACGCTGAGCAGCCCCGAGGTGCAGGCCATTCAGCGTGAAATGGCACCCCGCCTTTCGGCTTTCTCAGACCAGATTTATCAGAACGAGCCGCTGTTCCGGCGCATTGAGGCCGTGTATACCGGCCCCGATAAAAAGAAGCTCACGCCCGAGCAGCAGCGCCTGGCCTGGGTGCACTACAACAACTTCGTGCGCTCCGGTGCCAAGCTCGATGCCGCGGCCAAAACCCGGTTATCGGCAATCAACCAGGAGCTGGCCGGCCTGTTCACGCGCTTTTCGCAAAACGTGCTGGCCGATGAAACGGACTCGGTGCTCGTGCTGAAAACCCCCACGGACCTCAATGGCCTGCCCGCTTCGCTGCGCGAAGACGCCGCCAACACGGCCACCGCCCGCAAGGTGGCCGCCTCCGGCGTTATTACCAACACCCGCTCGTCCATCGAGCCGTTCCTGACCTATTCGGACCAGCGCAAGCTGCGCGAGAAGGCGTGGCGCATGTTCTACAACCGCGGCGACAACGGCGGCGCGCACGACAACAACGCCCTGATTACCGACATTCTGCAGCTGCGCGCCGAGCGGGCCAAGCTGCTGGGCTACAAAACGCACGCCCACTGGCGCCTCGACAACACCATGGCCAAAACGCCCGAAGCCGCCATGCAGCTCATGGAGCAGGTGTGGACGCCCGCCGTGGCCCGTGCAAAAGAGGAAGTGGCTGACATGCAGGCCCTGGCCCGCAAAGAAGGCGCCGGCGCCACCTTCAAAATAGAGCCCTGGGACTACCGCTACTACGCCGAAAAGGTGCGCAAGGCCCGCTACGACCTCGACCAAAACGAGGTGAAGCAGTACCTGCAGCTCGACAAAATGCGCGAGGGCATGTTTTGGGTGGCCGGCGAGCTGTTCAACTTCAACTTCACGCCCGTGGCCAATGTGCCCGTGTACCACCCCGATGTGAAGGTGTGGGAAATAAAAGATAAGACCACCGGCCAGCACGTGGGCCTGTGGTACTTCGACCCCTACGCCCGCCAGGGCAAGCGCTCCGGCGCTTGGATGAATGCCTACCGCAACCAGCAGCGCATGGACGGCCAGCCCGTGACGACCATCGTGTCCAACAATTCCAACTTTGTGAAAGGCAAAGAAGGCACGCCCACGCTCATCTCCTGGACTGATGCCACCACGCTGTTCCACGAGTTTGGCCACGCCCTGCACGGGCTGTCTTCTAACGTCACATACCCGTCGCTCTCGGGCACCAGCGTGGTGCGCGACTACGTGGAGTTTCCCTCGCAGCTGCTCGAAAACTGGCTGCCCACGCCCGAAGTGCTGCAACGCTTTGCTCTGCACTACCAAACCGGCAAGCCCATTCCGCAGGCCCTGGTTGACCGCATCGAAAAGGCCGCTACCTTCAACCAGGGGTTTGAAACCACGGAATTCCTCGGCAGCGCCCTCATCGACATGAAGCTGCACCTGGCTGGCAGCCAGAAAATTGACGCTGATAAATTTGAGCGCGAAACCCTGGCCCAGATGGGCATGCCCCGCGAAATTGTGATGCGCCACCGCACGCCGCAGTTCTCGCACGTTTTCTCCTCTGATGGCTACTCGGCGGGCTACTACAGCTACCTGTGGTCGGTGGTGCTGGCGGCCGATGCCTTCAGTGCCTTCACCGAAGCCGGCGGCCCTACGACAAAGCCGTGGGCCAGCGCCTGACCAAGAACGTTTTTTCGGTGGGCAACACCGTGGACCCAGCCGTGGGCTACCGCACCTTCCGCGGCCGCGACCCCAAGATTGACGCCCTGATGAAGGAGCGGGGCTTCCCGATGACGCCTAAAAAGACGACCGCTGCCCCCGCCAAAAAAGCAACTGATAAGAAACGATAGCCGCCACACGCTTCGGTCCTGCCTTCTCCAACGGTAGGGCCGGAGCATAGGGCAAAACCGGGGGGCAACACACGGCGCTGGCCGCGGTATTTCCTGTTCTTAAAGGAAGTGGCGGAAATGGGCAGCGATGTTGCCCATCTCTGCCACTGAGTATAGGGATTGGGCTGCAGGCGTTTATTGTTAAAAGACAAAATATTGTGCGGTTGATAGTTAACAAGTGAGGGGCAGCCGGGTTGGTGTTTCACTACTCCACATTTCTGACCTATCCATAGCCATGAATAGCAACCAATCGCAAAGCAGCCAGGGCACCAGCCAGCTCGACACCACCCTCAACGCCCTGCAGGGCGGCCTGGCCAGCGCGGCCGGGGCCGCTGGCCCCACCATTTCCGGCTGGATTAAAACCCTGCAGGGCAACGCTCAATTTTCGGGCATCAGCGCGGAGCTGCAAAACCTGCACGACACCCTGAGAAGCGGCGCCAGCGACACCAGTGCCTTGGCCCAAAGCCTGAGTACCCTGGGCGAGCACACCACCAAAGCCGCCGATGCGGCCACGCCCGATGCCCAGGCCAAGCTCCGCGAGCTGGGTCAGGCGCTCAGTTCGGCCGCTGGCCAGCTGCGCGGCTAGTTGCACCGCACCGCGCACGAAAGCCGCTGGCCCATGGGTCGGCGGCTTTTTTTATGGGGCGTGCGCCGGGGCCCTTGTGGGTGCCAGCCCAACCTTTCGCGCTGGCCGGCAGTAAAACCCAGTATCATTCCACTCCACATTTTTTGCCATGTCCAAATTCAATCCGACCTCTGCAGGGCAGTCCATCGACGATGCCATCCTGGCCATTCAGGGCGACCTGACCGCGCCGTCCGCCACCAGCCAACTCGATAGCTGGATGCAACTGCTTGACGGCGGCGGTGCCGGCGCCCAGGGCGAGATGCTGCTGGAGTTAAATAACCTCAAGCAATACATCAGCCGAAACGACTTGGCCAACATTACCCACTCGCTGCAAGCCCTGGGCCAGCTCACCACCAAAGCCGCCAGCGAGGTAGACGTGGACGAAGAAATCAGCCGCAAGCTGCGCCTCCTAGGCGAAGCTCTGAACGCGGCCAGCACTACCTTGGTCGAGCCGGGCAGCTGATGGAATTCTGCGGAATGGGCGCGCCCGAGAATTGGCTTTTTGCCTGTCCGGCTGCGTATCTTCGTGCCCGCAAGCGCTGGGCCAACTGCCTGGCCTGTTTGATTTCTCAACTCCCTCCATTTCGCTCATGAGCTTTATTTCCGAAGTAGAATCCAGCATCCAGTCCCTGTTCGCCGCCATTAACAACGGTTTTCAGATGGACCCCGCCGCTGGCTATGGCCAGATTGATAACTGGATACAGCACCTGCGTTCCACCAACGAGCCCGCGCTGCGCCCCGTGGTGGCAGAGCTGGAAACCCTTCGCGGTCACATCGATAGTAACAACGCCGCCGGCATGGCCGTGGCGTTCCAGAACCTCGGCGAGATGACGGCCCAATCGGCGCTGTCGGTTCACAATTTCAGCGGCAACGGCGACAAAGCCCGCGAAATCAGCCAAAAGCTGATTGCTGCCGCCGGCAACCTGCGCCACGTAGCCCGCATGCCCGCCGCCCACTAATCCGAGCCGGGTTTTTTTTGAAAGGTTCTGGCAGGGGGCCGCGATATTCGCGACCCCCTGCCAGAACCTTTTTTGTTGCCTGCACGGCTATCTGGGGTAGGGCAAGGGTAAGTACTCGTACAGAAATAAGCGTACTGAATAGAGAACGTCATGATATGGAACGTCATGCTGAGCTTGTTGATGCATCTCTACCGCGTAAGTAATCAAATAGTATTGCGGTAGAGATGCTTCGGCAAGCTCAGCATGACTTTCTGCCAGCCTACATCGCCTTATACTCGTTCCAGCTCTTAATCTTCAAGTCCTTCATCTCCAGCGTGCAGAAGGCTTTGATGAAGGCCTTGGCCAGCCGCGCATTGGTCAGCAAGCCCACCCCGGAGTCCACGGCCGTGCGGCGGATTTGGTAGTCGTTGTCCAGCTCGCCCTTCGAGAGGTTCTTGGGAATGTTGATGACCAGGTCGATTTTCTTCTCCTTCAGGTAGGTCAGCACGTTGGGCTCCTGCGCGTCGCTGGGCCAGTAGAGCAGGGAGCTGGGCACGTTGTTTTCGGCGAAGAAGCGGTGCGTGCCCTGGGTGGCGTAA
>NZ_MDZC01000093.1 GCF_001816165.1 Hymenobacter glacialis
ACCACGAGCGGCTCAGCCAGACCTTGCAGCAGCTGCATTTTGTCGTTTTCGCCTGCATTATGCTCGCCAGGCATACGAATAGTGCATAACAGCCTCTAGGCTACTGCATTCTGCTTTTCCACGTCAAATAACTCGCCCAGCAGCTCTAGTACCTGCTCGCCGTCGTCGCGGCGGCAGGCAGCTTTCAGGTTCAGTACGTGCTGCTTCAGAATCTTCTGCATCAGCGAGCGGGTGGCTTCGTCGAGGAGCTTGCTTTCGGCGGGAGTGGCGCGCTTTTGGTAGCGGTCCATTTCTTCCTGGCGCATGGTTTCCAGGCTGGCCTTCATCTTTTGGATGAGCGGCGACACCATCATTTCCTTGGCCCAGTCCTGCAAGCCCGCAATGCTCTCGGCAATGATGGCGCGCACCTGGGGCACGGCCGCCAGGCGGGTTTGCAGCGCGGCCGAGGCCTTGCTCTGAATGGCATCGATGTTGTACACCAGCACGCCGGGCACCTGCTCCACATCGGAGCCAATGCTGCGGGGCACGCTTAAGTCCACAAAGAATTTAAAGCTGAGCACGTCGAGGTGTTCCACCAGCTCGCGGGTAAAAAATGGCTCCGTGCGGTTGATGGACGAGATGATGACATCGGCTTCTTTCAAGGCGGGCACCAGGTCTTCAAAATCCACGAGGCGCATACCGCACTCTTCGGCCAGCTCCTCGGCCTTGCCGCGGGTACGGTTGCAGATGGTGATGTCGCTGAATGACTTGCTGGCGGCCAGGTGGCGGCACACGTCGGCGCCAATCTCACCCAGGCCCACTACCAGCACGCGCGGGTTGGCCACGTCGGCAGTCAGCTCTTCTACCAGCTCAAGGGCAGCATAGCTGATGCTAGCAGCGCCGTCGCGGAAGCTGGTCTCGGTCTGCACGCGCTTGTTGGTGAAGAACACGGTGTGCAGCAGGCGGTGCAGAAAGGGGCCGGCAGCGTCGGCATCGGCGGCCCACTGGTAGGCCGTTTTCACCTGGTTGCTGATTTGCAGGTCGCCCACTACCTGGGCGTCGAGGCCCATGGCTACTTCAAAAAGGTGCCGCACGGCCGCATCGGCATCGGGCAGCAGGTCGAAGTAGGGCAGGAACTGGCCAATATCGGCGCGGTCCTTGAGGTGGCCCAGGGCGAGGATTATTTCGCGGCTGCGGTCCTCCTCGGCTGCGTAATACACTTCGGTGCGGTTGCAGGTGCTAAGCACGAGCAGGTCGGAAAGACCCAAATCGTGGTGCAATGTGTGCAGAAAACGGCGGCAAGCGGCCTCATCTAAAGAAAGCAGCTCGCGAATGGCCAGCGGGGCTTTCTTAAAAGACAGGCTAACGGCCTTGAACGGATGCGACATAGACTGAATCGGCACGAAACCGGGCTACAAAATTACGGCAGGAATCGGCAAGAATGAAACAGCCAGAGTAATACTCCGGTTCGGGTGGTTGGAAATTAGGTAGGAACCCCCGTTGCGGCTGCCCGTACCTTTGCCCCATGCTTGCTCCAACCCCACCCGTTGCCGATACTTTACCCGTGCCCACACCCGCCGCGACTGGCTCCGGCCACCTCACCAAAGGCACCCAAACGGCAGCTTCGGGGGCTGTAGGCCTTGGCGCCGCCACTCTCAATACTCCGGCCGCGCCCGGCGTGACGACACCCATGGCCTGGTTACTGCTCATCCTGCTGGCGGCCATCTGGGGCACGTCATTTATTTTGATGAAAAAAGGCCTGGTTGTGTTTTCGGCCATGGAGCTGGGCGCCACCCGCGTGAGCGTGGCGGCGTTGCTGCTGCTGCCGTTTGCCGTGCGCCACGTGGGTACCGTGGAGCGCAACCGCTTCAAGTGGCTGGCGGTGAGCGGTGTGGTGGGCACGCTCATTCCGGCGTTTCTTTTTGCTTACGCTGAAACCAAGCTGGCTTCCGGGCTGGCTGGCGTGCTCAATGCCCTCACGGTGGTGTTTACGCTGCTGGTGGGTGCGCTGCTGTTTGGGCAGCGGCTCACGGGGCTGCGGGTGCTGGGCATTGTGCTGGGCCTGGCGGGCACGGTAGTGATGCTGCTGCTGGGCGGTAGCGGCGGCACCGATACGCCCACTGGCGAGGGCAACGCCTGGTACGGCGTCTACATCCTGATTGCCACCATCGGCTACGGCGTCAGCGTCAACGTCATCAAGTACAAGCTGGGCGGCATGACCCCAATGGCGGTGACGGCGGTGCTGCTGCTGCTCATCGGCGGGCCCGCGCTGGCGTATTTGCTGGTGGGCACGGACTTTTTGTACAAGTTATCCACCGTGCCCGGCGCCTGGACGGCGTTTGGCTACATCGCGCTGCTGGCTACCATGAGCACGGCCGTGGCCATGGTGCTGTTCAACCGGCTTATTCAGCAATCCACGGCGCTGTTCGCGTCCTCCAGCACCTACCTTATTCCCATCGTGGCATTAGCCTGGGGTGCTCTGGACGGCGAGGCATTCAACCTGTGGCACCTGCTGGGCATGGTCGTCATCCTGGCTGGGGTATTGATTATTCACCGGGCGAAGTAGGGCATAACCTCACCCCCTAGCCCCCTCTCCAAAAAAGAGGGGGGACTAGTTTTTAGCCTTAGTACTTTATAACTAAATTTCTAGGGCTAGTCCCCCCTCTTTTTTGGAGAGGGGGCTAGGGGGTGAGGTAACGTAGGGGCAAACCTCACTTTTTAAAACGCCGCCGTTACCACCAGCTGCCCCCAGCGGTGCGTGCGGGCTCCGTCGAATTCCGGCGAAACCCACGTGGAGTTAGCCTCCAGGCGGAAACCTTTGTGCGCCAGCACCAGGCCGGTGGTGTTGCGCAGTATTGTGCGCGCCACCGCGCTGGTCGGCAGCTCGTAGGGGTTCGATTTATTGAAAACGCCGCCCTGCAGCGTGGCATCGTACCCCACCAAACGGCCTTGGAGCGACGAATAGCCATAGAGCTGCCACTGTGCCTGCCCGGCACGGCTGCCGGCGCTGGCTACGCCCAAGCTGGAAAAGTAGGGCTGCAACAAGCCCAGCCGCAGCTGCGCGCCGGCCCCGGCGTACGTGTACAAGGTGCCGACTGATGCCTCCGCTGTGCCCAGCACTTCCACGAAGCGGCTGGCGGCCAGCAGCTGCCGTTCGTAGGCCACGCGGTAGCCCAGCACGGCATCGGTCCCGATTTGGTAGTCCCAGCCGCGGGGCTCGGGGTTGTTGGTGGCCCGGTGAATGGCCTGCTGGAATTCCTTTGCGAAGGTGCCGGGACCGATAAACCCTACTTCCAGCGCCGAAGTGAGGCGCTGCCGGCGCGTGGGCTGGTTGCTCACCCGGAAAAACGAGGCGTAGAAGTACGACGCATACGGCCGGTCGCCCACCCGTATGAACGGGTCCTGGATGCGCAGCGGCGTGAATCCGTCGTAGCGCAGCGTGATGCCGTGGTACTGAGTGCTGCCGGCTGGGCCTCGGAGCAGCAGGCGCTGGGTGGGCAACCGCGCCAGGCTGGGCAGCATTAACGTCAGGGTCATGCCCTGGGTGAAGTAGTAGTCGGTGCGGCCGAGGAAGTCGTTGGCGTAGGTATAGCGCAGCAGCCGGTCGGGGCTGATGGGGCGCAGGGTGGTGTCCGGCTGGGTTTGGGCGCGGCCGGGGGTGGCGAGCAGCAGGGCGAAAAGAAACAGCAGGAGCGAACGCATGGCAGAGGCCGGCAATGAACCGGGAACGAGGAATGCGCACATACGGCTGCGGGTCCCCGGCCGGGTTCGGCGCGGCTTATATTTCCGGCCCCAGGTAGGGCCACTCCTGAAAGCGTGCCGGCAGCCCGGCCTGGCGAGCATTGCCCCGCACGTAGGCCAGCAGCCGGGTCAGCTCGCCCTCGTCCTGCACCGTGTATTCGAAACCGCCCACCTGCCAGAACTGGGCCTCGGGCGGTAGCTTGGGCCGCACCAGGCGGCGGCAAACGGTGCCGGTGCGCAGGTGCAGCAGGTCGAGGGCCTTGGAAAACGAGAGGGTGCTGGTTGCGGGCAAATGCAGCACCATGTGCGCGTGGTTGGGCAAAATGGCGAAGCCATGCACCACAAAACCGGTTTCTTCAAGCATCATGATTTCGCCGGCCAGGGCCTCGGCCATCTTCTCGTTTTCGAAATGCGTGGGGCCGATGCGGGGGCGGTCCAGCACAGCGTCCAGCCCCGCGAAATACTGCTTCATCACCCGGTGGGGGTCGCCGCCCGCTGCCAGCCGCTGCTGGGCTTCGGCTTTCAGCTCGCGCAGGGTGGCTGCTGAAATACTGCCGTGCAGGCGGAGCGTAAAAAAGCTGGTTTCGCCAGCTGGCAGTGTTGGGGACGGGGACATGGGAAACGAATAAACGCGGGCCGGCCTCAGGTGGGAAGCTTGATGTAAAAGGTGGTACCCACGCCTTCCCGGCTCTCAAACCAGATGGTGCCGCCGTGCAGCTGCACCAGCGTCTGAATAATGGACATGCCCAGTCCCGTAGTTTTCTCGCCGCGCAGGCCCGGCCGCCGTGCCCGGGTGAACCGGTCGAACAACACGGGCTGAAATTGCTCGGGAATGCCCACGCCGTCATCGGCCACTGTTACCAGCACGTGCTGGGGGTGCTGCGCTACCGCCAAGGAAATATGACCGCCCTCGCGGGTGAACTTGATGGCGTTGGACATCAGATTGTTTATCACCTGCAAAAACTTGTTGTTGTCCAGCTCCACATACACCGCATCGGGCGTGCTGCTGAAGTTGAAGTGCTTGGCTACCAGGTGCTCGGAGCGTTGGTAGGTGTCCATTACCTGGCGCAGACTGGCGGTAAGGTCCACGCGCGTGCGCTTGAGCTGTACGCTGGCCGACTCGGCAAACTCACTGTCCACAAACTCGCGGATGAGGTTCACGCTCTCGCGGCAGGTTTCCTGCATCACGCCCACCATCTTTTCCAGCTGCGGGTCTTGCAGGGACTGGGTTTTCTCTTGGAATAAGGCCGCCATCTGCTGCATCAGGTTAAAGGGCCCGGCCAGGTCGTGCGACAGGATTTCCAGCGTCGTATTTTTCTTGGCCATGAACTTGTCGGCGTTGCGCGTGTACTCCTGTTCCACGGTCACGTCCTGCACGGTGCCGCAGAGCAGCACCTGGCCGTCGGTGGCCACGGCCCGGTGGGCCCGCAGGTTCAGCCACCGCAGCGGGGCGGCGGGCTGCGGCTGCAGGCGCAGCAGCAGGTCGTCGTGCATTTCGCCATTGGCCAGGTCGGTGAGGCAGGTCAGGGCGTAGGCCTGGTCCTCGGCGGGCAGGTAGCTCAGCAGGCGCGGCAGGTCCTGGGTGGCCGTATCGCGGCTGGCTCCTGGGAATAGGTGCTCGTAGGCCTCATTCACATAAAGTACCTGGCTGGCGCTCACGCTGTAGGCGAAAAACAGCAGCGGGCTGCCTTGCAACAGGTGGTGCAGCACTTCGGTCTGGTCTAGCATGGTTATTTTCCTGGGTAAAAGGAGGGCCGAAGGTAGGCCGCGCCAGCGCGCGTCGGCCTGAAGCGGTAAGGTACCCCAAGTTGCGGGGTATCGGATATCGGCCCTGGCGGGGAGGCGGTCCGATAGGGCTGCCCATCAGTGGCAAGCTCAGGAGAAAGAGCGGCAAAGCCCCATCGGGCTCAGGCTTGGTAGCGCAGCATTCAGTGCACGAGTGCCGCCTTACCAAGCCTGACCCCGATGGGGCTCACAAATTCAGTCTTCGCGACTTAGGGTTAAACAGCCGGTTCGGACCCGGCCAGGCGGTTCAGCTTCGAATTCCGGTACCCGTAGCCGAAGTACACGGCCAGGCCGATGAGCAGCCACACGAAAAACAACGTCCAGTTGCTGATGCCAAGCTGCGTCATCAGGTACAGGTTGATGAGCAGGCCCAGCACGGGCAGGGCCGAGAGGCTTTTGCGGAACGAGAGCGCCGCCAGCGCCACGCAAAACATCAAAAACACGATTGTGGGAATCTGGTGGGCAAAGCCGCCAACGATGCTGCCGCTTACTTCGTCCTTCAGCAGCCAGCCGCGCTGCCCGCTCACATCCATCCCGAACTCGTGGTTATTGGTGCCGTTGTAGCGGAAAATGAGGTAAGCACCCAGGGCCAGAATAAACGGTACCACCCACCGTCCGTTGATGTACGGCACCTTGAACCGGGCCTCGGAACGGCCGTAGGGGTCGATGATGAGGATGCCGCCGCAAACCAGTGCAAACGCGAACAGCGTGCCGATGCTGGTGAGGTCCACCACCAAATCCATGTTCAGAATAAGCGCCGGCACGGCCACGAAAAAGCCCGTGACAATGGTGGCAAACGAGGGCGTGTGGAAGCGCGGGTGAATGCGCGAAAACACCTTGGGCAGCAGTCCATCACGGCTCATGGTGAGCCAGATGCGGGGCTGGCCCAACTGAAACACCAGCAGCACCGACGCCATGGCAAACACCGCACTCACCGCCACCAGGCCCGAGAGCTTGGGCAGGCCCACTTCGGCAAATACAAACGAAAGCGGGTCGCCCACGCCGAGCTTGGTGTAGGGCACCATGCCGGTGAGTACCATTGTGATAATCACATACAGCACCGTGCAGATGATGAGGGCGTACATCATGGCCTTGGGCAGGTCACGCTGCGGGTTCTTGCACTCCTCGGCCGTGGTCGAAATGGCATCGAAGCCGATATAAGCGAAGAATACCGCCGACACGCCCTTGAGCACGCCGCCCACGCCGTTGGGGGCGAAGGGGCTCCAGTTGGCCGGCTCAATGTAGAACGCACCCACGGCAATAACCACGCCTACCACAATCAACTTCAACAATACCAGGATGTTGCTGGCTGTTTTGCTTTCCTTGATGCCCACGTACACCAGCGCCGTGATGGCCACCGTGATGGAGAACGCCGGCAGGTCGACCACTAGGCGCCAGTCGCCAAACAGGGTGGGGGCGGAGGTCCAGATTTTGTAGCCTTCGAGCTGCGCGGGCGTGGCCTGCGAGAGCGGCAGCTTGGCTTGCATGAGGGCCAGTACGGCATTGTAGCCCTGGTAAGCACTCTGAGTACCGGTGCTGAGGTAGGCCGGAATGTGCAGCCCGATGCCATCGAGTAGCCCGGTGAAGTAGTCGGACCAGGAAATGGCCACCACGATGTTGCCCACCGCGTATTCCATGATGAGGGCCCAGCCGATAATCCAGGCCGCGAGCTCGCCAAACGAGGCGTAGGCGTAGGTATAGGCCGAGCCGCTGACCGGAATGGTGGCCGCAAATTGCGCGTAGCACAGCGCCGAAAACGCGCAGGCCACGGCCGTGAACACAAACAGCAGCGACACGGCCGGGCCGCCGTCGAGGCTGGCCTTGCCGATGGTGCTGAAGATGCCGGCCCCGATGATGGCCGCTATGCCCAGCGCCGTGAGGTCGCGCACGGTGAGGTGGCGTTCGAGGCCGCCGGAGGTGTGGCCTTCGGCATCGGCGGGTGGATTTTGGAGAATGGCCGCAATGGTTTTGCGGCGGAATAGGGACTTATCAGAACGCATGAAGGGTGGGCGGAGCAGGTTTGAAGGGCAAAAGATAAAGCATAATGGCGGGGGTGGGGCCAATCGGGCCCCGATGCGCACCGTTCAGGTAAGCGCTTTAGCTTTCGTTTCCACCTATAAGCCCGTCTGTTACCTTCAACTTTTCCCCGCTCTGCCCCGAAAACGGAGCCGTGATGAGTTCTGTAACTTCAGGCCGGTATTGCGCCGCCCTGTCAGAAAACGGTGGTAGACTTCCCCCCTGAAAACCCGGCACTAAAATTCTGACCCATCTGCGCCGCTTTTATCAGTGGGGCAAGCGCTAGTCCTCGTGACTGCTTCGGCGTTACTACCCCGCAAAAACCTACATTAGCCCGATGGTCACCTTCCCTCGCATCTCCATTCCGCAGCCCTGCGCCCAGCCTTGGGCTGCCATGACGCCCACCGCCCACGGCCGCCACTGCGACGCCTGCGCCACCGAAGTCGGTGCTGAAGTCGAGGGTGCGCGCTAAGTCGACGGCTTCCTGGGCCACCTCCTCCAGCAGCTGCGGGGCATCGGCGTCGAGGGTGCGGCCGAAGAG
>NZ_MDZC01000094.1 GCF_001816165.1 Hymenobacter glacialis
GCCCTGGCCACTGGGCCGGCCGCCGCCAGCCGGGGCGCGCCGGTAGCGCCGCCATCGGCACCGCCAACACCGCCGGCATCGCCGCCGCCGTCGCTTTTCAGGTCGTCGTTGTTGATGCTGCGGCGGCGGCGCGGAGGAGCCACCGTGAGCTTGCCAATGCGGTAGCTCAGGTTCACGCGGAAGCCCATGGACTGCGTTACGCGGCGGTTGTTTTGGTCGATGAGCGGCGACACCACGTTGGTGCGCACGGTGATGTTGGGCGTAAAGAAGTTATCAAACCCAAAGCCCAGGCTGCCGCGCTTCTCGGCAAAGTCGCGCTTGATGCCCAGCGTATAGAAGCCCTGGCCGGTTTGCTCGCCCTGCAGCTGCACCTGGCGGCCGCGGTAGAAGGCAAACGCCTGCACGCCCCATACCGGGGTGAAGTTGTAGGAGCCGCCGATGCGGCCGCTGGCCACCCAGCCCTCGTTGGAAGCATTGAAGCGAATGTCGCTCACGTTGTTGGTGAGGGTGGAGTAGTACGTATCGATGCCGGCGTTGAAGTTGACTTTGGGCCCGGAGATGTTGGCGAAAATGCTGCCGCCGTAGGCCCGCTGGCGGCCAATGTTGGCATAGGTGGTTTCTACCGTGTCGGAGCGCACGGTGCGCAGGGCCTCAATGGAGCCCGTGGTGTTGCGCACAAACGTGCTGAAGTTCAGGTTCAGTCCTTTGTAGGCGGTACTATAGCCCAGCTCCACGTTGTCGGTGTATTCCGGGGCCAGCGTAGGGTTGCCGCGGCTGATGTCCTTGGGGTTGGCCGAGTTCACGTTGGGGTTGAGGAACTGCAGCGACGGCCGCTGAATGCGCTTGTTATAAGCCAGTTTCATCACGTTGGCGTTGGCCAGCTTGCGCGAGAGGTTCACGCTGGGCACCAGCACGCCGTAGTCGGGAATGTTGACCGGCACGGTGGAGTTGGCAAAATCAGCGTCGATGACGGTATACTCGTAGCGCAGGCCCGGCTTGATGGTGAAGCCCTGGGGCAGGCTCAGGGTGTAGGCCGTGTAGGCGGCCGTCACGTTCTGGCGGTAGTTGAACTGGTTGTTGTTCACCAGGCCCACACCGGACTGGGGCGAAATTACTTCGCCGTTGGCCCCGAAGCTTGTGGTGCTGTAGTCTGAATTGACCCGGCGCAGGATGTTTTTCACGCCCATTTCCAGAATCTGGGTCTTGCTGAGGGGGTTCTGGTAGTCGAACTGCGCAGTGTATTCCTCGTTGTAGCTCGGGTTGTTGTTCTCGATGCGGCTGGCCCGGTCATCTGTGGCGCCGAAAATATTGTTGGTGAACGTGTTGGTGCGGTCGTTGCGGCTAAATAGCGTAAGGATGCTGAATTCGTGCTGCGGCTTCTCGAACACGTGCGTGTAGTTCAGGCTGGCGTCCACGGTGCCCGACAGGTCTTTGGTGGCCACGTCGCGCCGCGAAAACGAGAGCGGGGTGCCGGTGGCCACTTCGCCGGCGTAGGTCGTCGTCGTCAGGTCGTCCTGGAAGTTGCGGCCGCTGCGGGTGCCGTACGACACCGACGCCTGCAGGGAATTAAACTTGTTGATGTCGTAGTCCCAGCCCAGGGTGTAGCGCCCAAAGACGCCCTGCGTGCGGGTGTCGGCCGTTTGGGTGGTGGTGAAGGGCGTGCTGCCCGCCAGGGGACGTGTGGTTTGCAGGTTGGAGTACTCGCCCGGCGCGTTGTACTGCGCCCGGCCGTAGCCGCCCAATGAAAAGCCCATCTTTCCGGTGCGCAGGCCACCGTTCAGGCCCAAGGTGCTGCTGCGCAGGCCCGTGCTCGTGTTGATGCCCAGGGTGGCTCCGCGCAGGTTGTTTGTCTTGGTGATGATGTTGATGATGCCGCCCGAGCCTTCGGCGTCGTACTTGGCCGAGGGCGAGGTGATGACCTCCACGGTCTTAATCTGGTCGGCGGGAATCTGCTTCAGGGCGTCGGCAATGCTGCCGGCCGCAATGGTCGAGGGCTTGTTGTTGATGAGCACCCGGATGCTGGAGCTGCCGCGCAAACTCACGTTGCCGTCGAGGTCTACGCTGAGCAGGGGCACGCGCTTGAGCACGTCGGTGGCGTCGCCGCCGCGGGTGGTCTGGTCGTTTTCGGCGTTGTACACCGTGCGGTCCACCCGCTCTTCTATGATGGCCTTCTGGCCGGTCACCACCACTTCGCCCAGCTTCTGGGCGCTGGTGGTCAGGATTATCTTGCCCAGGTCCACGGCCCCGCCGGCCGGCACCAGGGTGCCGGGCCGCTCTTCGTTCTTATAGCCCACAAAGCTCACCTGCACCATGTAGCTGCCGGCCGGAATGCCAGCCAGGATAAACGTGCCGTCGTCGCCGGCCACGCCACCGTTCACTACCTTGCCCGCGCCGTCGAGCACGGCCACTGTGGCATACGAGACGGGCTTGCCCGTGCCCGCCTCCGTCACCGTGCCCGTGATGCGGCCGGTAGTGGCCCGCACAGCGGCTGGAGCTGTTGTTGGGCGGGTGCCGGGGGTTTGCTGCCCCGCGGCTAATTGGCTGGTGCCCAGCAGGGCAGCCAGTAATACGGCCGTAGCCGATACTTTTTGTTTCATACAATACATAGCGGCCAAAGTGCCACAAATTGACCCGGAGGTTGCATCCGGCGTCCTTTTTTCTGGTTGCAAAGAGAGTGTAACCGCAAACCGGTTAATTCCTCTTTGCTGATACGCAAAGGTCCCCACGAATACCGCCGGAATAGCTACAAACTAGATTATCAACCCCCGAACCCCGACAAAAGGCCGGATTATCCCGGTTGTCACAACCGCTGTTCGTCGCGCGTCGTACCTTTGCCGAGGCCCGCTAATCTTTTAGCGGGTCAGATGGTTACACACCGTCACCATCCCACCGACGCTGCCCTGATGATAGTTGAACCCGGCCCGCTACTCGCGGCGATAGACTCGCCCGACGACCTCAAAAAGCTTGCTCCTGAGCAATTAGTCCAGCTCAGCACCGAGCTCCGGGACTTCATCATCGACTCCGTGAGCATTTACGGCGGGCACTTTGGCGCCTCGTTGGGCGTGGTAGAGCTGTCGGTGGCCCTGCACTACGTGTTCAACACACCCGACGACCAGTTGGTGTGGGACGTGGGCCACCAGGCCTACGGCCATAAAATCCTCACCGGCCGGCGCGAGCAGTTCCCCACCAACCGCCGCTACCACGGCATGTCGGGCTTTCCCAAGCGCAGCGAGAGCAGGTACGATGCCTTCGGGGTGGGCCATAGCAGCACCAGCATCGGGGCGGCGCTGGGCATGGCCGTGGCCTCGGACTACAAGGGCGAGAAAGACCGGCAGCATATTGCCGTTATCGGCGACGGCGCCATGACGGCCGGCATGGCTTTCGAAGCCCTCAACCACGCCGGCGTGGCCAAGTCCAACCTGCTGGTTATCCTCAACGACAACTGCATGAGCATTGACCCCAACGTGGGCGCGCTCAAGGAATACCTCACCGACATCACCACTTCGCGCACCTACAACAAAGTGCGCGACGAGCTGTGGAATGTGCTGGGCAAGCTCAGCAAATTCGGCCCCAACCCCCAGCAGATTGCCCGCAAAGTAGAGGCCGCCATGAAGGCCACCCTGCTCAAGCAAAGCAACCTGTTTGAGGCCCTGAACTTCCGCTACTTCGGGCCCGTGGATGGCCACGACGTGCAGCACCTCGTCACCATCCTCAACGACCTGAAGGCCATTCCCGGCCCCAAAATCCTGCACTGCGTGACGGTGAAGGGCAAGGGCTACGCGCTGGCCGAGAAAGACCAGACGCTGTGGCACGCGCCGGGCCTGTTTGACAAAATCACGGGCGAGATTTACAAAAAGACCCCCGAGAAGCCCCAGCCACCCAAGTACCAGGACGTGTTCGGCCACACGCTGGTGGAGCTGGCCGAGGCCAACGACAAAATAATGGGCGTGACGCCGGCCATGCCCTCGGGCTCGTCGCTGAACATCATGATGGCCGCCATGCCCGACCGGGCCTTCGACGTGGCCATTGCCGAGCAGCACGCCGTCACGTTCTCGGCTGGCATGGCCACGCAGGGACTGGTGCCGTTCTGCAACATCTACTCCTCGTTTATGCAGCGGGGCTACGACCAGGTGGTGCACGACGTGGCCCTGCAAAACCTGCACGTGGTGTTCTGCCTCGACCGCGCCGGCTTTGCGGGCGCCGACGGCCCCACCCACCACGGCTGCTACGATTTGGCCTTCATGCGCTGCATCCCCAACATCGTGGTTTCGGCCCCGATGAACGAGCAGGAGCTGCGCAACCTGATGTATACTGCCCAGCTGCCCGAAAACGCCGGCCCCTTCAGTATACGCTACCCGCGCGGCGAGGGCGTGATGCCCGTGTGGCGCACGCCGCTGCAGCGCGTGGCCATCGGCACGGGCCGCGTGGTGCGCGAAGGCGCCGAGGGCGGCGTGGCCATCCTCAGCATCGGCCACATCGGCAACTACGCGGTGAAGGCCACCGACACCCTGGCCGCCGAAGGCCTCGACGCGGGCCACTACGACATGCGCTTCTGCAAGCCGCTGGATGAGGAAATGCTGCGCGACATCGCCCGCCGCTACCGCGCCATTGTGACCGTGGAAGACGGCTGCCTGCCCGGCGGCTTCGGCTCGGCCGTGCTCGAATTCCTCACCGACCATGGCTTCCACCTGCCCATCATCCGCCTCGGCATCCCCGACCGCGTGGTGGAGCACGGCTCGCAGGACGAGCTTTACAAAGAGTGCGGCTTTGATGCCGCCGGCATTGCCCAGGCCGTGCGCGACCAGAGCGCCAAGGTGCTGGCCGGTACGCGGGCCACGGTGCTGGGGTAATGATTCTTTTCTGAATTCCTGCAGGCAATAAAAGCCCTGCCAGCATCAGCTGGCAGGGCTTTTATTGCCTGGGAAGTTGGCTTGATGCTGTTGCTTTCAACGGCTTGTACAAAACCATCCACGAAAGCGCCGCAACTTCCAACTGGCCTTGCGCCCTAAGAAGAGCAAAGCGCATGGGGTGCAGGCCAGGCAGTGCCTACCAAAGCCGGATGTCGGTGATGCCGCTGGAAATGAGCGGCTGGTCGCTTTCTGGGAAGGTCGTCAACTCGCCGGGGTCAGTTCAATCCTACTTTTCCCTTCATGGACCCAAAGAGCTTGGCGGAATCGAAGCCCACGCCGTTTTTGAACACGATTTCCATCCGGCGCATGTGCTGAATATCCTGCTCGGGGTCGCCGTCGATGAGAACCAAATCGGCCTGCTTGCCGGCCTCAATGGTGCCGATTTGCTTCTCGCGGCCCAGGTAGGTGGCGCCGTTGAGGGTGCTGATTTTGATGGCCTGCACGGCTGTGAAGCCGGCTTCTACCAGCAGCTCCACTTGGCGGCGGTTGGCGTAGCCGGCCACGGTGCGGCCGGCACCGGTGGGGTCGGTGCCGGACACGAGCAGGCCGCCGGCATCGTAAAACTGCTTTTCCCAGGCCATTTCCTTCTTGAACAGGCGCAGACTGGCGGTGTCCTTTTGCTGGTTTTGCTTCCAGATGGCAGTTTCGCGTTCCTGCAGTTGCGGAATCAACGATTCGAGGCCGCCGCCGAGCACCACTTCCCGGCCGGTGTAGGGCTCAAATACCGGCAGGGTAGAGGTAAGGGCCACTTTTTTGCTCACCAGAAAGCGGATGAGGCTGGTCATTTCGGGGCTATTCTGGGGCAGGCGCAGCAGGCTTTGGCGCACGCCGGGGTCGCAGGCATCAGGCGCTTTGTTGGCTACAAAGTCGGAGCTGGCCATGAAGCCGTGCTCCAGGTTGTCGATGCCGATTTCGGCCGCCTCGCGGTAGGTGATGGAGCAGAGGTGACCGGTGATTTTGAGCTGGCGCGGGTGCGCCACGGCCACCACGGCCGCGAGGTCGGCGCGGGTGGCGTGCATGTACATCTTGAACGAAGTACAGCCTTTGTCGGCCCAGAACTTGGTGGTGGCGGCGGCGTCTTCGGGGCCTTTCACGGTGTTGAGGGCCGGAATGTCCAGGCTGGCCTCTTCGATGTAGGGCGCGGTCACGTCCATGTCGGGCCCGATGAGCTTGCCCTCGCCAATGAGGCGCTGCACGGCCAGGTCGGTTTGGGGCTCGATGCTGCCGGCCGTGCGAATGGTAGTGGCGCCCCCGGCAAGGTACAGCCGCGGGAAGGAGTAGGGCATCTGGGCAATGTTGAAGAACGGGCCGGCGGGCATGGTGTAGTACAGGTGCTCGTGCAGCATCACCAGGCCGGGAATCAGGGTTTTGCCCGCGCAGTTGATGACCTGGGCGCCAGCCGGCACCTTCACCTTTTTCAGGGGGCCTACCTGCGTGATGCGGCCGTTCTGGAGCAGCACCGTTTGGTGCAGCAAGGCAGGGCGGCCGGTGCCATCCAGCACCTTGGCGTCGGTGAGGGCCACCGTAGGCGCGTTCACCTTAATAAATTCCTGTACCTGCGGCGTAAATTGCTGGGCCTGGCTGGTGGCCCCGGCGGCTAGGGTGAGGCTGGTGATAACGGCGCAACGCCGACGGAGGCTAGACCACATATGCGGGAGGAATGGGGCCGCCCCGTGGCAGCCGGGTGAAGGAGCGGGCTAAGGTAGCGTATGGCCGGTTTGGACGGGCCGCTTCGTGCCTGCTTTGGCTTTTGAGATTTTTCCGGCGCACTTTGCCGTGGTCAGTGACTACCGTGCCCTGCGTTTGGCCGTACCCAATGCAGTCCCGCCGCAGCCCTGGCTCAGTACCCCATTAGATGCCCTTGCCAATGACCACCGTTTCAATGCCCACTACTGCGCCATTTGGCCAAACCACCGATGGCACCCACGTGCAGCTTTTCACGCTCACAAATGCCAACGGCGTAATGGCCCGCATCACCAACTACGGCGGCACGCTCACCAGCCTGCTGGTGCCTGATAAACACGGCCGTTTGGGCGATGTTATCCTAGGTTTCGACCACGTGAGCGGCTACCAAAGCCCGGAGTATCTTAAATCGGGTCCCTACTTCGGGGCGCTGATTGGACGCTACGGCAACCGCATCAAAGACGGCAGATTCGCGCTGGATGGCCAGGAATATAGCTTGGCTAAAAATAACGGCCCGAACGCGCTGCACGGCGGCAAGGTGGGTTTCGACAAGGTGGTGTGGCAGGCCGAGGCCGGCACTTCGGCAGAGGGCCAAAACCTGACGCTGACCTATCTGAGCAGGGATGGCGAGGAAGGCTACCCCGGCAACCTGCGCGTGAGAGTGGTGTACACCCTAACCGCTGACAACGTGCTGCAAATCAGCTACACCGCCACCACCGACCAGGCTACGTTTATCAACCTCACCAACCACGCCTACTTCAACCTGAACCACGGCGCTGGCCAGGACATTCTGGGCCACGAGCTAACCCTAAACGCCGACCGCTACACGGTAGTGGACGCCACGCTGATTCCGACCGGCGAGCTGCGCCCCGTGCGCGGCACCCCCTTCGATTTCACCACGCCCCGCGCCATCGGGGAGCGCATGGCGCAGGTGCCTGGCGGCTACGACCACAACTGGGTGCTGAACCACGCCACCGGCGCCCACGCCGCCGCCAGCGTGCACGAGCCCACCACCGGCCGCACCCTGGACGTAACCACCGACCAGCCCGGCATCCAGTTCTACGCCGGCAATTTCCTCGACGGCACCCTGACGGGCAAGGGGGGCGCGGTGTACGTCAAAAACGCCGGATTCTGCCTCGAAACCCAACATTTTCCTGACTCACCCAACCAGCCCCAATTCCCCGGCACGGCGCTTCGGCCGGGCGAAACGTTCCACTCCGTAAGCAGCTACCGGTTCGGCGTGCGCAAGCCTCGGTAAGTATTGTTACGCACGGAGTTGTCCGAGCTGATGGTACATGGCTTTCAAGCCCACGGTGTAGAGCTGGGCTTTGAGGCGAAGGTGACCGATGCCGCATTTGAAT
>NZ_MDZC01000095.1 GCF_001816165.1 Hymenobacter glacialis
CCGCCGGCGCTAGTGACGAACTGGCAGCGCACGGCCCGGGACTTTCAGGTGGAAAACCACTTTCAGTTTATCACCAACGGCTCGCTGCACCGGGTGCTGAACGAGGAGAACTATGACTACCACAATGCCGACCAGTACGACCTGGTGGTGGTGGACGAGTCGCACAAGTTCCGCAACGACTACACGGGCATGTACCTGGAACTGCAGGAGATATGCAAACGGCCGCGGGCGCGGCGGGCCGACAATGGCGACGACCGCAAGAAGGTGCTGCTGGTGTCGGCCACGCCGTTGAACAACAGCCCGGCCGATATTGAGAATCAACTGTACCTGTTTCAGGACCGGCGCAACTCGACGCTGAAGGGGGTGCGCAACCTGCAGGAGTATTTCAAGCCGATTAAAGATAAGTACAAGAAGCTTTCGGCGGAAAAGAAGCTCAACATACCAAAGCTGAAAGCCCTGTTTGCACAGCTGCGTAATGACGTGATTGAGCCGCTGGTAATTCGGCGGACGCGCAAAGACATTGAGAACAACCCGGAATACCTGGCTGATTTGAAGGAGCAGGGCATTAAGTTTCCTAAGCAGAGGGAGCCCATTGCGGTGGATTACTTGCTGGATGATGACCTGGCCAAGTTGTTTGCCGACACCGTGGCCTTGGTTTCGCCCTTCGACGAAGATGGTAATAAGGTAGCCGGTGGCCTCGAATACTACCGCTACCGCGCCATTGAGCACTTGGTGAAGGAGGAAGACCGGAAGCAGTACGGCAGCGTGGAAAGCATCTCGGACCGGCTGGCCAGCATCATGCGGACTTTGCTGGTGAAGCGCCTGGAAAGCTCCTTTTGTGCTTTTCGGGGTTCCCTGAGCCGGTTGAACAAGGCCATCGGCAACATGCTGACCATGTTCGACAACGACCGAATTTTTGTAGCACCCGACCTAGACGTTAATAAGCTGTTGGAAGAAGGCTACAGCTATGACGAGATAGAGCAAAAAATTAACGAGAAGGCCGGCAACAACCGGGAATTTAAGGCGGCTGACTTTGATAAGGACTTTGCAAACCTGCTGCGGACGGAGCAAAAGAAGGTGGTGGCCCTGCTAAAGCGTTGGCAGAGCGTGCACCACGACCCCAAGCTGGACGAATTTATTCACCGGATAAAAAACACCTTCCTCACGAAGAAAACCAATCCGAGCGGTAAGCTGGTGATTTTTACGGAGAGCACGGAAACGGCCGGGGACCTGGTGGCCTGCCTGCAGGAGCACCACTACGACCGGGTGCTGAGCGTGAATGCGAGCAACCGCAAGAGCCTGCAGCAAACTATTCGGGACAACTTCGACGCCAACCTGGCGGAAGACAAATGGGCCGATGACTACGACATCGTGATTACGACGGAGGTACTGGCCGAGGGAGTGAACCTGCACCGCTCGAGCGTGATAGTGAACTACGACGTGCCCTGGAACGCCACGCGCCTGATGCAGCGCATTGGGCGGGTAAACCGCATCGGCACGCGGGCCAATGAGGTGTTCGTGTACAACTTTTACCCATCGGCGGAGGGCGACGTGCAGATTACGCTGGTGAACAAGGCCCTGCGCAAGCTGCAGGCGTTCCACTCGGCGTTTGGCGAAGACAATAAGATATTCTCGGTGCTGGAGGAGGTGGGCGAAGGCAAGCTATTCGGCAGCCGGATTCAGCAGGAAGAGAGCGAGACGGAGAAGTACCTGACGTTTCTGCGCCAGTTTAAGCGGGAACACCCGAAGCGGTTCAAGGAAATTGCGAATTTGCCCCATAAGGCCCGCTGCGGGCGGGCTGCAGACCAGGTACCGCCCGAGCGCCGGCCGGTGTACGACGTGGACAGCCAGGCCACCTACCCGATGGGGGGCGCGTCGGTGGCGTACTTCAAGGCCGACAACCACCCCGGCACTTTCAGCCTGGTGCCGGCCACGGGACAGCCGGTGGAGCTGACGTTTTTGGAGTCGGCCCGCATATTTGAGGCGGCGCAGGCGGAAAAAGCGTTGCCACTGCCGGCGCAGCACCACCAGCAGACGCTGCGGGGGCTGGAGTTCTTTCTGTCGGAAAAAGTGCAGCAGAACATCCGGCAGACGGTGAACAAAAAGCAGCTTAACAACACCGAAAACGCGGCCTTGAAGTACCTGCAATTGATGGTGAAGGAAGCCCCGACTGCGCAGAAGCGGAATGCGCTGCAGCGCTTCCGAAAAGCCATTGAGGCGGGCAAGTTTGCGGCGCAGGGTCTACCCAAGGAGGTAAATGAATTCTTTGCCGCGCACCATCCGCTGCTGCCGGCGCAGATACCGGCCGTGCTGGAAAAGCTCTTTACCTCGATACTGGACCGCTATGCCCTGTCGGGGGACGACGACGATGCGGCCCCGACCGATGACCGGGCCCCGCGGCCCATCATCAACCCGACCATTGTGCTGACGGTGAGCTTCGGGGCAGAGAGCTAAGCGTGTTTCCCTCAACGTGATGCTGAGCGTAGTCGAAGCATCTCGCGTGGGGTGGTAAACCAGTCGATTAAGTTACTACCCCACGCGAGATGCTTCGATTACGCTCAGCATGACGTGCTTTTTATAATTTCTTCTTTTCCACATTCCACATTTCTACTGCTTCTGATTATGGCTGGTAAGCTTGACCTCCGCCCCGTACTGCCGCTGCCTTATGACCGGCCGGGCTTTATCCGTGACGTGCTGCGGCCGGTGTTTGGGCCGGGGCGGCTGGCCGTGTACTCGGCGGACCAGCCCACGGGCGAGATGACGGCTTCCGACAAGCGGCTGGCTATTTCGGCGGTGCAGTATGGCGAGCTGACGCTGGATGATGGCACGGAGGTGCAGTGCCTGGAAGTGCGGCTGCAGCCCAAGGTGCGGCCGGAGCAAAGCCGGGTGGGCATTCAGGCGCTGGTGCGGCGGCTGCTCACGGTGGGGCAGGCGGCACTGGTGAACTTTGTGCCGGCGACTACGGAGGTGGGCGTGCGGCCGTGGCGCTTTACGCTGGTAGCGAAGGACGCGGTGCTGCGCGACGGCAAGGTGGTGGAGCAAACCAACAACGCCCGCCGCTACACCTACCTGCTGGGGCCGGGGCAGGCCTGCCGCACGCCAGCCGACCGGCTGCGCCAGCTGGCGACGGAGGCCGATGTGACGCTGGACACGCTGGTGAAGGCGTTTGAGGTGGAGGTGCTGAGCAAGGAGTTTTTCAAGGAGTACAAGCGGCACTACCTGCTGTTCTGTGAGGAGTTGATGGGCAGCAACTTCAAGAAGTCGGTGTTTAACGGGGACGAGAAGGCCATTCGCGACTTTGTGAAGAAGCTGCTGGGGCGGCTGGTGTTTCTGTATTTTGTGCAGAAGAAGGGCTGGTTGGGAGCCAGCAGCCCGGTATATGCCGATGGCGACCAGGGCTTTATTACGAAGCTGTTTCATGCCAGCGGGGCCAACGCGACGTTTTACCCGGTGTGGCTGAGCCGGCTGTTTTTTGAAACGCTGAACGAGGAGCGCACCGGCGACCTGTTCACGATGCCCAAAGGAGAAAACGAGGAAAATGCGCAGAAGGTGTGCATTCCATTTTTGAACGGCGGCTTGTTTGACCGGGACGCGCACGATGCGGTCAAGTACCAGCTGACACTGCCGGCGGGGCTATTCCACCAGGCGCAGCGTGCCGACGACCCGGCCGGGCGCGGGTTTCTGGACTTTCTGGACTCCTACAACTTCACGGTGCAGGAGGACAGCCCCGACGAGCATGTGGTGGCCGTGGACCCGGAGATGCTGGGCAACATCTTTGAGAACCTGCTGGAGGACAACAAAGACAAGGGCGCGTTCTACACGCCTAAGGAGATAGTGCACTACATGTGCCGCGAGAGCCTGATTGAGTATCTGGACACGCGCCTGAACGTGTTTGAGGTGGCGCTGGGTAGCACAGCAAAGGGACTGGCAGCCGGGACCAGCCCGGCAGCCAAGGCCGGGCAGCTGGCCCTGACCACGACGGAGAACCGCGGCAACGTGCAGCGGGTGGAGCTGGAGAAGTTTGTGCGCGAGAAGGTGGCCAACGACTTTATCCGGCAGCACGCCCGGCAGATTGATGAGCTGCTGGACACGGTGAAAATATGTGACCCGGCTATTGGGTCGGGGGCGTTTCCGATGGGGCTGCTGCACGAAATCTATCTGTGCAAGCTGGTGCTGAAGGACCTGACGCAGGTGCAGAACGGCAGCCTGTTTCATGAGCGCGACCATCTTGCCGACCCCGGCAGCTACCACGCTGGCGTGAAGCTGGGCATTATTCAGAATTCGATTTACGGAGTGGACATTGAGCGCGGGGCGGTGGACATTGCCCGACTGCGCTTCTGGCTCTCGCTGGTGGTGGACGAGGACCGGCCCCGCCCGCTGCCCAACTTAGACTACAAAATAGTAGTGGGCAACTCATTGGTGAGCAAGCTGGACAACGACACACTGGCACTAAACTGGAGCTTGAAAGCCGGCACCGAGCGCGAAGCCAAGCTGCGCCAGCAATACAAGTCGCTCGGCACACTGCAACGCCAGTTTTTTACCAAGTCGGGCGCTAAGAAACTGGCACTGCAAGCGCAGATTCGCGATGCAAAGATTGACCTGCTTATAGCGCAGGTGGAATTGGAAATGGCAAAGCTGCCAACCGCGCAAGCTACCATGTTTGGCGGCACGGCTAAGCAGCAGGCCGCTGACCTGGCTATTCTGACCGTGCGCCAAGGCTACAGTGCACAACTTAACCAGTTACGGTCATTGCAGGCCGACGCAAAACGGCCTCTACCCTACTTCGACTGGCGGTTGGACTTCCCGGAAGTACTCAATCCGCACGTAACGGACCAACCGGGGTTCGATATTGTGATTGGAAACCCACCATATGGCCTTAAAACCAAAGGGAAAGAGTATTTAGCCTTTGTTAATGAAAATTATAGGCCTGCCAAAAAAGTAGCGGATAGTTACTTTCTATTTATTGTGATGGCGTCAAATATTTCTAAAAGCGCCAGCTTTATTTCATACATAGTACCGAACACATTTTGCGACCTTGAACAAGGAGACGAATTTCGCAAATGGTTTTTGGGAAACAATCGGTTAAGTCATTTATATGACACGCAGTGGGCTTTTGAAAAAGCAGTAGTTGATACTGTGGTTTTTATAGCTCAGACTCAAACTAAAAATTCAGAGGACACTGTGATTAAGTTCACCGATAATGATAAGATTCAATCGACTATTGCATTGAAAGAAATTCTATCAGATGAAGGCGCAAAGATTGTTTATCGTTACTCTAATAATAAAAATAAATACTTATCGAAGAAGATTTCAAGTAGTGCAGTTCCAATGAAAAGCCTTGCTGATATCAAAGCAGGTGTGATTCTATATGAAAAGGGAAAAGGCAAGCCAGCTCAAACCGAAAAGACAATGACAGAGAAGCCTTTCACCCTGAAAGGAAATCAACCTAAAGGCTGGCGCCCCTTGGTTCGTGGCGTTGATGTTAATAGGTACTTATTGAAAGCTTCTGAAGAATTCGTTCAATATGGTAACTGGCTTGCTGCACCTAGAGACCCTGAAATTTTCGAGGGTCCGGTTATTATGCTCCGCAGGACTGACGACAAAATCAGAGCTGCATATGTCACAAATAACGCAATTTGTGTCAAATCCTGCCACATCCTTAAGCCTCATAATAAATCTTTGAATTTGTTTGTATTAGCGATTCTAAACGCTAGGCTCACGCAGTGGTTTTTTGAAGTACAGAATCCGCAAATGGTTGGTAAAGTGTTTGCAGAAATAAAATTGGTATATGTTGAGAATTTACCAATCATAATGGCTGACAAAAAACTAGTTAGTGAATTTGATTCTCGTGTCACGAAAATCCTCGCCGCAAAAGCTGCTTCCGCCACGGCCGACACAACGGCGCTGGAGGCGGAGATTGACGTGCTGGTGTACCACCTGTATGGGTTGAGCTACGAGGAGGTGCTACTGGTGGAGCCGGGGTTTGCGATGAGCGAGGCGGCGTATGGGGCAGCGGGTGCTAAGCTGGCGTAGTGATGAGAAAATCAAATACTACGTGGGCGTTTCTAACCATCGGGCTAGGAGCCGTGCTAGCCTGTATTCTCCCTTGGGCCCTCACGTCACGGTCGTGGTTTGGGATTAGCTTTCATGATACCGGCCCGGTTGGGGACACCATAGGAGGCATTGCCGGACCGGTACTCAACTTCGCTGGGTTGCTGGTCATTTACTTCTCGTTGCGGGAGCAGCTCGCGGCTAATTATCTGCAACGGGAAGAATTGGACGAGCAAAAGAAGCAAATTGAAGCGGAGCAGAAGGATAGCCAGAATGAGAAGTATTTTGAGCTAACATATAAGCTTGTGGAAAAGCTTGCTGATGCGGCACACCGGAATGAGGCAGTTTTCGCTGAAGTAGCACAACATGATTATTGGTGGAATTATGAACATAATCTATCAACTGATAATAAAGAGCACGAGGAGGCTGACAGGAAATGGCTTAGCTATGTTTGGAGAATTGGCGATATGCACAACCTTTTTTCATTGGTGGTGAACAGGATGGAAAGTGAAATTCTGGCGCTTGACCAAAAGCAATTATTGGCTTCCTTAGTTGACCTACAGTACATCAGTAAGCTCAACGAGTGCCGCATTGCTTATCAGGGCCTATTCAAGGATGTGGAGCAAAACCGGCCCGACCAGCTCGTACTTATTGACGAACAGCGAGAACGACTTTTCACCTATGAACAGTCTTTGCAAGACAGAATCAACGAAGAAGCTATTCCATTTGGTTGATATACTGTTGGCCAACCGCCCGTTCAACTTACCGATACATGCACTTGCCCGACCCAACCTTGGAAATGTGGCCCCGCCACGTAGCCGAAGCCGACCAAGTAGCCTTGGTGCGCTTAGCGGTGCCTTACGTCCGCTGGGTTAGTCCTGCCTTGGTGGCACTGCTAGTAGCTGATAACAACACTCATCAGGCTCCCTGGCAACAGGTACTAGCGCAGGGTAATGTACTTTCTGAGCTTTATCTGTGGCCCGGTAGCGCCTGCGCCTATCCGGG
>NZ_MDZC01000096.1 GCF_001816165.1 Hymenobacter glacialis
AAGCAGGGGTGCAACCACCGTCCACTGCCGGTCCGTTATTTCGTGACGACGCATAAGCTAACTTGGGTTTGCTCGAAGGTAATTGTCCTCACGCTCTAGGCTTGCCCAGTTCTTATCTTACCTAAGAAAACTGAAACTACGGGTGCTGGCTGTGTTCCCATCGCTGCCCCACACTTTTTGATGCTCACTAAATACACACTGCGCGCCAAGCGTGGCATCTTCGCCACGAGTAGGGTCGCACTTACTGCCTTGGTCTGCGCAATGCCTTTGCCCATTGTGAGGCAGTTTTACTTGCATTCGCCCTCTACTTCGATGTACTCCGAGACAGTCCGGGCACCGGGCTGCAGGAGCCGGGCCGCAATCAGGCGCTGCCCTTCTAAGGCCTGGCCGGTTTGCCCTTGCCCAAGAGCCTAGGCTCGCCGATAAAGAATATAGTTTACACTGTATGGCTAACAGCCGGCAGAACAGCGCCGAAACTACGTAGTTGAAAATTATGGCACGTCCCAACTGTGTCTGCTATACCTAGAGGACCTCATTACTGGGTACTGTAACGCATTTTCATTTTTATCTAAAAATTTATATAAATTGATTATATTATATGATATTGCAAAGTTTAATCTTATAATATTTATAATACTTAATGAAGCCTTACACTTAATTGCTTTAGTTTAAGCAACGGCTTTGTGCACGGCTGGAATGATGCTACTTTCGCTTTGAGCAATTTGCTTTCATCAATTTCTGGCATCGTTCCCGCATTCAGACATGAAAAAAATCATCTACTCCGTTTGCTTGCTGAGCGCTGGCCTGCTGGCCGCGCAGCCCACGGCGCCGCCCGCCGATGTGGAGGCCATGAAGGCGCAGGCCCAGCAGGACCTGCAAAGCCGCTACAACGAGTACCGGCAGGTGGCCCAGCGCATCTGGGGTTTTGCTGAAGTGGGCTACAAGGAAACCCAAAGCTCGGCCCTGCTGCAGAAAACGCTGCGGGACAATGGCTTTACGGTGCAGGCGGGCGTGGCCGATATTCCCACTGCCTTTGTGGCCACGTACGGCAGCGGCAAGCCAGTGATTGGGATTTTGGCGGAATACGATGCGCTGCCGGGGCTCTCGCAGCAGGCCGGGGCCGAGAAAAAGCCCGTGGCCGGCATCGACGCCGGGCACGGCTGCGGCCACAATTTGTTTGGCACGGCCAGTGTAGCGGCGGGCATCGAGTTGAAGAAGCTGATGAAGGAAGGCAAGTTTAAGGGTACGGTGCGGGTGTACGGCGCCCCGGCCGAGGAGGGCGGCAGCGGCAAGGTGTACCTGGTGCGGGCCGGCCTGTTTAAGGACGTGGACGCGGTGCTGCACTGGCACCCCAGCAACCAGAACCGCTCGATGATGGCCAGCTACATTGCCAACAGCTCGGCCAAATTCCGCTTCCACGGCATTGCTTCGCACGCAGCGGCCTCGCCCCAGCGCGGGCGCAGCGCCCTCGACGGCGTGGAGGCCATGAACAACATGGTGAACATGATGCGCGAGCACGTGCCCCAGGAAACCCGCATTCACTACATCATCACCAACGGCGGCAAGGCCCCGAACGTGGTGCCCGAATTTGCGGAAGTGTACTACTACGTGCGCCACCCCAACCGCTCGGAGGTGAAGGACGCGTTTGCCCGCGTGGTGAAGGCGGCCGAGGGGGCTGCCCTGGGTACGGGCACTACCATGGACTACGAAATCATAGGCGGCACGCACGAGCTGCTGCTCAACGAGACCCTGGCCCGGGCCCTGCAGCTGAACCTGGAAAAAGTGGGCGGCGTGACCTACAGCCCGCAGGAGCTGGCAATGGGCAAGCAGCTGCAGGCCTCACTGGGCTTTGCGGCGCCGCCCGTGGAGGAGGCCGCCTCCATCCAGCCTTTTGCTGTGACGGACGGGGGCGGCAGTTCCGATGTGGGCGACGTGAGCTTTGCGGTGCCCACCGTGGGCCTGCTGGCCGCCACCTGGATTCCGGGCACGCCGGCCCACAGCTGGCAGGCCGTGGCCTGCAGCGGGCAGGAAATTGGCTCCAAGGGCATGATGGTGGCCGCCAAAACCATGACCCTGACGGCCATCGACCTGTTCACCAACCCCGACCTGCTGGAAAAAGCCACTGCCGAATTCAAGCAGGACGTGGGCACCTATGTGTACAAGCCGCTGCTGGGCGACCGCAAGCCGGCCCTCAACTACCGCGACTAGCGCGGCGGCACGGCTTGCCTCCCGCCAGCCAACCGGCTGACGGTGACCGCCTCCTCGCCTCGCAACTTTCACATAGCCAACCTTTGCCGCTGTGCGGGGGTACAAACGGCCGGGCCACCTGACGTAAACACAAGGCCTGCGAGGTATGGCAGAAAAGGTGCAGCAGTGGATGGAGCAGTTCCCCGACACCATGGTGGGGGTACTTGTGGTGGTGGGCAGCATTGTGGGCGGCCTGCTGTTGAAATACCTCATTGCGGTGGGGCTGCGGGCCTACGAGCGGCGGCAGGCTTCGCCGCTGGTGGCTTCGGTGCGGCAGCACCTGGCCCACCCGGTGAGCTACTTTTTCCCCATCCTGCTGCTGTCGTTGCTGCTGCCCCTGGTGCCGCTGGAGGCCCGCCCGTTTGAGCTGCTGCGGCGGGTGGTGGAAATTGCGTTCATCGCCAGCTTTGCCTGGGGGCTGATGCGGGCCGTGGAAGTAGCCGAGGACCTGGTGCTGGCGCACTACTCCTTGTCGGAGGGCGACAACCTGCAGATACGCAAGCTGTTTACGCAGCTGCAGTTTGTGAAAAAGGTAGTGGTGTCGCTCATCTTTTTCGTGGCCGTGGCCCTGGTGCTCATGAGCTTTGCCACGGTGCGGCGCGTGGGAACCGGCCTGCTAACCTCGGCGGGCATTGCCAGCGTCATTATTGGCTTTGCCGCGCAGCGCTCCATCGGTAACCTGCTGGCGGGTTTCCAGCTGGCGTTCACCCAGCCCCTGCGCATCGACGACGTGCTGGTGGTGGAGGGTGAGTGGGGCCGGGTGGAGGAAATCACCTTCACCAACGTGGTGATGGCCCTCTGGGACGAGCGCCGGCTGGTGCTGCCGCTCAATTACTTCATCGAAAAGCCTTTTCAGAACTGGACCCGCAACAGCGCCAAAATCACGGGCTCGGTGTTTCTGCAGGTAGACTACACGATGCCGGTGGAAGCCATCCGGACCGAGCTGCGGCGCATTCTGGAAGCCCACCCGCTGTGGGACGGACGCGCGTGCGTGCTGCACGTGACGGAGGCCAAAGAAAGCACCCTGGAACTGCGCGCCCTGGTGAGCGCTGCCGACGCCAGCTCGGTGTGGGAGCTGCGCTGTGCCGTGCGGGAGCAGCTGGTGACGTTTGTGCAGCAGCAATACCCGGAATGCCTGCCCAAAATAAGGGCGCGGCTAGACGCCCCGGTGGCCCCGGCCGGGCCCGGCGAACGAGGGTAAGCCACCTCCAGTTGGCAACCCCACCCCCGTTCGCCCGTATTTTTAAGAGCCCGACAGGTGACTGCCGGGCTTTTTAGTATCCGTTGCCGTACCCGCATTCCTTTATATGAACGCCATTCCTCCTTCCCTTACCAAGCACACTTACGACATGGGTCTGGTGGGCAACTGCGCCTTCCTGGGCCTCATTCGCAAAGACACGTCGGTGGCCTGGCTGTGCTGGCCGCGCTTCGACAGCAGCTTTGTGTTTGGCAGCCTGCTGGACTCGCGCAAGGGCGGCGAGTACAGCGTGTGCCCGGCCCGTGGCCAGGCGTTCGAATCGCACCAGTACTACCGCGAAAACACCAACGTGCTGTGCACGGAAATCACCACGGCCGACGGCCGCTACCGCGTCACGGACTTTGCGCCGCGCTTCCTGCAATACGAGCGGTACTACAAGCCGCTGATGTTTATCCGGAAGCTGGAACCGCTGGAAGGCGCTCCGCGCATTCGGGTGGTGTGCCAGCCCGTGGGCGAATACGGTACCAAGGAGCTGCACCGCCGCCGCAGCTCCAACCACATTGCGTTTCTGGGCCTGGAAGAGGAAATCCGCCTCACCACCAACATTCCGCTCACCTACGTGCTGGATAGCGACGAGTTTGCCCTCAACGAAACCAAGTACCTGGTGCTCACCTACGGCGCGCCGCTGGAGGCCCCGCTGGAAAGCACGGCCGAGCAGTTTCTGCGCAGCACCGTGGACTACTGGCGCAAGTGGATAAAGAGCACCAGCATCGGCGACTTCTTTCAGCAGCAGGTCATTCGGTCGGCGTTGGCCCTGAAAATTCACCAGTACGAAGACACCGGCGCCATCATTGCCGCCACCACCACCAGCCTGCCCGAGGCCCCCGGCAGCACCCGCAACTGGGACTACCGCTACTGCTGGATGCGCGACACCTACTACATCCTCACGGCCTTCAGCAACATCGGCCACTTTGAGGAAATGGAGCGGTACTTCCACTACATCGCCAATATTTCGACCAACATTCAGGGCAAGTACCAGCCGCTGTACGGCATCAGCGGCACCTCGGCGCTGGTGGAGCAGGAGCTGGACCTGGAAGGCTACTTGGGCAACCAGCCGGTACGCATCGGCAACGACGCTTATACCCACATTCAGAATGATGTGTACGGGCAGGTGCTGGTGGCCCTGCTGCCGCTGTACGTAGACCGGCGCTTTGTGGACCCCGAGCGCACCGCGCCCGAAAAGCTGGTGTACGAGGCCCTGCACTTCATTGAGCAAACCATGGACCTGCCCGATGCCGGGCTCTGGGAGTTCCGGCACATTGCGCAGTACCATTGCTACACGTACCTCTTTCACTGGGCCGGCTGCCACGCCGCCCGTCAGGTAGCTTTCAAGCTGGGCAATGCCGAGATGGAGGCGCTGGCCACCAAGCTACTGGACGAAGCCACGCGCCGCATCGAGCTGTGCCTCGATGCCGAGCGCGGCGTGTACACCAATGCCATCGGCTCGCCGCACCTTGACGCCAGCACCCTGCAGCTTATTCTGATGGGCTACCTCGACCCCTCGTCGGAGTTGGCCCACACCCACCTGGAAGCGCTGGAAAAAGAGCTGATGACGCCCGAAGGCCTGTTTTACCGCTACCGCCATCCCGACGATTTTGGCACGCCCGAAACCACGTTTCTCATCTGCTCCTTCTGGTACGTGGAGGCCCTGGCCTGCGTGGGCCGGATAGACGATGCCATCCGGGAGTTTGAGAAGCTGACCCGCTACACCAACCACCTGGGCCTGCTCAGCGAAGACGTGGACGCCCGCACCGGCTCGCAGTGGGGCAACTTCCCGCAGGCCTACAGCCACGTAGGCCTGATGAATGCCGCCTTCCGCATCTCCAAGAAGCTGGACAAGCCGAACTTTATTTAAGGTCCTTGTTCTTAAAGCAAAAACGCATGCTGAGCTTGCCGAAGCATCTCGCGTGCACCACTAATTCAAAATAGCGAGTTAGTGGTGGCACG
>NZ_MDZC01000097.1 GCF_001816165.1 Hymenobacter glacialis
CAAAATGCGTCGAAATGCTCATGCCCGAAAGCTACCACAGCCCACAAAAAAGCGCCGACCTCCAGGCCGGCGCTTTTCTGAGTTTTGGGTAAGGACAAGCCCATCGGGCGGGGCTTTTTTGTGCGTCCCACCTGCTGATGCTTGCGCTGCCGAATCACACCTGAACGGCACGGGGGCGCAAACTGCGGCATTCGCGCTACATTTATCCCCGCATGAACTACCTCTACATCGCGCTTGCGCTCTTAGCTGCTTACCTACTTGGCTCCATCCCCACAGCCTTGTGGGTGGGCCGCCGCTTTTTTGGCCTGGCCGACATCCGGGAGCACGGCTCCGGCAACGCCGGTGCCACCAATACCTTTCGCGTGCTGGGCCCCAAGGCTGGCTCGGCGGTGCTGCTCGTTGATGCCCTGAAGGGCTTTGTGGCCGCGTTTTTCCTGCCGCAGTGGCTGGTGGCGCAGGGCGCCATTGCCCCCGAGCACGAGCTGTATTTCAAGCTGGCGTGTGGCGTGCTGGCCATTGTAGGGCACATCTTTCCCGTCTTCGCACAGTTCCGGGGCGGCAAGGGCGTGGCCACGGTACTGGGCATGATGCTGGGCGTGGCCCCTGCCACGGTAGGCGTGTGCCTGCTGGTTTTTGTTGTGATGCTGCTGGTGTTTCGCTACGTGTCGCTGGCCAGTATGTCGGCGGGCATCGCCTTCGCGCTGCTGCAGCTGCTGCCGCAGTTCCGGCCGGCGCAGCCGTTTATGGTGTACGTGGGGTTCCTGCTGGCGGCCCTGCTCATCTACACCCACCGGGCCAACATTGGCCGGCTGCGGGCCGGGACCGAGAGCCGCGTGCCGCTATTTGGACGGAAGTAGGGGAAGTAGCAGATATGCGAGCAGACCCATGGTCGGCTGCTTTTGCCTGGCGGGGGTTGCCATTGGGCAAAGCGGGCTGCACCCGCTACTTTTACCCTCGCATTCCCAACCTCTCTATACTCCGCACCGCGCATGGCCAATTACCTCGCCGATAACCAGACCCGCTTCCTCAACGAGTTGATGGACTGGCTCCGCATCCCGTCCGTTTCGGCCGACCCCAAGTTTCACGATGACGTGTTGCGGGCCGCCGACTTCCTCAAAACCCGTCTCGAAGAAGCCGGCGTGCAAAATGTGGAGCTGTGCCAAACGGCTGGCAACCCCATTGTGTACGGCGAGTATGTGGTGAGCCCCGACGCTAAAACCGTGCTCGTGTACGGCCACTACGACGTGCAGCCCGCCGACCCCTACGAGCTATGGACCTCGCCGCCCTTCGAGCCGGTGATTAAGGACGAGAAAATCTACGCCCGCGGCGCTTGCGACGACAAAGGCCAGGTGTACATGCACGTCAAAGCCTTTGAGATGATGATGCGCGACGGCCAGGGCGGCGTGCCCTGCAACATCAAGTTCATGTTTGAGGGCGAGGAAGAAATCGGCTCCAATAACCTCGAAATCTTCGTGCGGGCAAATAAGGAAAAGCTCAAAGCCGACGTCATCCTGATTTCCGATACTGGCATGCTGGCCAACGACGTGCCCAGCATTGAGGTGGGCCTGCGCGGCCTGAGCTACCACGAAGTGACCGTGACCGGCCCCAACCGCGACCTGCACTCCGGCCTCTACGGCGGCGCCGTGGCCAATCCCATCAACGTGCTCTGCCAGATGATTGCCAGCCTGCACGATGAGAACGGCCACATCACCATCCCCGGCTTCTACGATAACGTGGACGAGCTGAGCGCCAACGAGCGCGCCGAAATGGCCAAGGCTCCGTTCTCCGAAGAAGAATTCAAAAAGAGCATCGGCCTGCCCGCCACGGCCGGCGAAAAGGGCTACAGCAGCATGGAGCGCACCAGCATCCGGCCCACGCTCGACGTGAACGGCATCTGGGGCGGCTACACCGGCGAAGGCGCCAAAACCGTTATTGCCTCGCAGGCCCACGCCAAAATCTCCATGCGCCTGGTGCCCCACCAGACCTCAGCCGAAATTTCGGAGCTGTTCCATAAGCACTTCCGCAGCATTGCCCCGGCCAGCGTCACGGTGAGCGTGCACCCGCACCACGGCGGCGAGCCCGTGGTAACGCCCACCGACTCGGTGGCTTACCGCGCCGCCGCCGATGCCATGGAAACCACCTTCGGCAAGCGGCCGGTGCCCACGCGCGGCGGTGGCTCCATTCCCATCGTGGCCATGTTCAAATCGGAGCTGGGCCTGGATACCGTGCTGCTCGGATTCGGGCTGGACAGTGACGCCATCCACTCGCCCAACGAGCATTTCGGGGTCTTTAACTTCCTGAAAGGCATCGAAACCATCCCGCATTTCTACCGCAACTACGCTGAAGCGAAGTAAGGCGCAAGCGCTGGGATGAAAACACAAAGCCCGGCTTCCACTATGGAAGCCGGGCTTTGTGTTTTCATCCCAGCGCTTGCTCAAATGGAAAGAAGAATTTCTTTGATATTGGTAAGAGATGAGTTCGGCGAAAATCACACCACCATAGCTTGGTCCAAAAAACCGGTAGTACGATTCGCATGAGGCAAAAAAAGCGCTGGCTGCCCGGAGGCAACCAGCGCTTTGGGGAGGGTAGCTGCGGGCAGCTTAGCGGCCCAGCGGCAGGAGGTAGCCCAGCTGCAGCGTGAAGGCATTGTTGAACGCCTTGGGGTCGTTGTTGGTGTTCTTGGAGTCAATCAGCGAGTTGAAGCCTTGGGCGTAGCGCAGGCCCAGGCTCAGGCCGCCGTCGGTCTGGTAGCCGATGCCAGCCACGCCAGCAATGTCAAACTGCGCCAGGTCGGACTTGTCCGAAGGGCCGCGCTTAACGCCGCTGTAGTCCTGGAAGCTGCCGTCGTTGTCGACTTTGGTCTTGGTGCCGTTTGCGTTCTTCGTTGTGGTTTGCTGCTTCACTTTCGAGCCGAACAGGTAGCTTACCTGGGGGCCAAGCTCAAAATACAGACCACCGGCGTTGATTTTGGCCAGAATTGGCAAATCCAGGTAGTGCAGCACGCGCTGCTGCTCCACCTCAATTTCGCTGGTGCCAGCCATCTGCTTCGACTTCACTTCGTAGCCTTTGCGGTTGTAGAGCAGCTCTGGAGCGATGGAGAAGAAACCGTCGCTGCTGATGGGGAAGCTTGTGCCGATACCAGCGTTGTAGCCCAGCTTAAAGGAACCCAGGTCATTGTCGAAAGCAGGACCGGCAATTTGCGAAGCCTGGTCGCCGGAGAGGCTGGAGTAGGTAGCGCCTCCTTTGATACCGATGCGGAGTCCGCCAGCATCCTGGGCTTTGGCTACAGAAACAGTTAGAAACGACAGGGCGAGAATTGCAATTTTTTTCATGGGTGAGGGTGGTTATCGGTAATTAGGTGAATTGATAAATGGGTGGGTAATGCGGAGATTTTAATGGGCCAGGGCCGTTAGATTCGGGCTACTTACCGTGGAAACGCTCCAGAGGTTGCGGCCAAGGTGAGATTTTGCTGAATCAGACAGAGTTGCCGAGAGATTTTTATAGAAGCAAAAGCCTAAATTACTGATGTTACGCGGATATTTAGGGGAGTGATTTACGTTTGGTGATGAGTTGCACACTGGATTTGTACACAGATTACCTGATTAGTTCGACGGGTCAAACGTCGGCCACGGGTTTATCACGGCTGCTGGATGGGGCCGTGAGTCACGACCAGGTCACGCGCTGGCTGAGTAGTTCGTATCTGGACTCTGAGCAGGTCTGGAAGCAGGCCAAGCCGGTGATTCGCGCGGCCGAGCAGCAGCGGGCGGACGACGACTTTGCGGTGCTACTCGTGGATGATTCCATCCTGGAAAAGGCCCACACGGACCCGAGTGCGTTGATTTGCACCCACTGGGACCATAGCAAGGGCCGCTTCGTCAAGGGCCTCAATTTCGTCAGCCTACTCTACCAGGCCGGCGAGCTGGCCCTGCCCATCGCCGTGGAACTCATCGAAAAAA
>NZ_MDZC01000098.1 GCF_001816165.1 Hymenobacter glacialis
TTCATGAAGTTGAGCGGGTTCTGCAGCTCGTGGGCGATGCCCGCCGTGAGCTCCCCCAAAAACGCCATCTTCTCCGCCTGTACCAACTGAAACTGCGTTACTTCCAGGTTGGCCAGGGCCAGTTCGGCGCGGTCGCGCTGGCCGGCTACCTCCCTGGTCCGGGCGGCAACCTGGCTTTCCAGCAGCTCGTTTTGGGCAGCCAGCAGCGCTTGTTTTTCCTCCTGCTGGGCTTGGGTCTGGGCCGAAAGCTGCTGCACCTGCCGCAGCTTCACGAGCAGCAGCTCGCTGTTGGAGGCAAACTCGCGGGCCAGAAACAAGGAAATGCCCACTGCCGGCGACAGGGCCATAAACGCCACCAAAACAGACGAAACCCGGAAGGAAATCTGCACCTGCATCACGATGAGCGTGGCGTAGACCAGGGCAAACAACAGCGCTCCCACAAACCCCGCCGCAATGAGCCCCGCCCCGCGCTGGCGCTGGCGCAGGGCGCGCATGGTGAGCCGCAGCTGCTCGGCACTGGCCAGTCCCACAAACCCGAAAAAGATAAACGAATAGGTAGTGAGCACCGAAACCGAGGTAAACTGCGTGAACTCACTCAGCAACAGGCTGACGGCCAGTAGCACCCACAGTCCGGTGTATATCCGCCCGGTTTGGTAGTTGAAGAGGGAATAAAGCGCCCGCACGGCCCACATGTAGCTCATCAAAATGAACACATCGGCGAGGATGCTCAGGGCCAGCGTGGCCGCCATGCCCTGCACCTGCCAGCCGCCGTACAGCCCCAAAAACCCCAGCGCCCCTGAGCCGGCATAGAGCGCGAAGTAAAAGTTGGCGCGCCGGGCCGGGTTGTAGCGCAAGAAGAACAGGTGCAGCAGACTGAGCAGCATAAACACAGCAAACGTGGCAAAATTTGCCACCGGTCCCACGGCCCGCTCCACGTTGCGCCGCAGCAGGCCGGGCAGGCCCGTGATGCGCACGCGCATGAAATTGGTGTTCTCCTTGAACAGGGACAGTGGCGGCCAAGGCGCAAAGCGCACGGCCAGCACCTGCTCGGCCGGACCCGTAAAATGCACCTCCAGTGGGTCGGCCGTGAAGCCCGCCGGCTGCACCTGTCCGGGCACGGCGCTCACCGCGCCGTAGCGGTGCAGCAGGCGGCCGTTGAGGTATACTTCGGAAGCGCAGGTTTGCTGAAACAGCAGCACCAGGGCCCGGTTCCGTAGGCTATCGGGTACTTGCAGGCGCAGGCGCAGCCAACCAATGCGGGCCGTGTGCAGCTGCGGCAGCAACTGCGGCCGCTGGTTGGGGTTGATGGGTGCCCAGGCCCGGTCGTCAAAATCGGACCGGGCCCAGGCCGGGTCGTCTCCGGCCTTGAACTTCCAGCCTTGGTCGAGCACGGTGCCGGAGTTCGGCACCGTACTCAACACTGCCACGGCCGTATCGGGTGCGGCTTGGCTCCAGACGCGCCCCGCTGGCAACAACAGCAGCAATATCCAGAGGACAGCTAAACGGGCCACGGCTACGCGGGAATAATGATGATGAACTCGGTGCCTTCGCCCAGGTAGCTTTCCACGGTGAGGGTGCCGCCGTGGCCCTTGGTCACGATGTCGTGGCTCAGCGACAAACCCAGGCCTGTGCCTTCGCCGTTGGGCTTGGTGGTGAAGAAAGGCTGGAAAATTTGCTGCCGCACGTCTTCGGTCATGCCCGTGCCATTGTCGCGCACCCGGATTTCCACCTTGTCCTGGACATGGTGGGTGGCCACGGTCACGGTGGGCTCGTAGGCGCTGCCGGTGGCAGCCGCCTTCTGCTGGCGCTCGCGCACCGCATACAGGGCGTTGGTGCAGAGGTTGAGCAGTACACGACTCAGGTCCGATTTCACCACCGACCAAGCTGGCAGTCCCGCATCGAGATGCTTGTCCAGACTGGCCTGAAAGGTGGAGTCCTCGGTTCGCAGGCCGTGGTAGGCCAGCGCGAGGGCTTCGTCGGCCAAGGAATTGATGTTAGTAATTTCGCGCTCCCCAATGCCGGTGCGGGCGTGCTCCAGCATGTCGTTGATAATGGAGGATGCCCGCTGGCCATGCTGGCTGATTTTAAGCAAATTTTGCTTCAGCCCAGCCATTATTTCCTGCTCCAGATTGCCCGCTTCGGGGCTGCCGGCAGCCCGGGGCACCTGGTCGCTGGTGAGCATGGCCACGCTCACTTCGGCAAAGTTTTTCATGAAATTGAGCGGGTTCTGCAGCTCGTGGGCAATGCCGGCCGACAGCTCTCCCACCAGTGCCCACTTCTCGGCCTGCACCAGCTGGCCCTGGGCGGCATGCAGCTCGTCCTGCTGCTGCTTCAGCAAGGCATAGGCCCGCTGCTTCTGGGCATTGTTGCGCCACAGCACAAGGCTTAGGCTGGCCACAGCGCCCAGGCTGAGCAAGGCGCCAAGCAAAATCCACTGCTGGGCCCGGTTTTGCCGTCGGATCAGCTGGCTGTTTTTGGTGAGCAAGCCAATTTGAGCTTGTTTTTGATCCAGCTGGGCGCGGTATTCCAGCACCGCTGCCCGGCGCTGCAAGTCACTGCTGTTCAGCGTGTCTTTATAAGAACTAAATAGCTGCTCGTAACGATACGCATCCTTGTACTGTCCCATTTGGGCGTATGCCTGCGACAGCACTTCGCTGGCATCCCGGCTGATGGCTTTAGCGCCGCTGATCTGGCTGGACTGCAAGGCTCTGCGCCCAAAAGCGGCGGCACTGTCCAGCTGGTCTGTGTGCAGATAGGCCCGGGCCAGCAGCAGCTGAGCACGGGGCATCTCGTTTAGCGCATACAGGCGGTGGGCACGGCCCAGTCCCCGGTAGCCGTAGGCAAACGCCTGCGGGTAGTGCTCCAGCCGCTCGTGCATATCACCAATGTTAATGTCCTCGAACAGCACGCCGGACTCGTCTTGTAGCTCCTTGAAAATAGCAACGGCCTTCTTGTAATAGGCCAGGGCCTGAGCCCACTGCTTTTGCACGCGGTACAAGTCGCCTAGGCCGGAATACGCATGCCCGATACTAATCTTATCCTTCGATTTCCGGGCCCAGTCCAGGCCTTCGCTCAAGTACTCCTGGGCGTGGGCGTATTCGGCCAGAAACATGCTGGTGATGCCCAGCTGCGTATTCAAGAAAGACAGCCACTTCTTGTCGCGCATGGCCTCGGCTAGCTCCAGGCCCTTCAAATTTGCAGTCAATGACTTGGCATACATGCCTTGTGCAGAGTACACGCAGGACAGATTATACAGGCTGCGGGTCTGGCCCAACGGGTTGCTCACTTGCCTGAACCCCTGTTCGGCCCGCATCGAATAAGCCTGCGCCAGGTCGTATTCGCTGCGGTGGCGGTGGTAAAAACCCAAGCCCAGCTGGGCCTCGGCAGCCCCAATGGTGTAGTCAATCTGCTGCGACAAGCTCAGGGCTTGCTGAAAAAACTGCGCCGATTCCAGCGGCGCGTTGTTACGCAGCTCCATGGCTAGTCTGTTGAGGCGATTAGCGCGAACAGTGTCTTCCTGTGGGTGTGCACGCAGGGCCTCCCGCAGCCTGACGGCAGAGGGCGTCTGGGCGCGGGCACTGGCAACGGCCAGCAAAACCAGTAGCAAAAAGACCAAAACCCTACTCATGCGACACAAAGAAACTCGCAAAAGACCGGCCACGCGCTATTGTCACGCTCATCAGTTGGCTAAAATATCACTTTAGGGCTATCAACATGCTTGAAAGTGAATACCAGGGCTTATTTACTGCGGCAGAGTGATGATGAATTCGGTTCCCACGCCCTCCTGGCTCTCCACCGTGAGCGTGCCGCCGTGCCCCTTGGCCACGATGTCGTGGCTCAGCGACAAACCCAGGCCCGTGCCCTGCCCGGCGGGCTTGGTGGTGAAAAACGAGCGGAACACCTGCGCCCGCACCCCCCGCGGCCATGC
>NZ_MDZC01000099.1 GCF_001816165.1 Hymenobacter glacialis
ACGAAACAGCCTGCAAAACTGGATGGCCCTGCACTGGGTGGCCTTCACGGTGCTACTGCTCCGTAAAATTGTCCCGCCTCCCACTTCCTAAACAGCTTCGCTGTTTAATTTGGTGGATTACAAGGAAGATTTGGAAAACCGGTTGGGAATTGTGGTTGACATTGGCACTGTTATTTCCCGATACGCCCGCCTGTACGTCGAGCCCGACTTACTTACAATGTATGAGCAAGCCGCTTGATTCCACCCGCCTGCAAGAGCTTCACTACGCTGCTACGCGCGTACTAACTCGTTTGCAGGATACCAACCTGCCGGAGTTTCCAGCTAATGAGGACTTGCAGGATATTGCGCTGCTCCAGTTAGTAATCATCGGTGAGGCCGCAGCCCGTGTGTCGGAAGCAACCAAGCAGCGGTATCCACAAATTGAGTGGCGACGTGCAGCGGGCCTGCGGAATTTTATTGTTCACGAATACGCCAAAGTTGATTTCGAGGTGATTTGGAGCACAGTCACACAGGAGTTGCCTGGCCTTGTAAGTGAACTACCAAGCGTATTGGAGCAGATTATAACCACCGAACAAATCGCTCGAAATAATAGTGTATAAATCTCTAGTCAAACCTACTCTTTTCAATCTCGACGCCGAGCGCGCCCACCACCTCGTTTTCGACAACCTGCGCCGTGCCGCGCGCCTGCCGGGCGCCAAGGCCCTGCTGCGCGGCCTCTACGACTACCAGCACCCCAGCTTGGCGCGGGAGGTTTTTGGGCTGAAATTCCCAAACCCGGTGGGGCTGGCGGCGGGATTTGACAAAAACGCCGTGCTCACCGATGAACTGGCTACGTTGGGCTTTGGCTTTGTGGAAATTGGGACGGTGACGCCCCGGCCGCAGCCCGGCAACCCGCAGCCACGCCTGTTCCGGCTGCCGCAGGACGAGGCCCTGGTGAACCGCATGGGTTTCAACAACGACGGGGCCGCAGTGGTGGCTGCGCGGCTGGCGCGGCGCCAGAACCGGCAGCTCCTCATCGGCGGTAACATTGGCAAGAACAAGGACACGCCCAATGAGCACGCGGCCGCCGACTACGTGGCCTGCTTCGAGGCCTTGGCCGACGTGGTGGACTACTTCGTGGTCAATGTATCATCGCCCAACACGCCCAACCTGCGCCAGCTGCAGGAGAAAAAGCCACTAATCGACTTGCTTCAGCAGGTGCAGGCCTGCAACCAGCGCCGCCCCAAACCGCGCCCGCTGCTACTGAAGATAGCCCCCGACCTGACCGACTCGCAGCTCGACGACATTCTCGAGATAGCCGAGGAAACGCAGCTCAGCGGCCTGGTGGCCACCAATACCACCATCAGCCGCGATAATCTGCTGACAGATGCCGGCCAGGTTGCGGCCCTTGGCGCGGGCGGGCTGAGCGGCCGGCCGCTGCGGGCCCGGGCCACGGAGGTCATTCGCTACCTGCACCAGCGCAGCCACGGCACGCTGCCCATCATTGGCGTAGGCGGCATCCATTCGGCGGCCGATGCGCTGGAAAAGCTGGCGGCAGGCGCTTCGCTGGTGCAGCTCTACACCGGCTTCATTTATGAAGGACCGGCGCTGGTGAGCCAAATAAACAAGGCGCTGGTTACAGCTTCACGCCAACCTTGAATTCGATAACATCGGCCGCGCCGCGGTGAATTTTCAGGTCCACAGCGCCGAAAAGCAAGTCGGTGACGTGGTACTTCAGGCCCAGGCGCTCGTAGTAGAAGGTGCTCGATTTGTAGGGCGCGTACACGTAAAATCCCAGGTGCGAGACGAAGGCCAGCCGCCCAAACAGCAGCTCGTGGCCCACAAAAGCGCCTAGCTTCTTCACATCGGGCTGCCGGACACCGGCGCGGGTGGTGTCTTGCAGCGTGGCTTTGAGACTGCGGTCGTAGAAGCCTTCCACGCCGGCCAGCAGGTTGGACTTACGGTTGATGCGGCGGCCCACGGCGGCCGTCGCCGAGTTCACAACGTACTTTTTGAGGTCGCTCTCGGAGCGCTGCTTGTAGCCGATGCTGGTGCTGAAATTGAGAAAATTGCGGCCCACATCGGCGGGGGCAGGCGCGCTGGCATTGGCCAGGGGGGCGTTGCGCTGCTCGTGGTAGTTGAGGCCCAGCACCAGCGCGGGCAGGTTGGCGCCGAAGTTGGGCTTGGTGGTGGCGCCGTTGGAGTAGTGGTTCAGGCCCAGGCCCATGAGCAGGCCAAGGTGGGGCGTGAGGGCATAGTCGTACTCAAACCGCATCTGCAGGGTGGCGTTGAAAGCCGAGCTCGCGATGTTGTTTTTGTGATTGGTGTCGCGGTTGTAGGGGTTGGTGAGATAGGCCAGGCCGGCACCCAGGCGGAAGTTGAAATCGTGCCGCGGCCCGCGCGAAAACGACTTGCTGATGTAGGGACTAGCCGCCAGCACGTGGCCCAGCTGGGGGTTATGGAAATCGTAGTACGTGAGGGCCAGGCCCAGCCGCGGAAACTGGTACCAGCCGTGCCAGTCGGCTGCGCCGGTAGTCTGGCGCTGTAGGTTCACTTCCACGCCCGTAGGGTGGGAGTTGGCCAGATGACGGATGGCGTCGGTATGGGCCACCACAAAGCTACCCTGGGCGTAGGCACCCACTATAAAAGGGCCACGGGCAGTGGGCCGCGCGGTACTCACGGAGTCTGCCTGAGCGGCAGCGGGAAGTGCCGCCAGGGCCAATAGTAAGCAACAAAGGCCGTTTCCACACAGCTTCGGCAACGCGAATACACCCATTATAATAGCTCAATAGCACGCGCAAAATTACGCTTCAAGCGCGCCAATAACAGGGGCTTACCTTGAAATTAATTCCTGTAGTGCAGCTAATCATCTGGCCTGAGATATTGCGTAAAACCGAGTTGCTAACCTCCTCGCGCTGCCCTGCCTGTTATCCCTGAGCCCTGGCTAGCTAATTCGGGCTAGAGCTGTTTTTGATTGATGCGCTGTTCGTCCGGAGCCATTGCCTGGGGAGAGAAAACCGATGCCGACGGGGCACGACTCCCGCAGCCGTGCCGGGTGCAAGGGTAATAAAACGGCTGTGGGGGCGTTGAGCGGTTGCCGAGACCGGGCAGCGAAAACCCAGCACCGGGGAAAACCCTGGTTCAGGGGGCTTTTTCAACTACTGCCCTGCTGGGCTCAGGTCTAGCCGAACGGGTTGTAAATGGGCTTATTACTTACTGATGTTACGCGGTGAATTGGGCTAGTTGCTGGTGCATGGCTTTGAGCCCAGTCAAATAGAGTTGAGCTTTTAAGCGAAAATGCCCCAGGCCGAATT
>NZ_MDZC01000100.1 GCF_001816165.1 Hymenobacter glacialis
GCAACTGGCAGGTAGACACCGCCAACCCCGATAAGCTGCTCACAGTGAGTTCCGATACGCTCACGGCCGAGCAGGTGATGCGGGCCATCGAAGAAGCTGGCTTTGAGATTCAAGTGGCTTAATTCCGCCGTTCTATTAATCAAAAATGCCCGGCACGACCGGGCGTTTTTGTTGTCTCAGCGAGCATAGATAAGCTGAAGCGTAGCCAAGCTGATGTAACTACCTGCGCAAATAATAAGTAATCTGTGATATGCCGGAGCCCAATATTACTGCTTGAGGGCGTGTGCCAATCATGCTTGTGACTATTTGAAGCCACACCAGCTACCGTTAGAAACGGCGTATTTAGTTCATGCGGTAAGTGCTGATTCCGAATGCATTTGCTTCCTTCACATGAATATTACTCGTCAGTCGTTGCTGCTGTTGTGGGGGCTCACCGTCACCGGGGCCTACCTGCTCACCGAATACCTCGGGCATACACTGGAGCACGGCCACGCTGCCGTGCTGTGGACCTGGGCTGGAATGATGACCATGCCGCTGGTGGCATCCCTGCTTCTTGGCCACCGGGCCAATGCGTTGGTCTGGGTGTGGGCCGGGGCCACGGTGCTGGCAATGGTCGAAAATTTCGGCGTACACATCATTGAAGCCAAGCCGCTGATGCACTTCAGCTATCATACGCTGTGGTTCCTTTTTGGCGCGGCGGGTTTCGCCTACACCGCCGCGGTGGTAGACGGCAGCGCGCGCAAAAAGCTGTACGCCGGGGCCACGCTGCTCAACCTGCTTGGCGCTGCGCTATTGCTTGTCGCTCCCAATCTGCTGAAAGGGTACCAGTATGTGGCACTGGCCCTCGTTCAGGGTGTGCCCATGTTGCTGGACGTGCCCCTAAGGCGTCGACACGAGCAACAGGCGGCGCAGTAGCAAGCGGCTTTTTTTCTGCGTAATTCTTCTTCGTATTTCCCCGCTGATGGCCATTCAATGTATTTATGCCCCCGACCTGCTGGCCTCCCTCCACTGGTACGCCGACGTACTTAACCTGCCAGCCGAAGCCCTGCAAACGGAGCCGCCCGCGCTTCAGCTGCCGGGCACCGACGGGCTGATGTTTTCTGCGCAGGCCCGGCCGGGGACCCATGTGCTTCCGGTGGCGTCGGTGGCCGACGCCCGGCTGCGGTTTGAGCACCGGCAGGTGGTGCCGGGCGAAAACCAGGGCCGGATAGTGGCGGCCGGCCTTGGCCGCCTCTCTTTCATCGACCCGGCCAACAACCAACTCACGCTCCTGGAGCCGGGCAGCGATGCCCTGGCGGTGGAGCACTCAGCCGGCTAGTGGTGCTGTTATCATTTTTGCCAACTCAGTCATTTCTATGAATTCAACTATCCTCACCACCAGTCAATCTGCCACGGCTCAGAAGGAGCAGGAAGCCAAAAAGCGCAGCGCACCCTCCAGCAAAGTCATTCACAAAGCCATTCTCCTGGAAGGCCGGGAAGAGCTGTCCCGCTCGTCGGGGGCCCTGTTCTGGTCGGGACTGGCGGCGGGCCTGGCAATGGGGCTGTCGATGATAGCGGAGGGGGTAATGACGCACTATCTGCCCGATTCGCCCTGGCGGCCGCTGGTAGCCAACCTGGGGTATAGCCTGGGCTTTTTGGTGGTGATACTGGGGCGGCAGCAGCTGTTCACTGAAAACACGCTTACCCCGATTATGCCGCTGCTGGAGCGACGCACCTGGGGCAACCTGCGGAACGTGCTGCGGTTGTGGGGCGTGGTGCTGGTGGCCAATCTGCTGGGCTGCCTGGCCCTGGCCTTGGCAGTGGCGCATACGGATGTGTTTGAGCCAGCCATTCGGGCCGAGTTTGCCCACTTAGGAGAACAGGCGCTGGCCCCCGGATTTGGTATTGTGTTGCTGCGCGGCATCTTTGCCGGTTGGCTGATTGCCCTGATGGTCTGGCTGTTGCCTTATGCTGAAACCGGCCGCATCTGGGTGATTATCATCATGACCTACGTTGTTGGCATCTGCCATTTCAGCCACGTCATTGCGGGCTCTGCGGAAGTGTTTACGCTGGCCGCATCGGGCAAAGCCTCCTGGGGGCACGTGCTAGGCGGCTTTGTGGTACCGGCGCTGCTGGGCAACATCCTGGGCGGCGTAGTACTGGTAGCTGCTCTCAACCACGCGCAGGTAGCCGCCGACGACTCCGACGACACAGCCGCCGATTAGCCAGCTGTGGCTTCTGGAGAAGCACGACTTTCTTCGTTTAATCTTCTTACACCGCTCTAGTATTTCAAATGGAACATAAAATGGAACACCAACAAATGGAGCACAAAAAGCCCTACGCGCGCTTCTTTCTGATGATGGGCGTCTCGCTGGTCGCCATGTATATTGTCATGTACCTGAACGTGTACGAATGGGACCACGTGTACTTCAGCATGACCCGCCTGTATATGTCGCTGATTATGCTGGTGCCCATGGTGCTGATTATGATGGGTTTCATGTGGAAAATGTACCCCAACAAACAACTCAATACCCTGATTATGGGTGGCAGCCTGGTGCTGTTTGTGGTGGCCACCATTATGGTGCGCTCCCAGACGTTTATCGGCGACACGCTGTGGATGAAGGCCATGATTCCGCACCACTCCATCGCCATCATGGTGAGCAAGCGGGCCGATATCAAAGACCCCGAGGTGCGCAAGCTGGCCGATGATATCATCAAGGCCCAGGAGCGCGAAATCAAGCAGATGCAGCAGATGCTGGCCCGGCTGAAACAGGAGCAGGCCGCGCAGTAACCAGCCGCCTTTCCTGAAATGTACACTTCCCTAATGAGTTCTATTGCAAGTAAAATCCTGGCATTAATTAGCATCTGGCTTCTGGCTGGCCTGCCGGTCCAGGCCCAAACCGATACAACCGTATACAACCTCACCATTCGGCAGGAGCCGGTAAACAAAGCCGGTAAAAGCGTGCCGGGCATGACCGTGAACGGCGGCATTCCCGGCCCCACCATCCGCTTCAAAGAGGGCGGCTACGCCGTGATTTACGTGAAGAATGAAATGGCCGAGGAAACGTCGGTGCACTGGCACGGCCTGCTGCTGCCCAATTTCTACGACGGCGTGCCCTACCTCAACACGCCGCCCATCAAGCCCGGGCAGACGCAGAAATATGAGTTTGCGCTCCGGCAGGCCGGCACCTACTGGTACCACTCGCACACCATGCTGCAGGAGCAAAGCGGCGTGTACGGCGCCATCGTCATCGAGCCCCGTCAGGAGCGCCTGACCTACGA
>NZ_MDZC01000101.1 GCF_001816165.1 Hymenobacter glacialis
GCGCTGCCCGGGGCTGCCGCAGTTGAGGCGGCGGCGGTTGGTGCAGCCGCGCGCGGCGGCCGCACCGCACCGCCAGGGGCTGCAACTGAGGCGGGAGCGGTTGGCGCCGCCCCGGGGCGGGCATGCAACTGCTCAATCAGCTGCCCCAGCTGTTGAATTTTGGCATCAAGTTCCTGGTTGCGGGCGGCCGACTCGGCGCGGGACTGGCGAATGGCTTCGTCCAGGGCTTCCTTCTCCCGGGTTTCCAGCGCCAACTGCTCGCGCAGCTGCTGCGCCTCGGAGGTCACGGCTGGGGCCTGGGCCAGTTGGGCCACCAGCTGGCTCATGCTGCGCTCGCGCTGGGCTTCGCGGGCTTCCAGGTCCTGCAGCTTTTGATGCAGCTGGGCCTGGCCATCCAGGCGGGCCTGTTCCAGACGCTCTTTTTCGGCGCTATTGGCTGCTACTTCCGCAGCGGGGTAGCCGCCATACGGCGCGTCGTCGGGGATGTCATCGGCCCCCAGCCAACGCCACATCTTGCGCCACGGGCTGGCCGGGGCGGCCGGATGGCTTGTTTCGGGACCGGTGGCGGCGGGCAGGCTGGCCGTAACGGGCTCCTCGGCCAGCTCCTGGGCCCATTCCGTAATTTCCTCCTCGCTCAGGTCTACTTCGGGCTTGGCCAGCTGCTTGAGGCGGCGCGGGAGCTGGGTGGCGTCGCCCAGGAGCTGGAAGTGGCCGCCGGGCTGCTGAGAGAGCTGCTCTTCGATTTCGGGGCCGAATTCGACCGGGGCTCCAAACACCACCACCCCGGAAACGAACTGCAGATTGGCTTGCTCCGGGCTGAGCTGCGGGGCCAGCCAGGCAGCCAGGGCTTCTTTTTGCTCGCGGAACTGCTCAAACGGATTGTCGGCCTCTCCCGCTCCGCCCAGGGCGTTGCCTTCCAGCTGCCAGGCCCCGTAGCCCAACGCGGGCACGTGCAGCCGGCCCCCGCCCGGCACCAGCACCAGCAGCGTGATGCTGTGGGGCCGCACCACCACGGCATCCAGCACCGAGGCGCCGGCTTCTACGGCAAAGTTGGCCAAAAGCAGCGTTTCCGGACCGTCCTTGTCAGCCTCCAGGGCGGCGCGCACTTGCTCGTAAAGCTGCTGGCGGAGCGGGTTGGCAAAGGGAGCGTAGAGGTGGGCATGCAACATGGAAAGGAAATCGAAAACGCAGGCGGACGCCAGGAATGGGGGTTTACGGGTTTTTTTATTGAAAAAGAGAAACGCTGGCACCAATGCGGTGGACCGGCACTTTTACCGGCCTGGAAGCGAGAGCAAAGCGCCACTGCCTCGGGGGCACTTTAGTCGTCGTATTTTTTGCCTTTTTTCCGTTTATCCTTCCATTTTTTTCCCCGGCCATGGCCGTACTCTCCGTACCGTTTTGCTTGTTCGCGCAGCCAGATTTCTTCCCGGCTTAGTTGTCCGCTTCCACCTCCGTCGTCATTGAGCGGACCGCCCAGGAATACTTCGAGCGCCGACCTGGCTGGTCCCGCCGCCGGGGTATCCCGCGCCCGGGCAGTGGGGCACCCAGCGTGAGCGCACCGTTGGCCCCGGGCCGCACGGCCACCACGCGGCCCCTCAAGTCGCAGGCCTGGCCTTCCAGCAGCTCGGTGCGGGTGCCGTTGGCAGCCACCAGGAAGCCGTCTTTGGTAATCACCGTGCCGGTGGGCAGGCGCGAATCGCGCGTCATGGGCCGCAGCTGGCCATTGCGTAGCACGTGCATCTGCCCGTTGCGCCGATGGAAGCCATCATTATCAGGCTGTTGGGCCACGGCCGGCATACTGAGACCCAGCAGCCCGGCAAAGGCAAGTAGAAAAGTAAAAGGTATTCGCATGGGGGACTGATACGGGAAAGGCAAGCACCGGGCCATTTCCCCAGGAAATGGGCAGCCATACAAAGGTCGGTGCTTTTGCACCCCTTCCATCCTAATGGTCCATTCTTTCACGCTACCACTTTGCAAGGCACTGATTTGCTGTCTTGACAATGGGGTACTGCATCACACCTATAATTGGTCTGCTGTTCGGCACTTTCACTCATTTTTTTGTGCGCTCATCTCTTTACCTATCTCCTTACCAGCGGTTGCCTCTACCCTGTTTAATGTGTCCGGCAAAACACCATTAGCGGAGCCCTAAATCAGGGCCACAATCTGCGTGCTGGCAGCCCGCCCAGGCCCTGCCCGAACAGCCGGCCCCGCCCCGCCGTAAGCCCAGCCTTACCAAGCGTGAACTTATGTCTCTGTTTCTGGCCGACCCCGTTATTCCCTTCGATTGGCAGCGCCTGGTGTGGCCCGGCGAACAAACGCCGTTTTACGCCCTGGAAGTGGTGGTGCGGTGCATTGCGACCTACCTGCTGCTGCTGGCGGCCCTGCGCATCACGGGGCGGCGCAGCGTGAAGCAGCTTTCGCTGTTTGAGCTGAGCATCGTTATCGGCCTGGGCTCCATTGCCGGCGACACCATGTTTTACCCCGAGGTGCCGCTGAGCCACGCCGTTATCGTGTTTGGAACGGTAATGGGCATGTACTGGCTGTTCAACTATTTCACCGAAGTATCGCCCAAATTCAGCGACTGGATGGAGGGCAAGGAAGTGCGGCTGCTGCACGATGGGCAACTGAAATGGGACAATTTCAGTCGGCAGAACCTCACCCACAAAGAGCTGTTTGGGGAGCTGCGGCAGCAGCAGGTAGAACACCTGGGCCAGCTGAAAGCCGTGTACAGCGAAGCCACCGGCGAGTTAAGCCTGTTTTTTTACGACGACGCCGACGTACGCCCCGGCCTGTCCATCATCCCCGAAGTGCTGGCCCGCGCCTCCGAAACCATTGCCACGGCCGGCCCCCACGCCTGCACTACCTGCGGCCAGGTGCAGGAGTTACAGGCCGCTGCCGCCTTCGCCTGCCCCACTTGCCGCCACCAGCGCTGGCTGCCGGCCAGCACGGCGCGGCGCGTTGCGTAGCCAGCCGCGCGCCTACCGCTTAGCCCCGCGCCAGCCAGTAGCCGGCGCTGGCCAGCAATACTCCCACCGCCACGCTGCCGCCTGCATACAGCGCCGCCAGCCCCACGTTGCCTTCGCGCAGCAGGCCCACGTTTTCCAGCGCAAACGCCGAGAACGTGGTAAAGCCGCCGCACACGCCCGTGATGAGCAGCAGCCGCCACGCCGCTCCCAGCTCGTGCCGCTCCAGCACCCCCAGCGCCAGGCCGGCCAGCAGGCAGCCCAGCGCATTCACGGCGCCCGTGCCCACGGGCCAGGCCAGCGGCCAGCGCCCCTGCACATACTGCTGCATGAAATAACGCGCGATAGCGCCCAGGCCGCCCCCCGCACCAATAAGTAGCCAGGAATAATTCATGCCGGCAAACTTACGCGCCGCTGCCCGCGCCCGCCACTGGCTGCAACCCCAGGGCCCGCCGCCGGGTTATACAACCCGCGCCACGCCGTAGTGGCCCGCACTTCCCTCCGCCTCTTCCGCACAACCCATGCAAACCCGTCCGCTCGGCCGCTCTGGCCTTTCTATTTCACCCCTCATGCTGGGCGGCAACGTCTTCGGCTGGACCATCGACGAAGTCACTTCCTTTGCCGTGCTCGATGCTTTTGTGGCCGGCGGCGGCAATGCCATTGATACCGCCGACGGCTACTCGGTGTGGGTGCCCGGCCACGTGGGCGGCGAATCTGAAACCATCATTGGCAAGTGGCTGCAGCGGCGCGGCCGGCGCGATGACGTGGTTATTGCCACCAAAGTGGGCTGGGAGGTGAACGCCGACAACAAAGGCCTGAAAAAAGATTACATCCTGCGTGCCGTGGAAGGCTCGCTCAAGCGCCTGCAAACCGACTACATCGACCTCTACCAATCGCACAAAGACGACCCCAGCACCCCCGTAGAGGAAACGCTGGAAGCCTACGCCCAACTGGTAAAGGCGGGCAAAGTGCGTGTCATTGGCGCCTCCAACTTCACGGCCGAGCGCCTCAGCGAATCCCTGGCCGCCAGCCAGCAGCATGGCTTCCCGCGCTACGAAACCCTGCAAAACCTCTACAATTTGTACGACCGGGAAGATTTCGAGAAGAACCTAGCCCCGCTCCTGCTTCGCGAAAACATTGGCGCCATTCCCTATTGTGGCCTGGCCGCTGGCTTCCTTACCGGCAAGTACCGCACCGAGGCCGACCTACAGAAAAGCCCCCGCGGTAGCGGCGTGGGCCAGAAATACCTCAACGACAAAGGCCTCGCCCTGCTCACCGCCATTGATGCCGTGGCCGACCGCCAGCAGGCCTCGCCCGCCCAGGTGGCCCTGGCCTGGCTCATGCAGGCTCCCGGCATCACGGCGCCCATAGCCAGCGCCACCAGCGTGGCCCAGGTCACGGAACTGCTCAAAGCCACGGAACTGCGGCTAACGCCCGAGGACCTGCAGACACTGGAGCAGGGGTAGCTCCGGTAGCAGGCGAAATGAGTGAGCGCATCAGTCACAAAGAGAGCGTGATGCTGAAAAGAGAACGTCTGAAAAGAACGTCATGCCGAGCGCAGCCGAGGCATCTCGCGTGGGGCAGTAACTCTATCGATTGGATTACTTGAACACGCGAAATGCCTCGGCTGCGCTCGGCAAGACCGTTCTTTCTTTAAAAAAAATTCCTGCGCCGCTACTGCACCGCTACGTCCGCAAACTCGTATTTGCGAGTCACTTCCAGGGGGCGGCCGTCGGCTTCGGCGTAGGGGTACACGAAGTAGTTGAGCGGCGGGCCGGCTTGTTTGGGGGCCAGTTCCACGTCGCGGCCCCGGGTGAATTCCACGCGGTTTTCGTCGTGCGCGCCGAAGAAGTAGTTGCGCTTGTCCGGGTTTTTGGCGGCTTCGGAGGCGTCTACCGGCACCCAGCCGGTTTCGGGCGTGTAAAACTCGGCCCAGCAGTGGTAGCCTTTTACTTCGCCCTTGCCGCGCTCGGGGGGCAGCGGCAGCCCGATGCTGAACCGCGCCGGAATGCCCAGGCTGCGGCAGTAGCCGATGACGATGGCGTGAAAATCGGTGCAGTTGCCGCGGCGGGCGTCGCAGGCGTAGTAAATGTCGCCGCGGCCCCAGCCCTGGCCGGCTTTGTCGTAGGTCACGGTGCTCACCACGTGCTCGTAGATGGCACGGGCCTTTTCCAGGTCGGTTCTGGCGTTGGCCTTGGCCACCACTTCCTGGGCCTGCTGCCGGATGGTGGCGTCGAGCGGCACGAGGCGGTCGGGGGCCAGCCAACGGGCCATGTTGGGGTCGGTTTTTCCTTTCTTGCTGGGGTTGGCGGCGGCCGGGCCGGTGGCGCTCAGGTTGAGGTGCTCGCGGCGCGTGACCTGCGCCGTGAGCTTGAGCACCAGCGGGGCCGTGGGCGCGGTGGCCAGCTGCAGGTGCAGCATCTGGTTGCCGTAGGCGCCCTTCTCGATTTTGTACGGAACGGGCGAGTCAATTTTCAGGTCGCGCACGTCCTGCGAGGCGTCGGAGTGCGGCACGGGCAGCCACACGTCGAGGGATTTGGTGCCGGCGGGTGGGGCGGGCACGGTGGCCGTGGTGATGAGCACGAAGGTGCGACTGCGGGCAGCCACGGGCCGGGGCGCCGGAGCACTAAAGCTGGCCAGCACCGCGCAGGCGCCCAGCAACCCGGCCCAAACGGCCGAGCGGTTCTTCAACAAACTATTCACAACAACAAGGCAACAAGTCGCTGCTGGCGGGCGTCGGCAAAGCTGGTTTGAAGTCCTCAAAACACTCCAAATCAACGACTACGGCAGTACGCCGTGTTCGTTGACGCAACGCCGCAAGGGCGCCCGCCAGTCAGGGCCAACCAGACCCCCAGCAGTACCCAAAGGTACGACCTGCCGCGCGGGGGCTACTTTCGCCGTTCATTCCTTTGGGCTGAAAGTGGCTGATTATCCAGGTTTGGTCTCAAAAACACCAACACAGCCTGCTAATACGCCTGTTTTACTATACGGCCAGCCATTTGCGCGTATAGGCTGTTACCCCCTCTCCTGTTCCCTTTCCCATGGATGCTCCCCTCGAATCTTCTTCTTTAGCCCTGCTGGCGTTGCGCTGCCCGCGCTGCCACGAAGGCAAGCTCTTCAGCCACTCCGCGCTCAACATCACCAAATTTGCCCAAATGCCGGCCCAGTGCCCCGTGTGCGGGCAGTCGTTTGAGCCCGAGCCGGGGTTTTATTTCGGCTCGATGTACATCACCTTCGGTTTCAACGTAGCCACCATGTTTGCCGTGGGCATACCCCTCTACTTCCTGTTTGGCGACCCCGATACGTGGGTTTATGTGGTAACTGTAACCATCGTGTCGCTGCTGCTCATGCCGCTGGTACTGCGCTATTCCCGCGCCATCATGCTCTACCTGTTCGGCGGCGCGCGCTACGATGCTGACTGGCAAAAACACCGCCGACCTATCACTGGCAGCACCGACTTTTAGGGTCGCCAAAAAAGATAAAGCCCCAACCGCTCAATTGAGCAGCCGGGGCTTTTTAACAGACAAGGCACTTATGCAAAACGAAACGGGCCGCAGCGTCCGTAAAGAATTGCAGAACACCAGAAAGCTTGCAGCTTGCAGCTAAATAAATTACCGCAGCGTCTGCGCCCGCCACACGTCGTTGCGCGGGTTGGCGTCGGGCAGCAGCTTGCTAGCGTTGAGGCGCACCAGGGTGAGCGGCGTGGTAGACGGGTAGCGGAAGGTCCAGGTGGCGCCGCGCTGCCAGATTTCTACCGGCAGCTTTACGCGGCTGGTTTTGCCGCTGGTTTCGGTCACCTGAGCCGTGACGGGCATGGCGGCCTGGCCCCGGTTTTCGATGGTGATGAGGGCGCCCTGGGCGGGGTCCTGGTTCACGTAGGCCACGGTGGTCACGGCCTGGTCCAGGGTCCAGTTGTTGTACACCCACTGGCGCCAGAACCAGGTGAGGTCTTCGCCGCTGGCCTCGTGCATGGTCCGGAAAAAGTCCTTGGGCTGCGGGTGCTTGAAGGCCCACCGCTTAATGTAGGTGCGGAACGCGTAGTCGAACCGTTCGGGGCCCAGCACTTCTTCGCGCAGCAAAAACAGGCCGTAGCCCATCTTGCCGTAGGCCGCGAAGCCCAGGTTGCGGGCCTGCGTCACGTCGGGCACGGTGTAGGGCGGGTCCACGGCGGGGTCGGCAATGGCGCGGGCCAGGCCCTGGGCCAGCCGCACGGTATCGTTCAGAAATTTGTACTCGCCGTTGTTGAAGTCGTTGGTCGTTAGAATGTTGATGAAGGTGTTGAAGCCTTCGTCCATCCACGGGTATTTCCGCTCGTTCGAGCCCACAATCATCGGAAACCAGTTGTGGCCGAATTCGTGGTCCGTCACGCCCCACAGGTCTTCCTTGCGGGCTTTGGCGCCACAGAATACGATGCCGGGATACTCCATGCCGCCCACCACGCCGGCCACGTTGGTAGCCACTGGGTAGGTGTATTCGTACCACTGCTTGGAGTTGAATTCGATGCTCTTCTTCACGTATTCCGTGCTGCGGTTCCAGGCCGTGTCCTGCGCCGACTCCGTGGGATACAGCGACATGGCCAGCGACTTGCGGCCGCTGGGCAGGTTCATTTTAGCCGCATCCCAGACGAAAGCTGCCGAGGCCGCCCAGGCCACGTCGCGGGCCTGCTGGCAGCGGAAGTGCCAAGTGAGGCGGCCGTTTTTGCCGGCCGGGCGGGAGCTGGCCTGCGTCACCTCGTCGGCGGAGCGCACCAGCACGGTTTTGTCGGAGCCCGCGGCCTGGGTCAGGCGGCGCTGTTGTGTGGCGGTGAGCACCTCGGCCGGGTTAACCAGCTCGCCCGAGCCGCCCACAATGAAGTTGGCGGGCACGTTGATGGTGTAGTCGTAGTTGCCGTATTCCAGGTAAAACTCGGCCGAGAGGTAGGGCAGCGTATTCCATCCTTCCACGTCGTCGTACACGGCCATGCGCGGGTACCACTGCGCAACTTCGAAGATTTCGCCGTTCTTGGTTTGCAGGCGGCCCAGGCGGTCGGCGCCGTACTCGGGAATGTTGAAGGCGTAGCTGATGCGGATGCCCAGCTTGTCGCCTTTGGGCCGCAGGTCTTCGGGCAGTAGGATTTGCATGCGCGTGTCGTACACGCGGTAGTTGGCTTTTAGCTTCTTGCCGTGGAAGTCGATGGTTACGGTTTGTAGCGAGTCGCCGCCCCGGAAGCCCCGCGCGGCATTGCCGAAGCGCCCGCCGGCCACCGGCGTGGCTGCGGCACCGCGCGAGTCGGCCCGGAACAGGTTCTGGTCGAGCTGCAGCCACACGAAGGGCAGGCGGTCGGGGCTGTTGTTGGTGTAGGTAATGTCGACGGTAGCCGTCACGCGGGCCGTTTTATCGTCCAGGCTGGCGTCTATTTTGTAGTCGGCCGCGTTTTGCCAGTAGGCGGCGCCGGGCTGGCCGCCGGCCGTGCGTGTGGGCGTGGCCAGCTGCTCAATAAACGTTGGGTTGAACAGCGTGCGGGCGTCGTAGGCCGGGCCGGTGCTGGCTGGCAGCTGCGCCAGGGCCGCGCCAGACGTGGCAAGCAGCGCCGCGCTCAGCAGCACACCGGAGAGGAAAGGTATTTTCATGCGAAACAGTGAGTGGGACAAAACCCGGAGGATTAAAAAAAGCCAACTTCTTCGGCCAAAGGTAATAGCCGCATCGGCTCGCTACCCCAGGCAGGTGCGCACCAATTTCATCAGCCCGGTCAGGGCGTCCCAATTCGTTTCCGCAACCTCATCCACTGGCTTGTAGACAGGCCACGGCGGCCACCACCGCGGCAGCGGTTCCGTAAACACTTCGGCCAGGGCGCCGCACAAGGTGCTGCCGGCCCCACCTTTACACCTATGTCTGCTCCCGTTGCTTCCCTCCCCTACCTCGTTTTCGATTTCGACAGCACCTTCACGCAAGTAGAGGGGCTCGATGAGCTGGCCGACATTGCCCTCCAAGGCCAGCCCAACCAGGCCGACGTGGTGGCCCAAATCCGGGCTCTCACCGACCGGGGCATGGCCGGCGAAATCGGCTTTCAGGAATCCCTGAGTAAGCGGCTGGCGCTGCTGGGGGCTAATAAAAAGCACTTGGCGCCGCTGGTGGCCCGCCTACAAACCAAAGTGAGCGAAAGCATCCGCCGCAACGGCGACTTCTTCCGGCGCTTCGCGGATAGGATTTACGTAGTGAGCAGCGGCTTCCGCGAGTTCATTGAGCCCGTGGTGGCCGAGTACGGCATCGCGCCCAGCCACGTGCTGGCCAATACCTTCACGTTCGACGCCGCGGGCAACATCACCGGCTGCGACCCGGCCAACGTGCTGAGCCGCGACGGCGGCAAAATCCGCCAGCTGGTGCTGCTCGATTTGGACGGGCCGGTATACGTGCTCGGCGATGGCTATACCGATTACCAAATTCGCGAGGCGGGGCTGGCCCACCGCTTCTACGCTTATACTGAAAATGTTAGCCGCCCCACTGTGGTGGCCCACGCCGACGAAGTGCTGCCCACCTTCGACGAGTTTTTGTACCAACTAAGACTTCCCATGACTCTTTCGTACCCCAAGAACCGCATTAAGGTGTTGCTGCTCGAAAACCCCGACGCCCGCGCCAAAGAGTTGTTCAGCGCCGAAGGCTACCAAGTAGAAACCGTGCCTGGCGGCCTCGACGAAGACGAGCTGATTCAGCGCATTGAGGGCGTGAGCATCCTCGGCATACGCAGCAAAACGCAGGTGACGGAACGGGTGCTGGAAGCAGCCAACCGGCTGATTTCCATTGGCGCGTTCTGCATCGGCACCAACCAGATTGACCTGGTCGGGGCTATGAAGCGCGGCGTGGCCGTGTTCAACGCGCCCTTCAGCAACACCCGCTCGGTGGTGGAGCTGGCACTGGGCGAAATCATCGTACTGGCCCGGCGCATTCCCGAGAAAAACCCCAAAATGCATGCCGGCGAGTGGGACAAATCGGCCAACGGCGCGTTTGAGATTCGCGGCAAAACCCTCGGCATTGTGGGCTACGGCAACATCGGCTCGCAGCTGAGCGTGGTGGCCGAGGCCGTGGGCATGAAGGTGGTGTACTTCGACATTGCCGAAAAGCTGCAGCTGGGCAACGCCGTGAAGTGCCGCACGCTACCCGAGCTGCTGGCCGTGGCCGACGTGGTGACGCTGCACATCGACGGCCGCGCCGACAACAAAGACTTCATCGGCGCCCAGGAATTTGCCCTCATGAAGCGTGGGGCCCTGTTCCTCAACAACGCCCGCGGCCACGTGGTAGACGTGCCGGCCCTGGCTGCCACGCTGCGTTCCGGCCACCTGGGCGGCGCGGCCATCGATGTGTTTCCCCACGAGCCCAAAACCAACCACGAAAGCTTCGAAAACGAGCTGCGCGGCCTGCCTAATGTACTGCTCACGCCCCACATCGGCGGCAGCACGGCCGAGGCCCAACGCAACATCGCGGAGTTTGTGCCCGAGCGCATCATGGCTTACATCAACACCGGCAACACCCAGCAGTCGGTCAATTTCCCCAACATCCAGCTGCCGGTGCAGCCCGGACATCGCCTCATCCACATCCACGCCAACGTGCCCGGCGTGCTGGCAAAAATCAACAACGTGCTGGCCACCCACCACGTCAACATCCTGGGCCAGTATCTGAAAACCAACGAGCAAATCGGTTACGTGATAACCGACATCGACAAGGAATACGACCAGGAAGTCATAAAAGCCCTGCGCGAGGTGGAGCACACCATCAAGTTCCGGGTGCTGTACTAAGCCCGCCAGACTGGGCCGCACTGGCGGCAGTCTACCGGCAACGCAGTTGCCCAAACTGCCAGCCGCGACCACGAATGCAGTCTCCAGACTGCCGCCACCCGCAAAGCCATTACTTCCCTCCAACCCATACCATGGGCTACCCCATTCGCGACCAGCAGGCCCTCTACTTTCTCACCTTCACCACGGTAGGCTGGGCCGACATCTTCACCCGCCCGCACTACAAAGACATCGTCATCGAAAGCCTGCGCTACTGCCAGGCCCACAAAGGTCTGGAGCTGTTCGCCTATTGCCTCATGACCAACCACCTGCACCTCATTGCCCGCGCCGCCGAAGGCCACGAGCTTTCTCACATCGTGCGGGACTTTAAGAAATTCACAGCTACCCGACTTTTCACCGAAATCACCGCCTCCCCCACCGAAAGCCGCCGCAACTGGCTGCGCTGGCTCCTCACCCAGGAGGGCGAACGCAACCCCAACAACACCAATTTCCAGCTGTGGCAGCAGCGCAGCCACGGCGTGGAGCTGCGCGACCAGGAAATGGTGCGGCAACGACTGGCCTACACGCACGCCAACCCGGTGCGGGCAGGCATCTGCTACCGCACTGAGGACTATGTGTATTCCTCAGCCTCGTTCTATGCCGGAATGGAAGCTGTTTTGCCAGTGTCGCTGCTGTTTTAGGCAGTTTCGTTACGGCAGTCTGGAGACTGCTCTTGTGGCCGTGGCTGGCAGTCTGGGCAACTGCGTTGCCGGTAGACTGCCGCCAGTGCGGCCCAGTGCGGCGGGCTTACAACCTGTCCCGCACCTGGCGCAGCAGGCGCTCTATCTCGTTGCGCACGGGTTGGTCGTCGGCCGGGAAACCGTTGTTGAAGAAGGTCACGGCTACCAAGCGGCCGGATTTGGTGCGCACGTAGCCGGCCAGGTTCACGGTGTTGGTCAGGGTGCCGGTTTTGCCCCAGAACCAGGTGCCGGCGGCGTCCTTGTAGCGCTTGCGCAGGGTGCCCTGGCCACCGCCGGCGGCCAGCACGCTCAGCAGGCGCGGCTCTTCCACTTCCTGGTGCAGCTTGAGCAGCAGGGCCGTGAAGCTGCGCGGCGTGACGAGGTTGAGGCGCGAGAGGCCCGAGCCGTCCACCCAAATGGGCTTGTCGGGCAGGGTGTTGAGGTGCTTGCGGAGCGTGACGCGGATGGCCCGGCTGGTGCTCAACGAATCGCGGCCGAGCGTGGTGCTGCTCATCAACAGCAGCTGCTCGGCCAGAAAATTGTCGCTCACGCGCAGCATGCGGCGGTAGAGCGAGTCGGCAGGCAGGCCGCGCAAGGTGCGCACCTCATCGGTTTTCCGGGGGCGCCACGGCACGCCCACGATGGCCCGGCGCAGGGTATCGCCCAGCATGCGCAGCAGCAGCGTGCGGCTGGTTCGAAACGGCACTTCGTCTATCCACTTCTTGGTGGAAGGCAGGGTGTAGAAGCGGTTCGTGAGCGGGTCGCGGCGCACGTGGGTGTCGGGGTCGATGTCAGGCGACAGAAAGTTGGGCGGGGCCATCTCCGTGAGCGGCGCAAACGAGCTGGGCAGCACCCGCACGCGCTGCGGCAAGAACAGCCCGCGGTTAGCAGAAGCGCCGCCGGCGCGCTGGGCCGGGCGCAGGGGCGCCGCCGCGTAGAAGCGCACCGTGTTGCCGTAAATAGGGAAAGCAGTGCGCTCGGGCTGGAAATAATAGGTGTAGTCGTCCCAACTCCAGCTGGGGCCGTAGATGGGCACGGTGGCAATGTCGCAGTAAGCCAGCATTTTTTCGGGCCGGGTGGCCAGAAACGCGTAGGCGCGGCGGCTGGGCACGTCGCCGTGCAGGAAAGTAGGGTCGCCGGTGCCCTGAAAAAACAGGGTGTCGCCGCGGGAAAAGTAGCGCAGGCTGGGCAGCGAGTCGGGCAGCAGCTTCAAGCCGGCGTAGAAGCTAAACAGCTTCATGGTGCTGGCCGGAGTGAAGTACCGGCCGTCGTTGTAGCCAAACAGGGTTTCGCCGGTGGCAGCGTCGGCCAGGCTGATGCCTACCTGGTGCTGGCGGAGCACCGCCGAGCTGTCCACCAGGTTTTGAAACCAAGGCAATTTTCCAGCAGGAATCTCCACGGCCGGTGGCGTATCCGTGGTTTGGGCACAGGCGGGCAACTGGGTGGTACCCAGCACCAGCAACAACAGAAAATAAACGGGACGTAACACGCGACGAAATTACGCAGCTTCTGAGTCCAACTAGGGAATATGCCTTGAAATTGTTCGAAAGGACGGTCTATCGAGCACTGCGTCTTCGCTTTTCCACTCAATGAATCTGGCTGATTTTCCAGATTTTTCCGCGTTCCAATTTCGGGTGCCGTACTTTTGACTCCCGTCATGCCCGAACGCTCCAATCCCCCCTCCGCGTCGGCAGCGAAATACATTTTCGTTACCGGCGGCGTCACTTCTTCACTCGGCAAAGGAATTATTTCCGCCTCGCTGGCCAAGCTTCTGCAGGCCCGCGGGTTCCGAGTCACCATCCAGAAGTTCGACCCCTACATCAACATCGACCCCGGTACGCTGAACCCGTACGAGCACGGCGAGTGCTACGTGACCGACGACGGGGCCGAAACCGACCTCGACCTCGGCCACTACGAGCGGTTTCTGAACACGCCCACCTCGCAGGCCAACAACGTGACCACGGGCCGCATCTACGACCACGTGATTCGCCGCGAGCGCGAAGGCGCCTTCCTCGGAAAAACGGTGCAGGTGGTGCCCCACATCACCGACGAAATAAAGCGGCGCATGCTGCTGCTGGGCCAGAACGGCCAGTTCGATGTGGTAATCACCGAAATTGGTGGCTGCATCGGCGACATTGAGAGCCTGCCCTTTGTGGAGGCCGTGCGCCAGCTCCGTTGGGAGCTGCCCGATGCCGACTCGCTGGTGATTCACCTCACACTGGTGCCTTATTTGAAGGCGGCCGGCGAACTCAAGACCAAGCCCACGCAGCACTCGGTGCGCGACCTGCGCGAGGCCGGGCTGCAGCCCGACATTCTGGTGTGCCGCACCGAGCACCCCATTCCGCTGGAGATGCGCCGCAAAATCGCGCTGTTCTGCAACGTCAAAATCAATTCCGTTATCGAAAGCCTCGATGCCGACAGCATTTACTCCGTGCCGCTGCTCATGCGCAAGGAGGGGCTCGATGAGCGGGTGATAAAGCGCCTGAAGCTGACTGGCGGCACCGTGCAGCCTGATTTGGAGGCCTGGAAAGACTTCCTGGGCAAGCTGAAAAACCCCACCGAGGAAGTGACCATTGCCCTAGTGGGCAAGTACGTGGAGCTGCCCGACGCCTACAAGTCCATCAACGAGGCCTTTGTGCACGCCGGCGCGCAAAACGAGTGCAAAGTCACGCTGCGCAGCGTGCAGTCCGACAACATCACGCCCGAAAACGTGGCCAGCCTGCTGCACGGCTGCGACGGCGTGCTGGTGGCGCCCGGTTTTGGCGAGCGCGGCTTCGAGGGCAAGATTGCCGCCGTGCGCTACGTGCGGGAAAACAACATCCCGTTCTTCGGCATTTGCCTGGGCATGCAGGTGGCCGTGGTGGAATACGCCCGCAACGTGCTGGGCCTGCTCGATGCCAACTCCACCGAGATGGACGCCCTCACGCCTAACCCCGTGGTGGCCATGATGGAAGAGCAGAAAAACATCACCCTGAAGGGCGGCACCATGCGCCTGGGCGCCTACGGCTGCGACCTGCGCCGCGGCTCGAAAGCCGCCAAAGCCTACGCCAAAAACCACATCAGCGAGCGCCACCGCCACCGCTACGAGTTCAACAACGACTACCTGGCCCGCTTCGAAGAAGGGGGCATGCAGATGACCGGCACCAACCCCGAAACCGGCCTGGTGGAAGTCATTGAGTTGCCCAACCACCCGTGGTTTGTGGCCGGCCAGTTCCACCCCGAGCTGAAAAGCACGGTGGAGCAGCCGCACCCGCTGTTCGTGCGCTTTGTGCGGGCCGCCATTCAACACCGCAAGGGCTAGCATTTGCGCTAAACAGCAAAAGTGCACGTCATGCTGAGCGCAGCCGAAGCATCTCTACCGCGCAAGTAACCTAATTACCATTGCGGTAGGGATGCTTCGGCTGCGCTCAGCATGACGCACACTCTTTGGATTTCAATACGCACAGCACCCCGTACCTTTGCCCTTTCGCAACCTTTACGTACTAATGGATAAAAATTCAGCAACCGGCCTTTTCCTGATTTCGGCCTTGCTTCTCATCTACCTCTTCTTTTTCAGCCCGAAAGCAGAAGACGTGAAAGCTACCGGCAAGACGCCAGCCCCCACCACTGCCGTTGCTCCAACGGGTACGCCCGCTGTCATACCGGCCCTCACCCCCGAAGCTGCCCTCGACACCGCCGTTACCAGCGGCGCGGTGGCTCAGGACGTAGCCCTCTCCAACGAGAACCTCAACATCACCTTTTCGACCCGGGGCGGCCGCGTGACGGCCGTACGCCTGAAGAAATACAAGACCTTCGGCGGCCAGCCGCTGGACTTGTTCGATGCGAAAAGTGCCCGCATGGACACCCAGTTCCGCACCATTGATGGCAAAGTCATCAAGTTTTCGGACCTGGTGTTTCAGTCTGCTACCTCGCAGGCGGCCGGTGGCGCGTCGGTGCTCACCTTCACGGCCCCGGTGGCCGGCGGTAGCGTGGTGCAGACGTATTCGCTGCCCGCCAACAGCTTTGAGCTGAAGTACGACCTGCGCCTGAACGGCCTGGAGCGCACGGTGGCCAAGGAGCCGCTCACCTTCACCTTCGTGGACCGCGTGCGCCAGACCGAGCAGGACCTGGCCCAGAACCGCAACCACACCACCATCAACCACTACCTGGCCGCCGGCGACCAGGGCTCGCTGGCCGAGGCCAGCGAAACCCCCGAGGAGTACAAGGCCACCGGCCCCGTGAAATGGGCCGCGCACAAGCACGACTTCTTTGTGGCCGGCCTCATCGCCGACCAGCAGCCCTTCACGGGCGGCGCGTTCAACTCGACCGTGAATCTGGCCGACTCGACCACCATCAAAACCCTGAGCACCACCCTCACCCTGCCCGTAGACGAGGTGGCGCAGGGCCGGGGCCAGTACCGCTTTTTCTTCGGTCCGAACGCCTTCAACCTGCTGAAGGAAGTAGCGCCCGAGTTCGACCGCAACGTGTACCTGGGCTGGGGCCTGTTCCGCTGGGTAAACCGCTTTGTAGTGCTGCCCGTGTTCCACTTCCTGGAGCAGTACATCAGTTCCTACGGCGTTATCATTCTGCTGCTGGTGGTGCTCATTAAGCTGGTAACGTGGCCCCTGACCTACAAAACCTACGAGAGCCAGGCCCGCATGAAAGTGCTGAAGCCGGAGATTGACGAGCTCAAGGAAAAGTACGGCGACGACGCCACCAAGGTGCAGCAGGAGACCATGAAGCTCTACTCCACCTTCGGGGTGAGCCCGCTGAGCGGCTGCGTACCCACGCTGCTCACGCTGCCCATCCTGTTTGCCATGTTCCAGTTTTTCCCCAACGCCATCGAGCTGCGGCAGCAGAGCTTCCTGTGGGCCAAGGACCTGAGCAGCTACGACGTGTTTGCCAAGCTGCCCTTCTACGTGAAATGGTACGGCGACCACATCAGCATGTTTACGCTGCTGATGACGGCCTCTACCCTGCTCATGACCTGGCAGAGCAACCAGACCAACACGGCCATGCAGGGCCCGATGAAGACGTATAGCTACCTGATGCCCATCATCTTCCTGTTCGTACTGAACAGCTTTGCGGCGGGCCTTACCTGGTACTACTTCGTGTCGAACGTGGTGACGTTTGCCCAGCAGGCCATCACCAAGTTCTTCGTGGACGACACCAAAATCCGCGCGCAGCTCGACGCCAACAAAATCAAAAACAAGGACAAGAAGCCCGGCGGCCTGCAGAACCGCATTGCCGAAGCCATGAAGGCCGCGCAGGAGCGCGAGGCCCAGGCCAAGAAAAAACAGTCGTAGCGTTGGCAGCGCCGCTGTTGTGCCCGGGCTTTGCCTGGCACGATGGTGTTGCAAACTACACGGCACCGGCAGAACGAAACCCTAGCACGGTTTTCGTTCTGCCGGTTTTTTGTTGCCCTACTTGTACGCTACTTTGCACCTCACTCCTGCTCCACTTTTCCGCTCATGCGCTTCTTCACCACCCTGCTCCTGCTGATTGCCTTTGGATTTACGCTGCCTACCTGCGCTCAGAAGGAAATGCCGGCCACGCAGCAAACCAAGGCCAAAGAGCCCAGCAAGAAAATCAGGGCCGCCGAGGCCCGCGCCAAAGAGCTTGAGGCCAGGAAAGTGTCTGGCCCGGTGCTCACCTTTGAGCGCACGGCCTGCTTCGGGAAGTGCCCCACCTATGTCATGCAGGTGTATGCCGACGGCCGCGTGGTGTACGAAGGCCGCCGCTACGTGCCCCTCATGGGCCTGCAGGAGCTGAAGCTGCCTGCCGCCACCGTTGCCGAGATGCTGCGCAAGGCCAGGGAGGCCAATTTTGAGCAATTTCAGGAGCGGTACGCCCAGAACACTTCCGATTTGCCCAGCACTGTGGTGGGCATTCGCCAGGCCAACGGCCAGCTCAAAATTGTGACCGTGGAAGAAGGCGCGCCCGCCAATGTCAACACCTTCTTCGCCTACCTCGGCACCCAGCTCGACCAGCTGCGCAACTGGGTGGATTAGAGAGGTAGGCGTGAAATAATAGAAATTTGCCTGCACAGGCCCTTATCGTGCGGCCGGGGCAGCGCGGGCAGCGGCTTAAACACCACCCGAAACGCCTGGAGAGCAGCCGGGTGGTAGATGGTTCGGTGGGTTTCCTGGGGCATGGGCTGGTGGTGCCAGGTAATGGTTTTCGGGGTATGGCGGGCCAGTGCCTGAGTAAATCGGCCAATCGGCGCCTCAATTCCCCCGTTGCTGCTGGTGGCCAGGTACAGCACCTTGGGCGCGCGGCCAGCGCCCTGAAGCAGGCTGCTGGCCTGGCTGGCCAGTAACTCATTGTTCCACCACAGGCTGGGGTCAAATGCCAGGTAGGTGTCGAACAAAGTGGGTTCCAGCAGCAGGGTTTCGACCACAAACAAGCCGGCCAAAGACTCCCCCACGATGGCTGTTTCGGCAGTGGTGCGGTAGCGTTGCTTTACCTCTGGCATCAGTTCCTCCCGGATGAAGCGCCGGTAAGCCGCAGAGCCGCCTACTCGGGGTGCAATCTTTTTGTCCTTTTCGTTAGTGGTCGGACCCGTCAGGTCACGCCGCCGCTCGGTGTTTTCGATACCGACCAGGATGAACGGCCGCATGGCACCGTTGCCCACCAGCACTTGCACTAAGCCGGCCACGTGCAGAAAATCTTCCTTTATCCCGCCGTCCGGCATATAAAGTACCGGCACGCGCATCGTTGCCGATTCGGCGTAGCCGTCAGGCAGGTACACGTTGAGCCGCCGGGTTTCGCCCAGGGCTTTGGATTGGATGGTAAAAGTCTGCCCAATAACCAATGTCTCGGCTACCGGGACTGGTGCAGGGGCTTGTTGGCCCTTCACTCCTCCCGCTACGAGCGAGGCAGCAAATAGCAACAGCATGAAAGGGCGCAGGCGGGACATGGGCGGGGCGGAATTTTGCGAGTGGCTCGTGTTACGCTATACGGCTGGCGCGCGTCTGTGACGCGTTGCCCACTGGGTTCGAGCCTCTGGCTCGGGTTGGATATCACAAGGGCCCCAGCACAAGTCGTTCACCAGCAAGCCGCAGGCTCGAGGCCAGGCGGCAGCGCGTCGCAGACGCGCGCCAGCGCAACAAATCATTCAGTCTTTGCGCACCCGCTCCAGCAGCAGCTGGTTCATAGGGTTGGGCGCCAGGCCACGCACGTTGTTCTGGGTCAGGCGCACCACTTCGTCATAATACAGGCTGATAACCGGGCTTTCCTCCACCACAATGCGGTCCATGGCCTGGTAAAGGGCCGTGCGTCGGGCCACGTCCTGCGTGCGGCGGGCTTCGTCGTAGAGCTTGTCGTAGGCCGCGCTTTTGAAGTGGGTTTTATCGGGGCCGGCGGGGCTAAAGTTGGGACTGTAGAACAGAGCCAGGTAGTTTTCGGCGTCGGGGTAGTCGCCCAGCCAGCTTTTGGCAAAAAACGCCACCCGGCCATTATCCACCAGGTCCTGCTGCGCGGCCGATTGGTTGATGTCAATCTGCACCCGCACGCCCACATCGGCCCACTGTTTCTGGAGGTACTCCCCTATTTCCTTGCGTTCGAGCACCGTGCTCAGGCGCAGCTTCAGCGGGCGCTGGGGGCTGTAGCCGGCTGCGCGCAGCAACTGACGGGCCTTCTGCGGCTGGTAGGTGTAGCCGGGCACCTCCTTTTCGGAGAACGACGGCAGCGCCGTGGGCACGAAGCCGGAAGTGCCGGGGTTGCCCACGCCGTTGAGCAGGTACTTCAGCATTTCGGGCTTGTTGAGCGCGTAGTTCAAGGCCTGGCGCACGCGCTTATCGCGCAGGGCCCGGCCCTGTTCGGCCTGCTCCCCAATCAGGTTGGCCGAATCGAGCTGGAAGCCCAGGTACTCCGTGTTCAGGTACGGCGCTTTCTGCACTGTGAACTTGCCCTTAAAGTCGTCCCGAATGGTGCCATCGGGGTGCATGATGAGGTCGCGCGAACCGGCCCGGATGCCGGACAGGAAATCGAGTTTGCCCTGCATAAAGGTCAGGAATTCGGTTTTGCGGTCGGGCAGGAAGCTCACAGCCACGGCATCCAGGTACGGCAGGGCGCGGCCCTTTTCGTCGCGCCGCCAGTAGTGGGGGTTGCGCTCAAAGAGCAACACGTTGCCATCGTCCCAGAGCTTGTATTGGAACGGCCCTGTGCCCACCGGGTGCTCGCGGAAGTCCTTGCCGTATTTCTCCACGGCCTCGTGCGGCACCACATAGGCATACGGCATGGTAAGAATGCCCAGAAACGGAATAAACGGCTCCTTGAGGTGAATGCGGAACGTGGAATCGTTGGCTGCCACGAAGGCCGTGTCGCTGATGCTGCCATCGGGTTTCTCTAGCACTTTGCCCCGGAAAATCCAGCCGCCGGAGCTGGCCGTAGCCGCGTCGAGGATGCGCTTGAAGCTGTACACGAAGTCGGCGGCGGTCACTTCGCGGCCCTGGCCGCTGGCAAACGCCTCGCTGTTATGGAACCGCACGCCGCGTCGCAGCACGAAGGTGTAGCCCCGCCCATCGGGCGAAATGCTGTAGCGCCGGGCCAGCGCGGGCACCGGCAGCAGGGCCGAATCCAGTTCCATCAAACCGTTGTAGAGCTGGCCTACGGCCCAGGAGTTGGCTTGGTTGCGGGCAAAAGCCGGGTCAAGCGAGGTGAGGGCTTCGGGCTGGTTGTAGCGGAACACGCGGCGCTCGTCGGCGGCTGGGCGCGCCGCGTCCTGGCAGCTCGCCAGCGTCAACAGGCCCAGCCAGAATCCAAACGGTTTAGCCAATAAGCTAGCCCAACGTGCCAAAAAAGGGGCCATGCGAACAGGGAAAGAATGTATCTTTGTGCAATGCTACGGCAAAAGTCGTTAGTTTTTGGTTGTCAGTTGTTCGTTGTCAGTTGTTAGTCCATCGAGCGTCAAACCTCGTTTACTGATAACTGGCAACGAACAACTGACAACCAAAGCCTGGCAACGAACAACTGACAACTAGAGACTCATGGGAAAAATCATCGCGGTAGCCAATCAAAAAGGCGGGGTGGGCAAAACCACTACCTCCATCAACCTCGCGGCTTCCCTGGCCGCGCTGGACTACCGGACCCTGCTCGTCGACGCCGACCCCCAGGCCAACGCCACTTCCGGCGTGGGCTACGACCCCAAGGACATCCAGAACAGCATTTACGAGTGCATGGTGGACGGCATCAACGCCCAGGACATCATCCTGCCCACCAACATCCTGCCCCACCTCGACCTCATGCCTTCCCACATCGACCTGGTGGGCGCCGAGGTGGAGATGATAAACCTGCCCAACCGCGAGGAAAAAATGAAGGAGGCCCTGCGCCCCCTCGCCGAGCAGTACGACTTCATCATCATCGACTGCTCGCCCTCGCTGGGCCTCATCACCGTGAATGCCCTCACGGCGGCGCACTCTGTCATCATCCCGGTGCAGTGCGAGTACTTCGCGTTGGAGGGTTTGGGCAAGCTCCTGAATACCATCAAAATCATTCAGAGCCGCCTCAACACCGAGCTTGAAATTGAAGGCATCCTGCTCACGATGTACGACGTGCGCCTGCGCCTGAGCAACCAGGTGGTGGAGGAAGTCCGCATGCACTTCCAGCAGCTGGCCTTCGACACCATCATCCCCCGGAACGTGAAGCTGAGCGAGTCGCCCAGCTTCGGCATCCCCGTCATCCTGCACGACGCCGAGAGCAAAGGCTCCATCAGCTACCTCAACCTGGCCCGCGAAATCGTGGAGAAAAACAGCGTGGAAGCAACTGAAGAAACGGCCGAGGACGAGCGGATTTAATAGCGGTTATCCGCTAGCTGCTCTTTCGGAGTTGTACTCCGAAAGCCCGCACGTTGGGGACTTCCAGTCCCCACGCCTTACCAATAAAGCGAGTAGCGCTGAGTGAAACTCAGCCACGGGGCCAATTCCCGGAGTACAACTCCGAAATAGCAACAGAAAAACGCCGGAGCCCCCTCCCCGCTTCATCAAACAGTAAAGCCCCGTTGGGGCGGCATTCGTTGAACGAGTGTCGCCCCAACGGGGCTTTATCGTTAATAGTCACCTGACTACTACCAACATGCCGCCCCGCTGGGGCTAGGTTGAACAGCTTGTTCATCAGGCTCCCCATCTCCCCAAGGAGAGGGAGCCGGGGGGTGAGGTGCCCCCCCCCCAAACTTTCCGGCTTGCCCTTCGGCCAACAATCCGTAATTTTGACATCCGTTGCCGCATGCCTTTTATGGGCCCGGCCGATGAACTATGGCTTTAGAGAGAAACGAAGAGAAACTGCAAGCCGCCTTAGCCGCCGCTGCGTCGGTGAAACGCAAGAGTGGCCTGGGCCGGGGCCTCAACGCCCTGATTGAAGGCAGCTACGATAAAAAAGGCGAGCGGCCCGGGTCCAGCGAGCGGCTCGTGTCGCACCCCGTCAACTCGGTGGGCTTTATTGCGGTCGAGCACATTGATGCCAACCCCTACCAGCCCCGCACCCACTTTGATAAGGAAGCCCTGCAGGAACTGGCCAACAGCATCAAGATTCAGGGCATCATTCAGCCCGTGACGCTGCGCCAGCTCGGCACCAATTCCTACCAGCTGATTTCGGGCGAGCGGCGTCTGCAGGCCTCCAAGCTGGCTGGCCTGGAAACCATTCCGGCCTACATCCGCAAGGCCGACGACCAGCAAATGCTGGAAATGGCCCTGATTGAGAACATTCAGCGCGAAAACCTGAATGCCATCGAAATTGCCCTCAGCTACCAGCGCCTGCTGAGCGAGTGCAACCTGCGCCAGGAAGAGCTGGGCGACCGGGTGGGCAAAAACCGCAGCACCGTCACCAACTACCTGCGCCTGCTCAAGCTGCCGCCCGATGTGCAGATTGGTCTGCGCGACGCCGAAATCAGCATGGGCCACGCCCGCGCCCTCATCGGCATCGACGACCCCAAGGCGCAGGTGGAGCTTTTCCGCAAGATTGTGGCCGAGGAACTGTCGGTGCGCCGGGTAGAGGAGCTGGTGCGCGGCGGCTACGGCCGGCCAACGGCCAACAGCGGCGCGGAAGATAACGGCACGCCCGCCGCCCCCGCCCAGCCCGTGGTGCCCGCCGCCGAGTTGCGCCGCACCGAGCGCCACCTCACCGACCGGTTTGGCTCGCGCGTGCAGGTGCGTCCCGGCCCCAAAGGCAGCGGCGAAATCAAAATTGCCTTCGACTCGGTGGAAGACATGCAGCGCATCCTGCACATCCTGCACCCCTCCTGATAATTGCCGCCAGGCGGCTCATACGGCGGAGTTTGCGGAAACTTTTGGTGCGCTATCAGGCGCTGACAATGCTTCCGCAAGCTCCGTACGGTATTCTTTCAAGATGCATCTGCTGGCTAACGCGCTAAATAGTGGCATTCTCCGTTAGCAGGTTTGACATGAAAAATTTGCATCCTCACATCGCGGCCCTTGTGGTTTTGCTTGGCTTGCTGTTCACGGGCTTGTCGGGGCGCGCCCAGGTTTTGGGGACGCCATTTCCCGGCACGCCAGCTCCCACCACCATCCAGCCCGACACCGCCGAAACCCGCGAAGCGGTGGTGACGCCCGAAGCCAAGCGGCTAAAAGCCGCCGCCGATTCGGCCAAGCGTACGGAGCGCATGTTCCGGGCTTTCGGCTACGAAGGCATTCGCCTGACGCGGCCGGGCAAAGCGGCCCTGCTCTCTGCCGTGCTGCCCGGCGCGGGCCAGATTTACAACCGCCGCTGGTGGAAGCTGCCACTGGTGTACGGAGCGTTGGGCGGGGTGATTTATGGCGAAGCCTTTTACCAAAGTCGCTACCGGCAGTACGCTGACGCCAGCAACCTGCTCAAACGCGAAGCATCCATACCCGGTGGCCTACGTCCGCAAGCATCCTCTCTGCCTTTGCCCGTGCAGCAGGAGCGCAGCATTGATGCAATCGACAACGGCGTGGTGTTTTACCGCGGCTACCGCGACATTTTTTACCTCTACATCGGCATTGCCTACAGCCTGCAAATAGTGGATGCGCTGGTGGATGCCCACCTGAAAAACTTTGACGTGAGCGAGGACCTGAGCCTGCATTGGGAGCCCACGCTGCTGGCGGTGCCCGGCCAGGCCTCGGCGCTGCCCACCGCGCCCGGTGTCATGTTTGCACTCCGGGTAAAATAGCTGGCTAGGACGTTCCGAGTCCGGAAAGCGCGGCAGCTGAATCCACGCCCTCACTTTTGCCGAATATCCACTGTTAGCAAACCGCATACTTACTTCTCTGCATGAAAATTCTACTCATTGGCTACGGAAAAATGGGCCAGACCATTGCAGCCCTGGCTGCCCAACACGGGCACGAAATCGCCGGCATTGTGGACCTGCACGCCACCCAGCTCAACATCACTGACTTTACGCCGACTACCGTAGACGTGGCCATCGAATTCACGCACCCCGACTCAGCCTTGGCCAATATCACGGCGTGCCTGCGGCAGGGCATTCCGGTGGTGTGCGGCTCCACCGGCTGGCTGCACCACTTCGACGAAGCCCAGGCCCTCGCCCAGGAGTTGGGCGGCGGCTTGTTTTATGCTTCCAACTACAGCGTGGGCGTGAACCTGTTCTTCCACTTCAACGAGTACATGGCGGCCAAAATGCACCAGTTTGGCGGCTACGACGTGGCCGTGCGCGAAATTCACCACACCCACAAAATCGACCAGCCCAGCGGCACCGCCCTTACCACGGCCGAAGGCATTATCCGCCACTTCCCCGGCAAAACCAGCTGGCGCAACGAGCCCGCCGAAGCCGCCTCGGAACTGGCCATCATCAGCGAGCGCAGCGGCGAAGTGGTGGGCACGCACATCGTGCGCTACACCTCGCCCGTGGATACGCTGGAGCTGAAGCACGAGGCCCACAGCCGCGAAGGCTTTGCGCTGGGCGCCCTACTGGCCGCCAAGTGGCTGCCGGGTCGGGTGGGCGTGTTTGGAATGAAAGAGCTGCTGGATTTGTAATTGCCCGACCCATTGCCGCAGCCGGTATGCCCGCTGGGTTTCTGCTGCGTTTCTTTGCCCGATATTTATTGCCAAGCCAAGCTTGCTTCCCCCATGTCCCTGCTGAAAACCAACCGCCCCGCCGCTCCCCAAGCGCCCAAAACAAAAACCCGCGAGTGGGCCGATTCGCTGATTTTTGCCATTGTGGCGGCCACGCTCATTCGCTGGGCCACTTTTGAGGCCTACACCATTCCCTCGCCCAGCATGGAAAACTCCCTGCTGGTGGGCGACTACCTGTTTGTGAGCAAGCTGCACTACGGCCCCATCACGCCTCAAACGCCGCTGCAAGTCCCGCTCACGCACCAAACGGTGTGGGGCACGGCCCTCAAAAGCTACTCCGAGCTCATTCAGCTGCCCACCTACCGCCTGCCGGGCTTCTCCGAAATCAAGCGCAACGACGTGGTGGTGTTTCACGTGCCGCACGAGTCTCAGTACCCCGCCGACCTGCGCACCAACTACATCAAGCGCTGCGTGGCCGTGGCCGGCGACACCCTCGAAATCCGCGAAGGCAAAGTGTACCTCAACGGCAAGCCCGGCGAAACCCCTCCCGGCCTCGAAACCACCTACTTCATGCAGGTAGACAACCCCAACGACGAGGTGGTGGCCGCCCTGCGCGCCCAGGGCGTGGTAGACTACGACCAGCCCGGCGGCAGCCCCCAGGCCGTGCCCGGCCCCGACGGCAAGCTCGGCTACGCCATCAGCGGCACAGTGGCCGCGGCCGACTACTTCCGCAAGCAGCCCTACGTGAAGAGTATGACGGTGCTTCAGCCGCCCGTGCTGCTGTTTCCCGACGTGGCCGACTTCCGCAACTCTGGTGCCATGAGCGCCACCCCGCGCGGGTGGTCGCTGGACAACTACGGCCCGCTGCCCATCCCGAAAAAAGGCCAGACCATTGCCCTCACACCGGGCAATGCCGCCATCTACTTCAAAATTGTGGCCCGCTACGAGCGTAACCAGGGCATAACCTGGAAGGATGGCATGATTTACCAGAACGGGAAGATGCTCACCAGCTACACCATCAAGCAGAACTACTACATGATGATGGGCGACAACCGCCACAACTCGGAAGACTCGCGCTTCTGGGGCTTCGTACCCGAAGACCACGTGGTGGGCAAGGCGGTGCTCATTTGGCTATCAGTTGACCCAAACGCCGGCTTCTGGAACAAAATCCGGTGGAGCCGCCTGTTCAACATCATTCACTAAATCGCTGATTGCCGTTGATTCAATTGATTTCGTTGATTTTTTCAGTCATTAAATTGAACTGTTTAAATCAACGAAATCAATTGAATCAACGGTAATCAGCGATTTACCAGACTATGGGGTCTATGCCTTTGCTCTCCAGCCAGGCATTGGTTTTGCTGAAGGGTTTGCTACCGAAAAAGCCTTTATCAGCGGCAAAGGGCGAAGGATGCACGGATTTGATGATTAAGTGCTTGCGCTCGTCAATCAACTCTGATTTTTTGCCGGCGTAGGCGCCCCACAGAATGAACACCACGTGCTCCCGGCTTTCGGAAACCTTCCGGATAACGGCGTCGGTAAATTCCTCCCACCCTTTTTTCTGGTGCGAGGCGGGCTCGGAGGCGCGCACCGTGAGCGTGGCGTTGAGCAGTAGCACGCCCTGCTGGACCCAGCGGTCGAGGTTGCCGTTGGGGGCGGGCGGCGTGCCGGGCATGTCGGCCTGCAGCTCTTTGAATATGTTTTGCAGCGAGGGCGGCGTGCGCTGCCCCTCCTGCACCGAAAACGAGAGGCCGTGGGCCTGGTTGCGCCCGTGGTAAGGGTCTTGGCCCAGAATGACAACTTTCACGTTGTCGAACGGTGTGGCGTCGAAGGCATGAAAAATATGGGCACCGGCGGGGTAAACGGTGGCCGTGGCGTATTCGCCTTTCACAAAAGCAATTAGCTTCTGGAAATAGGGCTTTTCAAATTCATTGGCCAGCACGGGCCGCCAGCTCTCGGCTATCTTTACCATCGAAAAAAAATAAGAAAATAAGCGGGCAATTTGCGGCATTAACCCGTAACTTTTGCGTAAAACCAATTCCGGCGGGCCACTGTTACGTCCGCAGCTACCTCTAAGCGACGATACTTATGCCTACCACCACTACGCAAGGCGTCACGGTTTCGGTTACGACCAACTACCTGCCCGACTACTCCAGCCCCGGCCAGGAGCATTTTGTGTTTGCCTATAAAATTGATATTCGCAACAACAGCGAGTTCACTGTGAAGCTGCTGCGCCGCCACTGGCACATTCACGACGCCAACGGCGTAGTGCGCGAAGTGGAGGGCGAAGGCGTGGTGGGCCGCCAACCCGTGCTGGAGCCCGGCGAGGCCCACCAGTACGTGAGCGGCTGTAACCTGAAATCGGGCGTGGGCAAAATGCGCGGCACTTACCTCATGGAGCGGCTGGCCAACGGCCAGAATTTCTCGGTAGAGATTCCCGAGTTCACCCTCATGGTGCCGTACCGCCTGAACTAAGAAGTAGTTGTCAGTTGCTCGTTGCCGGTTGTTAGTTTGTAGCGCAGTTGTCAGTTTGCCCAATTTCTGACAACCGACAACCAGCAACTTCCAACTGATTTGTTTCAACTTCTCGCCTACCTCCGCTTCTGGTTTCGCTCGGGCAATGCCCACGGGCTGCACTCGCCCTTCGTTTTTGGTCTCTACACGTCCGTGGTTCGGCACACAGGCCGGTACGGCGCCTACGAGGCCCTGGAGGCCCGGCGGCAGGAGCTACTGGCCAGCCCCGCCAGTATCAGCGTAACGGACTTCGGCGCGGGCTCTCACACAGGCGCGGGTGCTCAGCGGGGCGTCTCCGCCATTGCCCGCACCGCCGCCAAGCCGCCGCACTTGGCGCAACTGCTTTTTCGACTGGTCAATTATTTCCGGCCGGCCACCATCCTGGAGCTGGGCACCTCGCTGGGCCTGACTACCGCGTACCTGGCGGCAGCCGACTCGCGCAGCCGTGTGGTCACACTCGAAGGCTGCCCCAACGTGGCGGCCGTGGCCCACGAAACGTTTTCCGCGTTGCACTTGGGCAACGTGGAGGTGGTTGAGGGCAACATCGATGATACGCTGGCCCCTACCCTCTCGGCCCTGGCAGCGCCACTGGACTTCGCGTTCTTCGATGGCAACCACCGCTACGAGCCCACGCTACGCTACTTCGAGTTGTGCCTAGCGCATCGCACCGACGCCTCTGTATTCGTCTTCGACGACATCCATTGGTCTGCTGACATGGAGCGGGCCTGGGAAGTCATCAAATCCCACCCCGACGTCACGATTACCGTGGACCTCTTTTACGTTGGCTTGGTTTTCTTCCGCACGGGCCAACCCAAGCAGCACTTTTTGCTGCGGGTATGAGTGTAGCATCTGCTACAGCCCTCAGGCAGCTGGTTTAGCTCCACATCGCCCCGTTACTGAATGGCCTGGCGCACCCGTGTCAGCTTCACGAGCAGCGCTTCGAGTTGCTCGAGGGGCAGCATGTTGGCGCCGTCTGATAGGGCCGTGGCGGGCGTGGGGTGGGTTTCGATGAACAAGCCGTCGGCTCCCACGGCGATGGCCGCCTTGGCAATGGTTTCGATGAGGGCCGGCTGGCCGCCGGTCACGCCGCTGCTTTGGTTGGGGCGTTGCAGGGAGTGCGTCACGTCCATCACCACGGGCACCTGGAACTCGCGCATGGTGGGCAGGTTGCGGAAGTCCACCACCAAATCGGAATAGCCGAAGGAGTTGCCTCGCTCGGTGAGGATGACGTGCTGGTTGCCCGACTGCCGAATCTTGTCCACAGCCCATTGCATGGCTTCCCCGTTCAGGAACTGGCCTTTTTTCACGTTTACCACCTTGCCGGTTTGGGCAGCGGCGATAAGCAGGTCGGTCTGGCGGCACAGGAAAGCCGGGATTTGCAGCACGTCCACGTACTCCGCGGCCAGCGCGGCCTCGCTTGATTCGTGGATGTCCGTGACAGTGGGCACGCCAATTTCCCGCCCTACTTTTTGCAGGATGCGCAGCGCCGTTTCGTCGCCGATGCCCGTGAAGGAATCGAGCCGCGACCGGTTGGCTTTGCGGTAAGACCCTTTGAAGATGAAGGGAATCTGCAGTTTATCCGTCATGTGCTTGATGCGTTCGGCAATGCGCATAGCCATGTCTTCGCCTTCGATGACGCAGGGCCCGGCCATGAGGAAAAACTGGCCGGAAGTGGTGTGGCGGAAATGCGGAAGGGTGTTGGCGAGAGCTTGAAGCATGGGCAAATTATTTCTTTTTCAAACAGATAAACAGCTCCCGCCCCTGCCGGGGCTTAAGCGAATTAGTCGCGGTTTCGAAGTGCCGGAAGTTGAAATACGGCGCGAAGTAGGCGCGGTATTCCGCTTTGCTTCCCCCAAAGGGTGGCTCCTGCACCGGGCCAAAATCGGTATCGAAGAGCAGCCCCATGAGGGTGCCGCCGGGCCGCAGCAGCGCCGCGCACTGCTTGGCGTAGGCGGGACGCAAGACGGGGTTGAGTGCACAAAAAAACGTCTGCTCCACAATCAAATCGTAGGGCTGTTCGTTAGGCAGGGCAAAGAAATCGGCCAGCAAAAGATGCTCCTTGGGAAACGTTGGCGCGCGCGCGGCCAGGTCGGCCAGGGGTTCCGGGGCCAGGTCGGCCACAAAAACATGTTCAAACCCCATCTGATGCAAGTACTCGGCCTCGTAGGCCCGGCCGGCCCCCGGAATAAGGATGCGGGGCTGCTGGCTAACATCCAATTGGTCGAAATAGGCACGCAGCGGCGGGGTAATGCCGTGGGCGTCCCAACCGTCGCGCCCCGCCACATAACGCTCTCGCCAGTAGGCTGCATCGAAGTCTGAAAAAAACGATTTCATTTCCTATCAGTAGACATAAAACTTGCCAGGGCGCGGAAGTCACCTATTTTTACGCCCAAAGGTAAGCGCCGTAATGCGGCAGGCACCCTACATTCTTTACGCTTTTTCTTGTTTAACAATCCCCGCATGGACCCAAACGAAAATCCCGAACCCCGCTCCAACAACAGCAAAGTCCTTCTGTGGGTAGCCCTCGTCGCCGTATTGCTTGGCATCAACGGCGTCCTGTTTTACCTCAACCAGCAGAAAGGCCAGAAGAACGAGGAACTGACCACCGAAGTAAAAGCCAAGGACAGCAAGCTACAAGAGCAAATCAAGCAATACGAAGCATTGAAGGCTGATTTTGAGCGCCAAAGCCAGGAATTGCAAGGCCTGGGCCTGAGCAACGACTCGCTGGTAGCCAAGATTGCGACCGTCAATGCCGACCTGCTCAAGCTACGCTCGTTTAAGGCGGGCAGCTTCTCCATTGCCCAGCAAAACCTCTTTAAGCAGCGCGCCGTGAACTTAGAGGGCCAGCTTCGTAAAAAGGACAACGACATTGCCCAGCTTAAGAAGGACAACGAGACGCTTTACACCGAAACCACCACCCTTAAGGAGCGCCAAAACAAGCTGACCGATACCATCAGCACCATTGCCCGCACCAACCAGGAGCTTTCCGAAAAGGTAACCGTGGCCTCGCGTCTGCAGTCCGAGAATATCAAGGTGGCCGTTATCAATTCCAACAACAAGGAGAAAGACGACGACAAAGACGAGTTTAAGGCCCGGCGCGTGGAGAAAGTACGCGTGAGCTTCAACCTGGCCCGCAACGACGTGTCGCCAAAGGAAACCAAAGCCATTTACATGCGCATCCTGGAGCCCGACGGCGCCGCGCTCTACAACCTGAGCACGGGCGGCGGCACCTTCACCGTGGACGGCCAGGAGGCTTTCTACACCCAGAAGCAGGACGTGGTGTACGACAACTCCAAGCAGAATCTGGACTTCGTGTACGCCAAAGGCGCCGAATACAAGAAAGGCCTGCACACCGTGGAACTGTACGAAAGCGGCCAGCTGATGGGCAAAACCACTTTCACCCTGAAGTAACAAAGGGTTTGCAACGGTTCGCAGCACACTGCGCCGTTGCGGATTTCAGCCCCCCAGAAAAAGAGCCCGCTTCATCACGAAGCGGGCTCTTTTTGCTGGGGGCTGCTGCGTATTGTGGCTATTCGGTAGCCACGCTGGTCTCGTACTTGTCGAGCTTGGCCAGCACCGCTGCAATATTCTCGGTAAAAAGCGTGATGACGGCACCTTCCGGGGCGGTTTCCAGGGCGTAGTCGATGGCGTCCATTTCCTTTTCGATGTAGGTAATGGGCAAGTCTGGTTTGTCGAGGCGCAGGCCGCGCACCATCAGTGCCTTGATTTCCTCGGCGGTTTTGCCGCGCAGGTCGCTGTCCTGCCGTAGCACCACTTCATCAAATATTCGCCCGGCAATGCGGGAGAAGCCCAACGTATCCTCGTCGCGGCGGTCGCCCAGGCCCGATACCACCCCAATTTTACGGGTAGCCGGCGTGGCGTCCATAAACGCCCCAAATTTCAAAATACCGGCCGTGTTGTGGGCATAGTCCACGATGACTTCGTATTTCGGAAACCTGTACACATTCATACGGCCCGGGGTTTTCGCCCCCGACGGCACAAACGTGCGCAGCGCTGTCTTGATATCGTCGCGGTCGAAACCGGCCAGATAGCCAGCCAGCGCGGCTGCCAGGCTGTTCTCAATGTTGAAGCCGGCCCGGCCGCCAAACGTAATCGGAAATTCGGCGGCCCGGTCGATGCGCAGCTTGTAGCTGTTTTTGTAGATGGTGATGTAGCCCTCCTCGTACACGGCGGCCACGCCGCCGCCCTCCACGTGCTCAATGATGCGCGGGTTGTTCTCGTCCATGCTGAAGAGCGCCACGCGGCAGTCCACGGTGCGGGCCATGGCGTACACCAGGTCGTCGTCGGCGTTGAGCACGGCCCAGCCGTTTTTGCGCACCGTGCGGGGCAGCACGCCTTTCACGGCCGCCATTTCTTCTACGGTGTTGATGTCGCGCATGCCCAGGTGGTCGGCCGCCACGTTGGTCACCACCGCAATGTCGCAGTTGTGGAAGCCCAAGCCAGAGCGCAGCATGCCGCCCCGGGCGGTTTCGAGCACGGCGAAGTTCACGGTGGGGTCCTTGAGTACAAACTCGGCACTTTGGCCGCCGGTGCAGTCACCGGTTTGCAGCTGCACGCCCTGAATGTAGATACCGTCGGTGGTGGTGAAGCCTACTTTGTAGCCTTTGCTGGCCACCAGGTGCGCAATGAGGCGCGTGGTGGTGGTTTTGCCGTTGGTGCCGGTGATGGCAATGATGGGAATGCGGGCGGGCTTGCCGGGAGGAAACAGCATGTCGACCACCGGCGCGGCCACGTTGCGCGGCAGGCCCTCGGCGGGCGCAATGTGCATGCGGAAGCCCGGCGCGGCGTTCACCTCAATCACGGCGCCGCGGCTCTCGTTGAGCGGCACGGCAATGTCCGTAGCCATCAGGTCGATTCCGCAGATATCGAGGCCCACAATGCCGGCTACCCGCTCGGCCAGCAGCACGTTGTAGGGGTGCATCAGGTCGGTTACGTCGGCAGCCGTGCCGCCGGTGCTGATGTTGGCCGTGCTTTTCAGGTACAGCGTTTCGTCGGCGGGCAGCACCGATTCCAGCGTGAGGTCTTTGTTGGCGAGGATGTCCAGCGTGTGCTTGTCGGCTTTGATGGCGGTCAGCACTTTTTCGTGGCCCACGCCACGACGCGGGTCTTTGTTTACTGCATCAATCAGCTGCTGGATGGTGCGGCTGCCGTCGCCGGTCACGGCGGCCGGCGTGCGCTTGGCGGCGGCAATGAGCTTGCCGTTCACCACCAGCAGCCGGAAGTCAAATCCTTCAATAAACTGCTCCACAATCACGGCCCGTGAGTAAACCTGCGCGGCTTTCAGGCCCTCGGCCGCATCATTCCAGTTCATGATGCGGATGGTGGCGCCCTTGCCGTGGTTGCCGTTGAGCGGCTTGGTCACGATGGGAAAACCCAGCTCGTCGATGGCGTCGCGCAGGGCATCTTCCGAGTACACGGTAGTGCCGCGCGGCACGGGCACGCCCGCGTCTTTAAGCATGTCTTTGGTGCGGTTTTTATTGCCGGCCACTTCCACGCCGGCGTGCGACGTGTTACTGGTAGTGGTGGCCCAGATGCGCTTCTGGTTCACGCCATAACCCAGCTGAATAATGTTACTGTGCTTGAGCGCGATGTAGGGAATGTTGCGCGAAGCCGCTTCGGCCACAATGCTGTAGGTGCTGGGGCCGATAAATTCATCCTCACGGATTTCGTGCAGCTCATCAATGATGGGCTTGAGGTCAACCTTCTCCCCTTTGCAGCAGGTTTCTACAACTTCCAAGGCCGTTTCAAGGGCCCGGCGCCCGGCCCGCTCCTCCTGGTACGTAAACACCACATACTCCACGCCTTCTTCCTGCGCAGGGTACGACTTGCCCCAGTACACGGGCATGCCGGCCAGGCGCTGCAGCTCCAGGGCAATGTGGTAGATGACGTGGCCCAGCGGCTCGCCGTCGTTCAACTGGTCCAAATCCAGCGGGGGGCGCTTGGCTGCCTGCTTGCCGCCGCTCATGCCGCCGGGCTGCGGCTGCCCGATGTTGGGAAACAGCTGCATCAGCCGCCCGCCCAACTCCGGTACCGTATTTGACCATTTCCCCGCGAACTCCTCCAAATCAACTTTAGCAACAATGAGCTTGGTATGCTTTACAGACCAATAGCTGGGGCCGCGCATGGTGCGCAGGTCAATAATCTTCATATATGGAAGGAAAAAGAACGTTTAGAATCCCCTACGTAAGAGGATATGGCTTGGCTGCTAAATTTAGGCACAAGCCAGCTAAAACCCGCGAATCATTGCTTGAGCTTAAAAAAAAAGCCCCGTTTGCCAATCGGCAAACGGGGCTTTTTCAAAACTAATCAGAGGTGACGGGCGGATTCGAACCGCCGTAGGAGGTTTTGCAGACCTCTACCTAGCCACTCGGTCACGTCACCAGTAGTGGTCTTTTGGGAGCGCAAAGGTAAGCAGCCGGTTTGGGGTAGGCAAGGCAACAGCACAAAAAAAGCCCCGGCGTTGCGGCCGGGGCTCTTCTCTACTCACAACCAGGCACTAGGCTTTGGTTTCCTCGTCCTTTTTGTCGGCGTCGTCGCCGGCAACCAGGCCTTTGGCTTTCTCAACCAGGTCGCCGGCTACTTCCGAAGCTTTGGTGAAAGCTTCCGAGTGGGTCACGGCATCCACAGCGTCGGAGGCAGCGTGCTTCACTTTGTCGAAGGTCTCGTTGTGCGAAACGGCTTCGGCAGCGTCAGCGGCCACTTCTTTCACTTTGTCGAGAGCGGCAGCAGCGGCACCGGTGATGCCAGCGAGCAAACCACCTTCTGCCTCAGCAGGGGGAGCGGCTTTCTTGGCAGCAGGAGCCTCAGCAGCAGGAGCAGTACCCTCGATGGTGGCAGCAGCCTGAGCGGCAGCCTCTGGGGTAGCCGCGCCGTCGGCCAGGGCCTGAGCGTTGTCGGGACCAGCAGCGGGAACCTTGGCAGCTTTCTTAGCAGCTACCGACGTTTGGTCGGCTACAGCGGGCTCGGTGGCGGGCTTGGTAGCGGCAGCAGCTTTCAGCTTCTGCTCACCAGCCTTGCGCTCGTTGCCCATCATCTGGTCGCGCAGGGCGCTCAGCGCGTCAAGGTCGCCCAAAGTCGACTTCTCTTCGGTCTTCTTCAGGTCGCTGATTTTGCCTTCACCCTGCGTTTCACCGCTCTTGGTGTTGGTCTTCTTCTTGAACTTGGCATTGCGGCTGTCGTCCTCAGCAGCGGCTTCTTTGTTGAAGATGGCCGTGTGCGAGAGTACAATGCGACGGTCGTCCTTCGAGAATTCCGTTACGCGGAAGTCCAGCGCTTCGCCGTTCTCGGCGTTGCTGCCGTCCTCTTTCACCAGAGACTTGGGGTATGCGAAGCCCTCGATGCCGTAAGGCAATTCGAGTACTGCGCCACGCTCCGACTTCTCGGTAATGGTAGCACGGTGTACCGAGCCGGGGGTGAACACCGACTGGAACGTATCCCAGGGGTTTTCTTCCAGCTGCTTGTGGCCCAGGGCCAGGCGACGGGCGCCCAGGTCCAGCTCCAACACTACCACGTCCAGCTTGTCGCCCACCTTCACCATTTCCGATGGGTGCTTGATTTTCTTGGTCCACGACAGGTCCGAAACGTGCACGAGGCCGTCCACACCTTCTTCCAGCTCAACGAACAGGCCGAAGTTGGTCAGGTTGCGCACGAGGCCGCTGTGCTTGCTGCCCACGGCGTACTTGTCGCCGAAGTCGCCACGCGTCCAGGGGTCTTCGGTCAGTTGCTTGATGCCGAGGCTCATCTTGCGGTCTTCGCGGTCGAGCGTCAGAATCTGCGCTTCTACCGTGTCGCCCTGCTTGATGAAGTCCTGCGGGTTGCGCAGGTGCTGGCTCCAGCTCATTTCCGACACGTGGATGAGGCCTTCCACACCGGGTACCACTTCCATGAAAGCGCCGTAGTCGGCCACGTTCACGATGCGGCCCGATACTTTGGAGCCGGGCTGCAGGTCGGCGGGCAGCGAATCCCATGGGTGGGGAGTGAGCTGCTTCAGGCCGAGGCTGATACGCTTCTTGGCTTCGTCGAAGTCCAGTACCACGATGTTCAGCTTCTGGTCCAACTGGAGTACTTCGCTCGGGTGAGCGATGCGGCCCCACGAGATGTCCGTGATGTGCAGCAGACCGTCGACACCGCCGAGGTCGATAAACACACCAAAGTTGGTCATGTTCTTGATGTTGCCTTCCAGAATCTGGCCTTTCTCAAGGTTGTTCAGGATAGCCTCACGCTGCTTCTCGAGGTCTTTCTCGATGAGTACTTTGTGCGAAACCACGACGTTGTCGAAAGCGGAGTTGATTTTCACAACTTTCACTTCCATGCGACGGCCAACATAAATGTCGAAGTCGCGGATAGGCTTCACGTCGATTTGCGAGCCGGGCAGGAAGGCTTCTACGCCGTCGAGCTCCATGATGAGGCCGCCTTTGGTGCGACGCTTCACTACGCCTTCGAGGATGGTGTCCAACTCGAGGGCATCGTAAATAGCCTTCCAAGCCTGCTTGATTTTAGCTTTCTTACGGCTCAGGATGAGCTGGCCGTTGGCATCTTCCTGGTCTTCGATGAATACCTCTACCGTGTCGCCGATTTTCAAATCGGGCAGGTCGCGGAATTCAGTAATCGACACCAGACCATCGGATTTGAAGCCGATGTTCAGGATTACGTCGCGGTCGGTGATGCCAACTACGGTACCCGTCACTACTTCTTCCTCCTGAACAGTGGTCAGCGTGTCGCCGTACATCTGCTCCATTTCGGCGCGCTGGTCGGCCGAATAGTTACCGCCGAAGCCGGTGGCTCCTACGTTGTCCCAATCAAAATCGTCAATCAAATCTGCCATAAATAGCTGTTGGGCACCTCTTGGATAAACGTAGCGGCCGATGCCCGGGCCCTTACGCGGTTCTTATTGAACACCTTGCCGTTGTGCAGCAAAGCCCGCCACCCTGGCAGGGCCGCAAAGGTACGGGATTTGGGGCGGTTTTGCTAACGCCGTAATGTTATACTATCGACGGTTGAGCTTTGAGAATTATGAGGTCCTGTCCTTTCTAGAACCAGGAGCTTGGTTGGAATTGAAGCACTGTCTTCTAACCAAATAGCTTGACTTGCGCCTCCAAAACTTCCACCCTCACCACCAGTTACCGCAAATTCCCACTGGACGAAATGATTTTCGATACTGCTATCGCCCTCAAATGTGATGACCAGCGCTTGGCCAGGTAGAAGCGTGGTTGGATGCACATCCATCAGTCGGTCTAACAATCCATGTGGTTGGTAACCCCAGTTTCTTTCAATCCAGACCTGCTTCAATTTTCCTGTAGTTCTCGCAACGCTGAAACCACGTTTACTAGGCGTTAACTCAGCAATCAGCGTCTCACGCCTTTGCGCCTCTGCAATTGAGGTGGAGGACTGAGGCGAACCTGGGTCATAGCTGACATCCATTGCGAGCGAGAGTAATACAAAGCCCATTGCTCCCAGTAGCAGGACCATTGCAATAATCTTTTTCAATGTGGGTACGGTTTATCGACCTTGGTTATTGCTGCAATCTATGTCTGGAAGCCATAATCTTAACACTACGGTGCGCAACTTGATGCAACAGCAGAGAGTAAGCCAATGAGTTAATTCACGAAAAACTCCTCTACTCATGGCCTATATCAAAGCGGGCAACGACACGGCCGGGCATCCGGTGCAAATTTTCTACGAAGACTGGGGCCAGGGCAACCCGGTGGTGCTCATCCACGGCTGGCCGCTGGACCACACCATGTGGGAGCATCAGGCCATAGCACTGGCCAAGGGCGGCTTGCGCGTTATTGCCTACGACCGCCGCGGTTTCGGCCGCTCCTCGCGCCCCTGGACGGGCTACGACTACGACACCATGGCCGCCGACCTCAACGCTTTGCTCGAAGAGCTGGACCTAAATAATGTGACGCTGGTAGGCTTCTCGATGGGCGGCGGCGAAATAGCCCGCTACCTGGGCACCTACGGCGACGCCCGCATTGCCCGCGTGGCGTTTGTAAGTGCCGTGACGCCGTTTATGCTGAAAACAGACAACAACCCCGAAGGTGTGCCCCAGTCGGTATTCGACGGCATGCAGGACGGCCTGAAGAAGGACCGGTTCGACTTTCTGCAGACCTTCGCCAAGAGCTTCTACGGCGTGGGCATGATAAGCCACCCCGTGAGCCAGGCCGTGCTGGACTGGAACTTCACCGTAACGTCATTGGCGGCACCGAATGCCACCAGTGACTGTGTAAAGGCCTTTAGCGCCACCGATTTCCGGGCCGACCTGCAGGGCATTCAGGTGCCCACGCTGGTAATTCACGGCGACGCCGACGCGACAGTGCCATTTGAGGCCAGCGGCGAGCGCACGGCTAAGATGATTCCGCAGGCCGAGCTGAAGGTGTACAAAGGCGCACCCCACGGCCTGTTCTTCACCGACAAAGACCAACTGACGACCGACTTGCTGGCTTTCGCCGGGAGGTAGCTGCGGCAGTTGTAACAAAGCGCCCCGATGAGAAGCAATTCCCGTCGGGGCGCTTCTTTGTGGGGCCGTGTGCGAGCTGCCATGCTGCCGACACCCGAAATCCGGCGTTAGCTTTGGCGTCTTGCCTATTGGCGTCGACCCATCAGCTACTCCATGAGCCTTGCTTCCACCCTGGCCAAGCTCTCCTTTTGCCGCCAGATTGCTCGTACGCCGGGCACTTTCCTGCAATTGGTGCTGCAAACCAAAGCGGCCGGCCAGCGTGGCCCCGCCCCCACTTCCGCGCAGAAAGCAGCGGCTACCCAGTACCGGCTGGCTTTGCCCAATGCGCCGCTTGCTACTGCGCTGCGAACCCACGCCGGCGACCTGAGCATTCTCTACGAGGTATTCTGGCAGCGGTCCTACGATTTGCCGGCGCTGCGCAACGGCCAGTTTCGCACGGTGGTGGACGTGGGCGCAAACGTGGGCTTGGCGGCCTTGTTTTTTCTGCAGCGGTTTCCGGTTACCCGGCTTATTTGCGTGGAGCCCGAAGCGGCCAATTTCCAGCTGCTGCAAGCCAACCTGCGCGGCACCCCGGCCGTGACGGTACAGGCAGCCCTCTCCCCCACCGATGGCACCCTGCGCATTGACGCGAGCCCGCAGGGGTACAACGCCAACATCAGCACCGGGGCGGGCACCACGGAAGTAGCGGCCATTTCGATGCGTACGCTACTGCAAACGCAGCAATTGACGTGGGTTGACTTGTTGAAAATCGACATCGAGGACTACGAGCAACAGGTGTTTGCGGGCCCCACCGACTGGTTGGCGCAGGTGGGGACGCTGCTGATTGAAATCCATTCCAAAGCCAGCCAGGTGGCGGTGCGGCGGGCGGTGCTGGCGCAGGGTTTTACGTGGGAGCAAGCCGCAGGCCGACACCCCGACACTGGGTTGTTTGTTGCGCGCAACCCGCGGCTTTCGCCGGCTTAGCACGACTGCTTTTGATGTATACCCGCAGGTCTTTTACGACAAAGACCTCAGCCGAACCCGTAATGGCTCGACTGAGGTCTTCGTTACTCCGATTGGAGACTGACTCGGCTAGGCCGCGCGGCCCATCTGGCGGAGGAAGCCTACGTGCGAGGCGATGGCCGAGCGGGTGCGGGCGTAGTTGTTGTACTTCACGTCGAACTCATCGCACACTTGCTGCACGATTTTGCTGATGGCGGGGTAATGCACGTGCGAGATTTTGGGGAACAGGTGGTGCTCAATCTGAAAATTGAGCCCGCCTACCAACCAGCTGATTACCTTGTTGTCGGTGGCGAAGTTAGCCGTGGTACGTACCTGGTGGATGGCCCACTCGTCTTCCAGCTTGCCGGTGGTTTCGTGGGGAACGGGGAAGGCGGCGTCTTCCACGGTGTGGGCCAGCTGGAACACCATGCTCAGCACAAATCCGGCTACGGCCATGCTCAGAAAGAAGCCCACCAGCCAGGGCAGGAAGCCGACCATGTAGATGGGTAGCGCTACGAAAAGCAACAGATTCAGAACTTTAAAACCCCAGAAGCTGACGTGCTCGCCCGCGTTCATGGGCTTGAGGCCAATGGCCCCGATTTGACGCGTGAAGTACTTCTGGTAGTCCATGGCGAACACCCAGGAGATGTAGAGCAGGCAGTAGAGCGCCCAGAAGTAGAAGTGCTGGTAGCGGTGCAGCGCGTGCTTGGGCTGGTCGGGGGTCATGCGCATCCAGGGCTTCACGTCGATATCGTCGTCGTGGCCCTCAATGTTGGTGTAGGTGTGGTGGATGAGGTTGTGCTTGGAGTTCCACATGTAGGGACTGCCGCCCATCACGCCCAAGGTGTAAGCGGCCACTTTGTTCATCCAAGGAAAGCGGGAGAAACTGCCGTGGGAGCCGTCGTGCATCACGTTGAAGCCCGTAGCGGCAATTACGCAGCCAAGCAAGGTGCATTCGAGCAGGGCCCAGCCCACAGCGGGCGTAAAGAACACAAGGTGCACGTACAGCGCCACCAGCGTACTCACCAGCAACACGCCCTTAAACAGAAGGCTGCCATCGCCCGTCATCGGCCGGCCGGTCTCCTCGAAGTACTGATTAATACGTGTTCTAAGCTCGGTATGAAAGGAACGCGTTGCTGCGAATTTGGGCAAGGCCATGAGTGGGATTTTTGAAACGGGCTGCAAAGTTACCCCGCCCCAACCCCCCATGGTTCAACTTAGTTTAAATAAGCGTGCCAGTTGTGGTCGATGGTACCGGCCGAGAGCTTCAGGAAGCCGGCCAGCGTGGGTTTCTTCGGCGGCTGCCGGATGGTGAGGCCGGCCTCGTTGGGCGTGTGGTGGCCCTTGGCGTGGTTGCAGCGAGCGCAGGCCGTGAGCAGGTTAGTCCAGCTCGACTCGCCGCCGCGGGAGCGCGGCACCACGTGGTCGAGGGTCAGGTTTTTGGTTGAGCCGCAGTACTGGCACTCGAAATGGTCGCGCTTGAAAATATTGTGGCGGCTGAGGGCAATGCCCTTGTAGGGCACGCGCACGTAGCGCTGCAGCCGGATGATGCTCGGCTTGGGGTAGGCGTGGGAAATGGTGCGCAGCACGCCCTGCTCCGACTTGGCTACCATTTCCGCTTTGTCGAGAAAAAGGAGCACAAACGCCTTCTGCACGCTACACAGGGTGATGGCGGTATAGTCGCCATTCAGCACTAATACTTTTTGGTCCATACACGCTTGGGGCTCGGATAACCCGCCGAAAGCTAGCGGTTTCCAAGCGTATAAACAAGCGCTCTGGGGTTAAGTTCACACGGTACGGGCACGGTAAAGAACGGTCATAATCCTGATTTCACTGCCCTCCTACTCAGGCAGCAGACGCTTGAGCAGGCGCAGCTTGTGCGAGTAGCGCTGCCGGTCGCGGTTGTAGATGCCGTTGTGGTCGAGCGGGTCGAGGCGCACTTCGCCGTGGGCATGTAGGATTTGGCCCTCGCCCATCACCATGCCCACGTGCACGATGCGGCCTTCGGCGTTGTCGAAGAAGGCGAGGTCGCCGGGTTGGGCCTGCGTCACGAAATGCACGGGGCGGCCGTGGTCAATCTGCTGGCGGGCATCGCGCGGGAGCTGGATGCCCACCAGGCCGTAAAGCTGCTGGCACAGGCCGGAGCAGTCGAGGCCGAACACGCTTTTGCCGCCCCACACGTAGGGCGCTTTCAGGTACATGAGGGCCATTTTGCGCAGCAGGGCGGCCTGGCGCGCCACGTCGGGGGCGGCGGCGGGGTTGGTGGCCGTGCCGTTGAAAAAGTAGCTGCGCTCGCCCACGCGCACGTTCATGCCGTCGAAAAACGGCAGGCGGCAGCCCAGTGTGAGGGGAATTTTGGTGGTGGCGTCGCTCACGGCCTGCACCACATCGAGGGCGCGGGGGTGGTCTTGGGCGCACCAGGCGGCATAGTACTCGGTTGTGACGGGCGTGTGCTGCTTTGTATCAATCCAGCCCACGTAGTCGTCGGCAGCCAGCTGCACCTGGAGCCAGCTTTCCTGGGTCACCAGAATCTGGTAGCACTCGCCAAACAGGAGTTGGGTAACGAGCTCGGCCCGGTCGTTAGGCTCGGCGCGGACGGGGACAGCGCTCAGGGCGCAAATACCGGGATTCAAAATAATGTGGAAATGTAAGGGATATGGGAATGTGGAAGATGTGAGAATTCTGCCTAACTCAAACTTCCACAGAGTACAAAGATGCTACTGTTGCTTTGAATGAGGCTTCCTTAAAGTACGAATGCAGAAGTAAGCGTATGCTCTGGTCTGACTGCCCCAGGCGTCTGACCGGTTGTCGTCAGACCGAAATTGCTGGTGCTTCAACCGGTCGGACCGCCTGGGGCGGTCAGACCAGTAGGCCCGAATCGAATACGGTTACTGCTGGGCCAGTACGAAAGAGCCTTATTCCACTTTTCCCACATTCTCACATCTATCGCATCCTCACATTTAAATTACATCCGTTCCATGTCGCGCTTTTGGGCTTTCTCTTTGAGGTCGTTGCGTTTATCGAATAGCTTTTTGCCCTGGGCGAGGGCAATTTCGATTTTGGCGAAGCCGCGGTCCGTCACGAACAGGCGCAGCGGGATGATGGTGAGGCCCTGGTCCACGGCTTTGCCGGCCAGCTGCTTCAGCTCGCGCTTGTTGAGCAGGAGCTTGCGCTCGCGCATGGCGTCGTGGTTGTTGTATGTACCTAAGGAATAGGGGGCAATGCGGATGGAGTGAATCCAAAGGCTGCCGTCGGTGTGGAACAGGCAGTAGCCATCGGTCAGGTTCACGTTGCCTTCGCGGATGCTTTTAATTTCGGTGCCTTGCAGCATCACGCCCGCGTCGTACTTGGCCAGGAAGGTGTATTCGTGGCTGGCGCGGCGGTTTTTGATGTTGATGATGACAGGTTTATCGTCTTTGGCCATGCTTACTTGGTTGTCGGTGGCTCGCTACCCGTAGTGGGGCCAGCGGCAGGAGGTTGTGGTAGGGCAGCTTCGGCTTGCAGCGCGGCAAAGCGGGCCGCCAGCCGGGCCCGCGACACGATGCGCTGCCCGGTGTGGCCGGTGGCCACGAGGCGCGGCCCCACCCGGGCTTCTACGGCGCAACGCAAATTTGCGCCATCGAGGGCGTCAAAGGTAGCCGTCAGGACGAGGGTTTCACCGGCAAAGGCAGGCGCGTGGTGCCGAATGGCCAGCGCCGTGCCGATGCCCTCTTCCTCGGCCTCTTTCATTTCCAACACAAAGAGGCGGGCGGCCCATTCCATCTCGCGGCCCAGGGCAAAGGTGCTGAGCACGGCGTGCACAAGCCCGCCGGCTTCGGGCCCAAATCCGGCAAAGTCCTTGGGCTGCACCGTGTAGCGGTGTGTTTTGGTGGCGCCGGGCAGGAAAGGGTTGGTCATTTTTTTTGCAGCAAGCTGTCAGCTAGGTCAGTTTCAGGCGCGGGTCGGGGCTGGTGAGCTGGGTGGCAAAGTCGCCGGCTTCGAACTGGAAATGCGCGGTCATGGCCACCATGGCGGCGTTATCGGTGCAAAAAGCAAAATCCGGAATGAACACCTCCCAGCCCTGGGCTACGGCCTCGGCCTGCAGGGCGGTGCGCAGGCCGGAGTTGGCGGCCACGCCGCCGGCCAGGGCCACTTGCGTGAGGCCCGTGTCGGCGGCAGCGCGGCGGAGCTGGCGCAGCAGCGTGGCCACGATGGTGTGCTGAATGCTGGCGCAGAGGTCGGCCAGGTTTTCGGCCACGAAATCGGGGTTGGCCGCGGTTTCCTTTTTCAGGAAATAGAGCACCGACGTTTTGAGGCCGCTGAAGGAGAAATCGTAGCCCGGCATGGCACCCACGGGGAAGGCAAAGCGGGCGGGGTTGCCGGCGCGGGCCAGCTTGTCGAGGTGGGGGCCGCCGGGGTACGGCAGGCCCAGCAGCTTGGCGGTTTTGTCGAAGGCCTCGCCGGCCGCGTCGTCGATGGTCTGGCCCAGAATTTCCATTTCCAGCGCCGACTTTACCACCACCAGCTGGGTGTGGCCGCCGCTCACCGTGAGGCAGAGAAAGGGGAAACCGGGCTTGGGGTCGCGCAGAAAATGCGCCAAAATGTGGGCGCGCATGTGGTTCACGGCCAGCAGCGGCTTGCCGAGCGCCAGCGCTAGGGTCTTGGCAAACATGCCGCCTACTAATAAGGAGCCGAGCAGGCCGGGGCCCTGGGTCACGGCCACGGCGTCGAGGTCGGCGGTGGTGAGGCCGGCTTCCCGGAGCGCGGCCGTGACCACGGGCAGCAGGTGCTGCTGGTGGGCGCGGGAGGCCAGTTCGGGCACCACGCCGCCGTATTGCTCGTGTACTTTTTGGGTGGCCACCACGTTGCTCAGCAGCTGGCCGCCGGCCAGCACGGCCGCGCCGGTGTCGTCGCAGGAAGATTCGATGGCCAGAATAATGGGGTGAGCGGGCATTGGGTGTGATGCTTTATCTTAATAAGGAGCGCAAAAAAAGATTTCGGCGGGCCGATTTTTGCTGATGCAAAGGTAAACCCGGGCGTCGGGAGCTGGTCGAAGGAGTTGAACCCGCGCTGCCCGGCAGCCGTTGCCTTGGCTTGATGGTTGGGTGCAGGGCCATGCGCGTGCTGCAAACGGCTAAAAAACCGCAACTTTGCGGATTGCCTTGCGTTTTCCGCCTAATTCTCCCCTACCCCGGTGCGTCGTTTCTTCTCCGTTCTGCTAAAAGTGCTCCTCGGTCTCGGGCTGGTGGTGGTGTTGGCGGTGGTGGGGGCCTTGGTGGCCTTGCGGGTGCCCAGCGTGCAAACCAAGCTGGCCCGGCAGGCGGCCGAAGTGCTGACACGGAAGCTGGGCCAGACCGTCACGATTGGGCGGGTGAACATCAGGCCCTTTTCCAGCGTGCTGCTGGAGGGCGTGCGCGTGCTGGACCGCCGCGGCGGCGAGCTGTTCAGCATTGGCCGGGCCGACGCGGATATTTCGCTGTTTTCGATTTTTGACCCGCGGCACCTGCACATTGCCACCCTCACGCTGAACGAGCCGCGGTTTGTGCTCAAAAACCTGCCCGGCCAGCCCGACACCACCACGTTTAACCAGTTTACGGCGGCGGTGAAGCGGCTGATGGGGCCTTCGGACACGACCAAATCGGCTCCTTTTGACTTCAAAATCGCCAATGTGGCCCTGCGCAACGGGCACTTTGCCATTGAGAAAGCCGACCAGCCCCGTGCCAAAACCTACGGCCAAAGCATTGACTACGCCCACATGGTGGTGGACAGCATTTACGCCGATGTCTCCAATATTCGGCTGGGCGATACGCTGGCTCTGCGCATCCAGGACTTGCACGCGGTGGAAACGCCCTCGCAAACGCGGCTGCGGGAAATCACGGCCGACATGAAGTACGGGCCGCATTTCTGGGAATTTAAGGACCTGAGCTTGCGCGTGGGCCGCAGCCAAATCAAAGACTACCTGCGTTTTGAGTTCCGCGTGTTCAGCAACTTCACGGACTACAACGACTCGATGAAGACCATCACGCGGCTGCGTGGCTCCCGGGTTTTTACTGATGACATTGCCAAATTTGCCCCGCAGCTGGCCACCCTGCACGAGTCGATAGTGATTTCGGGCGAGGCCTCGGGCTACGTGCGCGACTTCAAGGTAAACAACCTGGACCTGCGCTACGGCAAGGGCACCCACCTGGTGGCCCGGCGCGCCCACGCCGACAACCTGCCCAACTACAAGGAGAGCTTTATTGACCTGCGCCTGCTGCCTTCGGTGGTGCTGGCCAGCGACCTGAAAAAGTGGCTGCCCGCGTCGGCCAACAAGATTGTGCAGCGCCTGGGCCGGGTGAAGCTGGAAGGCCAGGTGCTGGGCTTCTACAACGACTTTGTGGCCAACGCCTCCTTCAATACCGCCCTGGGTTACGTGGCTACCGACGTGAACCTCAAGACCAAAACCGACCTCTTGCACGCCGTGTATGCGGGCACGGTGCGTACCAGGGCCTTTGAGCTGGGCAAGTTTCTGGGAGATGAAAGCGTGGTGCGCGACATTACGATGAACGGCCGCGTGGCGGGCGTGGGCTTCGTGCCGCCCTATGCCCGGGGGGCGGCCACGGTGCTGGTGCCCAGCGTGTGGCTGAAGGGCTACCGCTACCGCAACGTGGCGTTCAACGGCGAGTTCTACAAGCAGGTGTTTGAAGGGCGGATAAGCATCAACGACCCAGCCGTGCAGCTGGTGGCCAATGGCCGCGTGGACCTAGACCGGGCGCATCAGGACATCAACATCAAGACCCGGATAGCGCGGGCCGACCTGCGCACGCTGGGCCTGCTGGACCAGCGGCTCACTGTGGCCACCACCGCCGAAGTTCAGTTTAAAGGCGTGCAGCTCGACTCGCTTATCGGCCACGCTTACCTGCGCAACTCCACTTTTACACTGGATGGCCGCAAGCTGCGGCTCGACACGCTGGACGTGGTGAGCACCCGCAACAGCCGCAACCAGCGCACCGTGACCGTGCGCTCCGAAGCCGTGGATGCCCGCGTGGCTGGCGCCTTCAACACCTCGGACGTGGTGCGCGACGTGCAGACGCTGCTCACCGAGTACCGCCTCAACTTCGAAAGCAACGACGCCGCTACGGCCAACTACTACCTCCGCAAGCGACAGCGCGCCCTGCCCGTTTACCAGATAGAGTTTGCGGTGAACCTGAAACGGCCCAACCCGGCGCTGGCGCTCTTTGTGCCGGAGCTGCGCGTGGCCAACGGCAGCCGCTTCGATGGCTCGTTCCGCAACGGCGAAACCTCCATTTTCCAGATGGGCGGGCACCTCGATAGCCTGCGCTACGGCCCGGTGCAAACGGTGAACACCGACTTTGACTTTCTGACGTCGAAGCTGCCCTATAAGCCCGACATTCTGGCCCAGGCCAGCGTGACGAGCGCAAGCCAGGTGCTGCCCACGCTGGGCCGCACCGAAAAGTTCTTTATGGAGGGCGTGTGGGACCAGGAGCGCATCAACTTCTCCACGTCGCTGGCCCAGACGGGCACCACCAACAAGGCCACCATCAACGGGTCGCTGGCCTTTTTGCCGCGGGCGGTGGAGGTGGTGTTCCGCCAGTCGGGCCTGCACCTGCTGGATAAGGACTGGACCATTGCCGCCGATAACTCCATTCGGATTTCCGACTACGGCCGCGAGTTTGACATTCAAAACCTGACCTTCAGCAACGGGGTGCAGTTTGTGGGGGCCCAGGGCTTTATTTCGCCCAATGCCAACAAGCCGCCGCTGCAGCTGCAGGTGAAAGACTTTGAGCTGGCCACGCTCAACGCCCTCACCGGGCAGCGCCTCAGTGGCCGCGTGAATGCCCTGGGCACGGTGACCGGCGTGTACGGCCCGCTGGCTATCAACAGCACGCTGGGCGTTGACTCGCTCACCTACGACGGCACGCTCATTGGGCAGGTGGCCGGTAGCGGCAACTGGGACAACGCCGCCGGCAAACTGCGCCTGAACATGGACGTGGCCCGCGCCGGCCAGTCGGTGCTCACGGTGCTCGGCGACATCGCCCCGAATGACCCCACCAACCAGTTCAACCTCACGGGCACGCTCAACGATGCGCCCGTGGTGCTGGCCCAGCCTTTTCTGGGGTCGCTGTTTAAGAACCTGGGCGGCACGGGCCGGGGCGAGCTGCGCCTCACGGGCAGGTTTGACGCGCCCAACCTGCTGGGGCGCGTGGATGTGAGCAATGGACGGCTCACCTTCGGATATCTGGGCACTACCTACACTTTTTCGGACCGCATCACCTTCACCAACAAGTCCATAGAGTTCCGCAACATTCAGCTGCGCGACGTGCTGGGCAACGTCGGCACCGTGGACGGCATTGTGCGGCACCGCGGCTTCAAGGACATGAGCCTGGACATTGCGGCCAGCTTCCGTAAGATGCAGGTGCTCAATACCACGCGTAAGGACAACGAGCTGTACTTCGGCACGGCCTATGCCACGGGCACGGCCAGCGTTTCGGGCCCCACCAACGACCTGGATATCACGGTGCGGGCCACCAGCGAGTCGGGCACGCGCATATCGCTGCCCCTCGACAACGCGGCACGGGCCCAGAAAGCGGGCTACATCAAGTTTGTGAACAACAACCCGCTGGGCGACACGGTCATCACCAAAAAGGCCAATACGGTGGCCGTGCAGGAAAAAATCGACCTGTCGGGCCTGCGGCTCAACATGAACCTGACCATTACGCCGGACGCCTACCTGGAAATATTGCTGGACGAAAGCACCGGCGACGTGATTCGGGGAGCCGGCGCCGGTCAGTTGCGCATGGCCATCGACACGCGGGGCGAATTCAACATGTTCGGGCAGGTGGAGATTGTGCGCGGGGCGTACAACTTCACGCTGCAGGGTCTGATTAACAAGGAGTTTGTGGTACGGCCGGGCGGCGTTATTTCCTGGAACGGCGACCCGCTGGCCGGCGAAATGAACGTGACGGCTACCTACACCCAGCGCACGTCGCTGGCGCCGGTGCTGGGCGTGGGCCTGGCGAGCAGTGCGGCGGTGGTGCCCGTGACGGCGGTGATGAACCTGACCGGCCCCCTGTTGCTGCCAGCCATTCGGCTGGGACTGGAGTTCAACGACGCGCCGGGCACCCTGCAGGCGTTGCTCGCCAACTTCATTTCCTCGATTCGCAACGACGAGCAGGAGCTGAACCGCCAGGTATTCAGCCTGCTGGTGTTCAAGCAGCTTTCGCCGCTGGGGTCGTTCGGCAACACCATTTCCATTCAGGGCCAGAACAACACGGTACAGAACAGCCTGGGCCAGATTCTGAGCACGCAGCTGGGCCTGCTCACCTCGCAGATTGACCAGAACCTGGAAATCGACTTCAACATCAACGGTCTGTCCGCCGAGCAGCTCCAGGCCCTGCAGGTGCGGCTGAGCTACTCCTTCCTGAACGGACGCCTGCGCGTGACCCGCGAGGGCGGTTTCACCAGCAACCCCAACGTGGTAAACAGCCCCGGGCTGCCCGGCACCGGCAACCAGGCCGGCCAGGCCTCTCTGCTCGGCGACCTGAGCCTGGAATACTACCTGCGCCCCGACGGCAAGTTCCGCACCAAGCTGCGCTACGAAACCACGCCCCGCGACCTGGAAACCGTGAACCAGCCCCGCGCGGGCCTCTCGCTGCTGCACACCGAACAGTTCGACTCCTTCAGCGAATTATTCTCCCGCAAGAATCCCAAGAAAAAGGAGCGCAACACGCAAAAGGCCCGCGAAGGCCGGGAAGTGCTGACCGTGGACGAGGACCCGCGCACGAATCTGTAAGGCTGTGAAAGGTGATGGCCAATGCCCCTCCTTGGCAAAGGAAGGGTGTATTTTCGCAGTAAAAACGGGGACGGGTGGGTGCGTTATAAAACGGACCCACAACTGGTGGTGAACGGCGGCATATTCCGTATTCGGCCATCGTGCAACGATTGCAACCACCCCAGCCAACCCTGCGGTTTGGCATCTCCTCCCCAGCTAAGGCAGGGCATTGTCGTTCTACTAGCCTCGTTTGCTACCTTTGCCCGATATGGCTACCCCCACTACCCCTGGTTCCCGCAAGAAAAAGCTCGGCTCTTACCCCACGTTGCTGGTGGTATTCAGCATCACGCTGTCGCTGGTGGTCATTGGGCTATTTGGCTTGCTCCTGATTCATGCCCAGAAGCTGTCGGAGGTGGTGCGCGAGAACCTGGAGGTGCAGGTGTACCTCGACCGGGAGCTGCCCGAAACGGAATTGCTGCGCCTGCAGCAGGACCTGGGCCAGCAGCCGTTTGTGGCCGAACGCAACGGCAAGCCCCAAATTCGGTTTGTGAGCAAGGAGGAAGGCGCCCGCCAGCTGCTGCAAAGCACCGGCGAAGACTTCCGCCAGTTCCTGGGCGACAACCCCCTGCGCGACGCCTACGTGCTCAAAATCAAGCCCGAATACACCGACACCCTGCACCTGCGCCAGCTGGAGCAAAGCATTGGCAGCCAGCGCGGCGTGTTCGAGGTGCAGTACCCGCAAGACCTGTTCACGAGCATCAACAACAACCTCACGCGGGTGAGCCTGGTGCTGCTGGGCTTTGCAGCGGTACTGGTATTGGTGGTGGTCATTCTGATAAACAATACCATCAAGCTGGCGCTGTTTTCGCAGCGTTTCCTTATCCGGTCCATGCAACTGGTGGGCGCCACGCGGTTCTTTATTCAGCAGCCGTTTTTGCGGCGGGCCACGTGGCAGGGGCTGGCCAGCGGCTTGCTGGCGGCCCTGCTGCTGGTGGCGCTGCTGCAATACGCTTACCTGGAAGTGGAACCCCTGCGGCTCCTGCGCGACGATTTCCGCCTGGCTCTGCTCCTTCTTGGGGTGGTGGGCCTGGGCGTGGTCATCGGCTTTTTCAGCTCGGCCCGCGCCGTGCAAAAGTACCTCAAGATGTCGCTCGACGACCTGTATTAAATAGTGGTGAATGATTAGCGGTTAGTGGTTAATCCACTTTCCACCCAACAATCGACAGCCACTAACCACTGACCATTAATCACTAATCATTACTATGACTCCTGCCCCGCGCTTCGCTTTTGGTCCTCGCAACTACCGCCTGATGTGGATTGGCCTGGCCCTGCTGGCCGCTGGCTTCATCACGATGATGTTTGGCGACAAGGAAAACTACGGCGAAGACTTTGTGGGCATCACGCTGGGGCCGTTGCTGCTGGTGGCGGGTTTCTGCGTGGAGTTTGCCGCTATTATGGTGCGCGACAAGAGCCTAGTGGTAGCTCCCGCTGCGCCAGTGGCTCCCCTGAGCACCCCGGTTGCGACTACTGCACCCGTTGCAGCTCCGGTAGCCGCTCCGGCCTACAAGCGCCTTTAACCAGTGGTTGGCAGTTGGTGATGAGTGGCATAGCCCCACCACCAACCATTAAACCACTACCCACTTACCGTTACGAATGACTTATTGGGACGCGTTTCTCCTCGCCGTTGTTGAGGGTATTACTGAGTTTTTGCCCGTTTCCAGCACCGGGCACATGATTATTGCCTCGGCCATGTTGGGCATTCCAGCCACGCCGTTTACCAAGCTGTATTTAGTGGTCATTCAGCTCGGGGCTATCCTGTCGGTGTTTGCGGTGTACTGGCGCCGCTTTTTTCAAAGCATCGATTTCTACCTTAAACTGCTGGTGGCCTTTCTGCCGGTGGTGGTGGTGGGCCTGCTGCTGAAAAAGCATATTGATGCGCTGCTCGAATCGGTGGCAGTGGTGGCGTTCATGCTGCTGTTTGGCGGGGTGGTGCTGGTATTTATCGACCGGTGGTTTCCGCAGGAAGACCCCAACGAAGGCGGCCGCCCCGTGACGAATCCGGGCTGGCGGCAGGCGTTTGTTATCGGCGTGTTTCAGTGCCTGGCCGTGGTGCCGGGCGTGAGCCGCTCGGCCGCCACCATCATTGGCGGCCTCACCCAGAAGCTCACACGCCGCGCTGCGGCCGAGTTTGCCTTTTTTCTGGCCATGCCCACCATGGCCGCCGCTGCGGCCAAAGACCTGTACGATTTCTACAAGGAGAGCAGCACCGGCCTATCCATGGAAGAAGTGAAGCAGCTGCTGTTTGGCAATGCGGTGGCCTTTGTGGTGGCGTTGCTGGCCATTCGGCTGTTCGTGGGGTTCGTCACGAAATACGGCTTCCGGGCCTTTGGCATCTACCGCATTGTAGTGGGTGGCCTGTTGCTGCTTATGTTGGGGTTGGGAATTAATTTACAGTTGGTATGAGCGAGAAAACCCTAGCCGATTACGACTTTGAAGCTGGCGAAGTCCTGTTGCTGGACAAGCCCCTCACCTGGACGTCGTTCGACGTGGTGCGCAAGGTGAAGAATGCGCTGCGCATCAAGAAAATAGGCCACGCCGGCACCCTCGACCCCCTGGCCACCGGCCTGCTTATTCTCTGCACGGGCAAGAAAACCAAGGAAATTGACCTGATTCAGGCCCAGGAAAAAGAGTACACCGGCACCTTCCGCCTGGGCGAAACCACGCCCAGCTTCGACCTGGAAACCGCCGTGGACATGGCCCGCCCCTACGCCCACCTCACCAACGACGAGATTCTGGCCGCCACGCTGCCCTTCGTGGGCGTTATTCAGCAAACGCCGCCTCTGTTTTCGGCCGTGAAAATTGACGGCAAGCGCGCCTACGAGCTGGCCCGCACCGGTCAGGAGGCCGAAATCAAGGCCAAGACCGTGGAGATAAAAACGTTTGAGCTGACGCGCATCGCGCTGCCCGAAATCGACTTCCGGGTGGTGTGCTCCAAGGGCACGTACATCCGCAGCCTGGCGCGCGACCTGGGCCTGGCCCTGGGCTGCGGCGCCCATCTTACGCGCCTGGTGCGCACCCGCATTGGCGCGTATCGGGTGGAAGACGCATTTTCGCTGGAAGCCATTGAGGCCATGCGCCCGCCACGGGCCGAAGGCGAAGCCCGCTCCCGCATCGAGCGGCCCCGCACGGCGCCCAACCGGGCCGGCCTGCAGTACTACGCCGCCCTGCAAGCCGATGCCCTGGCCGCCCAGCACAACCAGGAAGCCAACGCGGGCGAGGCCCCTGCACCGCCCGCCACCTCCCCCGACTAGCGCGGCCAGCGCACCGTTCACCGCTACCTTCGCGGCGTTTCCACTTATTTCATCCGCAATTTCCGGCGCCCCATGCACGTCATCCGCGACCCGGCCCAGTTTCCGTTTCTTGGCAATGCCGTGGTCACCAGCGGCACGTTTGATGGCGTGCACGTGGGGCACCAGCGTATTTTGGGCCGGTTGCGCGAGGTGGCCCGGGCCAGCGGCGGGCCGTCGGTGGTCATCACCTACTGGCCGCACCCGCGGCTGGTGCTGGGGCCGCCCCCTTCGCACCCGGAACTGCTGGAGCTGCAGCTGCTCAACACCCTGGACGAGCGGATTGAGCGCCTCGCCGGCTTCGGGGTCGACTACCTGCTGATAGTGCCCTTCACCCGGGAGTTTGCGCAGTGGACCTCGGAGGAGTACATCCAGAACCTGCTGCTGAAAACGGTGGGCGCCAAGCAATTGGTTATCGGCTACGACCACCGCTTTGGCAAAAACCGCGAAGGCGGCTTCGACTACCTCACCCAGCACGCTGCGCGCTATGGCCTGGCGGTGGAAGAAATTAAGCGCGAAGACGTAGATGCCGTGGGCGTGAGCAGCACCCGCATCCGGCAGGCGCTGCGCCAGGGCGACATTGCCACCGCCAACCGCTACCTCGGCTACCACTACCCACTCACGGGCCTGGTGGTGCACGGCCAGAAACTGGGGCGCACCATAGGCTACCCCACCGCCAACCTGGCCACCACCGAGCCGCTGAAGCTGGTGCCCGCCCAGGGCATTTACGCGGTGTGGGCCACTACGGCGGCGGGCACCCGGCACCCGGCCATGCTCAGCATCGGCGTGCGGCCCACCATTGGCCAGGACCTGGCCCAGACCGTGGAGGTGAACCTGCTGGATTTCGACGGGGATTTGTATGACCAGCTGCTCACGCTGGAATTTGTGGCGTGGCTGCGGAGCGAAGAAAAATACAACGGCCTGGACGCGCTAACGGCACAATTATCGTTAGACGCACAGGCCACGCGGCTGGCATTGGCCTAGCCTTGCGTCTTACTTTTCACTATTTTGTTTGATATGAGATACTTACGCTTATTGTTGGTAGGCTGCGGCTGGATGCTGACCATGGGTACTGCGCAGGCGCAGGGCAAGATCAGCGGCGTGGTGCAGGACTCGGCCACGCACGAGCCGCTGGCTTTTGCCAGCGTTTTTCTGGCCAATACCACCCTGGGCGTGACCACCACCGAGCAGGGCAGGTTTGAGTTTGCCAAGGTGCCAGCCGGCACCTACGACGTGGTAGGCTCCTACGTGGGCTACAGCCTGTCCAAAAAGTCGGTGACCATGACCGCTGCACCCCAGCAGGTAACGCTGGAGCTGGCCTCGACGGGCAACCAGCTGGGCGAGGTGGTGGTGAAACCTGAGCCCAACAAGCCAGATGAGCTGCGGCAGTTCACCACCCTGTTTTTGGGCGGCACCAGCTTTTCGGAGCAATGCTACATCAGCAACCCCGACCAGGTGCGCATCTTTCTTGACGAGGAAACCGGGGAGCTAACGGCGCGCGCCAAGGAGTTTCTGCAAATTGACAACGAGGCCCTGGGCTACCGCCTGAAATATTACGGCCTGGAATTCGGCTACGACAAAGCGGACGGCACGATGTCGTATTACGGCGAGCCGGTGTTTGAGGAAATGACCCCGCGCGACGAGCGCCAGCAGCAGCAGTGGGCCGCCAACCGCGCCACGGCCTACCGGGGCTCCTTTATGCACTTCCTGCGCAGCGTGTACAACGACCGCCTCGAGGCCGAGGGCTTTCTGGCCCAGCAGATTCGGATGGCGCCCAACCCCCACTTTCGGCGCATAGAAAACAAACGCCGCGCCCTGCAGCGACGCCCCGCCGGCAACCTAACCCGCGCCGAAAAAGACTCCCTGGCCCGGTGGCAGAGCGTGACGCCCACGCTGGCCACGCTCTACCCCGCGCCCCGGCCCATCGACAGCCTGCGGCGGGTGTCCCTCAACGGGGAGCACACCTTTCTGCGCTTCACCGGCGAGCTGCAGGTGGCCTATTTTGGCGAGGCACCGGATGCGCGCTACACCCGCCGCATGCTCCCGCTGGGGGCCACCCGCAAGCCCTACCCCGCCAAGCGGCAGGTGTCGCGCCTGCGCCTGGAAGACGGCGAAGCCGAAATCCAGGCCAACGGTTCGCTTATGAACCCGCTGGAAGTAGTAAATGGCGAATACTGGGGCTTTGAACGAATTGGCGAGTTTTTGCCGGTGGATTACGTCCTGCCGGCGGCTTCTGCAAAACCATAAGTCTCCAGCGCCCAATAGCCAGCCAGCGGGGCTCGCGCACAGGTTTTACGGCCTGCGTGCGAGCCCCGTTGGCTGACTACCGGATGGCTTTGATGCCTCTTAATCGCCAGTCAATAGGTTCATTTGCGGGCTATGTTCCGAACCGGCTACCGCAGGTTCGAAAAAATGGGTGAATTTTTACCCGTGAATTACCTGCCGCCGCCTCCGGTGCCCGGCCCCACCCCATCCCACCCATGATAAACAAAACCGTATCCAACGTGCAGGAAGCCCTTCAGGGCATGGCCGATGGCATGACTTTGATGCTCGGCGGCTTCGGCCTGTGCGGCATTCCCGAAAACTCGATTCAGGAGCTGCTTCGCCTGGGCAGCAAAAACCTCACCTGCATCTCGAACAACGCCGGCGTCGATGATTTTGGCATCGGCCTGCTGCTGCAAACCAAGCAGGTGAAGAAGATGATTTCGAGCTACGTGGGCGAAAACGCCGAGTTTGAGCGCCAGCTGCTGAGTGGCGAGCTGGAAGTGGAGCTGATTCCGCAGGGCACGCTGGCGGAGCGCTGCCGGGCAGGGGGCGCGGGCATTCCGGCCTTCTTCACCCCCGCCGGCTACGGCACCGAAGTGGGCGAAGGCAAGGAAAGCCGCGAGTTCAACGGCAAAATGTACTTGCTCGAAACCGGCCTCGTAGCCGATTTTGCTTTCGTGAAAGCCTGGAAAGGCGACACCGCCGGCAACTTGATTTACAAGGGCACGGCGCGCAACTTCAACCCTATGATGGCCACGGCCGGCAAAATCACAGTGGCCGAAGTGGAAGAGCTGGTGCCAGCCGGCGAGCTCGACCCCAACGAAATCCACACGCCGGGCATCTTCGTGCAGCGCATCTACCAGGGCCAGCACTACGAGAAGCGCATCGAGCAGCGCACCGTGCGGCAAGGGTAAAGCAGCTTGCCGCATAAGACCTTCATAGTAAGCTATTAAAGCAACAGGTGGCAACAAAGCACGTTTTATAGCATTCCGTCTATGCTGTTCTCGTAGCTTAACGAAATTTGTTGGGAATTTGGACGAGCTTTGCCAAAGCTGCAGGCGCTCAAACTCCTACCCAACTTTGGGAAGCAGTCCTTGCCGTTCACGCTTGCATTTGGCACTCACCTTTTCTTCGCCGTCATGAATAAAAGACTATCTACCAATTCGTTATCCATTACCATCGGCGCCGTTTTACTGTGCAGCTCCTGCTCAAAGAAAGCACAGGACGCGCCCGCTCCCACCGTCGAAACACCGGTTGGGCCATCCATCACCGGCCTTGTTCAGCCAGCTGATGCTTTGATGAGCGTTTCACTAACTGATGACAAGAGCCATCAGGATATTGCCAGTGCTACGCTCGACAGCAAAGGAGCTTATAGCTTCAATACCGTACCAGCCGGTACATATAGTTTGTACTATGTTCAAAAGCGAGGATATGTGCGGCCACGGCAGCAGAGCGTGACCGTGACAGCTGGCAAAACTACCGTAGTTCCTACCGTTACAGCAGTACGGTCCACGGCTTCGTTCACCGCCAACGGCATTGCGTTTAGCCCCACGCTAGTGGACCTCATGATTGGCCCTGACAAATTCTCCATTGTTCTAACGGATGAAACCACTTATGGCCTTTCACTAACCATGCCTTACAGCGTGAGAGTAGGTACTTATCCGTTAAATACCGCATCAACCTATGCTGTTTTTAATGAACTGGGCTTAGGCGCTTTCGATTCCCGCCTTACCCCATCCACTGCTCCAGCGGGTGGCACGCTTACCATTACCGCGGTAGAGAATACGGCGCCCTTCCCAAGCTCTGTTTCCGGCACGTTCAGCTTTACTGGCACAAACGCAACTTCTGGGGCGCAAAAAATCATCAGTGGCACCTTCGCAAATGCGTACTTTTAGCAGGCTAGTCTCCGCAGGTCGCCTGGCCCGCACGAGGAGGGTAGCAGGAGCCTGGCCCACGCTTTACCTGCGGTAGAAGCCCTTTTTACTTGAGCCGCCATTCTGAACAGCTTCAATTGAAAAGGCTGCGCTTCTAAAACCCAGCGATGAAAAAAACGTCTCCCGCGCTTCTGCTGCTGCTGCTGCTAAGCGGCTACAGCGCGGCAGCCCAGGTGGCGGCCCCGTCCCGGCGGGTGCCCGCCGCCCGAGCCGCCGCGCCCACCAAGGCCCCGGCTGCCGCTCCCGCCACCGTAGACCCAGTCAGCGCCCAGCGCATTGATGAGTTGCTGACCCGGTACACGGCCGATGTGGGCGCACGCGGCGCATACGGCCCATTGTCGAAGCCGACAGCCGCTGGCTCAATCCGGCGCTACGACAAGCACGTGCCCGGCGCTATTGCACTGGTGCTGCGCGATGGCAAGGTGGTGTACCGCAAATCCTTCGGCGTTGATGACATGTTTGCCCAAACGCCGCTCCGCACCGATGCCATTTTTCGCATTGCCTCCCAGACCAAGGCCATCACCAGCATTGGGCTGATGCTGCTTTACGACGAGGGCAAATTCCAGCTCGATGAACCGATTTCAAAGTATTTGCCGGCCTTTAGCAACCCCAAAGTGCTGGCTACTTTCAACGAAAAAGACTCAACTTACACCACGGTGCCGGCCAGGGGGGAAGTCACTATCCGGCAGCTATTCACCCACACCTCGGGCATCAGCTACCCGGTGATTGGCAGCAAGGAGGCGCGGGCCATTTATGCCAAAGCGGGCATTCCGAGCGGCATTGGCACGCCCGCGGGCTCGCTGGCAAAGTCCATGGACGCGCTGGGGGCGCTGCCGCTCATGCACCAGCCGGGCGAGCGGTTCAGCTACGGGCTGAGCGTGGACGTGCTGGGCCGGCTGATTGAGGTGCTCTCGGGCCAGCCGCTGGACCAGTACCTGCGCACCCGCCTGTTTGCGCCGCTGGGCATGGAAGACACCTGGTTTTACCTGCCCGCCGACAAGCATGCGCGGCTGGCAGAGCTCTGGACCGAGGACGCCAATAAGCAAACGGTGCCCATGGCGCCCCAGGGCCGCATGTTTCCGAACTACCCCAAGGCGTTGGGCGGCACCTACTTTTCGGGCGGCGCGGGCCTGTCGTCCACCATCGACGACTACGCCCACTTCCTGCAAATGCTGCTCGACAATGGCCGCTACAACGGCCGCCAGCTGCTGAAACCCGCCACTGTGGCCCTGATAACGCAAAACCAGATGGGTGAGGTGAGCCAGGGCGGCAACAAGTTCGGCCTGGGCTTCAGCATCGTAAGCGCCCAAAACGCGACCCGGCAGCCCACCGGCCCCTCCGAAGGCTCCTATGAATGGGGCGGCATTTTCGGCACCACGTACTGGGTAGACCCCAAAACCAAGTTAGTGGCGTTGATTTACACCCAGAAATACCCCAACAGCACGAGCAGTGACCTGGCCAGCAAATTCAAAACGGCCGTTTACCAGACGTTTGTATCAGAACGGAACAAATAGCCTGCTCTTCCATATGCCGTCATGCTGAGCGGAGCCGAAGCATCTCGCTTGCAATCACTAATCAATTTTATTCTCTCGATTGATTTACTATTGCACGCGAGATGCTTCGGTTCCGCTCAGCATGACTTTCCTGTATTTTTTAAATTAATCGAAAAATCAAATCATGCTCGACAAACACGGCATCGCCAAACGCATAGCCCAGGAAGTAAAAGATGGTTCCTACGTCAACCTCGGCATCGGCATTCCCACGCTGGTGGCCAACTACATCCCGGCCGGCATCAACGTGGAGCTGCAGTCCGAGAACGGCCTGCTGGGCATGGGCCCCTTCCCCACCGAAGACCAGGTAGACCCCGACCTCATCAACGCCGGCAAACAAACCGTGACCACGCTGCCCGGCTCCAGCCTCTTCAGCTCCGCCGATTCGTTTGGCATGATACGCGGCGAACACGTGGACCTGACCATCCTCGGGGCCATGGAAGTATCGGAGCGCGGCGACATTGCCAACTGGAAAATTCCTGGCAAGATGGTGAAGGGCATGGGCGGCGCCATGGACCTGGTGGCCTCCGCCAAGAACATCATCGTGGCCATGCAGCACGTGGCCAAGGATGGCAGCAGCAAGCTCCTCTCCGACTGCACCCTGCCCATCACGGGCCTGCGCTGCGTAAAGAAAATAGTGACCGAGCTGGCCGTGCTCGACGTGACGCCCGATGGCTTTGTGCTGCTGGAGCGGGCCCCCGGCGTAACGGTGGAGCAGATAGTAGCCGCCACGGCCGGCAAGCTGGTAGTTCCCGAAGGCGAAGTGCCCGAAATGCAGGGCGTGTAGCCGCGGCCGCGGGCAGTAGCTAAGGCACGGCGCTTTCTTTAATCCCCCTCTCTTTTAACCGTTTTGCCTTATGTTGCGCCACTCGCTACCGCTACTGTGTCTGCTTGCCCTGTTTGGCACGGCCCGGGCCCAGACGGCGCCGGTCATCACGGCCGCCGATATGCCGGTGCCCGGCGACACCCTGCGACTAAGCCTGGCCAGCCCGGTGCTGCCCGCCACCGCGCCGCCCCTCAGCCGCAACGGCGCCAACCAGACGTGGAACTACGCGGCCCTGCAGCCCCTCACGCAGCGCGTGGAAGCTTACAGCTCGGTAGCGGCCGCCGCTTCGGGGTTGCAGCTGCTGGCGTTCGGTCCATTTGGCGGGGCCAACCGGGCCACGGTGGCGACGCCGCGCACCTTTGATTTTAACGGGGCCACGCTGCCGGTTTCCGATGTCAAGGAGTTTTTCAACCTCTCGGCCAGCGACTTCCGGTCCGTGGGCTTCGGCGTCACGTTCAACGGCGTGGCCCTGCCGGTACTTTACACGGCTGGGCCGGATGTGGTGTACAGCCTGCCCCTGGTCTTCGGCGCCAGCCACACCAGCAATTCTGTGCTGGTGGCGTCGTTGCCGGGCGCCGGCTACCTGAGCCAGCAGCGCCAGCGCCGCAACGCGAACGATGCCTGGGGCACGCTCACCACTCCTTTTGGCACGTTCCAAACGCTGCGGGTGGTCACCACCATCATCGACCACGACAGCGTGGCCGTGGGCACCGGTCCCGGGCAGGGCGCTACCCTGCCCACCCGCCGCGAGTACAAGTGGCTGGCCACTGGCATACACGTGCCAGTACTGAGCATTACCACCATTGAAGTAAATGGCGCGCAGCAAGTGAGCGCCGTGGAATACCGCGACGTGTACCGCCGCCCCACGGCCTTGGCCACGCGCAACCGGGCGCTGGACGCGGGGCTGCGGGTGTATCCCAATCCCTCGGGCGTGGGCACGGCCCTGCAGTTGGCCGTACCAGCCGGCAGCGGTCCGCTCACGGTGGTGGCCACCGACGTAGTGGGCCGGCAGCTACTCCAGCGCCGGTTTTTGGGCAACGAGGGCGTGATGAGCATCAGCGGCGGCGCTTTGGGGGAATTCCGCGGGGTGCTGCTGCTGACGGTGACCACTGCGCAAGGTACCGTCACGCGCCGGGTGGTGCGGGAGTAATTCCGGTATCGGAACAAGGCTTAAATAGCGCCTAGGGCCCGGTGTGCAATTCATTCTCTGATGGCATCAGGTGAGTGGCTGTAGCTTTTGCAGCTTACCATTAGCGGTATACCCAACTTTATGAAAACCATTTTCCTACTCCTGTTTCTCGTTCTGCACTTGCCTGCCTGGAGCAGTCAGATTGTAGTAGGCCTGCGCTCCGAGCAACTGGTGAGCTGGAGCGTGTGGGAAAAGCAAGGCAGCACGCTGAAGCACTACTTATTGCTGTACAATAAGGGGTTGCAGGAAATGGATGTAAAAATCAAGCTACGGCGCTTCTCCTCCCACGGCACCGGGTTTAATGATGTGGCGACGAATAAGACGTTTTTCCACCTCAAGCTGGCGGCCCAACAGCTGGTTCGGCTCGAATACCCGAAAAAATTGCTGGAGTCGGATTTCACGGAGTACTTCGAGAACGGCCAAAGCATTGGACTGCTGCCAGCCAGCACAAACAAGCCGGGCAAAACGGTGCTGAGCGACCAGTACCGCTTTTACACAAGCGAAGGCATGAATGCGATGCCAATGGACTACTGGATGGCCTTTGAATCCATTTGCGCCCGGCCAACGAGCGTGGCCCTCACGGCGGCTCATACATTCTACCCACCCAGCGAAACCCTTAAAGAAGCGTATCACCTGGCAAAAATTTACCCCGTCTGGGCAGACCAGCACCCCCAGGCGGGCAGGCTGGATTCGCTGGTCACGGCGGGTGCCGATGCGTCTATTGTGCGGCTGGATGCGGCTCATTCCCACGCCGTGCTGCCCGTGAGCGCCGAGCCGGCGCCTCCGGGTTTCTCGGTGCTGGCCATCTACATTGAGCGCGTTGAGGACGGCTATTACTACAACGAGGCCCGGCAGCGGGTACCGCACAAAACGGTTGGCGGCAGCCTGGCGCTTATCCCCAGCTTTCCTTCGGGCCCGAGCCGTAAATGAGCCTCGTTAGCGGCCTAATATTTGGGCTGATAGGTGAGCCATAGGCCCACGCCGTGGGTTTCCAGTGCGGCCAGTTCCTTGCTCCTAAACTGGTTGCCTCGGATGCCGAAATCAGCTTCCAGCCGCACAAACACCTCCTGTTTATAGACCGCAACTTCCAACCCTATGGGGATGAAGAGCTGCCATTGGAAATAATTTTTGCCCTTTAAGTAAGGCAGTTGGGTTGTTTTACGCTCCCGCCGCAGCACCTGTCCATTTTGAACAACGAGCGTGGTGCTGTCCCACTGCGGCGTGTAGCCATGCACCACGGCCACGCTCCCCTGCCCGTGCAGGCCGGTGAGAAAGTGCAGCCGGTTGACCAGGCGGAAGCGGCGGTTAAGGCCCAGCGTGGCGCCCACGAACTGCTGCTGCTGCACCAGGGAATACACGTTGGTTTTGTAGGTGAAATCCGTCTGACTGCCGGGCGAGAGCAGGAATTCATCGTTGCCGATTGACAGGCCCGAAAGCTCGATTCTGTTGCTGAGCACCAGCCCCGCTTGCACGGTGTGGTTGCGCCAGAAGCGCGAGGCCGCCGCTGGCCTGTGAAATTCGGCCGTGAGGTAGAGCATGGGCACCCATTGATAGGCTCCTCCCCCACCACTGAGCCGGGTGTAGTCGATGCCGTCCAGAAATTGCTGGTAGGTGTACGGGTCCTGTAAAAACCGCCCCAAGCTGAGGGGAGTACCCAAGGCGGACTCCATTTCAAATAGCCGGTAGCCAATGTTGTAGTTTTTCAGCTTCAGCCCTTGGGCGTTTGCAGGCAGTGCCAGCACCGAGCAGGCGAAAAGAGCGAGTAGAAAGCGCATTCCAGTAGAAGAGACGACCAATTTGAAACAGCGCCGTGCGCATCGCTGCGTCCTGCCTCTGGCCGCACAAGGTAGGACCACCCGTGCCTTTAGTGAAGGTTTACTGAGCCTTTTTGCCTTCAAAACCGTTATGCAGTTTCATTAAGGCCGCTGCTGTTGCAGACGGCCGCATCTTTGCATTTCTGTTTCGACACCTTTATTACCTGATTTATGGCAACTTCTTCCAACGGCAAATCTGCTGCCCCAACTACTGGCAAAACGGCCGCCGGAGGCTCCCACGCCAAAAAAGTGGTCAAGCCCAGCCCGGCGCCGGCAGCCGCTGAGCTCCTTCCCCCTCCCGCCCACCGGCTGGTGCTGCGCACCCTGCGCCGCTCCGACTTCAAGGAGGTAAAGGAAATAATGGACAAGGTGTACTCCAACATGGAGGGCGCCTGGGCCGCCGATGAGTTTGCGGCCCTGCTGCGCAAGTTTCCCGAGGGCCAGATTGGCATCGAGGACAACGGCCGGCTGGTAGCCGCCGCGCTGGCCATCATCGTGGACTACGCCAAGTTTGGCGACAAGCACACGTATGCCAAAATCACCGGCAACGGCAAGTTTGACACCCACAACGACGACGGCGACACGCTCTACGGCGTCGACGTGTTTGTGGACCCCGAGTACCGCAGCCTGCGCCTGGGCCGCCGCCTCTACGACGCCCGCAAGGAGTTGTGCCAGAACCTGAACCTGCGCGCCATGGTGGCCGGTGGCCGCATTCCCGGCTACGCCGCTTATGCCAACGATATGACGCCAGCCAAGTACGTGGAGAAGGTACGCAACAAGGAGCTGCTCGACCCCATCCTCACCTTCCAGCTCAGCAACGAGTTTTACGTCCGCAAAATCATTCGCGGCTACCTGCCCTACGACTCCGAAAGCAAGGCCTACGCCACGCTGCTGGAGTGGATTAACGTGTACTACGAGGAGGAGGAAAAGCTCATCGGCAACCAGAAGTCTAATGTGCGCATCGGCATTGTGCAGTGGCAGATGCGGGCTACCACCAGCCTGGAAGACCTGCTGCAGCAGATTGAGTTTTTCGTGGACACGGTGAGCGGCTACAAGTCGGACTGCGTGATGTTCCCCGAGTTTTTCAACGCCCCGCTCATGGCACTGACGAATGAGGACTCGCCGGCCGTGGCCATTCGGGCCATGGCGGCGTTCACGGAGCCCATCAAGGCCAAGATGATGGAGCTGGCCGTGAGCTACAACATCAACATCGTGGCCGGCTCGATGCCGGTGTACGAGAACGAGAAGCTGCACAACGTGGCCTACCTCTGCCGCCGCGACGGCACCGTGGACGAGCAGTACAAGCTGCACGTGACGCCCGACGAGGCCAGCTACTGGGGCATGCGCGGCGGCGACAAGCTCAAGAGCTTCGACACCGACTTTGGCCGCATCGGCATTCTGGTGTGCTACGACGTGGAGTTCCCGGAGCTGGCCCGCATGCTGAGCGACGAGGGCGTGAAAATCCTGTTTGTGCCCTTCTGGACCGACACCAAGAATGCCTACCAGCGCGTGCGCATCTGCGCCCAGGCCCGCGCCATTGAGAACGAGTGCTACGTGGCCATCACCGGTTCGGTGGGCAACCTGCCGCGCGTGGAGAACATGGACATTCAGTACTCGCAGAGTGCCGTGTTCAGCCCCTCCGACTTTGCCTTCCCGCACGACGCCATCGTGGCCGAGGCCACGCCCAACACGGAAATGACCCTCATTGCCGACCTTGACCTGGACCTGCTCAAGGACTTGAACACCAGCGGCGCCGTGCGCAACCTGCGCGACCGCCGGAAGGACTTGTACTCGCTGGGCTGGACCATTAAGAAAACCGAGCGCGACGACGAGCTGCTGGAGCAGGGCGCCGAACGCCTGCCCCGCAGCAGCCGCCGCAAGGCCATTGCCGCTGGCTAAGGCTCACAACCTGCCAGCCTTTGCCTGTGCCGGCAAAAAAGAACGCCCCGGAGCTGTGCTGCGGGTCGTTCTTTTTTGCATAAACCAACTTCGATAGAAACCCTGATTGAGCGGCTATATTAGCGGCTTGCACTTCTACCCCAACCGGCCGGCTGGCTGCGTTGCCTACCGTTTTTCCGTGAAAACACCCTTCGTTATACTTACCGTTTTTTGCCTGTGGGCAACCAGTAGCCACGCACAGAAAAAGTCTGCCAAAGCGGGCGCTCCCGTGCAGTCTAAACTGGAGAAAGGCACCACCGGACCCGATGGCAACCGGGTGGGAAAATGGAATTTCTACAACCGCAAGGAAGAGTTGGAGCTGACCGTTGACTACGATTCGAGCCGCGTTTCCTTTATGCAAGAAGATACGACGCGTTACCTGGTGCAAGTGGGGGAAGAATGGCAGCCCAAACGCCTGGCGCGGGCGCCGCGCCCGATGGGCAGCGCCGACCATCGCCTGGCAACCCTGCAAGGCGCGTTGCGCTACCCCGTGAGCGCCCTTATGGGGCAGCAGCAAGGCACCATGCTGCTGTCCTACATTGTAGACCCCAACGGCCACACCCGCGATTACGTGGTTGAAAAGAGCGTGAGTACTGCTTGCAACAACGAGGTGTGGCGGGCCTTACAGACGCTGCCCGATAACTGGATACCCGCAATTTACCAAGGCCGCCCGGTGGCCGCGCGCTTCTATTTGACCGTTAAATTTCAGATAATGAGTTCGGCAGAATGGCGCAGATTCAAAGAGGAGTACGAGGGCCGCGGCCAGTCGCCCGCCAGCGCTGCCAAAGTTGCTGCTGCCCCGTCGCCTCACTATGTTCAGGAGGTAGTTATAACTGCTGTTGCTCAATAAAGAGGCAAAGGCCAACCCGATTCAGACAGGTTGGCGTGCTGCTTTTGGGCGCGGCTGCTAGCCGAACCCCGCTTCCGGCTGTTTACACGGGGAGCGGGCTTTTTTGCGTAAACTTCGGCCCCACTACTTCTTTCAGCAACTCCCCCAAACACTCTTATGCGCGTACTCATCACCGGAGCCAACCGGGGCCTGGGCCTCGAACTCGTTTGCCAGTACCTGGAGCGCGGCGACCATGTTTTTGCCGCCAGCCGCCACCCCGCCGATGCCGTTGAGCTGCAGCGGCTGCACCAGCAGTACGCCGACCGCCTCGTGCTGCTGGCGCTCGACGTTACCTCGGCGGCTTCCATTGCGGCCGCGGTGCAAGCGGTGAACAACGCCACCGATGCCCTCGACCTGCTCATCAATAACGCCGGCGTGTACCCCAACGCGGGCTCCGGCGATGCCCACCAGCGCCTGGGCCAGCTCACGCACGAAGATGCCATCGAGACCATGCAGGTGAACGCCATTGGGCCGCTGCTGGTGTCGCAGGCGCTGCTGCCGCTGCTGCGCGCCGGACGCAAGGGCCGCATCATCAGCATGTCGTCGGGCCAGGGCTCCCTCACCTGGAAGGCCACCGGCGACCCCTACCACTACAGCGCCAGCAAGGCCGCCCTGAACATGTACATGCGCAGCCTGGCCGCCGAAATCGGCCACATGGGTCTGATTTCGGTGATTGTGGACCCCGGCTGGATGCGCACCGACATGGGCGGCAACCACGCCACCCAGGAACCTGCCGACTCGGCCCGCGGCATCATTCGCCTGGCCGAGCAGCTGCACGCCGAAGAAAACGGCAGCTTCGTGACCTGGCAGGGTCAGCCCGTGCCCTGGTAAGCCCCGATAGGCACATTTTGGTGCTATCGCCCAATTGATAAAAGAAGCCCGCCCGGTTGAGTAATCACCGGCGGGCTTCTTCGTTTACGGGCCATTTTTTTGCCCGGTGCCAGCGGGGCCACGGGTAGCGCGCGCTCACTTCGGCACCTGCGAGCAGCGGCCCGCTGGCGCTACTGCTGCCCGTGACGCAAACGGTGCTGGGACACGCATGCCCTTCTTATGGCCGGCAATCCATCATCCACTGTATAGGTCCTGATTTTTATACGATAGGTATAATTAAAAAGGAAGTTATTTAATCATCTGATTTATAGTCTTTTGAATAACAATCAGTTAATTTGATATGCATTTATTTTAATTAAATGATGCTGATAGCCTTATTGCGCCATTACATTAGCGCAAATTGTATAAATCATTTTTCATTTACCAGTCAATAACATGAGAGGAAGAATTCTACTGTTTTTGTTGATGGTCTTCGCCGTTATGGCCCACGACCTACAGGCACAGGACAGGACGGTGTCAGGCACCGTGCTGGGCTCTGATGGCACGGCCATACCGGGCGCCACTGTTATTGTGAAGGGCACCAAGCTGGGCGCTTCCACCGACCCCGACGGCAAGTTCTCGCTCTCGGTGCCGACCACGGCCAGCGCGCTGGTGTTTTCCTACGTGGGCTACGACAGCAAGGAAGTGGCCATCGGCAACCAGTCGACCATCAACGTGAGCCTGAAGGTGAACACCACCGGCCTCGACGAAGTGGTGGTGGTGGGCTACGGCACGCAGGCCCGGCGCGACCTCACGGGCAGCGTGGCGTCCATCAGCGGCAAGGAAATAGCCACGGCGCCGGTGCAAAGCTTCGACCAGGCTTTGCAGGGCCGCGCTTCGGGCGTGAACATCACCACCCCCAACGGCGTGCTCAACAACCCGCCCGTGGTGCGGGTGCGCGGCGTGAACTCCATCACCCTGAGCTCGGAGCCGCTGTATGTGATTGACGGCATTCCGGCCTTTAGCGGCAACAGCTCGGCGGTGGGCAGTGTGCCCAACAACCCGCTGGGCAACGTGAACCCAAGCGACATTGAGAGCATTGACGTGCTGAAAGACGCCTCGGCCACGGCCATTTACGGCTCGCGGGCCGCGGGCGGCGTGATACTGGTAACCACCAAAAAGGGCAAGAAAGGCCAGAGCCGGGTTTCGCTCGATTCGTGGGCGGGCTGGTCGCGGCCGGTGCGTCTGTTCGACGTGCTTAACGCCGAGCAGTACATCGGCATCAAGAACGAAGCGGTGCGCAACCTCAACGCCAACCGCATTGCGCTGGGCCAGACCGGGACCAACGTGGAAGGATTTAAGCCTTACCTCGATGCCAGCGGCAACCCCGTGGACACCGATTGGTACGACTACATCTACCGCACGGGCTTTTCTACTTCCAACACGCTCAATTTCTCGGGCGGCACCGAAAAAACCAGCTACTACACCTCCGTGGGCTATACCAACCAAAATGGCATGCTGGAGGAAAACGAGTTTCGGCGCATTTCGGCGCGCCTCAACCTCGACCACAAGCTGTTCCGCAACGTGAGCATTGGCACGCGGGTGGGCTACTCCAACAGCCGCAACCAAGCGCCCAACTCCGGCTCCACGGCCGGTGGCGCGTTTGGCACGGCCGGCCTGGGGCGCCTGCCCCTGGTGCTGCCGCCCAACGTGCCCGCACGCAACCCCGACGGCACTTACAACACCAGCGGCGCCGGCATCGGGCCGGGGTCCAACCTGGAGCCTACCTCCTCCACCGGAGCCCGGCTGGGCATTAATTACTACAACCCGCTGGTGGATTTGGAAAACAACTACTTCACCTCCGAAGGCAACGAGATTCAAGGCAGCGTGTACGCCAGCTGGGAAATTGTGAAGGGCCTGACCGCCCGCACCAGCTACGGCATCAACAACATCCTGTTTGAAGACAAGTCCTTCAACACGCCCCTGGCCGGCGACGGTTTCTCCACGGTGGGCTCGGCGTCCAATTTCAACCGGGTGAACATGCGCTGGAACTGGCAAAACACGGTGCAGTACGACCGCACCCTGGGCGAGAAGCACAACGTGTCGCTGCTGGTAGGCAACGAGCAGCAGCACACCCAAACGGAGCGCTGGGGCGCCACCCGCACCGGCGTGGCCGATGCATTCCTGACCAACTACCAGGGCACCTACACCAACATTGCCGCAGCCGGCAACTTTCAGGGCGAAAACTACCTGCTCTCCTACTTTGGGCGTTTGAACTACGATTTTGGCAAGAAGTACCTGGCCTCGCTCAACTTCCGGCGCGACGGATATTCGGCCTGGGCCAACAAATGGGGCAACTTCTACGGCGCTTCGCTGGGCTACATCCTATCGGAGGAGGAGTTCTGGAAAAATGGGCCCTTGACCTCGGCGGTGAACTTCCTGAAATTTACGGGCAGCTACGGCGAAGTGGGCAACAGCCAGGGCGTGGACGACTTCGCTTCGCTGCTGACTTACGAAAACAACCTGTACGGCGACAACGCCACGCTGTACTTCAGCAACCCCGGCAGCCCGCTGCTTACCTGGGAAACCAGCAAGAAATCCGACCTCGGCCTCACGTTCGGCCTGTTCGGCGACCGGGTGACGGGCGACCTGACCTACTACCGCAACCTGGTAGACGGCCTGATTCTGCGCGTGCCCCAGGCCCCTTCCAAGGGCATTCCCGGCGCCGGCCCCGGCGACGTGGGCAACGTGAACAACAACTCCTACCTGGCCAACGTGGGCTCGATGCGCAACACCGGCATTGAGTTGAACCTGCGGGCCTCGCCCGTGCAAACCACCAACTTCACCTGGACCGTGAGCGGCAACTTCACCACCCTCAAAAACCGGGTGCTGAGCCTGGCTACTGAAGGCCAGCGCATTGGCACAGCCACGTCGCTGGAAACCGTGAACTACACGCAGGTGGGTCGCTCGGTGGGCGAGCTGCTGGCCGTGCCCTCGCTGGGCGTGAACCCGGCCAACGGCCGGCGCATCATTCAGAAAGCCGACGGCACGGTGGCGCAGTACAACCACCTGGGCGGCGGCTGGACGGACCGCGCCACGGGCCTGGCCACCGCCGCGCCCAACCAGCTGGTGGACGGCGTTTACTACGGCCCCACGCTGCCCACCTACTACGGCGGCTTCGACAACACCTTCCGCTACCGCAGCTTCGACCTGGGCGTGTTCATCCAGTATTCGGGCGGCAACTACATCTACAACGGTACCAAAGCCGGCCTGCACGACCAGCGCTTCTGGAACAACGCCGTGGACATTCTGGACCGCTGGACGGAGTCGAACACCAGCGGCTCCTGGCCGCGCGTGGTGTACGGCGACAACGTGTCCAACGGCTCGGCTCTGGTCATGTCGAACAACGTGGAAAAGGGCGACTTCGCCCGCCTGCGCAACGTGGCACTGGGCTACAGCGTGAAGCCCAGCTTCCTGACCACCTACAACATTGCCAGCCTGCGCATTTACGCCCAGGTGCAGAACGCCGCCCTCATCACGGGCTATTCCGGCATCGACCCGGAGATTTCCACCAACTCGGGCACCACGGCCAACACCGGCGCCGGCGTCGACCGCAACTCGGTGGGCCAGGCACGCACCTACACCGTGGGCTTCAACATTGGTTTCTAAACGCGACAGTCCCATGAAATCATCCATCACCAAGATACTGACCACCGGCCTCTGCGCCGCTACGCTGGCATTCGGAACTTTCTCGTGCCAGAACGATTTGCTGGACCCCGTTCCCACCACGCTCTACCCCCAGGATATCGTGTTCGATACCCCGGCCCGCGTGCTGCTGCAAGTCAACAACCTGTACGCCTTTGTGAAAGTGGGCACCTTTTTGGGAGGGCGCGTCCAGGTGTACGGCGACGTGCGCGCCAACGACTTCCTCAACATGCGCAACAACGGCGTGACCGCCCTGGGCGTATGGAACCATACCCTCACCGAGCAGTCGCAGAACGACGTAGTTAATACCTGGGCCGCCGGCTACCTGGCCATCAACCAGATTAACGTGTTTCTGGCGGGTCTGGAAACCAACGCGGCTAAGCTGGGCGCCACACCGTTCCCGGCCAACTACGTTACGACCACGGCCGTGAACTACCAGGCCGAGGCCCGGCTGCTGCGCGCCCTGAGCTACTACTCGCTGCTGCAGCTCTACGCCCGGCCGTTTATCGACGGCAACGGCAGCAAGCCCGGCCTGCCCCTGCGCCTGAAGGCGGAGGTGGATGGTACCGGCAACGACCTGGCCCGCAGCTCGGTGGCCGAAGTGTACGCGCAGATTCTGGCCGACCTGAACTTCGCGGAGCTCAACCTGCCCCTCACGCCAGCCACGGGCGTTTCGGCCGTGACACGGGCGCACCGCAACACGGCCATCGCCCTGAAAACGCGCGTGTACCTGAGCATGGGCCGCTACGACGACGTGATTCGGGAAGCCAACAAGCTGGTGCCCGCCACGGCGCCCTACGTGGCCCCCACCGGCGTGCGCCACGCCCTCAACCCCTCCATTGCGGCCGTATTTGCGGCGCCGCAGGAAACGTCCGAAAGCATCCTGAGCTTTCCCTTCACCGCTCAAAATGCCCCCGGCACCCAGAACCAGCTGGCATTCTACTACCGGCCGCGCCCACGGGCAATGGCGAGTACGCCATGAACTCAGGGGCCGGTGGCATTCTGACCAACCCCGGTTTCCGGGCCACCGACGTGCGGCGCACGGCCCTGACCACGGCCACGGGCAGCACCATTTACCTCAATAAGTATCCGAACGGTGCACCGTACATCGACAAAGCCCCGGTGATTCGCTATTCGGAAGTGCTGCTGAGCCTGGCCGAAGCGCGTTTCCGCACGGTGAGCCCCACCGACCCGCAGGCGGTGGCCTTGCTGAACGCCGTGCTGCAGCGCTCCAACCCCACAACCCCACTGGTGACGTACCCGGTTTCTGCCACCGTCACCGATGCCGTGAACGCGGTACTACTGGAACGCCGCATTGAGTTCCTGGGCGAAGGCATTCGCAACATCGACATCATGCGGCTGAACGCCACCATTCCCGGCAAAGGCACCGTGAGCGAGGTGAAGCCAAGCGACATCCTGTACGTGTGGCCCATTCCAGCCTCCGAGCTGGCTACCAACAAGCTGATGGTTCGCAACTAGGCATTGGCACTGCCAAAATGCGCAAACAAAAAGCGGCTTGCCAGTTTGGCAAGCCGCTTTTTGTTGTAATAGCACGGCGTGGTTCCGAGGAGCTCAGGCCGTACCGGGCGATGTGCAGGCAAATGGCACCCTTGCGGAATGCCTCACCAAACCGGATTTAGCCAATGGCAACCGGCCGCTGGGCCAGCAACCGCAGCAGCTCGGTTTCCAGGGCCGGCACCGAGGCGGCCAGCTGCTCGTAGGATTCGATGATAAAATACACGTCCTGCATGCGGTCTTTCACGTAGGGCGTGGCCAGAATATCGGCTACATCGAAAGCCCGACGAGCTGGCTCGTCGCTCAGGCAAAACCGCGTTTCGCCCGCCGAGGACAAAATCCCGGCACCGTAAATGCGCAGGTTTTCGTCTTCGCGGATGAGGCCAAACTCCACGGTGAACCAGTAGAGGCGCGAGAGCAGCTCCACGGCCAGGGCGTCGTGCAGGTGCTGCAGGGCCAGGGTACCCACGGCCTGCAGGAAGTCGGCAAAAAACCGGTCCGTGAGCAGCGGCACGTGCGCAAACACGTCGTGGAACATGTCGGGCTCTTCCAGGTAATCGAGCTGGGCCGGGGTGCGCAGCCAGGTGGTGGCGGGAAATTGCCGGGAAGCGAGCAGCTCGAAGAAGGTGCGGTCGTCCACGATGCCGGGCACGGCCACCAGGCTCCAGCCCGTGGCCTGGTCCAGCAAGGGGTTCACCTCGGCGAAATCAGGAATTTTACCGGCTTGAAAATCTACGCGCGGCAGGCCTTCGAGAAACCGGCCGGAAGCCACAGCGGGCAGCACCTGCATCTGGCGCTCAAACAAAGTGCGCCATACCCACTGGTCGTCGGCGGTGTAGCGGGCGTAATCCTGAACAGTGTCAACGGCCGTGGCGGAAGCAATGGGCGTGTGGTTCATAAAGAGATAATGGTGATTGGATTTTGTATAAACAAAAAATGCCGGCTTCCGGGTCAGGAAGCGGGCATTTGCAGGGTTGCAAAATGGAGTGCCGGGATTAACCACGCCACACCAGAGCCGCTTCGCACCGGGTTGGTGCGCAGAGGTAATGGCGGTAATAACGGCGGGCTAAGCGAGCGGACATGCAACAAAGATAAGCCGCGCCGTGGGAATTGGCCTTAACCGGCCTGCGGCCAGCGGCACCCTATCTTTCGGGCACCAAACACAAGCCATGCGAAAAGCCGCTGGCTCGGAAATTAACCCCGAAAATAGCAAGTCGGGCGCTCGCACCAGCAGCGGCATAGTATCTGCTTCCTGCTGACTACCCCAGTGATTTGACTGCAGACACCATCAACTAATAATTTAGAATTTAAACCAGGAGGACTGCTATGAGGAGATTGAAACGGAACGGTGCAAGACTATCAGGACTGCTGTTGCTGGTACTAACGTCGTTCGCGAGCCTGGCCCAGCCGTCCCACACGCTCATGCCGGTGCCGGCCGAGATGCGCTGGGGCACCGGCCGCCTCAGCCTGAAGGCGCCGCTCAAGCTGCAGCTTGAAAGCACCGCCGACCCGGCCGTGGCCCCCGCCGCCGCCCGTATGCTCGCCCGCCTGCAGGGCCCGGCCCCCGCCCGGCCAGCGGCCGGCCCGGTGCTGCAAATCCGCTACGGGCGCGTGGGGCAGGCTGAAAAGTTTGAAGAGGAGCGCTACAGCCTGCGCGTGACGCCCATGGGCGTGACCATCGACGCGCCCACCAGCCTGGGGGTGCTGCGGGCGTTTGCCACGCTGGAGCAGCTGGCAACCACCGAAAAGCAGCTGCGCTACCTGCCCGAAGTAGACATTCAGGACCAGCCGCGCTTTGCCTGGCGCGGGCTGCTGATGGACCCGGCGCGGCACTTTTTGCCGGTGGCCGTGATAAAGCGCAACCTCGACGCCATGGCGGCCGTGAAGCTGAACGTGCTGCACTGGCACCTGTCTGACGACCAGGGCTTTCGGGTGGAGAGCAAGGTGCTGCCGCGCCTGCACGAGGTGGGTGGCGCCGATGGCTACTACACTCAGGAAGAAGTAAAAGAAATTATTGCCTACGCGGCGGCGCGGGGCATTCGGGTGCTGCCCGAGTTTGACGTGCCGAGCCACACCACCAGCTGGATTGCAGCTTATCCCCGGCTGGCTTCCAACGACTCGACCTACGGCGTGTACCGCAGCTTTCGCACGTCCAACATTGCCATCGACCCCACCAAGGAAACCACCTATACGTTTCTTGATTCTCTGTTTACGGAGATGACGGCGCTGTTTCCGGACCCGTACTTCCACGTGGGCGGCGATGAGAACGACGGGCGGCAGTGGCGGCGCAGCCCGCGCATTGCGGCCTTCATGCGGGCCAAAGGCATGGTGAAAGCCGACCGCAAAACCGTGGACAAGCACCAGCTGCAAACCTACTTCAACCGCCGGGTGCTGGCCATGCTGCAGCAGCGCAACAAAGTAATGGTGGGCTGGGACGAAATCCTGGGGCCCGACCTGCCCAAGGAAATCATCATCCAGAGCTGGCGCGGCAAAAAGTGGCTGGTGGATGCCGTGAAACAGGGCCACCCGGCCCTGCTCTCAGAAGGCTACTACCTGGACCTGAACTACCCTGCCGCCGCGCACTACCTGCCCGACCCACTGCCCGTCGGCACCACCCTCACGCCCGCGCAGCAAAAGCTGGTACTGGGCGGCGAAGCGGCCATGTGGAGCGAGTTTGCCGATTCGGTGATTGTGGACTCGCGCATCTGGCCCCGCGCCGCCGCCGTGGCCGAGCGCCTGTGGTCGCCGCAGGCCGCCACGCAGGATGTGCCCGACATGTACCGCCGCCTCAACGCCGTGGCCGGGCAGCTGGAAGCCGTGGGCCTGCAGCACCGCCTGGCCCCCGAGCGGCTGCTCAGCCAGATGGCCGGCCCCGCCAACCTGCCTGCCCTGCGCACCCTGGCCGAAGTATTGGAACCGGTGAAAGAGTACAAGCGCCACTTCCAGGGCATGACCTACACTCCCCAAACGCCCCTGAACCGCCTGGTGGACGCTGCCCCGGCCGAGTCGGAAGTGGCCCGGCGCTTCGGCGTGCTCGTGGACAGCGTGCTGGCCAGTGCCGCCACGCCGCCGCGCCCGGTGTACTCGGTGCGCCAGCTGGCCGCCCTGCGGGCGCAGCTACTGCTGTGGCAAACCAACGACGCGCGCCTGCAAACGCTGCTGTTGCTGAACACAGCCTTGCGGGAGTACGCGCCGCTCTCCACCAAGCTGGCGGCTGTGGCCAAGGTGCTGCTGGAACGCCTGAACCAGCTGCAAACCGACCAGACGCCCTCGGCCGCGTGGCTGGCCGGGGCCCGGGCCACGCTCGATGCGGCACAAGCCCCGGCTGGGCAGGCCGAGCTGGCCATTGTGAAGCCCGCCCGGCGGCTGGTGGGCCTCTAGGCTTTTTTAATTTTCAACGGCCCTCGTTTTGCTGCCATATCCCAAGCTGCGCATTTTTTTATTACGGTTGAGCCTGCTGCTGGCGCTGGCGCCCTTTGTGGCACTGATGGCCTACACGCAGCCTTTTTTCGATGACTTCCGCAACGCCTATTGGACGCGGGAGCACGGCCTGTGGGGCGTGCAGCAGTGGCTGTTCCAGACCTGGACCGGGCGCTTCACTTCCACCTTTTTTATGACCGTGCTCAACCCCGTGACCTATGGCTGGCTGGGGGGCGTGAAGGTGGTGGCGGCGGGGTTATTTGTGGGGCTGTGGGCCAGCCTTGCCCATTTGCTGCGGGTGCTATTTGGCACGCTGCTGCGGGTGGCGTTCTCGTGGAGCATGGCGTTTTGGTGCAGCGCGGTGCTGCTGGCCTTGTTTTGCAATGCTGCCCCGGCGCCCTTCTCCTTTCTGTACTGGTTTTGCGGAGCGGTGGCCTATCAGATTCCGTTCATTGGCCTGCTCAATTTCACGGCCCTGGCGGTACTGGCCGGCTGGGGGCCTGCTGAAAAACAGTGGCGCTATGCCGGCTGGGCCTGCGTGCCGCTGCTGCTGGCCCTGGTGGGCAACGAACTGACCTTGTTGCAGGCCCTGCCGGTACTGGCTTTGCTGGGCTATGCCATGCCAGCGGCCGCGCGCCCCAAGTGGTGGCTGTGGGCCGTGGTGGGCGGGGCCGCCGCTGCGCTAGCCCTGGCAGCACCCGGCAACTGGGCCCGTGCGCAGGCCATGGCCCCGCCCACCGACCCGCTCCACGCCTACCGCTGGCTGGTGCTGGGGCCGCGCAGCCTGTACTCGGCCCTGCTCTTTATGGCGCGGCCCATGGTGGCATTCAGCGTAGCGGCGGCGGTGCTGTCGGGGCTGTGGCTGGGCTACCGGCACCGGGGCACGGGCGCGGGCCTGGTGCGACTGTCGCGGCGCGGGTGGCTGCTGGTGCTCGCGGCGTTTGGGGCGCTGAACGGGCTCGGGTTCGTGCTGTTTCGCTACGTGGTGGTGGGGCCACCGCTCACCCGCGCCCAGAACGAAATGCTGCTGGTGTTGCTGCTTTCCGTGGCCGCGTTGGCGTGGCTGGTGGCCCAGCAGCTGCCCCGGCACCCCGGCCGGGCCACGCGCTGTCTCCGCTCCGGAACCCTGGCGGTGGCGCTCATGGCGGGGCTGTTTGGTACCGGGCACGTGCCCGAAGCCTGGCGCGAGCTGCTCACCAGCGCCAAGCCTTTTGATGCCCAGATGAAGGCGCGGTTTGCGGCGTTGCGGGCCGCCCACGCCGCCAGCACTTTTATTGACTTCGACATTGACCTGACGCCCGGCTGTGATGGCACCATTAACGGCGTGATGGAGCGGTATTTCGAGGTGCCGCGGGTGTGCTGCAGTCCTGAGGCTCCATCCCTTCCGGCACCCAAATAAGCACTCCCAGCAGCAGATGTTTCCGGGCGGGTAAGTTATCTTGGCCCTATGCAAGCAGAAATCACCCAGGCCCTGGCGGGACTCAACTTTACGGCCATCGACTTTGAAACCGCCAACGAACGCCGGGCCAGCGCCTGCGCCGTGGGCGTGGTACGGGTGCGCAACGGGCAAATAACTGATACCTACCAAAGCCTGCTGCGGCCCCGCGAGCTGCGCGTGGATTGGCGCAATTTTGAAGTGCATGGCATTGCCGAAAAAGACCTGCACAATGCTCCTACCCTGGCCGACGTGTGGCACGACGTGCTGCCCTACCTGCACCATCAGCCCGTGGTGGCCCACAATTCGGCTTTCGACGTGAGCGTGCTGGAGCACACGCTGCGCGACTTCGGCCTGGCCATTCCGGCCTTCCACTGCCTGTGCTCGGTGAAGCTGAGCAAGCTGCTGTGGCCACAGCTGGAGCGCCACAAGCTCAATTACGTGGCCGCTCACTTCGGCATTCCCCTCAACCACCACGACGCCCTTTCCGACGCCCGGGCCTGCGCCGAAATCACAGTGCACGCCCTGCGCTCGGGGTTGCCGCTGCCGCTGTGCTACAAGCAGCGCGAACTCACGGCCGGGCTGGCTGCCCGCGCCGCCCGCATGGCATTTGCACATGCTCGGGCCAACTAACGCTTCATTGCAACATCCGTTCACCAACGGAGCCCGGTTACCTGCGCAGCATTTTCAACAACACAAAGCGCTATCTGCTAAAGTGAAATTAGAACGTCATGCTGAGCGTAGTCAAGCATCTCTACTGCGTGAGTAATTCATTTACTAATGCGGTAGAGATGCTTCGACTACGCTCAGCATGACGTTCTTGGTGATTACGGTTACTGCTTCGCAACCACTTAAAACAACACGGCTACCTGCATGCGGCCGGTGTGCACAGTGTTCAGCCCGCTGGCTTTGCGGCCGTCGTATGCCACGGTGATGTTGAGGCCATTGCTCAGGCGCTGCTCCACGTTCAGGTTCCAGGTGAAGTTGCTGCCGGGGCGCAGGGCATTCAGGATTTCAATAGCTACTACCGAATTGGGGTCGGTGCCCTTAAACTGCACGTTAGTGAAGCGCGTGCCGGCGGTGAGGGTGCGCTTGTTTACCTGGCTGAGGCGGGTTTCCAGGCCCAGCTCGTCAAACACGCCGGGGTTTAGCTCGGCGTTTTCTATGGCCAGGGTGTTGCGCTTGCGGGTGTGCAGGTAGGTGCCCGTGAGGCGCAGCGCAGGCGTGGGCTGGTAGCTGATTTCGGGCTGCACGGTGTAAATGAGCAGGCGGTAGTTGCGGGTGAGCAGGTAGTCGCTGGTGGCTTCGCGAATGTCGCGCGAGCCCGTGAGGCGCGCCGTGAACGTGCTGGCCAGCGTGCGCCGCACCAGCAGGCTCTGGGTGCTCAGGTTGCGCAGGTCGGAGCCCTGGGCCAGCAGGCTTTTCTGCTGCGTTTGCTGCACCGTGAACTCCGAGCCGAAAATGGGATTGGAACGATTGAAATACAGGGTATTACGCACCAGCTGCGTGAAAGCCAGTAACTGCGGGTCCTCCTTGTCGTAGCTGAAGGGGCTGAGGCGCGAGAGCAGCGACGGGTCGGTGGTGCGCCGGTCTACGGTGATGCTGGTGAGGGTGGCAAAGCGAGAGGCCGCCGCGCGCCAGCCGCCGGCTTCGCGCCAGCCGCGCGGGGCCGCCGTGGTCAGCCGGTAGCTCAGGCGGTTGGTGAAGGCGATGAGGTAGTCGGCCGTGGGCAGGTACACTTTGATGTAGGTGCGGAACTGCGCGTCGGGGGTTTGGGCTTCGAAAAACTCGTCCTTGTCCTGCTGCCCGTTGCCGTTGGCGTCGCCGTTGTAAAAGTGCGTGCCCCGGCCGGCGGGCACGGCCAGAAAGGAGTAGTCGCGCTTCAGCTCGCGGCCCGTGGCCACGCTGTAGCTCAACTCGGAGCGAATTTGGTTTTGCAGCAGGTTGGCGTTGTAAAACACCTGCCCCAGCACCGTGCGGTTGCGGGCCAGGCCCAGCGAATCGAGGTTGCGGTAGGTAGCCAGCAGACGCAAGTCCTGGGTTTTGCCCAGGCGCGAGGCCAGCGTGCCCTGCCAGGTCTGAGCGGTACCGCGCCGGATGAGGTCGCTCTGGGTGGCGTTGGGGGTTTGGTCGCGGCGGTAGCTGTAGTCGAAGCGGTACTGCGTGCGGGCCGAGTCGCGGCTTTGCACGAAGACATTGTGCTCGTCGAAGTAGTTGGCCGAGCGAATGGTGTCGGTGCTGGTGGCGCTCACCAAGTTCTTGTCGAAGCGGTAGGCGTAGCCTGGCACTATTTTGCCGCCCACGTAGCGGCCCGTGGCCTCGCCCCGCGCCCAATCGGACTGAAAACGCCCGGCATCGGCGTTGAGCACAAACAGCGAACCCCGCATTTCCAGGTTGCCCACCTGCTGGGCCGCGTCCAGCCAGTGCTGCAGCCCGCTCACCTCGCCTGACCGGAAGCGCCGGCTGAGCCGGTAGTTCACGCTGTTGTTCTGGTCTTTCACCACGCCCAGGCTGAAGTTGAAGATATTGTCGGCGCGGGGCACCTGGCCGGTGGCGTTGCCCTGCACGGTGCTCACGGCGCTCCAGTTGCGGTCAAACTCAATGTCGCGGTAGCGGTCGATGGGCGCGAAGCGCTTGCCGGTGTACTCGTAGTCGAGGGCCGAGCGCAGGCGGTAGTTGCGCAGCACCCCGCCGGCCAGCCCCGCCGGCAGGGCCCGGTCCTGCACCACGTACCCCATGCGCATGGCCCCGTCCGCATCGTTTTGGGTCGAGAAGCGGTTGCGGTCCAGCCGCGAGCGGGCGGCGTCAAAAAACACCGTGGTGCTGCTGTCTATCTGGTAGCTGATGCCGCCGGACACCATCTGCTTCAGCAGCGGCGTGGGGATGCGGCGCAGCGGCGCGTAGCGGCCCAAACCCGGCCCCAGGTACTTGTACACGCGGCCGTTGCTGGTTTCCTGGCCGGGGTCGTTCGACAGAATATAGTCGGCATTGCCTTGCCCCACGTCCGTGAAGGGCACCTCATACACGGTGCCCAAGGTGTCTGCCCCCACGGCGCGGCTGAAGATGCCGGTGGCGGCATCGAGGCGGTAGAGCACCCGCGTGCGGGTGTATTCCACTACGGTGCCACCCGGCACCACGGTAAATGCCACGTTGCCCGACTCCCGCAGCTGCCGCTGCAGCGTGGTGTCGCTCAGGTTGAGGTTGGGCGCGTTGTTGGGGTTGTCGGCTTCCTGGTACACGTTGGCCCGCACACTCAGCCGGCCCAGCTGCTGGTAGTGGCTGGCCGTGAGCAGCGAGCGGGCGTAGTTGAGGTCAGAATACTCAAAGTCGATGCGAATCCGGGAGTTTCGGGTGATGAGGTGGCGGGGCGTGAACGTGACTTCGGCCAGGTTGTAATCGATGATGTAGTCGGCGTCGAAGCCCCGGGTTTGCAGGCGGCCGTCGAGGTACACCCGCTCCGAGTTGGCCAGCACGATGATGAACTGCTCGCCGTTGGGCCCACTGAGGCGGTACGGCCCCTGCACGTTGTCGATGGGCGGCACCTCAATGCTGGCAAACTTGCCCTTGGCCACGCCGCCCGCCGCCGTGGTGGAAGACTGCCACGCCAGCCCCTTGCGCACGCCCGCGCTGCGCACCGTGGCCCCAGCCACCCGCGCGGTATCGCCCGGCAGCAAGGGCCCCACCAGGCCACTGCTTTGGCGGTTGATGTCCGTGAGCTGGGGCTGGCTGATGGCCGGCGGGTTGAGCGTGGCCGGCGAAGGCCCCGGCAAGCCGCCGGCCCCGCCGTAGGGCACCTGCCCGGCCTGCCCCTGAAACACCGCGTTCGACACCCCGGGCGTAGCGCCCAGCCCCGATACCCCGTAAATAGGCGGCCCAAAATTGGCCTCGGCCGCCGCCCCTTGAATGTTTTTGTAGTAGCGCAGGAAGTAGTCGGGCTTGTTGCGCAGCACCACGTCGCCGGCCGTCATGTTCCAGTTGGGGTTGGTGAGGGTGATGAATATTCTATCAAATTGCTGAAGCTGCTGGGTATTGCCCTCGGGCTGAAAGGGCACATTCTGGTCGCTGATGGCGGCCGTCAGGTTGATGTTTTCCGCCAGCTTCCCTTCCAGCTGCAGGTTGAGGGCCGAATTCACAAACACGTTCTGGGTATTGCCAAAACTGATGCCGCGCGCCAGGTTACCGGTTTTGTTGATGCCCGGCGTGGTGAGAATCTGCTCTTTCACCGAAAAGTCCTCCCGGCTCATCAGCGACCGCCGGAAACTCAGCGTGTCCATCTGGGTCAGGGGCCGCCGGAAACGCGCCGCTGATAGACGCAGCGGCAGCACCCGGTAGCACACCAGCACCGAGTCGGGCAGCGGCGCCCCGGCGGTATCGCGCGGCGCGGCCCGCACCCAGCGGTAGCGGTCGGTACGGCCGTCGTAGGCTACGGCGCGGCCATCGACCACTACCGAAGAAGGCACCACGGTCAGGGTATCGGCAAGGGCGAAGGTGGTGGTGTCGCGGCCTAGCGCAAGCGCCACGTAGCGGCAGCGGAGCGTGCTGGGCGGCGGCGCCTCGCCTTTGGTCGCAGGCTGCACCTGAGCCGCAGCCTGCCCGGTCAGAAAAAACAGCGCCGCAACGAGCAGGCCCGCAAGGGGAAAGCACAGGCGTAAGCGACGAATCATGCAGTAAAGGTCGGGTTTGGCGGGTAACGACGAAGGCGGGGCGTTTCGTGCCACGGCACGCGGGCAGCACCCATTATCCGGCTAGCGGCAGCTCAATGAAGAAGCGGGTGCCCTCCCCTACCTGCGTTTCGAACCACACGCGGCCCCCGGCGCTCTCAATTCCGCGCTTGGCCACGGCCAGGCCAATGCCCGAGCCGGTTTCTTTGGTCGTGAAATTGGGCACGAATATTTTCTCCCGGACATCCTCAGAAATGCCCGCGCCGTTGTCGCAGATGGTCACCATCACCCGCCCCGGCTCCGCCTGCGTCAGCCATACTTCAATGCGGGGCTCGCGGCCTTCCGGCACCGCCTGCCGGGCATTTATCAGCAGGTTGTTGAAGGTGCGCACCAGCAGGCTTTCGTCTGCAAACACCACGTAGCGTCCGGTTTCGGCATCCGGCGGCATATGCAACTCCAGCTCCCCATCGTTAGCATCGGGCTGATGCAGGGCGGCGCAGCGGCGCAGGATGGCCGCCACGTCCAGGCGCTCAGGCCGCATGGCGGGCAGGTTAGTAAAGGTGCTGAAGGACGTGGCAATGTCGCTCAGCACGTCAATCTGGGTAATCAGGGTTTGGGAAATTCGGCCAATGAGCTCCTCGGCATTGGGGCGGCGCTCGGTTATGGCTTTTTGCAGGAACTGCAGGCTCAGCTTCATGGGCGTGAGCGGGTTCTTGATTTCGTGGGCTACCTGCCGGGCCATTTCGCGCCAGGCGGCTTCCTTTTCCTGGGCCGCCAGCTCGCGCTTGCTGGCCTCCAGCTTGGTCACCATGGTGTTGTACTCGCGCACCAGTAGGCCAATCTCGTCGTCGGAGCTGCGGTATTCCAGCAGTTCGTTTTCATCCGTGAGTGTGGTTTGCGTCAGCTTCTCGGTGATGAGCTTGAGGGGGGCGGTGAGCTGACGGGCCGCTACAAACGCCAACCCCAAAAACAGCAGGAACATCAGCGTGAATATGTTCAAAATAGTGGTGAAAAGCTCAGTCAGCTTGGTGTTCAGCTCCTTCTCCGAATCAAAAAATGGAATGCCCACATACCCCAGGATAGGGCCTGTGGGCATGGCCTCGTCGTCGTCGGGGCCGCGCGTGTTGGGGCTGGCTGGCACCGGCGCCGCCGCACTGCGTGGGGCAAAGCTGCCGGGGCTGGTCGTGCCGTTCGGGCCAATAGAATGTCCCGCCAAATCGGTGGCCACAGCTTCCCCTACCCCCGCCCGCACCGGCAGGTACAGCGCATTAAAAGACAGTGAGCCCGCTTTTTCCGTGAGCAAGGCCCGCTGGCGGTTGCGCTCCCGCAGTGCCACCACGGCTTGGGGATTTAGCAGCGGCCCCAGCAAACCTGCCTCAAAAATGAGAGGCTGGCTGCTGGCCAGCAGCTCGCCGTGCACGTCGTAGAGGTTTAGGTCGGTCTCGGTGAGGGCGGCCACGTTCTTGGCCAACGCCGCCAGCGTGGGCCGCGCCGTGGTATCGGACAGCAGGTGGCGCTGGCGGCGCAGGCTTTCCAGGGCCAGCTGACCGCGCCGCTCATAGGTGCGGGTGAGGTCGCGCTGGTACGAGGAAATGAGCTGGCTGGCCGTGGCCACGCTCACTACTAGCAGCGGCACCACAATGCCCACGTTGAGCAGCACCTGAATGCGCGTGCTGAAATTAAGGCGCAGGCGCAGCATGGTTGGGCGGCCGCGCACCACCAGCACCAGGCCCGCCACCAGCAGCCAGAAAAACGAGGACAGCAAAAACTGAAACGAGAAATTGGCCAGCCAGTCGCCGGGCGAGTACGTGGCCGTGGTCACCACCACAATCCGCCCCATGGACCCGTGCACCGCGTAGTGGTGGAAGCCGCGGCTGCTCATTCCCCCCTCATACATGCGGGAGTCGGTCAGCCAGTTCTTAGGCAAACGGTTGGCGTAGTCAAAATCTCCTTCCGTGTACACCAGACTGCCCTGGTTGTAGCCCGCGTAGCTCAGTTCCGTGGCCAGGCTGGGCTGAAAGAACTTCTGGTCGACCAGCAACTCGGGCAGCACGCTGTAGCTGGTAAGCTTTTTGAGGGCAAGCTCGACCCGCACTGCTCCCAGGGCCGGACCAAATCCGTTCACCCGCTGCCCGGGCACCGTGATTTGGGCCACGTAGCGGCGGGAGCTGAAGGGGTTGTCGGAAGTAAGCAGGTATACACCCTGCTGGTTGGTTGGCGTGGCCGTGCGCGCGAGGTCGGCGCGCGCTTCCATCAAGCTGGGCGTGCCGGGCAGCGCGCCCAGGGGCTGGCCGGCCTCGTCATACAGGGTGATGTTGCTCTCGTATTTATCGAAATAATCGCTCAGGTATTGGCGGGCAATGCGCTGCCGCACCGCCTCCGGCTGTCCAAACGCCGCCGATAACGATTGCCGCACAAACGGGTCGCGGGCAATTTTCTGCATCTGCTCGCCCAGCAGAAACTCACCTTGGAAGTCATTATCAACCAGCAGATTGCTGGCCAGGCGCTGCTTATCCACCAGCAGCTGTTTCTCGAAATGCTCGTACAGCGCCAGGGCTCCCGTGGCCGAGGCCAGGGCCAGGAGCAGCACTATCAGCGTGGGGGCCTGGTAGCTATACGTGGTGGGCGCGGCGCTCATGCCCACGGCCCGCACCATGGCCGCAAACACCAGCAATATCCCCACCGCCAGCACCCACGGCAGGCCCCATATCAAGCCCACAGCCAGCACCGGCACGGCTCCCACTAGAGGGCCCAGCAGCAGCACGCGGCCCGGCACATGCTGCAGCAGCGCACCAGCCAGCTGTGTCAGGCCAAAAAAGCCCACCAGCCAGGCAGCAGTGTGCAGCAGCACCGCCAGCGCCAGCAACAGCCAGAACCCCGTTATCTGCAGATTACGCGTGATGTCTAGACTCAGCTGCGAGCTGCCGAACGCGGTGGTATAATACCCAAAAAGCAGAAAGAGCCACCCGCAGAATGCCAACCCCAGCAAGACGGCTGCCAGCGCCTGCTGCATGGGCACGCGGGGCACCCGCACGCGCTCCAACACCCGCAAGTGGCGCCACAGCGCCACCGCGCCGGCCGCCACCAGCAGCGCCAGCAGCGCATCAAGGAGCAAGTCGCCCAACGACGGCGCCCACCACGAAGCTGCGTACTGACGCGGGTCGAAAATCGGTAGTTCAATGAAAGAATACGGGAGACCCAGAAACAGCAGCGCCCCGCGTAGCAGCACAAGGGGCAGCACCAGCGCCGCAATGGCGGCCACCCGTTGCCCGGCCCGCCACCAGCCAAACGCAAGCAGCCACCACCCGGCCCCGTACAGCACACTGCCCAAGGCCAGCAGCGCCATGGGCAGGTATTGCCGCGTCAGCGGATTGGGTCTCAGTCGTTTGATGGAGAACAGATATTTGCCTTCCGCCGTTTCAAAACGGGTTCCGACGGGCCCGGCATCAGCCAACACTTCCAGTTCCAGGCCCCTGAAAAGTGCCTGTTCGCTACCCTCGCGCAGGTAGCGGTTGCTGATGGTATAATGCCGCGCCAAAGGCACGTAGGTGAGAATAAGGTACTGCCCCGCCACCCGCGGCAGCAGCAGGAAATGGCCCGTCGGCGTTTCAACCAGCCGCTCAACGGTGCTGGCAGGTTGGGTTTCGGGGCGCAGAGTGGCGTCGGACCAATAAAGCAGCTGGCCGTTTTCCAGTACGCAGGTAGGGAAAGTGGTTTGCGCCAGCAGCTTGTTGAAGCCATAGTTGCCCCGAGCCAAGCCAGCTGCTACCGAATCGGCATCGGTCCGGGCTGTGGCTTCAGCCTCGCGCACCAGCTGCTGCAGGCCAAGGGTATCCGTGCGTTCCACTGCGCCAGGGGCCAGGGCATAGCGGCTCGCCAGGTAGCCACTCACGAAACACAACGCCGCGGCCAGCAGTAGCAACCAGGGCAAACGAGGCCACGCAAAAGGTCGAACCACAGATTTGCTTGAGTTGTGAAAGAAAAGTAGAAACGGAGCTGCTAACGGAAGCAACTCACCAAGGCCGTTAACTCCGCCCAGCGAACCCCGAAGAAACGGCAGAATTAACGGTTGGGCCTAAACCGGAGTTAGCGAAACAACATGGTCGGCCCCAACATGCTCCGCAAAATCCACGCCTAACAAAAAATGCTGCCCTTTGGCAGCACCTTCCACTCTCCTCTTACTTGGTTGTTGCGACTTGGAGTAACGTGGGTCAAAATGCGTGCCTCCAAAAACGTAGAGCATCACGGACCGGGCCTATCAGAACATAAGCGGGGTGAAAACCACTACCGCCAAAGTCACAGCGGTTGCACAACCCCCAGCTCCTGGTCGCTGCCCAGAAAGTAGAGCTATCTGCCCAAGGCAGCCACAATCACCGTCGCGAAGGTGCAGCTGATATAAATGCTCCCGCACAAAACCCCACCTCGGACTTCAAAACCAAGCCGCAGACAGCGCAGCGTTCCGGCGCCCCATCAAATTGCCGCAGGCTCAGAGCCTACTGCCAAAAAGCTAACCTCAGCGGCAACGCGGACAGCACGACACAAATACCGGCAATGCGATGACCGCGACCTACTTTTTAGCGCCCTTGGGGTGCGTACGGCGATACCAGAAATAACCCACCGCGCCCATCAGGATGTACGGCACGGTCATCATGTACACGATGCCCTTGTTCAACCCAGCCACTTCGTAGTCGTCACGCTCCTGGCGCGCCGACTCCACCTGCGACTTACACATCACGCACTGAGCGCTAGCTCCCAACGGCGCCAAGCTCAACAGAACGCCCAACAACAAGGCAAAAGTGGCGGCAAAAAAGGTCTTTTTCATAGTATACAAAACACTGTAGCTGAGGCAAAGTTTCCGGGAAAATCCCTCTTGTTAGCTTCGCCAGCAAATTCACTTAGGTATAGTACGGCGAAATCATGAGGTATACGATGACGCCCGTAACCGAAACGTATAGCCACACCGGGAAAGTCCAGCGGGCAATGGCCTTGTGTTTGGTGTACTGGCCGGTAAGGGCAAAATACAGCGTAAAGAGCACAAGGCCCACCGTTACCACGGCCAAAACAATGTGCGTGAGCAGCAGAAAGAAATACACGTAGCGCACCGTACCCTCGCCCCCAAACGAGGTGCTGGCCACCTGCGAATGGTAGGCCACGTACGAAAGCAGAAACAAGCCCCCCAGCGCAAAAGCAGTGCCCATCATGGCGCGGTGGCGCAGCACCTGCTTCTTACGAATAAAATAATAGCCCGCCACCAGGCACACCGCCGTGAGGGAGTTGAGCACGGCATTTACCGCCGGCAAGAACTTCACCTCAGCTCCCGGGATGCGGAACAGGTCAGGGAACGAAAACAATACCGCCACCAGCAGTGGAACCACCACGCCCAGCGTACCTAGTATTATTTTGTAGCGCGTGTAGTCGCCGGGAGCCAGCACCGGAGGGTGCAGTTTGTCAGTTGGGGTGTTCATAGTCGTAAAGCTGCACGGTAACTTCCGTGAGTAAGCGGTCAATTTCGCGCCCGTCGGTGCCATCGTAAATGCCCCGCACCCGGCGTTTGTTGTCAACCAACAACAGGCGGCCGGCCGGGATGTTGGCCGTGAACACAGCCCCCGGCAAGCGCGTTGGGTCGGCGGTAAGACGGAATTCGTGTAGCGCCAGTCGTTTCACCGAATCTGGAGGCCCTGTGAGGAAAAACCACTTGCCCGCAATGGTGCCGTATTGCTCCGCCAAACGGGTGAGAGAAGCTGCTTTCGCCGAATCCGCATTCAACACGAACGTGGCAAGGCGAACCCGCGGCTCCTTCCTAAACTTCTCCTGCACCCGTAGCATGGCCCGCGCCACGCGCACACTGGCCTCGTCCTCGCCATAAAACTGAGCAATGTAAAGGCCACTGCCCAGCTCCGTGCTACTCACTTCGCGCCCGGTAGATGAAGGAAAGCGGAACGGTGCAACCTGGTGGAAAACAGTATCGCGCCGCCACTTACCGCCAACCTGCGTGGAATCCACACGGTCGGGCAGGTAAGTGGGCAGCGCGTAACGGTTGGTTCCGAAGCGGAACAGAAACAGAAATGCCAGTACCGGCAATAACAGCAGCAGCCCCAGCAACAGGGTTTGGCGGGGCCGCATTTGTTATTTAAACATGTTTTGCAGTACCTCTCCTACGTAGGAGCCTTCGGTAATCAAAGCCACCAACAGCCACACGAGCAGCGACATTGGCACCAGAATGGTCCAGATGAGCCCTTTGGTCTCGTGCTTGAGGTGCATAAATTCAGCCACAATGAAGAATGCCTTCATAATGGTAAGAATAATAAAGATGCTGTTGCGCAGCGTGCTGGGCTCCATCAGGAACACAAACACAAATTCTACAGCCGTAATGCCGACCAGAACGAAGAAGGTCTTCCAAATCCAAGCGGTATTCGGCTTGGCAATTTCCCCTTGCTGGAGATTTTCGTCAGTTGCGTGAGCAGCCATAATCAGATAGTAAAGAGGCGGTGAAAGCGGTGGGTTAGCGAAGCGGGTACGGCAGCAAAAAGCACACCGTCCGCTTCGCCCTTAGATCACCAGTTAAATTAAACGAGGTAGAAGAAGGTGAATACAAACACCCACACTAGGTCTACAAAGTGCCAGTAAAGGCCGATTTTCTCAATCATCTCGTAGTGGCCACGCTTGTGGAACGTGCCGTTGGAGGTGGCAATGAAGCACCACACCAACAGGCAGACGCCCGAGAGCACGTGGGTACCGTGGAAGCCCGTAATAAAGAAGAACAGGTCGGCAAATAGCACCGGGCCGTATTCGTTAGCCGCCAGATTGGCCCCGAAGAAGGTAGTGCCATCGGCCATCAACATGCCCTTTTCGGAACCATGGATGAAGTGGCTCCACTCCCAGGCCTGGCTCAACAGGAACGTAGTGCCAAACAGGATGGTCCATAGCAACCACTTCTGCACATCATTCTTGTCCATGCGGTGGCCTGCTTCAACAGCCAACACCATGGTCACGGAGCTCAAGATAAGAATCATGGTCATCAAAGCCACAAAACCCAGGGGCACGTCCATGCCGTGCAGGCCCGGGAAGGCGTTGAATACCCGGTCCGGAACAGGCCACCAGCGCGTGCTGAATACAAATTCCTCGGCTTTGCCCACGAATACTTCGTGCTTGTGACGGATGAGACCGTAGGTCGTCAGGAAGGCGGCGAAGGTAAATGCGTCAGAAAGCAGGAAGAACCACATCATCAGCTTGCCGTAGCTCGCCTTAAAGGGTTCGTTGCCGCCATCCCAGGTGCCGGTGCGTGGAGCGTCTTGGGTAGCGGAAGCAGCGGGGGGCTGCAAAGTGGTCGGTTGGGACATAGCGGACAGCGTAACGTCAGTTTTAATGGTTCAAAAGTAAGAACAAATACAGGTACAGCCAAAGCCCGCCCAGAAAGTGCCAGTATAAGGTGGCATTTCCAATGGAAAGCAAGGCGCGCGAATGCACCTGATAGTTAAGGGCTCGCTTCAGCACAACGGTCACAAAAACAAGTCCCGTAACCAAGTGAAAAGCGTGCACACCCATCAGCACGTATAAGAACGAACCGGACGGATTGGCGTCAGCACCCCCAAAGAAAGTGTTTCCGTCTACCAAATCGCCGAAGCTAACGTACTGACCTACTAGGAAAGCGAGGCCCAAAGCCAGCGTAATCCCAATACCGGTTTTCATGCGCCCGATTTCGTCTTTGCGCGCGGCCGCGTAAGACCACTGCATGCTGGCGCTGCTTAAAGCAATAAGAATGGTATTCACCAACAGCGATACTGGCAGGTCAAACTCGCGCCAGTTGCCTTCGTCGCGCCGCACGATGTAGCCGCTGGTGAAAGCCGCAAACATCATTACAATGCTGAAAATAAGCAAAACGAGCAACACACGCTTGGGATGCCAGCCGAGACCTACTTCGTTTTCAGGTAATAATTCAGAAGGGTTCATAGAGATGAAAACGCCCGCTTGCGCTGACGCAGATTATTGATAAAAATAGGCAAACCCATTCGTCTGAGTGGGTTTATTTATAACAACAAACGGCTACATTTTGTCCAGTACTAACGCAATTTGTACAATGGGCAAATACAGGAACGAGGCAAACATGATACGCAAAGCCGACTTGCGCGACTGTGTACGCATCAGGTGAAAAGTGAGCAGCAGAAACAGTACGCCACACACCACGGCCACCAGCGCCGACACCCGTCCCGAGATATTGAACACCAGCGGCATTAAACTAAGCGGGATTAGCAGCAGGGTATACGTCATTATCTGGAAGGCCGTGCGCAGGTCCCGGTTGCCGGGAGAAGGCAGCATTTTGAAGCCAGCACGCTTGTAATCCTCGTCGGCTACCCAGGCAATGGCCCAGAAGTGCGGAAACTGCCACATAAACTGAATGCCAAAAAGGACCCACGCCTCCACACCAATGTAGCCGGTGGCAGCTACCCAGCCTATGAGGGGCGGCAACCCACCCGGAATGGCCCCCACTGCCACGCAAATAGGCGAAATGGTCTTAAGCGGGGTGTAAATGAAGCCGTATAGAATGAGCGAAAGCAACGACAGTGCCGCCGTAAGCGGGTTGAACAGGTAGGCCAGCAGCCCAAGGCCCGAAACGCCCAATAGCACACAAAATATCCAGCCTTCCGTAGGCGTAATGATGCCCAGTGGTAAGGGCCGTTGGGCCGTTCGCGTCATCAGTTTGTCCAGTTCGCGTTCGTGAATCTGGTTGATGATGTTAGCCGAGCCAGTAACCAACAAGCCGCCCAGCATGACGAGCAGCGCGCGGCTCCAGCTGAAATCATGCGCCCCCAACATGTAGCCAATTGCGCTCGAAAACGCAACGGTGAGCGAAAGCCGGAATTTGAGCAGCTGAAAATAGGCGCGGGCCTTAACCATTAATCCTTCTGATAGTTTGCACGTTGGCCCCAAAAGCCATAGCCTGAGCCCCGCGGGGCCACAAAGTTACGCAACAACCCGCCGGGCGGCATCTGCGGGCTCAATAGTTTGTGAGGTTTTTCGAGCGCGGGCAACTGCCAACAATGCCAAAAACTGCACGCCAAACAACACCGTGGCCAGCGTGAGGTGGATAGGCTGCACCGCAGCAGGCAGGGAAAAATAGGCAAGCACAAAGCCCGCCAGAATTTCCAGGCCCACTACGCTCAACGTAGCTGCTGCAAGCTGGCTAAGCCGCTTACTGCCCAGCTGCCACAGTTCGTAGCACACATAAATATTCAATAAGAGCACCACTGCTGATACCGTGCGGTGAATGTTGAAGGTATTGCCCAGTTGGGCTACCCAGTTTTCCCGCGCGATGTCTTGAGCCGCTATCATATCAATCTGCTCTCTAACCTCCGTACCGAGAATTATCTGCCAGAACGTAAGCAGCAGCGCCGCCCATAATGCCCATTGCAAGGCGGCACCAGGCACTTTCACGCCAAATAAGGACGCCTCCCGTCCCCCATTCGGTGCCGTGGCCATGCTGAGCTTATCGAGGCGCCATTGAGCCCGGTCCACAGCATACAACAGCATAGCAACAATGACGAGTGCCAAAGCCATGTGAATAGTAACCATCACGGGCAGCAAATTGGTTGAAACCACCAGTGACCCAAGGTAGCCCTGAACGCCAGTAAGCAAAAAAGACCCAAATGCGAGCCAAAAGACAGGTCGGTCGCGTCGCCAGTAAGGCAGCGCAAAAACCACAGTTAAAAACACAAACACCCCAATTAGTGCACCCAACAGTCGATTGATGTACTCAATCCACGTTTTCACAGCGTTGAAATCCGTCTCGATGTATTGAGTAGGATGCGCAAAAATATCCCCCGCTACCTGTGCAAAGCCCATGCGCTCCAGCGTGCGCGCCAGCTTTTGATTTTTTGCGACCCGTTGGGCTGTGTAAATCTCCTTATAATCAGCCGGCAACTCACTGGCTTCGGTGGGCGGAATCCACTGGCCGAAGCATTTGGGCCAGTCTGGACAGCCCATGCCACTACCCGTGCTACGCACAATACCGCCCACAAGTATGAGCAAGTAAACGGCAACAACAGTCAGGACCCCTACCAATCGAAAACGGCGCACTGCAGGACTTATCTGTAAGCTATTCATCTTATTATAAACAACCAGTCGGTGTCAAAAGTCTCGCTGAATTTCAAAAAGACGAAGACTTATTAAAGAAAAAGGGCCGCCGGTGAGGCGGCCCTTTTTGGGACTTTGTACTATTTACAGCTTACTCAACAGCATCCTGCTCGTAGGGCAGGTTTGAAGACTGCGTTTTAGAGTAAGGCACGTTCTGCGGAATGAAGTCCACATCGGAGCCGGGCTTGCTGTAGTCGTAAGGCCAACGGTACACAGCGGGAATCTCGCCGGGCCAGTTGCCGTGACCGGGGTTAATAGGGGTCGTCCATTCCAGCGTGGTCGAGTTCCAAGGATTCTGGGTAGCACGACGGCCGCGGAAGATGCTGTAGAAGAAGTTGAAGATGAACACAAACTGCGCAAAGAATGCCAGAATTGCCGCAATCGAAATAAACCGGTTCATATCAGCAAACTGCGAGAAAGCATCAAAGCCAGTCCAGGCGTAGTAACGACGGGGGAAACCGGCAATGCCTACGTAGTGCATGGGCATAAACACCAGGTACACACCGGCGAAGGTCAACCAGAAGTGGATGTAGCCCAACTTCTCGTCCATCATACGGCCAAACATCTTGGGGAACCAGTGGTACACGCCAGCGAACAAACCGAAGAATGCCGAGCTACCCATTACCAGGTGGAAGTGAGCTACCACGAAGTACGTGTTGTGCATTTGGATGTCCAGGGTAGCGTTGCCGAGGATAATACCCGTCAGACCACCTGAAATGAACAACGATACAAAACCAATGGAGAACAGCATAGCCGCTGTGAAGCGAATGTTGCCACGCCAGAGGGTAGCCAGCCAGTTGAACACCTTAACACCTGAAGGCACCGCAATAATCAGTGTCAGGAACATGAAGACCGAACCAAGGAAGGGGTTCATGCCCGTCACGAACATATGGTGAGCCCACACAACGAACGAAAGGAGCGAAATACCAATCAGCGAACCAATCATAGCACGGTAACCGAAGATTGGCTTACGAGCATTGGTAGCCAATACTTCCGACACCATGCCCATGGCAGGCATAATTACAATGTATACCTCGGGGTGGCCCAGGAACCAGAACAAGTGCTGGAACAACACGGGCGAACCACCCTGGTTGCTGAGCGCCTGGCCAGCAATGTAGATGTCCGAGAGAAAGAAAGAAGTACCGAACGAGCGGTCGAAAATGAGCAACAATGCCGCCGAGAACAATACTGGGAAAGACAGGATACCCAGAATAGCCGTGAGGAAGAACGCCCAGATGGTGAGGGGAAGCTTGCTCATGCTCATGCCACGGGTACGCATGTTGATAACCGTAGTCACATAGTTTACGCCACCTAGCAGCTGCGAAACAATGAACAAGGCCATGCTCACCAGCCACAGCGTCATACCGGCACCCGAACCGGGAATGGCCTGGGGCAAAGCGCTCAATGGGGGATAAATTGTCCAGCCAGCAGCAGCAGGACCGGTCTCGATGAACAGCGACGCAAACATGACGATGCTCGACAGGAAGAAGAACCAGTACGAAAGCATGTTCATGAAGCCAGATGCCATGTCACGGGCACCTACCTGCAGGGGAATCAGGAAGTTCGAAAAAGTACCGCTCAAACCAGCAGTCAGCACGAAAAATACCATAATGGTACCGTGCATTGTCACCAAGGCAAGATAGAACTCAGGGTTCAGCTTACCAGCAACAATCCACTTGCCAAGGAAAGGCGCGAGCCACTCCATGGAACTCTCAGGCCAGCCCAACTGCAAACGGAACAAGCTCGACAGTGTGCCACCGAGGATGGCCCAAATCATGCCCGTAATCAGAAATTGCTTGGCAATTACTTTATGGTCTTGGCTGAATACGTATTTCCACAGCCAGTGCTGGTCATGGTGCTCATGGTCGTCGTGATGCAGATGGTCACCGTGCTCAGTGGCGGGGACGCCTGCGGTACCAATGCCACCTTGCGTTTGCACGCCGGGCGACAGATTGGGCTTAGCTGCCATGTCTGACATAAAAGGATACCGTTTAGTAAGGATTAATAAGAAGCTGCCAAAGGAGCAGGCGCTGTCTCTTTGGCTTCAGCGGCAGGTGCTGTTGCTTCAGAAACCAGCGTCTTGGACTTCAGTTTCAAAGCAGCCAACACTTCCGGGTTTTTCTGCGAAAAAGATTGCTGAGCAGCGTACCAGTTCTGGTAATCGTCTGGCTCGTCAACTACCAGATTCGCCTTCATTGCGAAGTGGCTGCCACCGCAAATCTGATTGCAAGCCAGTTCGTAGTTGAAATTGGGGTTGCCCAGTTTCGCACGCATCTCGTCGGTGGTCATCGTCGGCGTGAACCAGAAGCGGGTAGGCATGCCTGGCACAGCGTACATCTGCACCCGGAAGTGAGGCATGTACACGGCGTGCAGAACGTCGCGCGACCGAATCTTTATAAGAACGGGAACACCCTTAGGCACATGGATTTCATTGGTCGTGAAGTCGTCAAGGCCAGCTTTGTCGCTGAGGTCAAAACCGAATTCATTTACGGCATCAATCATGCGGTAGTTGACTACCCCAAGCTTCATGTCGCGGCCAGGATAACGAACAAGCCAGTTAAACTGCTTGCCCATCAATTCCACAACAACCGAATCCTTAGGTGCAGGACCCGTGATGCGCGTCCAGGCTTTCCAACCAGCAAAAATCAGGGCAGCCATAACAATGGCTGGAATCACCGTCCAGATAACTTCAATCTTGTTGTTGTGCGAGAAGAAGTAAGCACGACGGCCTTCTTTGTATTGATACCGGTAAGAATACCAGAACAGCAGGGCCTGGGTAATAGCGAATGCCACACCAATCACCGCCATGGTAATCCAGAACATGCGTTCCATTTCATGGCCATGCACGGAAGCAATAGGCGGATTCATCTTGCTAAAGTTTTCAACAAAAGAATACGCGAACCAAGCGCCACCGAACACTAGGAATACCAGCATCAAAATAGCGTTTACGCTATTGCTCATGCCAATGTCTCGGGTAAACGTGCCTGAGAAAATAGATGTGAAAATCTGCAAGCGAAACAGCAGGCCAAACACGACCAGCAGCAACAGCAGCACAAGCAAAATAGTAAGAGCCGTCATTGAGTTTTTAGTAGTATGTACTAAGTATTAAAGTACCGGCAAAGCGTCATTTATAAAAGATGAGCACTTCGCCGGCAATTCACAATACAGTTTAAGTAGTGTGGTGGACACTCTCGTCCAAAAAGGGGTGATTGACCGGAACGAGCGAGGCAGAAGCCAAGCGACGTGAGAAGACAATCAGGAAAGCACCGAGGAAAATTGCGGCTACTCCTATCTCTATCAAGAACCCGCTTTCCCCCTTCAAAGTGCCCGGCATGAACATCAAATAAAAGTCTGACCAATGGCCAACCAGGATGGCAATGCAGACGATTTTCATGATAATCATCTGACGCTTTGCATCCCGGGTCATCAGGCCCAAGAATGGGAATACAAAGTTGATAACCAGGTTGAAAAAGAAGATGCCCGTGTAACGACCTTCGAAGCCTCCAAGGCGCTGGTTGTAGTAAACAGCTTCTTCAGGAAGGTTGGCATACCAAATCAGCATGAATTGCGAAAACCACACGTAGGTCCAGAAGATGCTGAAACCGAACATGAGCTTGCCCAGGTCGTGCATGTGGTTTGAAGTTAAAGCCTTCAAGTACCCTGCTTGTTTCAGGAAAATAGCAGTAAGTGCAATGGCAGCAATGCCCGATACCCACCAAGAAGCGAATACGTACCAGCCGAACATGGTGCTAAACCAATGCGTGTCAACCGACATAACCCAATCCCAGGCTGCCATCGAAGACGTAACAGCGTAAAGAACAAGGAACAAGGCCGAGGCATTGATGCTCTTGTGAAACCATACAGTGCCCCCCAAACGGTCTTCAGCCAGCGACAGCTGCCGTAACTTCCAGCTGAAGTATGCCCAGATTGCAAGATAAATGACCGTGCGAATTAGGTAGAAAGGGATGTTTAGGAAACCGCTCTTACCCGCAATGATGGCGTCGTAGTTAGGATTGCCCTTCTCCATGATGCCTTCGTGCGTCCAATGGAAGATGTCATGACGGCCAATTAAGAACACCACAAAAAGGATGACGGCACCAGGAATCACCCAAGCACTCAGCGCCTCGGCAATACGCTTTACCATCACCGACCAACCGGCATAAGCCACGTAATTGATGGCCAGGAACACTGTTCCGATGGTTGAAACGCCTAAGAAGAAAATATTACTGTGCCACAGGCTAACCAATAGGCGTTTCAACCACACGGGGTTGCCTTCGTGGTGAGCCGAAGCAGCACCGGCGTGCCCGGCGGCTTCTCCTGCGGCTGCGTGCTCCTCAGCACCCCAGCCCATTATGGCCGCCAGCAAACCGATGATGAGAACCACCACGCCAGCAACGATGATGGTGATAAATGTCTTACGGGCGCCATCCGTAACAACGAGCTGTTCAGCCGTGGCGCTATCTTGGTGCGTCAGAGTTGCCATAGTTATTTGTTGCCGGGGAAATAAGTGACGCCGGAACCGTTTGGAGCGATAGTTCCGCCTTGGCCGGGAGTTGCAGAACCTTTGCCTGCCTGAGCCTGAAGAACTGGGGCCTGGGTGGCACGGTCCGTCATTTCAGTAGAATCATTTGCAGTTGTCGTAGGACCTTTTGCAATGAGCTTGCTCAAGCCATCTGGGCCTTCGCCACGCTGCAATACGCGGACATACATGGCAATCTTCCAACGCTCCTCAGGGTTCACAATGGAACCATGGGGCATCATGCGGTTACGGCCCCACTGAATGACGTGGTAAATGTGGCCGTCGTTCATGGTCTTGTAAGCACCCGCCGTGTAGTTGGGCACGCCCTTGAACTTAGCGCCTACCGGGCCGTCACCGGCACCAGTTTCACCGTGGCAATGCGAGCAAATGCGCGTGTAAAGCACCTTGCCTTCTTCCAAATTTGCTTTGGTGTAAGGGTAAGGGTTGCGCAGCATACGCTCAGCAATCCCAACACTGTCTTTGGGAATGTGATTGTAGTAATCGAGCTTGCCAACCGGAACGGTAGCAATTGGAGGCGTCCGCTCGTTGATGCCAAAGGCATTGACTTTGTTAAAATTGGTCTGCCTGAGGGGGTCGTAAGCAAGAGGCTCGTACATTTCTGGCGCGTATTGCACGCCAGGGTCGTCCTGCCGGGGCGTACAAGCCGGAGCAAGGCCCAAGGACAATAGCAGCGCCGAAACGCGCAGGGTAAGGTTCAGCGGGTGCTTCATTACTTGGTGGTCATTTCTTTTTGGTTGACTTCTGAAGCGCCGTTGTCGCGCAGCAGTTGAGTCAGCCGAGGAAATTGCGAACTGGTTTCATCCAATTCGATGGCCATTACGAATTTGTCGTCGGTGGAGCGCACATCCATTACCGGCACCTTGGGACGAGGGTACAGCCCTGTGATGGTAAAAAAGGTGATAGCCATGCCGTGACAGGTAAAGAAAACCGTCAATTCGAAAGCCACTGGAATAAAGGCAGGCAGTGCAATATGCGGCTTACCACCAATAATCATGGGCCAGTCGAAGCCCAGCATGTAAATCTGCATCCAGAGGGCAAAGGCCAAGCCCGTCATGCCGAAAAAGAAGGCGGCAATGGGAAGGCGCGAGCGTTCGATGCCAAGGGCATCGTCGATTCCGTGAACAGGATAGGGCGAAAACACGTCGTGGACTTTCACGCCGGCGGCGCGAACATTCTCTACGGCGTGCAGCAGCACGTCTTCGTCTTCGAAGATGCCGAGGGCATAGCGCTTAGTCATGCTTGTTGTAGTTTACGGGTGCCGAAGCAGGTGCCCCGTGAATGGCAGGTTGTGGAGCGGGAGTCGCGTGAGCAGCTTTCTGCGGATTGTAAGTCGGGCCGTTGTCCACGGTGTACTTCAGGATGGTTTTCACCTCGGCCATGTTGATAACCGGGAAGAACTTAGCGAAGAGCAGGAACAGGGTGAAGAACAACCCCAGAGTACCCAGGTACAAGCCGATGTCGATGATAGAGGGCGAGAACATGGCCCAGCTCGACGGCAGGTAGTCGCGGTGCAGCGAGGTCACGATGATTACAAAACGCTCGAACCACATGCCGATGTTTACAATAATCGACAGTACGAAAGTCAGGGGAATGCTGTAGCGTACACGGCGTAACCATACCAGCTGGGGGGTAATCACGTTACAGGTCATCATGGCTGCATAAGCCCACCAGTATGGACCGGTCGCCCGGTTGATGAAGGCGTACTGCTCAAATTCAACCTGTGAATACCAGGCAATGAAAAACTCTGTAATGTAAGCCACACCCACAATAGAGCCAGTCACCATCATGATTTTGTTCATGAGAGCAATGTGCTCCAGGGTGATGTAATCTTCGAGGCGGAAAACAACCCTAGTAATCAGCATCAGCGTGAGTACCATGGCGAAGCCCGAGAAGATAGCACCCGCCACAAAGTAGGGAGGGAAGATGGTGGTGTGCCAGCCCGGCACAACCGAGGTAGCAAAGTCCATTGATACAATGGTGTGTACCGAAAGCACCAGTGGGGTGGAAACGCCGGCCAGAATCAGCGACACGGTCTCATAGCGCGACCAAGCTTTAGCCGAACCGGTCCAGCCAAAGCTCAGCATCGAGTAGCTGAACTTGGCAATCGTGCCCTTAGCACGGTCCCGGATGGTGGCGAAGTCAGGAATCAGACCGATGTACCAGAATACCAGCGATACCGTGAAGTAAGTAGAGATAGCAAACACGTCCCAGAGCAGGGGCGAGTTGAAGTTTGCCCACAGCGAACCAAACGTGTTCTGGAAGGGGAATACCCAGTAAGCGAGCCAGGGACGGCCCATGTGCAGTACCGGGAACATAGCAGCGCAGATTACGGCGAAAATCGTCATAGCTTCTGCTGCCCGGTTAATGGAAGACCGCCACTTCTGGCGGAACAACAGCAGCACAGCCGAAATCAGCGTGCCTGCGTGACCGATACCAACCCACCACACGAAGTTGGTAATGTCCCAGGCCCAGTTAACGGTTTTGTTGAGGCCCCATTCTCCGATACCGAACCACACCGTGCGATAAACGGAATAGAAGAATATACCGAGAAAAAACAGCGCCACACTCAGGGCAGCCATCCAACGGATGTTGGGCTTGGCCTCTACCTGATAGCAGATGTCTTGCGTTACGTCGTGTAGCGTCTTACCCCCGGTTACGAGCGGCTCGCGTACGGCTGATACGTGCTGCATAATCTTATATGTTTGTGATTATTAAGCTTCTTAAGATTTCGCCTCCTCGTGCTGCATGGACTCTGACTCCTCTTTAGCAAAGAACTCCGATTCCGCATTCCGAATCTTGGTCAGATATGTCACGTTCGGCTGCACGTTGATGGACTCCAGAGCGTGGAAAGCACGCTCGCCATCTTCGCGCCGCAACAGTTGGCTGAGGCGGCTGTTCGGGTCGCGCATGTCGCCGAATACGATAGCCTCCGTGGGGCACGACTGAGCACAGGCCGAAACAATTTCGCCGTCCATAGGGCGACGCTTCTGCTTCTTTGCCTCGAGCTTACCGAGCTGAATGCGCTGGATGCAGAACGAGCATTTCTCCATCACACCGCGAGCCCGAACAGTTACGTCAGGATTCAGCACCATGCGGCCGAGGTCGGTGAACATGTGGCCGTTAACGGTCTCGAACTTCTCGTTGGAGTAGTAGGAGAACCAGTTGAAGCGGCGGACTTTGTAGGGGCAGTTGTTGGCGCAATAGCGGGTACCAATGCAACGGTTGTACGTCATCTGGTTCAGGCCTTCCGAACTGTGCGTGGTAGCCAGTACCGGGCACACCGTTTCGCAGGGAGCGTGGTTGCACTGCTGGCACATCATCGGCTGGAAAATAACCTGCGGGTTGTCCGAAGGGTCTTCCATTGCGGTGTAAGTGCCTACTTTACCTACCGTCTCAAACTCGTCCTTGTGGTGGTCGGAGCTGTAGTAGCGGTCAATGCGCATCCAGTGCATTTCGCGGCGGTTGATAACCTCCTGCTTGCCTACTACGGCAATGTTGTTTTCGGTCTGGCACCCAATCACGCACGAGCCACAGCCAATGCACGAGTTGAGGTCCACCGCCATGCCCCAGTGGTGGTTGTTGTACTGATAGTCCTGCCACAGCGAAACCTTGCTGGGCTTCTCCAAACCATCAGGAGTCATTACTTTCTCGTACTCAGTTACCTCTTTCGGGTTCTTGATGTACTGGGCCAGCGTGTTTTCCTGCACCACCGACTTGCGGTCCATGATGGTGTGGTGCGTCTGCGTCTGGGCAATGGGCGACTTAGCTTCGGTTTTGGCCAGCGTCACCACGGTGTTGTACATCATGCCGTTTGCAGTTGCCATGGCGAGAGGAGCAGCATTGGCACCAACCTGGTCACCGGCTTTGCCAGCCAGCGTGCGGCCGTAGCCCAACGCAATGCTCACAGTACCATTGGTCTGACCTGGCTGTATCAGCACGGGCAACTCAATGGAGTAGCCGTTGGCAGTCACCTTGATGACGTCCCCCTGCTCCCACTGATTGTCAACAGCCATCTTGCGAGGCACGGCCACGTAGTTGCCCCAGGTTGCTTTCGAAACCGGGTCTGGCAACTCTTGTAGGAAGGGGTTGTTGGATTCGCAACCAGCAGCTCCCAAGCCTACTTTCTCGTACAATACAGCTTCAATTGCATTGGCTGCAGGCTTTCCAGCGCCACCAATTTGCGCAACTGCAGCGGCAGGGCTCATTGCCGCCGCCGTCATGGCGGGAGCAGCAGCCAGCGCGGTGCCGGTGGCAACGCCATCATGCACAGCCTTGTCCCAAGCCGCATCGGTTGGAGTCACGCCACGCCATGCGGCACGCAGGTACTGGTAGTAGCCGGTGTTGTTGCCAGCCCAGCGCAGCAGGGTTTCCTGCCCCTGACGGGTTGCGAAAAGCGGCGTGATAACGGGCTGACCCAAGCTGAGGAAACCACGCTTAGGCTCGAAGTCATTCCACGACTCCAGCCAGTGGCTGTCGGGAGCGGCGTACTGGCAAAGCATGCCGGTCTCATCCAGCCGGTCGTTGAGGGAGATGGTAAGTGGCACTTTGGCAATGCCTGACTTTACTTTCGCACCAAGAGGGTGATTATAAACCGGGTTGGCATTATAGAAAATGACTGCGCCAACGCTTCCGTTGTTCATGTCATTAACCAAGGCAGTCATGCGGGCATCATCGCCCTGACGGACATTGGAAGGAGCAGCCAAATCAACCGTAGTACCCACGTTGCCGAGGGCCTGGTTGATAGCAGCCACCAGTGCCTGCACAGCCGGGTCGTTAGAACCCGATACCACGAGGCTGGCGCCACGGTTGGCGTTCAGGTCCCGCGCGGCCTGGGTCAGTTTATCATTTTTGTAAGCAGAGGCGCCACCAGCACCGGTTACAGCGTTGTAGAGGGCTACCGCAGCGGCACCCATCTCCGAAGGCTTAACCGGAACGCGAATGTCGGCGTTGGAGCCGGTCAGCGTCATGGCAGTTTCGAACTGGTAGTGGCGCGACATGGAGCGCTTGTCCCGGCTAATCTTGCGGGTCATAGCGTACTGACGGCTATATTCCACAGGAGAAATCCAGGTACCTAGGAAGTCAGCCCCAAGGCTCACAATAATGTTAGCGCGGCTGAAGTTATAGCTGGGTACAACACCGCCGTTAGCCTGCAGCAGGCCCGTTACCGATTGCGCGTCGTACATGACGTGCGTGGTATTGGGGTAGCGGGCAGCAAACTCAGCAATAGCCTTTTTGGTGGTGGGGCTGATGATGGTAGGCGAAACAATGGCAATACGACCCGTGGTAGCCGCCAGCTTGGCGCGAACTGCCTGGTCGAGCACAGCAGGTTCTACCTGCTGGTGGCCATTGCCTGATTTTACTGCGAAATGCTGCAGACGACCGCCATCATACAGGCTGAGCACGGCAGCTTGTGCCCGTGCCGAAAGGCCCCCGTTGGTAATTGGCGACTCCGGGTTGCCTTCCAGCTTAATTGGCCGGCCGTCGCGGCTTTTCACCAGCACGGCATTATAGTCGGCGCCGTTGAAGTAGGTGGAAGCGTAGAAGTTCGAGATGGCGGGGTCCACCTCCTCGGGCTTGTTGAGGTATGGAATAGCCTTGCGAACAGGAGTCTCGCAGGAGGCCAACGTGGCCGCAGCCACACCAAAACCCATTAGTTTGAGGAAGTCGCGACGAGGAGCCGACGTAGCATCCGTGCTCGCATGGCTTTCCTTCACCGGCATGAACTCAGCAAAAGCTGATTGCATGAACTCCGGAGCGTTTTCTAGTTCCTCAATTCCTTTCCAGTACTTCATTTGGGAGGGTAATCAGTAGTCAGTATTGGGTAGTCAGTCGGTTGCAACAAGTAGTCTACATACTGACTACCCAGTACCGACTACAATAGAATCAAATTATTAGTAGTGGCACTTCGAGCACTCAGTGCCGCCGTTCGACGACACGGTGAAGGGAGCACCTGCGTTCTTGGTGTCGTGCAGCTTCACGAGGTTGTCGTAGTACTTGTTGTCTTTGGCGTTCACTGGCATCTCGCGGTGGCAGTTGATGCACCAGCCCATGGTGAGGGCCGAATACTGGTACACAACCTCCATGTTCTGGATAGGGCCGTGGCAGGTCTGGCACTGCAAGCCCGCCACCTGGGTGTGCTGCGAGTGGTTGAAATAAGCCAGGTCGGGCAGGTTGTGAATGCGTACCCACTGAATGGGCTGCTTGCGCTCGATGGCGCGGTAAATCTTCTTGATTTCGGGCGACTCGGTTTTGATCTGCGAGTGGCAGTTCATACAGATGTTGGCCGAAGGGATGTTGGCTGATTTGCTCTTGTATACCGAAGTGTGGCAGTAGGCGCAGTTAATCTGGTGCTCGCCGGCGTGCAGCTTGTGCGAGAAAGCAATGGGCTGGGTAGGCTGGTAGCCCTGCGTGAGGCCAACGGCCATCACAGTTTGCACACCTTCATAAAGCAAAACCAGGGCGAAAACGACACCAACAATACCACGCAGCACGGGCGAGCGGTACATCTTACCCCAATCGAAGCGCTGCTCCAGAATTTCAACGTCACGGCCGTCAAGGTCTTTGCGGCCGCGCAGCACGTCCTTCATCAGGTTGCCGATGATTACTAGCGTTACCACCAATACGATGAGCACCACAACCAGCACAATCAACAGGATGTCAACGTATTTGCCAGCACCGGCGTCGGCACCGCCAGCTTCGGCCTGGCCATCGGCAGCAGCTGCATTACCAGCAGTCACTCCTGCAGTAGCTACTGCTTTGCCTTCCTCAGCAGTTACCCAAGCCAAGATGGAAGTTACCTCCGAATCAGACAGGGCAAATGAGGGCATTTGCTGCTTATTGTACTTGTTGTAGATGGCTACAGCGTACTCGTCGCCGCTGGCCACCACTTTGCTGGAGTTCTTAATCCACGGAATCAGCCAGGAAATGGTGCGCCGCTTGGTGATGCCGGCCAGTGCGGGGCCAACTATCACCTCGTTCACGGCGTGGCACTGGGCGCAGTTCGTTTTGAAGAGGGCATCACCGGCTGCAATGGCGGCGGCGTCGCCCCCGCTGGCTCCACCATCTGCCGCAGCAGTGACGGTTGCAGCATTGGCGCCATCGGTGGCGCCGGGCACCACGCCTTCTTTTTTGACGGTAGTTGTAGCTCCCGCGTCTTGAGCGGCAGCCTGTTGGGTGCCGGCAAACGTGAGGAACAGAGCCAGCAACAGATGAGGTAAGGAACGAAGTCGAATGCTATTCATAAGAAAATAGACGGTAAAACGAAACGCTAGGGCATTTCAAGGCCACAAATGTAGGTCAGGATTCGCAGGCGGCAAAAAGTGAAATGCAATTTCTGGGCATTGGAGGCAGCCTTATTCAAGCCAATTATGCTCCTCCTCTCCCCTACTTGCGACTAAACGCCTCATGGGCAACCTAATCACAACTTTTTTGGGCACCTTACATTTCACGTATAGCCCTTTTACAAGATAACGACTTGAATTACAACCAGTGTTGCGCCCTTTTGTTGGCTACAAACCTCTGCAATACGCAAAATCAATGACAACTGGTTATGGCTGTTTTTGTGGGATTAATAGGAAGCCCTTTTGACCAGGCATTAGCACGACTTTGAGTGGCCAATATAACGCTGCATTATGCAGTATTGCTTCAGCTTATGAGGTGAAATTGCTTCAGCTTATGAGGTGAATGGAGCGATGGGCGCGGGGTTGCTGTTCAATTCAGGGTCATCTCATCAATTATCGCCCTCCTCTACACGGCAAGGCCTATTATACTAAGGATGGGCCTAGGGTGCTTGGCAATCTAGCGGAAAGTCAGTACCTTTGCGCCCCAATCAAATTTTTTCACCACTATATTTCACCCCGTCGTAATGGAAGTAAGAAATTACGAGACGGTCTTCATCGTAACTCCCGTGTTGAACGAGAGCCAGGTGCAAGAGACGGTCGAGAAGTTCACCCAGGTGCTTAAGGAAAATAGCGCCGCCATTTTGTCCACTGAAGCCTGGGGCCTGCGCAAGCTGGCTTACCCGATTCAGAAGAAAACCACAGGCTACTATTTCTGCCTGTCGTACACTGGACAAGGTAACATCGTTGACGTACTCGAGCTGGCGTTCCGCCGCGACGAGCGCATCATCCGGTTTTTGTCCACCGTGCTCGATAAGCACGCCGTGGATTACAACACCCGTCGCCGCAATGGCGAGATGAACCTGCAAAAGGCTGCAAAAGAAACCGAAGCAGTAGCCCAATAACCCAGTAGTAACATGGCATCTCCCGCATACAACCGGAACAATGACCGGTCGGCTATGAACAAGCCGCAGGACACCCGCAAGAAATACTGCCGCTTCAAGAAGAACGGCATTAAGTACGTGGACTACAAAGACCCGAACTTCCTGCTGAAGTTTGTGAACGAGCAGGGCCGCGTGCTGCCCCGGCGCCTCACCGGCACCAGCCTGAAGTTTCAGCGCAAAGTGACCCAGGCCATCGCGAAGGCCCGCCACTTGGCTCTGATGCCTTACGTAGCCGACGCTTTGAAATAAATTATGAGTTATAAGTTTTGAGTTTTGAGTTGCTCTACGGGCAATTCTTAGCTCATAACTCATAATTCAGAACTCATCATTCTGAACAAGACATGGAAATCATCCTCAAAGACGACGTTAAGAACCTCGGCTACAAGAACGACATCGTGACCGTGAAATCGGGCTACGGTCGCAACTTCTTGTTGCCGCAGGGTTTGGCCATGCTGGCTGACAAAACCAACAAGAAAATCACGGCTGAGAACGTGCGCCAGGCGGCCCACAAAGCTGACAAAATCAAGGGCGACGCACAGGCTATTGCTGACCAGATTGGTGACGCATTCCTCGAAATTCGCGCTAAAGTGGGCGAAAGCGGCAAAATCTTTGGTCGCGTAACTACCCTGCAATTGGCCGAAGCGCTGAAGGCAAAAGGTATCGACGTGGACCGCAAGCGTTTGTCGTTTGACCAGGAGCCTGCGGCTGCTGGCGACTACACTGCGACGGCTAACTTCCACAAGGAAGTGAAACACACGATTAATTTCCGCGTTGTAGCTGAGTAGTTAGTGCTCAACCATCAATGAAAGAGCCCTGCCTTCTGGTGGGGCTTTTTTATTACCCTTCGGCTCGAAATAGCGGGCAAGGGCTATTTTTGCTTCGATGTTTAGAACCGAATTATCCATTGCTCCGGCCACCGACCAACTTGCGCGCACGGCGCGGGTCCTCACGCTGGGCTCCTGCTTTGCCGACAGCATCGGTGCGCGCCTGACTGCCGTCAAAGTAACGGCGCTGGTAAACCCTTTTGGTACCGTGTTTCAGCCACTGGCGCTGGCCAAGCTGCTTCGCGCCGCGGCCGGCGAGGAAGTAGACTGGCAGCAGCACGTGTTGCAAGCCCGGGGCCGCTGGCAGAGCTACGACCTGCACGGCAGCATCGGGGCTGATTCGCCGGTGGAACTGCTGCAGTACATTCAGGAGCTGGTGCGCCGCACGGGCGAGTTTCTGCGGCAGGCCGATGTGGTGCTCCTCACGCTGGGCACGGCCTGGGCCTACCGGCTCCGCGAGACCGGCGAGCTGGTGAACAACTGCCACAAGCAGTCGGCCGACCTGTTTGTGAAGGAGTTGCTCACGCCTGATGAAATCATCAATGGCTTGGCGGAAACCCATGCGTACCTGCGGCGCATCAATCCCAATGTGCGGTTTGTGCTCACAGTGAGCCCGGTACGTCACCTAAAAGACACGCTGCCCTTGAATTCGGTGAGCAAGTCGGTGCTGCGCGTGGCCACCCACATTGTGAGCGACCTGCTGCCGGGAGTGGCGTACTTCCCCGCCTACGAGGTGCTGATGGATGACCTGCGCGACTACCGCTTCTATGCGTCCGACATGTTGCATCCAACTGAAGTAGCGGAAGATTATATCTGGGACAAGTTTGCCCGTACCTATTTCGACGCTGACTTTGGCCGGTTCCGCAAGGAGTGGGCTTCGGTGCAGCAGTCGTTGGGCCACCGGCCGCTGCACGAGGGAGCTCCGGAGCACCGTGAGTTCCTGGAAAACACACTGCAAAAACTGGAGCAGCTGAGCCTGCGCAAGGTGGAAGTAGCCGCGGAGTTGAACATGGTACGCGCCAAAATTTCGTCGTTGCCGGTGCCCAAGCAGCCCGAGCCGGTGGATATGATGGAAGACGACGAGGAGCGCATCGACATTGGCGAGGGTTCGGTGGCGCGTGAGGCGCAGGCGACCCCGCGCGAAGCTGTGCCAGCCAGCCCCAATGCCGGCAACCGCCCGCCCCGCTTGTCGCCCGAAGAATTCCGGGCTCAGCGGGGTGACCGGTCGGGTAGGCCGGAGCGTGGCCGCCGGGATGGCCGCGGCAAGGGCCAGTCGCAAGTCCCTACTGAAAACGAACAGTTTCAGACAGCGAACACTGCAACCAATGCATTTGGTGAGGTTGATGCCCTCCTGAACCCTATCCTGCTGGCTCCCGGTGCCTTAGGTGTTGCCGAGCAATCGTTGGAAATGACCGCTCTACCGGCTGCCGCCAATCTGGGTGGCTCGCTTGGTGACGAGGAACCGGGCAAAAAGAAAAAGCGGCGCTCGCGTGGCGGTGCCAAGCGGACGGCACGCAAGAACGCGCTTCGGCTTGCTTCAGGGGAGCTTACGGCTGATGAAACTGACTCTGAGAATACCACGGGCGCAGATACTGCAGTAAGCGGCTCAAACGAAACAGTAGAAGCCACTCAAATGCGTCAGGAAGGCCGCAAGGCTTCGGTCATCACGAAATCGCAACCAGTAAAGCGCGGCGGACGCGGCAACGAATCGGGCCGGGTACCCCGGGTGGCGCTATATACGCCTACCACTGATGCCTCAATTGAGGAGAATGCCGGTGCTCCTGCAGATGCGGCAGCTTCGGCACCTGAGGATGTTGATACCGGTACCGGGCAACTGCCAACGGCTGCTGCCACAGCAGAAGCAGGAAATAATGGGCCTGTTACCTCACCCAACAGCCGCAACCGAGGCAGGAGAAATACTGCTTCGGCTGTTACCCCTGAGGCTGGTGGTGGCCAAGACCTAGCTGCGCCGTCCCAACCGGAACCCAGCCCGGCAACTGGCAACGCTGAACAGCTATCCAACCAACCCGCGCCTGACGTGCGTGCAGGCCGCAACCCTAATGCAAACGCCTCGCAGGCTGCCAAGCCCGTTGCCGAGGCAGTTGCCACGGCTTCTGATTCTGATGTGACAGATGCTCCCGTTGCTGCTCCGGCGCGGCGTACCAGCCGGCCGAAGCGGGCCGTGAGCCAAGCGCGCGCCGAAAAACCAGCGGTTGATACGCACGTGATTCCGGTACCTGATTCGCCGCAGCTGCGCACACAAGTAGCAGCAGGCCGAATGACCGGTTCGTCGGCTACGCTGATTGAGCGAGTGCCTGAGGCTGCTGCCCCAATCAAGAAGGCGGCTGCAACTACAAAAGAGGCTGCACCTAGGGCAAAAGCACCTAAAGCTGCTGTGCTGCCAGTACCCATTCCTGCTTCAGAGGAGAGCAAGCCAAAGCCGGTGAAGAAAGCGGCACCGGTGGCTAAAGCCAAGGCAGCACCCAAGACTAAAGCAGAGGCTAAGCCCAAAGCGACACCAGTGGCCAAAGCCAAAGCAGAAGCGAAGCCCAAAGCGGCACCGGTAGCCAAAACCAAAGTAGCGTCTAAGCCCGAAGTGGCACCACTGGCCAAAGCCAAGGCAGCGGCTAAGCCCAAAGCGGCAGCAGCGAAACCAGCGGCTAAACCGGCGCCCAAAAAGGCGGCAGCCAAGCCAGTGGCAGCGAAACCAAAAGCACCGCGCAAGCCAGCAAAACCAGCTTAAACAACACCAAACCCGGCCTACGAAGCCGGGTTTGGTGTTTTAGGTCCGCTCACCTATCTTGTTTGCTATGGCCACCCCTGCACTTCCCATCAATCGGCTTGCTCAGGAAACGAGCCCCTATCTGCAACAGCACGCCCACAATCCGGTGGACTGGTACCCGTGGGATGCCGAGGCCCTGACACGGGCAAGGACTGAGCAGAAGCCCATTTTGGTGAGTATTGGGTACGCGGCCTGCCACTGGTGCCACGTTATGGAACGGGAATCGTTTGAAAACACGGCGGTGGCCGCGTTGATGAACCGCTATTTTGTGTGCATCAAGGTAGACCGGGAGGAAAGGCCCGACGTGGACCAGATTTACATGGATGCCCTGCATGCCATGGGCTTGCGGGGCGGGTGGCCGCTCAACGTTTTTCTGACGGCAGAGGCCAAGCCGTTTTATGGAGGCACGTATTTCCCTCCGGGCAACTGGATGAAGCTGCTTGAGAACATCGGCCAAGCGTACGCGGGCGAGCATCGGGTAGCGCTGGAGCAGTCGGCGGAGCGGTTTATGCAGGTGATTGGGACCAGCGAATTGCAGAAGCACAGCGGCCGCCCCACTCCCCCGCCGCCACTAAATGCAGCGGCTGCGGGCCTGCAGACGAGCAATATGGAAGATGCCAACCCAGCTGGTGTTTCGGAGGATGAGTTCAGGCATCTGGTCTACACCCTGGGGGCGCAATTTGACCGGGAGCGCGGCGGCCTTCATGGAGCTCCTAAGTTCCCAATGCCCAGCGTGTGGCGCTTTTTGCTGCGGGCGCACGCCGTTAGCGGCAGTCAGGCGCTGCTGGACCAAACCGTGCTCTCGCTGCGCGAGATGGCCTGGGGCGGCATTTACGACCAGGTCCATGGTGGCTTCGCCCGCTATTCGGTGGATGCAGAGTGGCTGGCGCCTCATTTCGAGAAAATGCTCTACGACAACGGCCAACTGGTGAGTCTCTACAGCGAGGCGTTTCAGGTGACGCAGGACGCGCTTTTCCGGGAGGTGGTGTACGACACCGTCGAATTTGTACGTTTGGAGCTGACCAATGCGGAGGGCGGCTTTTATTCTTCACTTGATGCAGACAGCGAAGGGACAGAAGGGCTGTTTTACACCTTTACCAACGCAGAATTGCGTGACATTCTGGGCGACGAGGAGCCGCTGTTTTCAGCCTACTACAACTGCACGGCGGCCGGCAACTGGGAGCACGGCCGCAACATTCTGCATCGGCGGCAGACCGATGAAGCCTTCGCCGCCGCCCATGAGCTGGCGCCGGACGCAGTGCCCGGGATGGTAGCGGAGTGGAAGCAGAAAATAATGGCTGTGCGTGCCACCCGAATCCGCCCCGGCCTCGACAACAAGGTGCTGACCGGCTGGAACGCCCTCATGCTGCAGGGCCTCACCGATGCCTACCGAGCCTTTGCCGAACCCGAGTTTCTGGTGGTGGCCGAGCGGAACGCCCGCTACATTGAAGCCCACCTGCGCGACGGCGAGCGCCTCTACCGCACCAGCAAAAACGGCCGGCCCAGCATCAATGGCTTTCTGGAGGATTATGCCCTCGTTATTCAGGCATACATCAGCCTCTATGAAGTCAGCTTTGTGGAAAAATGGCTACGTGAGGCCGAGACGCTGACCGGCTACGTGCTCCGCAACTTTTTTGACCCGGCCGAGACCCAGTTTTTCTACACCGACAGCAACGCCGAACCGCTTATTGCCCGCAAAAAAGAACTGCTTGACAACGTCATCCCCGCTTCCAACTCGGTGATGGCGCATAACCTACACCGTCTGGGACGTCACCTCGAAAACAACCAGTACGTAAGCCTGGCAGCCGATATGCTGGCCCAGGTACGGCACCTGGTGGCAAAAGAGCCGCAGCACTTCAGCAACTGGGCCTCATTATATGCCGCGCTGCTGCGGCCAGGCGCCGAGGTTGCCGTCATCGGACCGGATGCCGAAGTTTTCCGCGAGGAACTTAACCGCTCGTTTTTGTTTGATACCATTGTGGCGGGCTCGGAAACCCGCTCGGAGCTGCCTCTGCTCAAGCTGCTGAAACCCGCCCCCCAAGGCGAAACTGCCGTGCACGTCTGCCGGAATCAAGCCTGTCTGGCACCGGTGTATAGCGTTGCCGAAGCCCTGATGGCGCTGGCCGCAGTTTAGCGCGAAGCGCGTAACTGCTGGCTGACAGATGAGGCGAGTTTGTAACTCGCTGCCGCAGAGTGGCAATTTCTACCCACGCCGGCTGTACTGACTTGGTACCGGCCCGGTTCCGCATGGTGGCTGCGCCGCCGTGAGTCGCAGACTTACGCCACCCTCGGCCAGCAGTTACGCACTTCGCACTGGGGCGCGGCCAGCGCTGGCTGCGCTCCGGCGCCAGCCCTGTTATCTTTACTATTCGCCCCCTACCCCGCTGCTGTTTTGAGTTTCACGCTTGACTTTATTTCGCCCGCCGTTGCTCCGGCAGCCGACCGGGTGACGCTGTTTGCCGACGTTATTCTGCCCCTGCCGCTGCCCCGGCTCTACACGTACCGCGTGCCGTATGAGCTCAACGACAACGTGGTAGTGGGGGGCCGGGTGATTGTGCAGTTTGGGGCCAAAAAGACACTCAGCTGCATTGTGGCAGCCGTGCACGAGCAGGCGCCCAAGGAATACCAGGCCAAGTACATCCTCGAATTCATTGACGATGCGCCCGTGGTGACGCAGCCGCAACTGAAGCTGTTTCGCTGGATGGCCGACTACTACATGTGCACCATTGGCGAAGTGATAAACGCGGCCCTGCCCTCGGCGCTGAAGTTGAGCTCGGAGTCGCGGATACAGCTGCACCCGCGCTTTTCGCGCGAGGAAAACGAGTACCCGCTCAGCCAGCAGGAAGAACTGATTGTGGATGCCCTGGGCACCACCGAAGACGGCAAAGCCCTGACTTTTACCGAAGTGGGTGAGCTATTGGGCATCACCTCCTTCCACAAGGTGATAAAGTCGCTGATGCACAAGGACGTCATCTTCCTCTTTGAGCACACAGCCGACAAGTATTCGCCCAAAGTGGTGAAGAAGGTCCGCTTGGCGCATCATTTTGTGTCGGAGGCTTCCATCGAGCAGCTCTTCAACACCCTTTCCAGCAAGCCCAAGCAGCTGGATGTGCTGATGAAGTACCTGCAGCGCGTGCCGGTGCACCAGAACGAGCATTCCAACCAAAACGGCATTGAGAAAGCCGCTCTCACCAGCAGCCCTCACCTATCGGCTTCGGCGGTGAACACGCTCATCAAAAACGGCGTGCTGGAGCAGTTTGATGTGATTGTGTCGCGCTTTCCATTGGAAGACGAGCCCACGGCGCAGCTGCATTTTACCCTCACTGAAGCCCAAACCACGGCGCGCGATGAGATTATGGCACATTTCGGCGAGCGGGAAATAACCCTACTACACGGCGTGACCGGCGCCGGCAAAACCGAGATTTACATCGACCTCATTCGCAAGGCGCTGGAGAGCGGCGGGCAGGTGCTGTACCTGCTGCCCGAAATTGCCCTCACGGCCCAGATTGTGACGCGGCTGCTGCGCGTGTTTGGCTCGCGGCTGGGGGTGTACCATTCCAAGTTCTCGGACAATGAGCGGGTGGAAGTGTGGAATGGCGTGCTCTCGGGCCGGTTTCAGGTGGTGGTGGGTGTGCGCTCGGCGGTATTTCTGCCGTTTGATAACCTCTCGCTGATTATCGTGGACGAAGAGCACGAATCGAGCTACAAGCAGTACGAGCCCGCCCCGCGCTACAACGCCCGCGAAGTGGCTCTGATGATAGCCAACTTCCAGGGTGCCAAAACGCTGCTGGGCTCGGCCACGCCGGCCGTGGAAACCTACTACCAGGCCAAGCAGGGCCGCTACGGGCTGGTGAGCCTCACCAAGCGCTTTGGCGAGGCGGGCATGCCCGACATTGAGCTGGTGGACACCCGCAAGGCCCGCGAGCAGAAAACCATGCACAACCACTTCACCGCCGACCTGCTGGGCGAGGTAGAACGCACCCTGGGCCGCCAGGAGCAGGTGATACTCTTTCAGAACCGGCGCGGCTACGCGCCCGTGGTGGCCTGCCAGGACTGCGGTTGGATACCCAAGTGCACCAACTGCGCCGTGAGCCTAAGCTACCACAAGCACAGCCACGAGCTGCGCTGCCATTACTGCGGCTACCACGACAGCATGGTGAGCAAGTGCCCTGCCTGCGGTTCCCGCGCCGTGAAAACGCAGGGCTTCGGTACCGAGAAGATTGAGGACGACCTGAAAATCATGCTGCCGCAGGCCAACATCCAGCGGATGGACCTGGACACGACCCGCGCCAAAAACAGCTACCAGCAAATCATCGGCGACTTTGAGAAGCAGAACACCAACGTGCTGGTGGGTACCCAGATGGTGACCAAAGGCCTGGACTTCGCCAACGTGAGCCTCGTGGGCATCATCAACGCCGACAGCATCATTCACTACCCCGATTTTCGGGCGCACGAGCGGGCCTACCAGATGTTTGTGCAGGTGAGCGGCCGGGCCGGGCGCAAAGGCAAAAAGGGCAAGGTCATCATCCAGACTTCTGACCCCACGCAGGTCATTTTCGACAAGGTGATTCGCAACGATTACGCGGAGTTTTACAACTACGAAATTATGCAGCGGCAGGAACACGGCTACCCACCTTTCATGCGTATCATCAAAATGACCGTGAAACACATGGAGCAGGGCCTGGGCGAGCAGGCCGCCATTTTGCTCACGCAGGAGCTGGTAGACCGCCTGGGCCGCGCGGCCGTGCTGGGCCCGGAAGCGCCGTACATCTTCCGCATTCGCAACTTCTACCTCCAGGAAATCACCATCAAGCTCGACCGCGCCCACACCGCCTTGAAATGGGCCAAGGAGCAAATCTGCGCCGCCATGGACGTGGTGAAGGACCAGAAGGAGTTCAAGCAAGCCCGCCTAGTGGCCGACGTGGACCCGATGTAACCTCCGTTTCAGCTCAAAAAAAGGACCCGTTCGATTTCCGAACGGGTCCTTTTTTGTTTTCTTTTTACCGTTGCTCCTACAAGGAATCAAGCAGCCACAGCACGATAAATATCACACCGATAAGTGCAATTATTGAACCTATCAGGGTGTTGAAAATACCAACCAGCAAGCCAACCAGCAACAGGATGAGGCCTGTACGAAGGTTACCGCTGATAGCAGCGGTTTCCGACGTAGAAGCGGTATTGTTGTGCTGGCGCATGGCACCCGACTTCTGAATGAGCTTGTCCATCTTCCGGGTCACTTTGCTCAGGGCGATGCGCTGGGCCAAGTTGGTCTTGGGAGCGGGCGTGGCAACGACCGAAGCTGCCGCAACGGTGCTGGCTGCTGCTACAGCAGCCGCTACTTCTTTGGTAGCAGCCTGGGGCGTGGCAGTGGTGGCTACGGCAGCCGGAGCTTCCTGTGGAGCAATGGCCTCAGCGGCAACCGGGGCCGTGGCAACGGCAGTGGTTGGAGCCTGGGTCGGCACGGGCGTGGCTACGCGGGTTACGCCGTGGTAAGACGAGCCCTTGGGCAGCATGGCGTATTCGGCACGGTTGCAGCTACCCAACGTAAGGGCGCAGGCAGCTACCGCAATGAACTTAGCAAAGGGAGGAAAGATGTTTTTCATGGGTAAGTGGTGTATGAAAATGGAGAAATATTCGTTCTACGGCCAAATGTACACGTTGGTGGTTTTTAGTTGAGCAATTTCTTATTCAAACATGAGATTATTGATTTTACATCTTATTGCCAAAGCGTTGTAGTTGAGCTTTCCTTCTGCTGAACGACAGACAGGCAATTGCTGTTGGCCGTACCGTGTGTGCTTACTTGCGAATTGATATGAGGTATTGTATTTCGAATTGGCAACGGGCGCTGTGCCTGATGGGGGCAAGCTGCGGCGCGGCCGGGCTGCTGCTGGGCTGCACCCAGCTTCCCGCCGAAACCACTCCTTCGCTGGCCGCTGCTCAGTTCCTGCAGGCTGACACCAGCGGCTACGTCATGGCTCCGCCCCGCGACCCAAATGGCATTGGGACCTACTACCTGGGGCGCCAGATTGCCCACGTAATGGGCCACGAAGGCGCCGACTGGCTGGAGCGCAACGGCCGCCAACAGGAAGAAGGCACCGATTTGCTGGTGAAAGAGCTTCGGCTCAAACCCACCGACGTGGTGGCTGACATTGGGGCGGGCACGGGCTTCTTCTCTTTTCGAATGGCCGAAAAAGTCCCCCAGGGGCAGGTATTAGCGGTCGATATTCAGCCCGAAATGATTGCCTCCCTCCAGGAGAACAAGCGCAGATTCAACGTCACCAACGTGCGGCCGGTGCTGGGCACCACCACCAACCCCGCGCTCCCCGCCGACGGCGTGGACCTGGTGTTGATTGTGGACGCCTACCACGAGTTTGACCACCCCCGGGAGATGGGGCGGGCCATTCGGCAGGCGTTGCGCCCCGGCAGCGGCCGCCTGGCTCTGGTAGAGTACCGCGCCGAAGACCCCGGTGTGCCCATCAAGCGCATCCACAAAATGAGCGTGGAGCAGGCCCGCAAAGAAATGGCCGCCGTGGGCCTCGAATTCGTGGAAGCCATTGAAACGCTTCCCCAGCAGCACCTGCTGATGTTCCGCCGGCCCAAGTAGCAGACCGAGCGGCACAGCCAAAGTATGCCGGAGCCTGGTTGCTTGGGGGCTGGCTACTCGGTAAAGCGGGGTTCATGGTGGGCAGGGTGGTCTTTCTGTCCGACCTTTGCGCCCATGAATGCCCCTCACCCCCGCGACCTTTCCATTCACGATTTCTCGTACCCGCTGCCGCCCGACCGCATTGCGCCGGAGCCTCTGCCCGACCGCGCCGCCAGCCGCCTGCTGGTGAGCCGCAACGGGCAGCTCACAGACCAACGCTTCCGCGACCTGCCGAACGAGCTGCCAGCGGGTGCCCTGCTGATATTTAACGATACCCGCGTGGTGCGGGCCCGCTTGCTGGCCCGGCGCCCCACCGGCGGGCAGGTAGAGCTGTTTTGCCTGGAGCCGGTGGCCCCGCATCGCAGCCTGGAAATGGCGCTGCAGCAAACCGGTAGCTGCACCTGGCGCTGCCTGGTGGGCAACGGCCGCCGCTGGAAAGAAGGCCCCGTGCTCCTGGAGTTTGAAACCGCCGACGGGCAGCCCGCCACCCTTTGGGCCGAACGCCAGGTCCAGGAAGCCGGCACCGCGCTCATTGATTTTAGATGGGAGCCGGCGGAGCTGCCTTTTGCGGAAGTACTGCGGGCGGGCGGCCACCTTCCCCTTCCTCCCTACCTCGGGCGCCCGGACACCGCCACCGATGCCCTGCGCTACCAAACCGTGTACGCGGTCGCCGAGGGGGCCGTGGCGGCGCCCACTGCCGGCCTGCACTTCACGCCCGAGCTGCTGGCCGAGCTGGCGCAACAGGGCTTTTCAACGGGGCACATTACCCTGCACGTGGGTGCGGGCACCTTCCAGCCGGTGAAGGCCGGCCGCATGGCCGACCATCCTATGCATACCGAACCAATTATTGTGACGGCAGCGCTGTTGCGGCAATTGCTAAGCCACCGGCCCCAACCGGTGCTGGCCGTGGGCACCACCAGCCTGCGCACCCTCGAAAGCCTGTATTGGCTGGGAGTGGGCTTGCTTAAGCCTGCCACCGTGGCAGCCGGTGAGGTGGCTGGCCAACCGGAGCTGCTGGTTACCCAGTGGCAGCCGTACGATATGGCCGCTGCTGCCGATAACATCAGCGCGGAAGTGGCGCTGGAAGCCCTGCTCAAGCACCTGGAGGCCAATGGAACCGATACGCTGCAGGCCAGCACCCGGCTGCTCATTGCACCAGGCTACCGCTTCCGGCTCATCGATGGCCTCATCACGAACTTCCACCAGCCCGAAAGCACGTTGTTGCTGCTGGTGGCAGCCCTGCTGGGGCCCGGCTGGCGCACGGTGTACTACCACGCCCTAACGCACGAATACCGCTTCCTAAGCTATGGAGACAGCTCGCTGCTACTGCCGGGCACGGCAGAGGTTAGCGCAAATAGTACGGAACGCTGCTGATAACCTCTGGGTTGAACCTGCGTACAAGCCGTACTTTCTTCAAATTATATAGTATCACCCATTTATTATCCACCCAATCATGAAAAAGTCTCTCATGTTGCTCGCTGGTCTGGCACTTGCCACCACCGCTGCCAACGCTCAGGAAGTTACCCCTGCTACGCCCAAAACCGAAGTTGAAGTGCGTGACAACGGCACTGTGAAAACCACTACCATCACTGGCAAGACCAACGTTGGCGCGGCCCTTGAAAACACCAAAGACGCGGCTGGCAATGTGGCTCGCAAGAGCGCCCGCGCAGCGAAGCGTGCCGCTAAAAAAACGGCTAACCTTGCGGAGCGTGGGGCCAAAAAGACCAAGCGCGCTGTGAAAAAAGGTTCTCAGGAAGCCAGCTCGGCGGTGAAGGAAGGCACCCAGAAACTGGAGCAGAAGACCGAGTAGACTGCCCCAACGCATTGTGTCAACTCGCTAGTAACAAAAAATCCCCAGCCTGACGGTTGGGGATTTTTTGTTAACAGTAAATCGCCCAAAAGTAAACTGATGTACCTCTGGCAGTCATGCCGAGCCTGTCGAAGCATCTCTATCGCGCAGGCAATCAATTTTACTGCTGCGGTAGAGATGCTTCGACAGGCTCAGCATGACGTTCTTTTAACCATGGCCATTATTGGCTCACTTGCCTGGGGTTTCGTGCAGCTCGTGGCGCACTCGTTCCAGCACTCCTCTGCCGAATAGACTCATGCCCGCGTTCAGGACCACCAGGGCCGCTGTACCCGCTGCTACCCATTGGGAGGTTGGCGCTTTCTCGTCTTTCATGTGGCCGGCCCATTGCACCATGCAAGCGCCCGCGCCAATGGTAGTGAGGCCGAGTGGGGCAAACAGCAGCCATTTATTTTTGTGTGTCATAGGAAGGAGTAGATGAAATGATGCGGGAGGAAAGGCACCTGTACCGGCGCAGCATGCGTTCGGCGCGTACCTTTCGGCTTTCTGCTTACGCACCTCACCCCGACGTGTTACGACGGCCGCACCCGGCCCTTTTCCCATGAGTCCTTACGAACAGCTGCTGCACCTCGCCTTCACCGCCCCCAACGATGTGAAGTATTACCTCACTCCCACCACCCTGCGGGCCCACGACCAGCTCCGCAGCGCGGCACCGGCCGACAAGCCTTTCCGCTTCGAGCAGGTGCGGCTGGGCCTAGCTATGAGCATTCTCAAGCTGGTATCGGAGCTGGGCGACCACGACGAGAGCCGGCAGGTGCTCGACGTGCTGCACCGGGCCCTGAGCGAGGCCCGCTCGCCCGAGGACATTGACCGCATCATTGGCCGCGAAGCCCGCCTGTTTGACCGGCTCTATGAGAACCTATATGTAAACGAGGAGGGCGAAGAGTTGCTTAATCTCTTCGGCCGCACCCTCGACGCCGATGCCCCGCAGCTGCTGGAGGAGGTGGCCCAGGAAGCCGTCGACTTAGCGCGCACCCTCGACTTCAGCACCGACGAAGAAGAGGACTAAAGCACGTCCTCAGATTTAGGCAGTCTTGCGCCTTATGGGAAGTAACTAGGTTTTGGCCAGCGCGTTATGCTAAGCTTGCCGAAGCATCTCTACCGCTTCGTATGAGTCGGTAACGTAGCGGTAGAGATGCTTCGACAAGCTTAGCATCACGTTCTTTTTGCTTTCAAACAGCTTCATGCCAAGCCCACCAAACGACTCCCCCCAGACGCAAAAAAGCCGCTCCGGATACCGGAGCGGCTTTTTTGCGTCTGGGGCTGTGCTTAGTAGCCGGGGTTCTGAATGAGCACCGGATTAGCGGGGTCGTTCAGGTCGGTTTCGCGCTTGGGAATGGGCAATACCAATCGGTTATCGGTTATTAGAATGACGGTGCCATTCGAGGTAACGAGGTTGGTGCCGGTCCGCTTCAGGTCGTGGATGCGGAAGCCTTCGAAAGCCAACTCCAGCTGACGCTCGCGCAGGATGGTGGCCAACCCGTTGGCTGGGGTCAAATCGGCCAGGGTGAGCGGCGTGGCACCGGAACGCGTGCGGATGCGGTTGAGGTCGGCGAGGGCCGTGGTCAGGTCGCCGGCACGGAAGGCAGCCTCGGCCCGAATCAGGTACATCTCAGCCAGGCGAATGACCGGAATGTTCTGACCGAACGTGGTGTACTTACCAGTCCGCAGGGCAACGTTCGGAGCCGACACCCGACGGGCACCCGTGCTGTTGTACAGCAGCGGGTCTTTGCCCCGGGCATCGTTCGGTCCGTACTGAGCAGCAAATGCTGGCAGCACCAGTACGTCGCCACGGCCTACGCCGCCAAGGCTGGCGTAGTGGGTAGCCAAGCCGCTGTTGGCGGTACCGGCGTTGTTCTGGTCGTTCTGCTGAATCTCCAGCAGCGTCTCGGAACCGTTGCGGCCGCGGAACACCGCTTCCAGTGTAGGCGCCAGCGACTTGCCGCTGGTTTTGATAACTTCATCGGCCTGCACGCCGGCTTCCGCGAAGCGGTTCTGCTGCAGGTACACGCGGGCCAGCATGGCCTTGGCAGTGAAGCGAGTTGCCCGGTTGCCGTTGGTGGTGGGCAATAGGGCGATAGCCTTGGTCAGGTCGTCGATGGCCTGCGCATAAACCTGCGCCACCGTAGAACGGGCAATCTTGCGGTTGGCCTCTTCTACCGTACGCACCGGAACCAGGCTGATGGGTACGCCCAGGTCAGTAGCAGCAGTGGCAGCGTTGTACTGCTTGCCATACAAACGCACCAGTTCAAAGTACATGGTGCCCCGCACGAAGCGGGCCTCGCCTTCGAAGCGGGTTTTCGACGCAGCATTCTGCACCACTGGCAGGGCGTCAATCACCAGGTTGGTTTGGTTGATGGCCTGATAGGCTTCACGCCAGATGGTTTCCGCCGTGCTGTTTTCAGCCCGCGTATTGCGGTTTGCGATGTCACGGAAGTTACCGAACGTGCCCTGGAAGCGGATGTAGGTGTCCACGGTAGCCAAGAGCTCGGGCACCAGAATGAGGTTGGTACCGTACAGGTTGGAGTTGCCCAACTGGGCATACAAGCCTACCACGGCACTGGTCACGTTGGCCTCCGAGTTGAGGGCCGTGCCAGCATCAACCGACTGGAGCGGGTCAATGTCAAGTTGCTTGTCGCACGAGGTCAGAACCAGGGCCAGGCCCAGGGTCAAGACAGTCGCCGAACGGGAAAAGAAATTTTTCATCGATGTCGTTGCTAATGCGGATGATTAAAGGCCGAGGTTGATGCCAACCAGGAAGGTTTTGGCAAGGGGCGGCGTGTAGAAGTCGTGACCGATGAGGAAGTTGGCAGCGCCGAATGCGGCCGTGTTTACCTCTGGGTCGTAGCCTTCGTACTTGGTGAAGGTGAACAGGTTCTGGGCCGAAACATAAACCCGAGCCGACTTCAGGAAAGCCCGCTTGGCCAGATCCGAAGACAGGTTGTAGCCAAGGGTCACATTCTTCACGCGGAAGAACGAACCGTCGGTTACCCAACGCGACGACTGCGACGTGCCATTGCCGCCGTAAAGACGCAGCTGTGGAACATTGGTCATATCGCCGGGGTTCCGCCAGGCATTCAGCTGGTCAAGGGTCTGGTTGTCGAAGTAGTCACCGCTGGCCGACTGGTAGATACCGGCGGCGTTGTAGAGGTCGTTGCCCGACACAAACTGGCCGAGCACGCTCAGGTCCACGCCCTTAAAGGAGAACGTGTTGGTGATACCGCCCGTGAAGTCCGGGTTGGGGTTGCCCACCACCTGCAGCGCTGCCTGGGACACGTTGGCAGTAGTGCCTCCGTCGGCATTGAAGTAAAGAGCATCGCCGTTAGCGGGGTCTACACCGGCAAACTTGCGGCCGTAGAAAATGCCGATGGGCAAGCCTTCGCGCACGCTACCCAGGTACTGGCTCTGGATGGGCGCCGCCAGCGAAGTGATTTTGTTGCGGTTGAACGAGATGTTGAAGTTGGTGCTCCATTTGAACGCCTTGTCGAAGTTGCGCGTGTTGAGGCTAAACTCCAGACCGCGGTTGTTCAGGGTGCCCACGTTTTCGGTCACGTTGCTGTAGCCGTTCACATAAGCCAACGGACGGTTCAGCAGCAAATCGGTGGTTTTCTTCTCGTACACGTCGATTTCACCCGAAATACGGTTGTCAAAGAAGCCAAATTCCAGGCCCAGGTCGGCTTGGGCAGTGCTCTCCCAGGTCAGGTCGGGGTTGCCCACCCGGTCGCTGGGCTGAATGCCCGCCTGGTCGGCGTAAGGCAGGGCGTTGAACAGGCCGCGCGACGAGAAGTTACCGATTTCGGCGTTGCCCGTCAGGCCGTAGCTGGCGCGCAGCTTCAGGAAGTTCAGGATGCTGTTATCCTTCAGGAAGCTTTCTTCCGTGACAACCCAGCCAATGGAACCAGCCCCGAAATTGCCGTACCGGTTGTTGGCACCGAAGCGCGAAGAGCCGTCGCGGCGCACGCTACCCGAAACCAGGTACTTGTTGCGAAACGAGTAGTTGACACGGGCAAACTGCGACAGGAAGGCAAAGCCTTCCTGCGAGGAGCTGGCATTGGTCTTGATGGCCGCGCTGGCAATTTTGGTAAACTCTGGGTTGGGGAAGCCCCGTCCTTCTGCCGACGTGCGCTTGCTGTCGGAACGCTGGAAGGAGAAGCCGAGCAGGGCGTCGAAGTTGTGGTCTTCGTTGAGGGTAAAGTTGTAGTTGGCGGTGTTGTTGGTGGTGTAGTTAATAACCTGCACCTGGTTGCTGTAGCCGTAGCCGGTGTTGCCACCGGTCTGGGTACCGGCACCGCGGTAAATCTCCTCGTTCAGGTTCAGGAAGTCGGCACCGATTTCGGTACGCACCGTCAGGTTCTTGATGGGGTTGAACGAAAGGAACGCCGTGCTGAACGAGCGGTAGGTACCGGCCCGGTTCGAGCCCTTGTCCAGATCAATCAGGTTGTTGTAGTAGAGGGTGTTGTCGTTGAGCTTCGTGCCCTGGGACGGGTCATTTGGATCTACCGGAATGCGCAGTGGCTGCAGGGGCGGCAGGGCGTTGAGCTGCAAGGGGTTAGTAAAGGCGTTGTCGTTGGGCGTCCGGTCGTTTACCGAGCGGGTCAGCGACAGGTTCAGGCCCACTTTCACCCGGTCCGTAATGGAATGGTCGAGGTTGATGCGGGCACTGCCCCGGCGGTAGCGGTTGCCCACAATAATACCCGTCTGGTCGTTGAAGGTCGAGCTCAGGAAGAAGCGGGTTTTGGCATCGCCGCCGCTCACGTTGAAGTCGTACTGCTCCACGCGGCCTTTGGTGAGAGCCTCCGAAGCCCAGTCCGTATTAGAAGTCGAGTTGATGTCGATGCCGTTGCCTTCAAATTCTTCAGCGGCGTCATAGCCCTCGTTTTCGGCTGCCTCGGTAAACAGCTGCTTGTATTGCGCCGCGTTCAGAAAGTCACGCTTGCGTGTGGCGGTGCTGGTGCCCACGTAGTAACCCGCGTTCACCTTGGTCACGCCCTGGCGGCCTTTCTTGGTATTCACGAGAATTACCCCGTTGGAAGCCCGCGAACCGTAGATGGCCGCCGAAGAAGCGTCCTTCAGGATGGTGATGCTCTCAATGTCGTTCGGGTTCAGGTCGGCCAGCGGGTTCAGCGGCTCGGTGTCCGAGCCCACGTCGGTCGACGTGGCGGGGATGCCGTCAATTACATATAGGGGCTGGTTGGAAGCCGTCACCGACGACGAACCCCGCACGCGGATTTGCACGCCAGCGCCGAGCTTGCCCGAGCCCTGGTTGATTTGCACGCCGGGCGTGCGGCCCTGAATGGCCTGCTCAAAGCTGACCGTGGGCACGTTTTCCACGTCCTTGGCGGTGAGCTGGGTTACGGAGCCGGTCAAGTCAGCCTTCGACTGCGTGCCGTAGCCTACCACTACCGCCTCGCTGAGCTGGGTAGTCGAAACGGTCAGCGTCACGTTGATGGTGCTCTGGTTGCCCACGGCAATGGACTGGGCAGCGTAGCCCACCGAGCTGATGACGATGGTTGCATTGGGCTGCACCGTGAGGTTGAAGGCACCGTCGGCGTTGGTGCTCACACCGTTAGTGGTACCACGCTCCAGCACGGTAGCACCGGGCACGGCCCCGCCGTCAGAGCCCTTCACGCGGCCGCTAATGGCCTGCTGTGCCCAGGCGGGCACTGCAAACAGGCATATAGCCAGCAGCGAAAATAGTTTGAGATGAGTAAAGAATTTGTGTTCCATGGGGGAAGGAGAAAGGTTGGTGAATCGTTAAAAATGCAGCGCTCTGTTAAAAAAAGCCCTGTTGACAGGCAATGGCACCCTTAAAATTTCGGAATGGTATCCGTATTATCACATAATGCCACAGCGAAGGTAATTACACATGGCTATTTTATTCGTTTAAATTGGTGTAACCGCTTTAATTATTGCCAGTAACCGATACCAAGTATCACTTTTATAGTAATATGGCTACCCATACCCGCCACTGTGCAGGCAGTCGTTGGTAGCAGCGCCTGCTGTGCGTGCCTACCTTTACCGTGCTAACCTTGCCGCGACCATAACCGGCGCCGCTGTTTCGTCATTCGCCTCAATGCCACTCATTCAGTACCTCACCACTGCCGACGCAATTGCCACTGCGGCTGCCCATTTTGCTACCCTGCCCCGCATCGGCATCGACTTGGAGTTCGACGACATGCGCCACCGCTACGGGCGCCACCTGGCCCTGATTCAGATTTTTGATGGCAAGGAAGCATACCTAATCGACCCACTGCCACTCCCCGACATGGCTGCTGGCTTGGAGCCACTGTTTGCCGTGCTCCGCGACCCTGCCGTGGCCAAAGTGTTTCATTCGTGTAAGTCGGATATTCTCCTGCTGGATGAGGTATTCGGGGTCAACTGCCTCAATATTGTTGACACCAGTGTACAATTTACATTACTTGCGGCAGAAGACAATAACATCTCTCTGGGCCGGCTCATTCAGGCCGAGCTCGGCTTTGAAGTAGACAAAGGCGAGCAGAAATCGAACTGGTTGAAACGCCCCCTCACCGAAGCCCAGAAGGAGTACGCTGCCAACGACGTGCTCTACCTTTTTGAGCTCACCGACCGTCTCACTGCCCGCCTCACCGAGCTGGGCCGCAGCGACTGGGCTGCCCAGGAAAACCTGGCCCTGGAAGCCGTGCGCTACGGCCGCGACGACCCGCGTCCGTGGTCGCGCAACGCCGCCAAATACAAGATTTCGGCCCAGGAAATGCCCATTTTCCGGGAGCTGTACATGCTGCGCGACACCATAGCCCGCCAGCTGGACCGCCCGCCCTACCACGTGGTGAGCAACGACCGCCTGGCGGAGCTCACGCGGCAGCCCATCGAAACGCCCTTGCAGCTGCGCACCGCCAATGGCCTGCACCCCGAGCTGAAACGTTCGCCCTACGCCGAGCAGCTTTTGGCCATCGGCACCACCGACCTGGAGCCCGATGCACCGCTGGCGCCCGAGCAGCGCAAGTTTCCGTTCCGGCGCCGGCTCAACGGGCCCGCCGCTACGCGGGCCGAAGCGCGCGAAACCCTGTTGAACACGCTGAAGACCCTGCTCATAACCGACCACGGCAGCACCCTGGCCAATATGGTGCTCAGCAACCGCCTCATTGCCGAAATCATCGAGCAGGGCGCCGAGTTGGCCCTGCGGCCCTGGCAGCAGCAGCTCCTCCGCGAGTCGGCTGAGCGCCACAACGAGGATTACCGGCAGATTGCGGAGCCCTTCTAGACCAAAAATCATCCCGCCGAACACGTGAACGAAACCGGCGAGCGCTGCCCTTTTGTTAACTGTGAATCGCGGGCGGCCGCGCCGGTCAAAATTGAGCGGCAGGCTGCGCGGGAAGAATTTGAGGCCGCGGTGGCCGAATCAGTACAAACCAGTTGAGTATGCGCCAAGGTCTTTTATTGGGGGGGATACTGCTGCTATTGGTGCTGGCGGCGGGCGGCTATGCCGCCTGGCGCCTGCTGTACCGGCCCAACGTGCGGGCTTTGGCCGAAGGCCCGGCGTACCTCTACATCCGCAGTGGCACCGGCTTCGCGGCCGTGCTCGATTCGCTGCAAAAACACGAGTTGCTGCTGGAGCCCGGTAGCTTTGCCTGGGTGGCGGCGCAGCAGAAGTACCCGGCGCAGGTGAAAGCCGGGCGGTACCGGCTGGACGCCGGTATGGGGAATCTTGACCTGGTGCATATGCTGGCGGAAGGCCGGCAGGACACGATGCAATTCGAGCTGAAGCCATTTCACTACCTCGACCGGCTGCCGCGCCAGGTGAGCCGGCAGCTGGAAACGGACTCCTTTAAGCTGCAACTGCTGCTGGGCAACAACGCCGGCCTGCAGGGCCGCTATCAGCTGGACACCTGCACCATTCGCACTATGTTTATTCCCGGCCGCTACCGCTTGCTATGGAATACCGGCGCCGAAGCCTTTCTGGACACCGTGGCCGCCACCCACCGCCGCTTCTGGACCAGCGAGCGCCGCCGCCGGGCCGATTCGCTCAAGCTCACGCCCGTGCAGGTGAGCGTGCTGGCCAGCATTGTGCAGCGCGAAACTGCCCAGGCCACTGACAAGCCCCTTATTGCCGCCGTGTACCTCAACCGCCTGCGCAACGGCCAGCCTCTGCAGGCTGACCCCACGCTGCTGTGGCCCCTGCACGGCCTGGGCACCCGCAAGCGCGTGCTGAACGTGGATAAAAAGGTGGATTCACCCTACAACACCTACCGGCACAAAGGCCTGCCCCCCGGCCCCATTACCACGCCCCTGCCCAGCTCCCTGAACGCGGTGCTGCGCCCGGCCCACAACAAGAACCTGTTTTTCTGCGCCCGTTCCGACGGCAGCGGGTTCTCGGATTTTGCCGAGACTTACGCCGAGCACAAGCGCAACGCCCGCCGCTACCATCGCCGGCTCGACAGCCTTGGGGTGAAGCGGTAGGTAGCGCTTAAAGGCGACTTCGGGGGCGCTGGGATTGCGGCTGCCAAGAACAGTTTATTGCCTGCCGAACCATGCAGGCAGGCTGCTAAGGTGCTAGCGCTGGGCTGCGTACTTTTGTTTCCCCAATTTCCCGCAAAAGCGTCCGTATGCGTCCACTTCTCCTCTTTATAGTACCTGTCTTCTCTGGATTAACGGCTTCGGCCAACGGGTTTGAGACTGGCCCGCAGGGTGCCCGCGTGTTGGGCCTGGGTGGAGCCAGCACGGCCTACATCAACAGCATTGCAGGCCTGAGTACCAATCCCGGCCTGCTGGGCCAATGGGGGGATTCGCTCACCCGCATCAGCATCGGCCACCTAAGTCAGTTTCGGCGCTCATCGTTTGTGGGCCAGGACACCTACCGGCGCACCGACCAGGAGCTGACCGTGCAGCCCGGCGGCTACTTTTACGCCACCCATGGCGTGGGCAAGCGCGTGGCCGTGGGCCTGGCCGTGACCATGCCCTACGGCTATCACACCAAGTGGCCCAATACCTGGGAAGGCCGCTCGGTTATTCAGGAAAGCCAGCTATCCACCTACTTTGTGCAGCCCACGGTGGGCTTCCGGCTGAATGATAACTTCAGTGCCGGCGTGGGCTTCGTGTACGCCTACGGCAAGTACAGCCAGCGCCGCGCGCTGGGCCAATACGACGACCCGGCCGCACAGTCGAAGTTTAGCAGCAGCGGCCAGGGCTACGGCGTGAACGTGGGCCTGTATGGCCGCACCGGCGAGACCCTCGCCTTCGGCATCAGCTACCGCAGCGGCCTGAACCTAAAAATGAACAACGGCAAGCTGACCACCGCCGGCGTGCCCGAGCGCGACGACTCGCTGTACCCCAGCACGGCCGACTTCAAAACCCAGATTAACCTGCCCAGCACGTTGTCGGTGGGGGTTTCGGACCGCATCACCAAGAACCTGCTGCTCACCTTCGACTTCACCCTCAGCGGCTGGAGCTCCTTAGATTCGTTGAAGCTGGATGTGGCAGCCAGTGGCACGGCCCCGGCCCGCAGCATCAGCACCGCCCGCCGGTATGAGGACGCCCTGGCCTTCCGGGTAGGCGCCGAGTATCAGGCAACCCCCAAGTTAACCGTGCTCGGTGGGTTGCGCTACGCCGATACGCCCGTCCGCGACGAGTTCATCAACCCCGAATTTGTGGATACCAACACCCTTGGCGCCTCGGCGGGTGCCGTTTACCAGCTGGGCCGCCTGGCGCTGGAAGCCGGCTATGCCTTCGACTACGGCCAGCGCCGCACCGCCCGCGCCAATCCCGTTATTGACCGGGTGGCCAACGTGAGCGGCACCTACCGCACCGGCACGCACATGGCGTCGGTGGGCGTAGCAGTGGCTTTTTAACTCAACTCCCTGCTGATTTCGAATTTCGCGATGAATACTTTTTACTTCACTCAGTTGGGCCGCACAGGCTTGGTAGCCGTAGCTACTGCCGTGCTCAACGCCTGCGCGCCGGGCCAGGATACGCCTACGCCCACCACGAGCGTGGATGTGACCCGCTACGTGGCGGTGGGCGACAGCTATACGGCCGGAGTGAGCGCCGGGGGCCTCACCCGAGCCAGCCAGGAATATTCCTTTCCCAACCTGCTGGCCCGGCAGTTTCAGGGGGCTTCGCGCGAGGCCGTTTTTACCCAGCCGCTGTTGGAGGCAGGCACGGGCTCCGGCTTTATTGAGCTAGTGGACTTCCCGGCTACGGGACTGCCCAAAACGCGCCGGGTGGCGGGGCAGGCCGTGCGGCGCACCATCATCAATCCCGGCACTTGCGCTGGCCCCGACACCGTACGGGTCCTCACCCGCAACAACCCCAGTAGCACCCTGCCCCAGAACCTGGGCATTCCAGGCCTGGCCCTCAGCCAGATTGAAACGGCTGGGTTGGGCAACGAGGGGTCGGCCGTGGCCAGGGCTCCATTTAACCCCTATTTTGAGCGCCTGCTGCCCCCGGCTACCACCCGCACTTATCTGCAGGCGGTGACCGATGTGGCGGCTTCCGCTACTTTTTTCACCTACTTCCAGGGGCTCGACGACCTCCTGCCTTACGTGCAAAGCGGCGGCCAGTGCGGCGGCCGCTACGACAGTACCGCTTTCCGAAACCAGGCCCTGCTGACCATGCGCACCAATGCCCGCAAGGTGCTGGACCGGCTGGCGGCTGGCGGCCGGCCCGGCATTATTGCCAAGCTGCCGGCCCTCACCACGCTGCCCCTGCTGCGGCTGGGCAACGGCACGGCCCTGCTGGAACGCTTCAGCGCAGCACCCGGCGTGTTCATCACCGTGGGCAACCCCTTCCGGCCGGCGCAGGTGCGGCCCATTACGAGCCGCGACTACGTGCTGGCGCCCCTGCTCTCCCGGGTGGGCCAGCCCACGGCAGTAGTGGTAGGCGGCGCTACTCTTATGCTCCCCTATGGCCTCGACAGCCGCAACCCGCTCCGCGACGCCGATGTGCTCGACGAATCGGAGCTGACCTTCGTTTCCTTCGTGCTCAACGGCTATAATAATGAGCTGGAGACGCTGGCCCGCGACGTCTACAAAATGCCGGTAATTACCCCCGATGGCAACCAGCGGGCGCTCAACCTGGACGTGGTTCTGTTTGACCAGGTGGCGGGTCTTATATCGGTGGGCGGCGTGGTGTATTCTCCCGAACTGGTGCGAGGCAATTTTTTCTCGCTTGACTACTACACCCTCACGCCTCGCGGAAACGGGTTGCTGGCCAATGCCTTCATCACCGCCATCAACAAAGCCTACCGGGCCAACATCCCGGCCGTGGATGTGAACAGCCTGCCCACGGTAGCGCAGTAAGCGCAGCCTGCGCTACTGCAGGCGGTAGAGACGCAGGGCCAGCGTGTCGGCAGTGGCGCGCCGGGCGGCCAGTAGCGTGCGCTCGAAACCAAGGCCCATGTATTCGGAGTGCTCCAGGAATAATAGCGAGCTGTGCAGCTGCGGGGCGGGCCACGCAACCACGGGTGTCTGCTTCTGCAGCGAGTCGAACCGGTGCACGCCGGCCACTCGCCAGTAGCCATCGAGGAGAACGTATTGGTAGCCCTGGCGGCGCAGGCCGGCTAGCTCGCGCTCGTCGTACACCACGGTGAGGCACTGATTGGAAGCAAGGTAAGGCGCCACACCCAGGCCCACGGTGCTGGCTACTTTGGTGGCGCCGTGCGCCTGCAGCCAGGCGCCCACCTTAGCGTAGGGGTTGGGCAAAGGAGCGAACAGCTCCCGCTGAATCAGCCGCAGGTTCAGGCCTGCGGCCATCAGCACGCCCCCAACCAACGCCCAGCCCGACACCACGCGCCGGAAGCTCAACACGGCCAGCGCGGCGAGCGGCGTGTAGGCAAATAGCAGCCCCCGCGGGGCTTTCACTAGCAACGACATGCCCCCTACCAGGCACACGGCCCACACCAGCAGGTACGGCAGCAAGGCGGTGGGCAGCACGCGCCAATTGGTGCCCGCCCGCAGGCTGCGCCACACCTGCCAGGCAGCTACCACCAGGCCCGCCAACAACAGCAGCGACTCGTAGCGGAGCAGGTAGTGAAAGTAGTAAAACAGGTCCAGGTCGAGGGTGAGCTGGCGGCCGGCAGGGTTAGCTGCAGTTGGTACCACCACGCGCACATAAAACGCCAGCCAGCGGTACCACGGCAGCCCGGCGGCCACGCCCACGGCACCCAGCACCACAAAAGGCACCAGCAGCACCAGCAGCACCCGGCCCCAGATACCGCGCTTCCGCCACAGGCCATCGGCCTGCCACACTTCCAGCACCACCAGAATGGGCACCGCAAACAGGAACTTGTAGTCGAAGCTCAGCCCCAGTGCCAACCAGCCCGCTACCAGCAGGATAGCCGCGGCACTGGGGCGCTGCAGGCGCTGGAAGTGGCTGCGCAGCAAGCATGCGAAAACCAGCAAATCAACCGAATTCATGGTGAAATCTCGGCCGGCGAAAGTGAGTAGCAGCGACGTGCCCGCCAGCGCCACCAGGGCGGCGGTTTCGGGACCCGCCAACTGGCTGCGCCCAGACACCCACCCGCAGAAAAACCCTAGCGCTGCCACGCCCAGCAGCGCATTGATGGTTTGGAAAACGAGAAAGTCCCGGATAAAAAATGCCACCGGGGCATAGAGCAGAAAGAACCCTGGGCTGCCGTGCTGGAACATATTTGCAAAGTCGCCATGGGCTACCTGCTGCACTATCTGCCAGTTGAGTACCGAATCGAAGTCAGGCGGGCCAGCTTCGGGGAGGCGCCACAGCCGCAGGCCTGCCACGGCCAGCAGCGCCCCTACGAGCCAGAAGGAGCGGCTTGGGGCTGGCTGTTCGTTATTTGTAGCCGCAAATGGATGCATGCAAAAATCGGCACTGGTTGCCGCGAAGGTCGGGCACGGCCCTGCAACATTGGCACAAGTGCTCAACTTATTCCCTAAAATCACCTTTTATGCGTCTCGTTATTCAGCGCGTCAGCCAGGCCCAGGTCACCGTCGATGGCCAGGTTACGGGCCGGATTGGCCCGGGCCTGCTGGCCCTGGCCGGCTTCGCCCCTACTGATACCACCGCCGCGCTTACGTGGATGTGCCGCAAGCTGGTGCAGCTCCGCATTTTCGGCGACGAGAACGGGCAGATGAATCGCAGCGTGGCCGACGTAGGCGGCGAAATCCTGGTGGTGAGCCAGTTCACGCTGCTGGCCGATGCCCGCAAAGGCAACCGCCCCAGCTACATCGGGGCCGCGCCCCCACCCGTTGCCGAACCTCTTTACGAGCAGTTTGTGGCCCTGGTGGTCGCGGAGCTGGGCAAGCCCGTGCCCACCGGCATTTTCGGCGCCGACATGAAAGTCAGCCTACTCAACGACGGGCCGGTAACTATTGTGCTGGATTCGCCAGCCTAGCTTTCATATTCCCCCTTGACCATGACCATCAAAGAAGCCCAAAAGACCGTTGACACCTGGATTACGACCACGGGCGTGCGTTATTTCAACGAGCTGACCAACATGGCCATTCTCACCGAGGAAGTGGGCGAAGTGGCCCGGCTCATTTCCCGGCAGTATGGCGAGCAGTCCTTCAAGGAATCCGACAAAGGGCGCGAGTTAGGCGACGAGCTGGCCGATGTGCTGTTCGTGGTCATCTGCCTCGCCAACCAGACCGGCGTAGACTTGACCGACGCTCTCACCCGCAACCTAGCCAAAAAGACCCAACGTGACAACCAGCGCCATCAGAACAATGAGAAGCTGAGATAATAGTGGTTATGGTTAGCTAAACATCCGACGTTACGCAGGCACTTGCTGGCGCGCGTCTGCGACGCGCTGCCGACTGGCTGCGAGCCTGTGGCTCGGGTTGGGGCCGTTGATAAGGGCCCACTATCGGTTGTTCGCCCCCGCGTCGCAGACGCGAAACCAGAAGGCAGCGCGTCGCAGACGCGCGCCAGCGCGGTACAACTAACCGTTATTTATGAGCCGGTCGTGCTGCCAGCGGGGCAGCACTTGGGCGTAGGCGTCGATTTGCAGGCAAAACTCAAAGTCCTTGCTGGCCTCCAGTGAATTGAGGCGGCGCACATGCGCTGACTGCAACAGGTAATTGGACAGGTTTGGCTCACCCTGCTGCCAGAGGTGCAGCGCGGCCAGGGTAGCATCGGAGCTGCGCACGTCAAAGTCCGGCGTCAGCCGCGCCGCCAGGGCACCGCCAAATACGGTGTCTTCGAGGCAGAACTGGCCTTTCCAACCGGCACATACCACCAGCACGTCGCGGCCCTGCGCCCGGACAAAATCGGCCACGGCCGCCAGGTTTAGAAAGGAACCCACTACCACGGCATCGGCGGCCAGGGAACGACGCAGGGCCATGGTGCCATTGGTGGTGCTGATGGACAAGGCGCGGCCCTGAACCGGCCGCCGGGCATCCAGAAACCCAAACGGAGAGTTACCCAGGTCGAAGCCGGCGGCGGGCAGGCCGTCGCGCTCGGCGGCGGTCAGGCAGCCGTGTTCCTGGCCATAGGCGGTGCATTCGTCCAGCGTGGCCACCGGAAAAACATGCGTCACGCCCTCCCCCAATGCCGTGACTATGGTGCTGGAGGCCCGCAGAATATCCACGATAACGGCCACTTTCCCCCGCAGGTCATACAGGTGCAGCAGCTCCGGCGAAAAGCAAATATCTACTTTGGGCACTTTTTAGTGGTTAGGGATTAGCAAGTAATAGACTTATTCACGAGTAAAAAAGAACGTCATGCTGAGCGCCGTCGAAGCACCTCGCTTGCTGTAGGTAGTCCAATCGATTGGGTTTACTACCACACTCGAGGTGCTTCGACGGCGCTCAGCATGACGTTCTTTTATTCAGAAACAATCTGATTAATAACCGTTTATACTTCTGCTCCTTTGGTCAGGGGCAGCTTGTTCACCGTAGCGGGCAGGTTCTTGCCGCGAATCTGCACGAAAATCTGGGTGCCGGGCGCGGCAAATTCGGTTTTAACATAGCCCATGCCGATGCCTTTGCTGAGCGAAGGCGACTGGGTGCCGCTCGTCACGTCGCCAATCTTCTGGCCTTCGGCATCTACCAGTTCGTAATGACCGCGGGGGATGCCGGTGCCGTCCATGATGAAGGCGACGAGCTTTTTGTTGACGCCCGCTTCCTTCTGCTTTTTGAGGTTTTCAGCGTTGGTGAAGTCTTTGGTAAATTTCGTAATCCAGCCCAAACCAGCTTCCAGCGGCGAGGTAGTGTCGTCGATGTCGTTGCCATAGAGTGCAAAGCCCATTTCCAGGCGCAGGGTATCGCGGGCCCCGAGGCCAATGGGCTTGATGCCGTATTCTTTGCCTGCGGTCATGATTTTATCCCACACCGCCGCAGCGCTTTCGTTCGGGATGTACAGCTCAAAGCCGCCAGCGCCGGTGTAGCCCGTGGCCGAGATAATGACGTTGGGTGCCCCGGCAAAGGTGCCCTGCACGAAGGAGTAGTACGGAATGCTGCTCAGGTCCACGTCGGTGAGAGCCTGCAGTGCGGCCGAGGCTTTGGGCCCCTGCACCGCAAACAAGCTAGTGCGGTCCGAAATGTCTTCCATTTCCGCACCGTCGTGGTTGTGCTGCTGAATCCAGTTCCAGTCTTTTTCAATGTTGGAGGCGTTCACCACCAGCAAGTAGTCTTCATCGGCCAGCTTGTACACCAGCAGGTCGTCCACAATGCCGCCGTCCTGGTTAGGCAGGCAGGAATACTGGGCTTTGCCATCGGTCAGCTTGCTGGCATCGTTGCTGGTCACGCGCTGAATGAGCGGCAGGGCCTGCGGGCCGCGCACCCGGAACTCGCCCATGTGCGACACATCGAAAATGCCCACTGCGCGCCGCACGGTGTGGTGCTCGTCCAGGTCAGAAGAGTACCGCACGGGCATGTCGTAGCCGGCAAAGGGCACCATTTTAGCACCCAGCTTGCGGTGGGTTTCGTCGAGGGTAACGGTTTTCAGGGAAACGGTCATAAGAGTGACTGAGTGGCGGGTTGGCTGTGTGGGAATGTACTTGATGGTGCAAAGGTGCGGCAAAAAAGAAAAGCCGCCTCTGAGCGAAGCGGCTTTTGATTATAACCCGTCATGCTGAGCTTGTCGAAGCATCTCTACCGCAGCAGTAAATCTGATTATTTACGGGGTAGAGATGCATCGACAAGCTCAGCACGACGGCCTACTCACTCGCTACACGCGCACCATCCAGTTGTGCACGTCGGCACCTTCGCCGGAGCGAATGGCATCCAGGGCCGCTCCCACGCGCTTCGAGAAGGCATTGGGGGCCACTTCGGGCAGATGGTAGTCCTGGCCTTCGTAGCCGATGGTGGCAATGGGCGCAATGGTAGCGGCCGTGCCTACACCGAAAGCTTCTTCCAACTTGCCGGCAGCCAGCGCTTCCATTATTTCGCGGCTGCTCACTTTGCGCTCCTCTACCACTAGGCCCATGTCGCGGGCCAGCTGCAGCACGCTACGGCGCGTGATGCCATCGAGGATGGACGTGCTAAGCGCGGGCGTCACCACGCGGCCGTCAATGACAAAAACGGCGTTCATCGTGCCCGACTCTTCCACGTACTGGTGCTCCGAAGCATCGGTCCAGATGAGCTGGTTGTAGCCTTCTGCCTGGGCCAGCTTGGTAGGGTACATGGCCGCGCCGTAGTTGCCGGCGTTTTTGGCAAAGCCCGCGCCGCCTTCGGCCGAGCGCACGTACTTCTGCTCGAAGCGCACGCGCAGGGCCTTGTTGTAGTACAGGCCCACGGGGCTCGTAAAAATCATGAAGCGGTAGGACTCCGACGGCCGCACGCCGATGAAGCCATCGGTGGCAAACATAAACGGACGGATGTAGAGCGAGCTGCCCGTAGCCGTAGGCACCCAGGCGGTATCCAGGCGCAGCAATTCGAGGAGGCCCTGCATAAACAGCTCCTCGGGAATGTGCGGCATGCACATGCGCTCAGCCGAGGCATTGAACCGGGCCCAATTGTCTGAAGGACGAAACAGAGCCACCCCGCCATCGGCCTGGTGATAGGCTTTCATGCCTTCAAAAATGGCTTGGCCGTAGTGCAGCGCCGAGTTGGCGGGGCTCACGACCATGTCGCCAAACGGCAAGATTTGCGCTTCCTGCCATTCGCCATTGTGGAAATCCACAACAAACATGTGGTCAGAATACACCTTGCCGAATTCCAGCTTGGGGTCCAGTTCGGCCAGACGTGAGGTAGTGGAACGTTGCGTGCGAATGGGAAGAATGTCTATCATAATGGAGCTCTTTGGGAATACAGATGGGTGGGATTTTCTGAGTGTGAAGTTTGAGAACAGGGTGGCTAAAACTTTAAAAACCAGTAGCCGACTGGCAACAAATCAGGACGGTTCCGGTGCCGGCCTAGCGTTAACCAGCCCAGTCACAGCGGAGGCAATCGGCCTAAAGACGGGCCTTCCAGGTCACCTCCTCCACGCCCAGTTCGTGCGCCATGTACCGGCTAAGCACAAACAGGTAATCAGAGAGGCGGTTTAAATAAACGATAACGAGTTCTGCTACAAAAGATTCCTCGCTCAGGTGAATGACCATGCGCTCGGCCCGGCGGCACACGCACCGCGCCACGTGGGCGTGGCTAACGGCCGGGTGCCCACCCGGCAGAATAAACGCCCGCAGCTCCGGCAATTCGGTGTTCATGCGGTCCATTTCTTCTTCCAGCAGCGTCACATCACCCGCGTGCAGGTCGGGCAGCTTCATCTTCGATTTGTCCGGGTCGGCGGCCAGGGCCGAGCCCATGGTGAAGAGGCGGTCCTGAATTTCCTTGAGCAGCGGCCGGCGGGCAGCGTTCACGTCCTGGTCGCGCACCAGCCCGATATAGGAGTTCAGCTCGTCTACCGTGCCGTAGCACTCAATGCGCAGGCTGCTCTTCGGCACGCGCGTGCCCCCAATGAGGGAAGTAAGGCCGGTGTCGCCGGTTTTGGTGTATATTTTCATGGCTGGTAGTTGTTAATGATGCACTGCCGACTGCTTGTGGCGCAATTGTCGGCCCGCAGGGATATCAATGCTCCGCTACCGCGTGTGAATGAACGTTGTGGTTTATCTCATCGGATTCCACCAGGCCGTCGCGCAGGCGCACAATGCGGTGCGCATAGCGGGCAATGTCCTCCTCGTGCGTCACCATGATGATGGTGTTGCCTTTGGCATACAGCGCCTCAAACAAATCCATGATTTCGTGGCTGGTCTTGGAATCCAGGGCGCCCGTAGGTTCGTCGGCCAGCAGCACGCTGGGGTTGTTTACCAGGGCCCGGGCAATGGCCACGCGCTGGCGCTGGCCCCCGCTGAGCTCATTGGGCCGGTGCGAGGCGCGGTCGGCCAGGCCCACGGCCCGCAACGACTCCAGCGCCCGCTCGTTGCGTTCGCGCTTGTTGAGGCCCGCATAAATAAGCGGCAGGGCCACGTTGTCGAGGGCACTGGCGCGGGGCAGCAGGTTGAAGCTCTGGAAAACGAAGCCGATTTCCTTGTTGCGTACTTCCGCCAGCTGGTTGTCGCTCATCCGGCTCACGTCCTGCCCGTTGAGGATGTACTGGCCCTTGCTTGGCGTGTCCAGGCAGCCCACAATGTTCATCAGCGTAGACTTGCCCGAGCCCGATGGACCCATGAACGCCACGTACTCGCCACGCGGAATCTTGATGCTTACCGAGCGCAAAGCGTGAATAACCTCCGCGCCCATTACGTAAGCTTTAGCAATGTCCGTGGTTTCGATGACGTTGGGATTCATGACGCTGAGGGCTTATTGCAGAGGTGAGGCGGCCGGAGCCACAGAAAAAGAGTCGGCCTGCGCCGCGCGGGTTGCAGCGCGCGCAGCATATTCAGTAGCTAAAGTAGCATATGCCGCCGCAGGCAGCCGCTGGCGTAACTGCGCCCGGGCATCCACCGCGTACTCGGTCAGCCCGGCATCGGCGGCAGCCAGCACGTAGGCTCGCAACAACGCCAGCGACTCAGGGTTTTCGGCCAGGCCGGCCCGCAGCGCTTCATACGCCGCCGGGTAGTTGCGGCGGCGCGAGTAGTAGCGGCCAGCCACCAGCACGGCCTCTTCGTTGAAAGGCGCCTCGCGCACAATGCGTTGGTAGTTCTTAGCGGCAGCCGCGTCGTTCTTTTGCTGCTCGGCTTGTTGAGCCAGGCGCAACCAGCTGTCCCCCACGCGGGCCGGGCTTTTGTTGGCTGAAGGTGAGAGACCCGTGGCCAGCGCACGCAGGGCCTGCCGCCCCCACTGCCGCTGCCCCGAATCGGTAGCCGCCACGAGCCGGAGCGCGGCCGTGCGTGCCGAATCGGGGCGGCCGCCTAGGGCTAAGGCATACACGCGGGCCTCGCGGGCCTGGGTAGCGCCGTTGGTGGCCGCAAACTCCAGTTGGTTGGCCGCGGTGGCGTACTGCCCCTGCTGCAGCTGCCACATGCCCAGCAGCTGCTGGTAGTAGGCAGCACTGGCCGTGGTGCCGCTGGCCAAGGGCAGCAGCAGCTGCCGGGCCATTTGCTCCTCCCCGCGCGCATGGCGTGCCAGGGCCTGCAGAAAGAGCAGCTGTTCGTAATAGTTCTCATTTGCCGGCTCGTTGGCCAGGTCCGCCAGCCGCGCCAGCAATGGCGTCGTAAGCCGGTCGGGGTGCGCGGTGGCATTTAGCAGCACTATGTGATAGAGCTGCGCGAAGTTGGCATCGTCCAACGCCATTACCTGAGCGGGCCCGGCCGGTGTAGCTTCCGGCTTAGCCGATACGCCCAGTAGCTGCAGCAGCGTGTAGTTGCTGGCCAGCGCAGGCTCATTGGCCTGGGCGATATGCTTGTCGCGAAGCTTTTGGGCTTCGCTCAGCAGGTTTTGATTCAGCAAAAAGCCCAGTTGGTTGGTTTTGCTGGCGTAGCTGCCCGGCGCCAGTTCTTCGGTCTTGTCCAGGTAGAAGGCCACAGAATCGGTGAGGGCGGTCTGGGTGAAGAACTGCGCCAAATCGCCGGTGAGGGCCGCGCTTTGGGGCATGGCCCGCAGGCCCCGCCGCAGAATATCCAGGGCCTCAAACAGGTCATTAGGGTCGCGGTGCAGGGCCGCCAGCCGCAGCGACACTTTCTCGTTCGGCGCCCGCAGCAGGGTTCGGTTCAGGGCGTTGATTTCGTTCTGACGCTGCTGGCGGAAGCGGTAGAGCGCGGCCCGGCCCATCTGGGCGTGCAGGTTGCCGCGGTACAGCACGTCCCCGCTCTCGGCGTAGTAGCGTTCAGCCAGCAGGGCCAGGCTGAGGTCGTCGGGCTGCGCTTCGCTTTGCTGGCGGGTGAGGTCGCCCAGGTTGTTGTACTGGCCTGCCCGCACCTGGTCGGGCAAGGGCAGGTTTTCCCGGGTCTGCACCATGGCAATGCCGCCCAGCGCCAGTATGTACACCGTGTAGAACGGTAGTCGCCGCGGCTCAAACACCACCCGGTACACCCGCAGCCGCCGCTGAATGAGCGGCATGAAATTCACAAGCACATAAACAAAAAAACCAATACCCACCAGCAGCAGCGCCAGCCCGGTAAAGCTGCGGGCCGCCACCAGCAACGGGGTATTGTCGGTGCAAAGGCATAAGCCAACGCCCCCGCCGCCCCCATCACCAGCACCGGGTATAGCTGCGCCATGCCCTGGGCATAGGGCACCCATTGGCCATAGCTGGGTGCCCGCAGGCGCAGGCCCACCCCACTAACAAGCACGGCGGGCAGTAGCAGCACCAGCGGGTCCAGGGCCAGGCCCGGCAGCAGCTGCAGGGTGTTACCATTCCAGACGTACAGAAACAACACACCCAGATACAGCAGACTCGCCGCCACAAAAGGCCACAGCCCAAACCGGCTGCCGGGCTGCTCGGCCTGCGTATTAAACCACAGCAGGGCCCGGATATTCTCCACGCCCACCCACAGTACGAGCAGAGCAAACAGCACCGCACCGCCCGGCGTAGCGTAGGCCGCCAGCTGCAGGACCGTTTCTACGGCTGGCAGCTGGCTTTGTGCAAACAGGAGCCCGCCCACGGCCGCTACCAGCAGGCTCATTATCAGGCCACGGCGGGCCAGGGACAGGCTCTCGGCAAAGGCGTGCAGGCCAAAGGCGCCGCCGCCCACCACGCCCAGCATCAGGTAGAGAAAGTACCGTTCGCCGCTGCCGAAAATCCCCAGAGACTCCGTATTCAGCGACAGCAGGAAAAAGATAACCGGTACCATGCCCGCCACGAAAGCCGTGCGCGCAAGCGTGCTCACCACGGCGGTCCAGCCGGCCAGCACCACGGCCAGGAGCACCAGCAAACAGGCAGCGGCAACCGGCGCCGTAAAGGGTCCCACCACGTCGTGCGTGAGGGTAGTGACCAGGCCACTGGCCTGAATGGGCAGGCGCACGGGCCCGGCCGCTACGGATTCCAGCATGAGCGGAATTTCCTGCAGCTGCGGCACCAGGCGAACCGGCAGCGTGGCATCGGCCCCGGTGAAGTAGTAAAACACCACCAGCCCCACCGCCAGCGTGGCCAGTACGGCCAGCCAGCTGGGCCGCCAGGCACGGGTAGAGAGCAATTTCGTACTCAACTACTCCAGTACTTTGGGCACCCGGAAGTAGTCCGAATCCTTGCGGGGGGCGTTGCGCAGGCCGTCTTGGTGGCTCACGGTGTTGCGGGCGTCGTCGTCACGCAGCACGTTCACTTCCTGGGAAAGGTGCACCAGCGGCTCCACGCCCGTCGTGTCCACACCTTCGAGCTGGGCCACAAAATCAAGGATGTTGTTCAAATCGCCCAGCATCTGCTGCTCGCGGGTTTCGTCGAATTCGAGGCGGGCCAGATGGGCCAGGCCGCGCAGGGTACCAAGGTCAGTGCTCAAGGGAATGCAGGATAATAGAATACAAATCAGGAATTGACGGACTGCGGCTGGTCCTTTGGGGAAGCAACAGGTGTCGGTGCCCGCCACGTGCTGGGGCCGGGCTTTACGGCTCCTTCGGGCAGGAAGTCTTCGGCCAGCTGGGCCGCTACCCGCGCTTTCAGGGCCGGAATATCGGCCAAAGTCAGGCTAGTGGTTGAAATGGGCGGATGAAATACAATTTTAAGCCGATGGTAGCGCACACGCAGGTCTTTCTTCACATCGGGCATAAACATGTGGTTTAGGGGCATGCACACGGGCACCAGGGGCACCCCGGCTTCGATGGCCAACTGGAAAGCACCATCCAGCAAGGGCAGCAGCTCGCGGCCCGGACTGGGAGAAATACGGCCTTCGGCAAAGATGGCAATGCTCTTGCCCTGCGCCAGCCCGCGCCGCGCCGCCACCATGGCCCGGCCCCGGCTTACGGCACTGGTCCGGTCCACCGTCACGTACACACGTCCAAAGGTGGGGCCCCACAGCGGCACCTTGGCCAGCGAGGACTTTCCCATCATGTTCAGGAACCCGGGAATGTACTTAAACAGCATCATAATATCGACATACGAGCCGTGGTTGGCCACGTACACGCAGGGCCGCGGGGTGGGCTCCTGGCTGTGCCGCAGCACTTCCACCGGCACACCCCACATGGTAATGGACAGTGTCGACCAGAAACGGTTCAGAGCGTGTACCACGCCGCCGCCGTCTGGCCGCCGGCTGAAATACCACTGCAGCGGGTAGATGAGCACGAACGGCACCAGGAACCAGAAAACGGCCCAGGTAGTGTAAAGACGCTGGCCAATGTAACGAAGCAGGTGGCGCATAGCAACAAAGTTAGGCACTGGCCAATGAGGGGCTGGCAGTCTCAGAGGATGGAAGCAGGAACGTCCTCCCAAGCCAGCCGCGCCACCCGGCCACAAGGTTTTTGCAGCTAGCGGCTTGCCAGGAATTTCTCAGCCTTCAGCAAGCCCGCTACGCTGATGCCATCGGTAATCCGGTCGTCCATCACCATGCAGATGGCTTCGGCCAGGGGCAGTTTCCACAAGCGCAGGTCTTCGGTCTCTTCCGGCTCCAGGTCGCCTTGGGTAAGGTCTTCGGCCAGGAACACAAAGCCTTCTTCATCGGTGACGGAGTTGGAAGTGTGCAGGCGGGCAATACGGGTCCAGCGGGCAGCCGTGAGGCCGGTTTCTTCCTTCAGCTCGCGCTGCGCCGATGCCAGAATATCGTGCTCAATCAGGCCCCCGCCCATGGGGATTTCCCAACTGTACTCGTTCAGGGGGTAGCGGTACTGGCCCACCAGCCAGGTATTGCCTTCGGCATCAACGGGCACTATGCCCAGGGCCTTGTTTTTCATGCTCACCACACCATAGATACCCGCTCCCCCGCCTGGGTTCAGCACCTGGTCTTCGCGCACCGAAATCCAAGAATTATTGTATTTCACCTCCGTGCTCAGGGTTTGCCATGGGTTATGGGTTTCGTCAAATTGCAGAGTAAAAACAGTGGCCATATAATTAATAAAACAGGCAGAATGATGCCGTAAATTTAACGTTTATTGAGGAAAGGCAATTTGCTCGTTATTGACGTTGACATTACCCTCACCGGGCAATTCGCTCCGTTGGCCGGCTAAAATCACTGGTTAATCCAAATAAGATTTCGTTCGCTCGCGACTATTTACTACCTTTGAGGCATAAGTACCCCCGCACGGGCTGGAAATGTGGAAAGGAAGGACCTCTCGTGCGGCGGCGCTCTGATTGACCAGGTGGGGTAGACACCTCTAAATCAGACCCGCCACTTTAAGGCCATCGCACTCGTGCGGTGGCCTTTTTTTTTGTGCATTACCTGGCTCCATTGACTGGTTTGCTGGGGCTGGCCGCCCAACCCCACTTCCCCTATCAGCGTACTTTATTAAGGCAAGCCGACCGTTCACTTTCCGGTCATCTTGCAGCAACGCAATGGCTAATTCTCCCCAAAAACCCGATGCCGGCAAAAAAGAAGAAATTAAAACCGGCGACCCCCTTTTTACGCTGCACCATGCCCAGGCCGAAGTTGAACTAGCCAAACACAATGGCGGCCTCGGTCCCACCACCAACGTGTATACGACCAATCAGGAAGAAGAAAACATCCACGAATCCATTGCGCCCCGCGACAGCCAGGGCTTCACCCGCGGCGAAGAAGAGCCGGGCGTTATTGGCAGCAATGCCGGCGGCCACAAGTAGGATTTAGTCAGCAGCATGCAAGCTGCCTAGTTTGCCCCAGTGCCTTCGCGTCAGCTTTAACCTGCTGGGGCGAAGGCATTATTTTTTGAGGGGCAGCGAGCAGTAATGCGCATCTGTACTTTTGTGGGGTTCCTTTTTTCGCCTGTTTATGCTCCTCGCCACCTACACCGGTCATGCCCTCGAAGCCGGCCTTGACGAAGCCGGACGGGGCTGCCTCGCTGGCCCTGTATTTGCCGCGGCCGTCATTCTGCCGCACGATTTCAACCCACGCTTTCTCAACGATTCCAAGCAGCTCACGGCCAAGCGGCGCGAGGCACTGCGCCCCATAATCTGTGCCGAGGCAGTGGCCTGGGCAGTTGGCCAGGCCACGGTGGAAGAAATTGGGCGCATCAACATTGCGCAAGCCAGTTACCTGGCCATGCACCGGGCCGTGGCGGCGCTGGCAATACCCCCAGCCCACTTGCTGGTCGACGGCAACCGATTTCCTCCCCTGCCGGGTTTCACGCACACCTGCGTGGTGGGAGGCGACGGCCTGTACCGCAGCATTGCCGCCGCATCGGTTCTGGCCAAAACATTTCGCGATGAGCAGATGCAGACGCTGGCGGCAGCTTTTCCCGCCTACGGCTGGGAGCAAAATGCGGGATACCCCACCCAAAGCCACCGCGCTGCCATTCGGGCACACGGCCCTAGTCCGCACCACCGCATGGGGTTCCGGTTGCTGTAAAAGGACTGCTATTGACGGCGTTTAAGACTTCAGCCTCAGCAAATCGAGGAACAGGCTAAAGCCGTCGACGCTGGTGCCCCCTTCTCCGAAGGTATCGAAGCTCAGGGGCTTGATGATGTAGCCGCTCACGGCAAGCTGCTGCGCTTTCAGCCGGTCAGATTCCAGGTCCGAAGTCGTCATGATGAAGACGTTCAGGTCGGAGAACTCGGGGTCAGCGCGAAGGTTTTCGAGCAGCTCTAGGCCGTTCATGCGGGGCATGTTGATGTCGAGCATCACCAGGCTGGGCTTCTGTATCTTGGCTTCATCGCCTTCGCCACGCAACATTTTGAGGGCGTCGCGGCCGTTGCGGGCGTGCACAAGGGGCACGTCAATGTTTTGGCGTCGCAGCTCGCGCTGCACATTCATGACGTCCATCTGGTCGTCTTCCACGAGCAAAATGCTGGGCGTGGGATGGTCGGAGGACATAGGCTTAGCAATTTTTCAACAACGGGAATATGCCCGCAAAAAGCAGTAAGAACTGCTTTAGGTAGTGAGTGGTACGGCAGAATTGGGCGCCTTGGCTACAGTAGTACTCAAATTTTTGACTTTAGCCGACTGCTTGGGCCAGGTGAAAAGGAACTTAGCCCCCTGACCCTCGGCCGATTTGATGCTAATACGCCCACCTTGGCGCTCTACTATTTTTTTAACAATAGCCAGGCCTACGCCCGTGCTTTCCAGGGTGTCGCGTTCGGTCAGGGTCTGGAAAATGACAAAAACCCGTTCATGGTATTCCGGGTCGATGCCCGGCCCGTCATCGGCCACCGAAAACAGGTAGAAATCTCCGGCATCGTCGCAGCCTATTTCCACAGTGCCGGTGGCAGGGTGGTCGTGGTACTTCAGCGCGTTGCTGATGAGGTTGGTGAACACCTGCTGCAGCTGCACTGCATTGGTGGTAAGGGTAGGCAGGAAAAACGGCAGCTCCACTTTGAAGCCCGCCGGCGGTTGAGCGAGTCGATTATTTCGCGCAGCAGGGTGCGCACAAACACCGTTTCATCAGCCTGCGAAGTCCGCCCTACCCGGGCCAGGTCCAGGATACCGGTAATGAGCTTCTCCATGCGACGAACCCGCTGGCGCATCAGGGCCAGAAACTCCCGGATGTGGGGTGGTAAATTTTCTTGGCCCATGTCTTCTTCTATCCAGCGCGACGCGCTTTCGATGCCGCGCAGTGGGGCTTTCAGGTCGTGAGATACCACGTAGGCAAACTGGTCCAGCTCCTGGTTACGGCTTTCGAGCTGGCCAATGTTGGCACCCACTGTCAGGGCCATCGTGTTCAGGGCTGCCGTCAACTCGCTCACCTCGTCTTGCTGCGTGTCCACTATCTGGCTGCTGTAGTCGCCGTCGGCCATGCGCCGGGCCAGGTCCAGCATGCTGCGCAAGCGCCGGGCAAAAATCCGCACTATATAAATGGACCAGAGCAAGCCCAGCAACAAGGCCGCCACGGCCAGCCCGGCCGCCAGCCACTGCGCCCGGATAATGCTTTCGTCGAGGTGCTGGCGCAGCTGGCCTCGGGTCTGTGCCTCTCTTTCTTCAAAGGAGTCCAGGCGCATGCGAATACTGTCCATCATCCGTTTGCCGCTCAGGTTCTCTATTACCCCGCGGTGCGCCATTCCCTCGAGGCCACTTTGTTGGGCATCGCGCAGGAGGGCAGCTCGTTTTTCAGCCACCAGCATGTGGCTGTAATCCGACCATTGCCTGAACAGCCGCTCGGTTTGGTCGACCAACTCCACTTGAAGGGGGTGTTCGGCCACTAGGCCTCGTAATTCGGCAAATCGGCCGATGAGTTGCCGCTCGCCGTTATAGTAAGGGGCCAGGGTTTGCTCGTTACCAATCAGTAGATAGCCCCGAAACCCCGTTTGCATGTCAATGACATGGCGCAACAACGTGGCCCCGCGGTTGGAAATGCGTTGCGAGGTGTCCACGCGTTGTGCGCTTTGCACTACTTGTCCGGCTAGCTGGTAGAAGAATACCACCACCACCGAAAACAGGGCGAGCAGCATTACAAACCCAGCAAACAGCTTTGTGGTAAGGTTAATTTTCATGAAATAGCGCCACCGTGCTTTCTTTAGGCCTCACTACGCAGCTTGGCCTCTATGGTTCGGAGCAGGCCTGCCATCTCATCGGTAATAACCCGTAGCGGCACCATGCCCGCCATAGCCGCTTCTTCCTTACCGGTCTGGTGCATATCCATCAGACGGTTGGCCTCCTTATGGATAAGCTTATGCTGCTGGTCAAAGAGCCGGGATTCGGGCAGGTGGGCATAAGGACCACTGCCCCGCATGCGGGCCGCAACCCACACGCCAAGGCTGCACTGCTCCGGGTCGCGCAAGGGGCCTTCTACGCCACCGTTGCCAAACAGGAAAGAACGCAGCTTGCTCTTGAAATGCACGTGCTTTATGTGGGCCGACTCAAAGTCGCGCTTTATTTCTTCGTTTGACATACGAAATGCTACTCTCCCAGAACATTGCTCCTGGGTGGCATATTCTTATACGGTGGTGGTTGCAAAAAAACCAGCTGCATCTGCTCACAAAGGTCGTGAATTACGCTCCTGTTTTACCGTTATTAATGACACGAGCCAGAAATAGGTACTTTCGTGCTTCGACAACCCAATGGGTGCGGCCGTATGGCCCCTGCGGCACTTTGGCCGCCCCTTCACCTATCCCCCACCATGACCCAAGACCAGATAAAGGACTTGAAGGGCCGCGCCGAGGCCCTGAGGAGGTATCTTTGACTACGATGCCCGCAAAGAACAAATAGCTGCCGCCGAGGCACAAACCACCGCCCCGGGCTTCTGGGACGACTCCAAAGCCGCCGAAGCCACGCTGCGCGAGGTGAAGGCCATTAAGACCTGGACCGACGACTACGAGGCTGTGCAGCATGCCCTGGCCGATACGGAGGTGCTCTATGATTTCTACAAAGAAGGCGACGTGCCGGAAGCCGAAATGCTGGCCGACTACGACGCCAGCATGAAGAAGGTAGAAGACCTGGAGTTCAAGCGCATGCTCTCCGACGAGGAGGACCAGCTGTCGGCCATCATCGACATCAACCCCGGCGCCGGGGGCACCGAAAGCCAGGACTGGGCCGAAATGCTCATGCGCATGTACATCATGTGGGCCGAGAGCCACGGCTTTGGCGTGCGCCAAATCAGCTACCAGCCGGGCGAGGGCGCGGGCATCAAGTCGGCGTCGTTGGAAATCGACGGTGATTTTGCCTATGGTTACCTCAAAAGCGAAATTGGCGTGCACCGGCTGGTGCGCATGTCGCCGTTCGACAGCAGCGGCCGGCGCCACACGTCGTTTGCCTCCGTGTTTGCCTACCCGGTCATCGATGACACCATTACCATCGACATCAACCCGGCCGATATCTCCTGGGATACCTTCCGGGCCGGTGGCGCCGGTGGGCAGAACGTGAACAAGGTGGAAACCGCCGTGCGCCTGACCCACGCGCCGTCCGGTATCATCATCGCCGTGCAGATTGAGCGGAGCCAGCTCATGAACAAGGAGCACGCCCTGCGCATGCTTAAGTCGCGCCTCTACCAGATTGAGATGGACAAGCGCCACGCCGAGCGCGACAAAGTGGAAGCGACCAAAAAGCGCATCGACTTTGGCTCGCAGATTCGCAACTACGTGCTGCACCCGTATAAGCTCATCAAGGACCTGCGCACGGGCATCGAGCGCACCGACGTGCAGAACGTGCTCGACGGCGACCTGGATGAATACATCAAGGGTTTCTTGATGCAGAGCTAAGTACTCGTGCAGAAGTAAGCGTACTGCATTTAGAACATCATGCTCATCTGGCGTCCGCGCAGCCGAAGCAGCTCTACCGCAGTAGTAAACTGATTGCTTACGCGGTAGAGATGCTTCGGCAAGCTCAGCATGACCGCCTTTTTTGCTACGGTTAAGTACGAATGCAGAAGTAAGCGTATGCTTTGGTCAGACCGCTTAGGGCGGTCTGACCAGTAGGCCCGAATCGAATACGGCTACTTATGCGCCAGTACTTACTTTTGCGCGACTACTTAAGGATTGGCTGCCACAAAAAAAAGCCCTCCGCAAATGCGGAGGGCTTTTTTTTGTGACACTAAACGCACCTTAGGGGTTAGAAACGTCCCACTGCACTTCAGCGAAGGGCAGGGGCATTTGCTTAAGCACGGTGGTTTTCTTGCCATCGGAAGTCGTCTCGGGAGTAATGTCACCCAAGCGGTTCAGACGACGCAGGTCAACCCACCGCTGGCCTTCATAGAAGAGCGAGTAGCGGCGGTGGTAGAGAATCTCATTCAGGAGTTTGGCGTCCGAATCAGCAATAGTAACAGGAGCTACTTTGTAGAAATTGGCCAACACATTGATTGCCTCTACTGCCTTAGCCTTGTCTTTGGTAGTGGTACCAAGCAGGTATGCTTCCGCAGCAATCAGGATGAGTTCCTCGTTTTTGATAACCGGAATCGGAGCCGTGTTGCTGGCGTAGATAGCGGGCTCATACTCCGAGCTCAAACCCGTGGTAGAGCGCAGGTCACGCTTGCGGACTTTGCTCACGCGGGTGTCGGTGGGGCGAATGTCCGTGATAAACGAAGGGTGCGCTACCACTACAGTAGAACCTTTGCTGTTAGGAACCTGGAAAAGGGAGTTGAACACGTCGGGGTTTGCGCCGCCGTAGTTAAACAACGGGCCCGCCGTGGGAGAAGCTGTCAGGCTGAAAAAGCTTGCCTGCACGGCTGCCAGTGCGTCTGCGTAATTGTTGGTCCGAATTGCCGTCCGGGCAGCCAGTGCACGGTTGAAGCGCAGCATGGTGGCTGGGGTGTTGAAGCTGGCAAAACCGGAGGGAACCGGGAATGGCAACGTAGCGCCCGCTTTTGCGAACTGAGTAGCAGCGAGGTCAAGCTTGGCTTTGATGGCAGCTATTACCTGCGGGTAGGGCTGAATCTTACCCGGCTTTAGCGGGTCAGACACGTCAATGCGCAGGCCGTTTTCGTACTGCAAATCCGACAGAATCAGCATGGCATAAGCTTCAGCCGTGTTGGCGAAGCCCAGGTAGCCATTGCGCTGCTCCTCGGTAATCTGGGGGCTGTTGGTAGCTGCGTCGGCCAGGGTGCGGGCCGTGCGGCGAGCCGAAGAGTAAGCGCCGAAGTAACCGCTCAGGTAGTTGGCGTTATCAATAGGGTTGATGCCCAACAGCTCGGTCACGTAGCGGTTATCCGACGTCGAAAGCACGTAGATTTCCCGGCCTATCACGCCCGGAACCTGGTAGGCCAGCAGGATGCCCTGGCCGGTGCCGCTACCGTTGGTACGCAGGTCGGAGAAAGTACCCGTAGCCAGAAAGTCCAGCTGCGACTTGGTAGGGTTGGCTAGAAAGGCCGTGCGGTCCGGAAAGTTGGGGTCCGATACATCTTCCAGTTCGAAGAAACTGCAAGAGCCCAAGGAAAGCACCATACCGCCTAGGCATAGGGCTTTGGTTAAGTGTTTATACATCTTTATAATTGAAATGAAGCGAGGAATGAGTTACCAAGGAAGGCTTAAAAATCCAGGGCCAAGTGGAAGAACATACGACGGGCGCTAGGGAAAGCAGCCAGGTCGATGTTGCCTCCAACCGGACGGCTACCAAAAGCCGAAACTTCAGGGTCGTAGCCTCCTTTGTAAGGTGTAATGAGGAAAAGATTGTTCCCGGAAACACCAACTTTTACGCGCTCCAATGCGCGGCCGAAGGTTTCACCCAAAGCTGCTTTCTGGAACGTGTAGTACAGGGAAACCTCACGCAGCTTCATGTAGCTGGCGTTCTGAATGAAACCGGCAGTCTCCTGGTTGTAACGACGCTCGCCGAGCGTGGTCAGGGAGCCATCGGCGGCAGTCTGAGGGTCGTTGCTGTAATCCTTGGTTGTACCCCCTTCGTCGTAGAGCAGCTGCGTGAGCGTGCTGTTGTAGCCGCCTTCTTTCACGTGGATGAGGAACGAGAAGTCGATGTTCTTCATGATGGTGAAGTTGTTGGCAAACGTCATCTGGAACTTAGGCTGCGACTCCTGGTAAGGGGTCAGCTGGCCGTTCACCAGTGGCGCACCAAACCAACGGGTCGGCGATTCGTTCAGCTTCAGCTGGTTGCGGCCGAAGAAGTTACCGAAGCCTGGGCCCACAATCTGGGTGGCCACGTCCAACTTGGTTACTTCGGTGCGGTTCAGCCAAAACTGGGTGCGGTTGTTGTAACGGAAGTTAGGACGGTCGATGGCCGTAACGGCCAGGCCCAGTTCAATGCCTTTGTTAACCATGTCGCCGATGGGGAAACCGGTCACGCTGGCAGCGCCAGTAGAAGGAGCCAGCGGGCGAGTAAGAATGAGGTCTTTCACGTTCTTACGGTACACCGTAGCCTCCAGGGTAATGCGGTTGTTCAAGAAACCCAGGTCCACGCCGGCTTCCAATTCCGTAGCACGCTCAGGAGCCACTTTGTCGTAGCCAATGAGGGTGGAGTTGCGCAGGCCCAGACGGTTGTCAACGCTCACGCTCAACAGGCGGCTGAAGTAGTCACCAAAGCCAGCGGCGCCACCGGTTTCGCCGTACGCAGCACGCACCTTGAACTGGCTCACTTTGTCAATCGTCCAGAAGTCAAATTTGGCGATGTTGAGAGCCAACGAAGCCTTGGGGAAGAAATACATCTTGTTCTCATCCGAGTTCAAGGTGCTTTTGTCTGCCCGGATGCCCAATGCTGCAATCACCTTGTCGTCGAAGTTGGCTTCCTGCTGCGCGAAGTAGCCAATGTCAGTTACCCGCGTGAAAGCCTGGCCCAGCGTTTGAATCTTGGCAAGCGCAGGGTTGCGGGTGCCGGGAATCAGGCCTTCGCCCTGGGTGAAGGAACCGTCGAAGTTCTGCGACAGGCGCACGAAACCAGCCTGCGACGTCAAGCCTACTTTACCAACCTGGTGGTTGAGGACGAGGATGGTGTTAAGGTTGGTGTTGAGCTGGCGGTTCTTCGAAAAGCGCGAGGCACCGGGGTTGGCGTTGGCACGCTGCGACTGCAAATCGTCGGGCAGGTAAAGCTCCTGCTCGGTGAGGGTGTAGTCTACACCGCCTTGCACGTTCAGGCGCAGGGTGGTGAGCTCCTTGCGTAGGAGGTAGTAGTTCAGCGTTCCCGTCTGAATGAAACGGTTGGTCTTCTCATCGTTCACGGCCCGGTCACGAATAGCCAGGGGGTTTTCGCCAGCATATTCGTTGTCGGGGTACACGCCGTTCACGGGGAACAGGTTGGCGTAGCTCGGCAGGTACGGCAGGGCGTAGCTCACCGAAGCGTCGTTGTTGGCGTTGTTGGTGAAACCACGCTGGTTAGAAGCGTTGGTGTAGTTGGTCTGCGTGCCGATTTCTAAGTTCTTGCTGATGTCCGAGTTGATGTTGGCCCGAACGGAGCTGCGGCGGAAGCCCAGGTTTTTCACAATGCTTCCTTCGTCGGCGTTCGAACCGGAGATGTAGTAGCGAACTTTTTCGCTGCCGCCCGAAACGTTGAGGTTGGTGTTGCTCAGGAAACCGGTGTTGCCGAAAATCTCGTCTTCGTAGTCGTAAATCTGCCCGGCAGCCTGTGCAGCATTCAGGCGCGCAATCTCACCGGCAACAGTGCCGGTGCCACGCAGGCGACCAAAGTTGCGGATTTTGTCGGCAGTCCAGTCTTCCTGGCCCAAGCGACGCAGAATGGTGGTCACGCCCACGTCCTGGCGGAAGCCAACCTGGGTACGACCCGTTTTGCCACGCTTGGTGGTGATGATGATAACACCGTTGTTGGCACGCGTACCGTAGATGGCAGCTGCCGAAGAACCTTTCAGTACTTCGATGGTCTCGATGTCGTCGGGGTTGATGTCCGACATGCGGTTGGTTGCACCGTCCTGACGGCTACCACCGGCTGCCGTAAAGGCACTGGCACCACGACCGGAGTCGTATGAGGAGTTGTTGGCGTATACACCATCAATGATGTAGAGGGGCTCCGTGCTGTTCGAAATCGAGGATGGACCCCGCAGCTGCACCGAAAGACCTCCACCGGGGGCACCGCTGTTCTGGGTGATAACGGCGCCCGAGAGCTTGCCATACATGGCGGCGTCTACCGTGGCGGGGCGGGTGTTGCCCACCAGCTCGGCAGCCGAGATGGATGCCACGTTGTTGGCCGAGTTGGAACGAGCTACGCTCGTGCCCAGACCGGTTACTACCACTTCGTCTAGGCTACGAACCTCAACGGCGAGGGCAACGTCGACCGTGGCCGTGGAAGTGATGTCGCGCTCCGTGGTTTTGTACCCAATGGAGCTGAACTGGAGGGTGGTGGTGGCAGCAGGCACGGAAAGCGTGAACTGACCATCGGAATTGGTAGCAGTACCAACCTTAGTGCCTTTGGCGAGTACCGTTACACCGGGCACGCCCGAACCATTGGTACCGTCAGTGACCCTTCCGGATACTGACTTGTCTTGGGCAACCGCCTGCTGCAACAGGCAAGTCATCAGGAAGACGACCATGAAAAAAAAGTGTTTCATGTAGGGATGAAAGTGGTGAGTGAAAAAGTGAAAAATGAGAAAAGTGAAGGTGGGAAAAAAGTAAAAAGTGCTTTTAAAAGGTCAATGTAGCGGCAAGGTATTACAAGTTTATTTGTTAATCCAACAATGCCGCAAGTGCATTGAGCAGCTCCTGGGGCAATCTAAACCAGGCAGTAGGCCTTCTATACTGCCTGCGCAGTTGAGCCAGCACCCCATACTTTCCAGAAAAATGCAACTCCTATTTAATAAAGGTTGACGGCCAAAACGATGGAAGGAGTAGTTGGCCTGACTCAACGGCCATTTTAGCGCACCCATCAGCATCTATTATCAAAGGCCCCGTACTCACCAGCCAGGGCCATTTCAACCCTACCGGCCAACCACTATTCGTCTCTAAAAAGCCGCACTAAAGCACTTATTGCAGCTCTATCGTCACGAACTATTTCCCGACACCATCCTGCGCTCCTTTGCCTCTGTGAGAAGTAGCCTTCTTGGCTTATAACCCTTCCCTCCTGCCGCATAATTGGCCTTGTAGCCGATTGGCGAGTAATGGCGCATTCTCCATAACCGGTTGCCGGGCTTATGGCAATGGACTATAACACTTTGGACAGCTGGCAAACCTCACGTTTTAACCCCAGCAACATTGACGGTTCCCGTACCCCAAATAAGCAGCTTTAAGGCAGGCAGGCAGGCAATCGCCTGCATTCCTCTGGCTTTAAGCAAGCTGGTGGCCACATAATGGCGAAATATTGCTAGTTACGCCGTCCTGGCCCCGAGCAGCTATGTAACCGGAGCGTACTAAGCTGTAATTCTGGGATTAAGCCTCACCTCCAAAAGCACCAGCGGGCATAAATTGAACATTCAGAATATCCAGACTTGCCTGCATTTTTTAAATTTATTGCTTTTAGGGCTATGTAAACTCAACAATTAGCTTACAGTGTGGCCTACGCTCCCTATTTTTGAGAAGTAAAGTCGATACTTCTTTTTTTTCTTTCACCCATTTTATTTCTCCATGAAAAAAATTCTATTCATGAGCCTCGTGCTCATGTTTACTTTCCTCCAGGGGGCCTTGGCGCAGACAAGGACCATTTCGGGGCGAGTAACCGACCAAAAAACCGGTGATGGCCTACCCGGCGTGACCATCCTGGAAAAAGGTACCACCAACGGGGTATCCAGTAACGCAGATGGTACGTTTACCCTGACGGTGCCGGCTACCGGTGGGTCATTGGTAATCAGCTCGGTTGGCATGGCTACGCAGGAGCGCCCCATTGGCGCCGATTCGAAGTTCACTATTGCGTTGGCGCAGGACGCCAAACAACTCAGCGAAGTGGTGGTAACGGCCTTCGGCCGTGAGCAGGAAAAGAAGGCAGTGGGTTTCTCGGTTTCCGAGGTGAAGAACCAGGAGCTGACTCAGGCCCGTGCTACCAACATCTCTAACTCGCTGACGGCTAAAGTAGCTGGCGTGCGCGTGCAGGGTGCCAGCGGCATGGTGGGCGCTTCGTCCAGCATCTTCATTCGCGGCATGACTACGTTCACCGGCAGCAACCAGCCACTATTCGTAGTTGACGGTATTCCGATTGACAACGGCGGCGGCGGAAACGCCCTGCAAAACGGCGTGGCCAACTCGAACCGTGCCATCGACATCAACCAGGACGACGTGGAAAGCATTTCGGTGCTGAAAGGCCCGGCTGCTGCCGTGCTCTACGGCTCGCGGGCGGCTTCGGGCGCCATCCTCATCACCACCAAGAAAGGCGCTACGCTGGGTTCCAAGAAGCAAAGCGTTTCGGTGAGCTCCAACTACAACATCGTGAAGGTGGGCCGCCTGCCCGAGTACCAGAACACCTACGGCCAGGGCAACCTGGGTCAGTTCAACCCCCTGAGCAACGGCTCGTGGGGCCCCCTCGTAACGGGCCAGACGGTGAAGAACTTCCGCGGCGAAGACGAAGTGCTGACCATTCAGCCCGACAACGTTAAGGACATCTTCAAAACCGGCTCTAACTTCCAGAACAACATTGCCCTGTCGGGAGCTACCGACAAGACTCGTTACTACGCTGCTTATGGCAACCTGAACGAGAGCGGCATTCTGGACAACAACAACCTGCAGCGCAACACGCTTACCTTTAACGGTACCGCTCAGCTCACCAACAAGCTGCGGTCGGGTGTGAACATGGTGTACACCAACAACCGCTCGGAGCGTACGCCCCAGGGCAACGCACTGGTGAACCCGTTCTTTCGTACGTACTTCCTGCCCCGCACCTTCGACCTGAAGCGCTACCCCTTCGAGCTGCCCAACGGTGGCCAGCAGGGTGCTGCGGTGTTTGGCATTCGTCCCGACAACACGTGGTACAGCAACGATGACAACCCCTTGTGGACCATCAAAAACAACACCTACAACGACAAAATCAACCGCATAGTAGGCAACGCCAGCATTGGCTACGACTTCACGGATTGGTTGTCGGTTGACTACAAAATCGGTACGGACACCTACAACCAAATCATTAAGTCGGTGAACGCCCGCGACAGCCGCGGCTCGAACATCGCCGGTGGTGCCGGTGGTGCCGTGGGCAACATTCTCGACGAATCGTTCAGCCGCACCGAAACCAGCTCTTACCTCAACCTGACCCTGAAGCGCAACATCACCGAAGACTTCGGTGCCCGTCTGTTGGTGGGCAACGAAATCAACCAGCGCTCTTCAAACGACATCGGTATCGTAGGTACCGACATTCAGGTGCGTGGCTTTGACAACATCACCAACACCAAAACCTACCAGCCTTTCGCTACCCAGAACAAGCGCCGCCTGATTGGCTTCTACGGCGACCTGGGATTGAACTTCCGCGAGTTTGCCTTTCTGAACCTGACGGGCCGGAACGACTACTCATCGACCTTCGGCAAGAGCAAGCGCAGCTACTTCTACCCCGGCGTTTCGACCAGCGTAGTGCTCAGCGACGCGCTGCCCACGCTGAAAGAAAGCACCGTTATCAACCTGGTGAAGCTGCGTGCCGCTGCCGCAACGGTAGGCCGCGAGGCTCCTGAGTACGTAACCGACACCTACTTCGATGCCACCAACGTACCGGTAGACGGCTTTGGCCCTCGCCTGACATTCCCCTTCCGGGGGCAGCTTGGCCAGTCGCTGGACAACACCGGTGGCAATCCTAACTTGGGCCCAGAGTTCACGACCAGCTATGAAGGCGGCGTGGACCTGAGCTTCTTTGGTGGCCGCGTGGCCCTGGAAGCTACCTACTACGAGCAAAAGAGCTCCGACATCATCTTCGCCGTACCAGTGGCGGCGGCATCGGGCTTCACCAATGCTTTCCAGAACATCGGTAAGTCGGAGGCGAAGGGCGTTGAACTGATGCTTAGCACCATTCCGGTTAAGCTGAGCAACTTCACCTACAGCAACTCCTTCAACTTTTCGCGCGTGCGCAACAAAGTATTGGAGCTGGCTCCCGGCGTAACCCAAATCACCCTGGGTGGTTTTGTAACGCCCAGCACCCGTCTGATTGCCGGCCAGCCTTACGGTGTCATTTTCGGCAGCGTGTTCCAGCGCGAAAGCGTGGACGAGAAAGGCCGTCCTACCGGCCGCTTGCTGCTCACCGACAGAGGCCGTGCCGTATTGGCTCAAGACAACCAGATTGTGGGCAACCCCAATCCTCAGTGGACCGGTGGCTTCACCAACAACTTCACTTTCAAAGGCCTCACGCTGAGTTCGCTGCTGGACATCCGTTATGGTGGCGACATCATTTCGCGTAACATCAGCGACGTTCGTCGCCAGGGCGCGGCCGTTGAGACCGGCAACCGCGACAAGACCTACATCATTGACGGGGTGATTCGCAATCCTGACGGCACGTTCCGCACCAACAACGTGCAGATTACGGCGGAGAACTATTTTGACGACTTGTACGGTTTTGGCCGTGCTGAATTCGTGGTGTTCGACGGCTCATGGGTTCGTCTGCGCGAATTGGCGCTGTCCTATGCCTTGCCCAAGACGCTGACCGAAAAAACTTTCCTGGGCGGTGTAGAACTGGGCCTCAATGCCCGTAACGTATTCCTCTACGCTCCGAACATCCCGCACATTGACCCCGAGGTGAACGCCCAGGGCCAGAGCAACTCGCAGGGCCTGGAGTTCAACTCCCTGCCCCAGTCGCGCACATACGGCGGTTCGATTCGGCTTACTTTCTAATTTCTACTTTCTTCTATATCATGAAAGTTCACAACCGGACCACTTCGTTCGCACTGGTAGCAAGCCTGCTTGCCCTGAGCTCGTGCGACAAATTTTTGGATATCAACCAAAACCCCAACTCAGTTCTGCAAGCACCACCTGCCAACGTTCTCGTAGCAGGCCAGTCGCACCTGGGTTTCCTGATGGGGTCTGACCTGCACCGCTATACCTCCCTCATTGCCCAGCAGTTTGCCGGGCAGGGCGGTTCGGGCATTCAGACGGCCGAATACGACCGCTACAACATCTCGGCCACGGACCTCAACAACGCGTGGCGGGGTGGCATCTACGGTGGCGCGCAGGCCGACTTGCAAAAGCTGGCGGACCAAGCCCAGGATGCCAGCCCTGCTTACTCGGGCGTGGCCAAGATTATGCAAGGCTTCCTGTTCTCCGTGACCACGGATTCCTTTGGCGATATTCCAATTACGGAAGCCCTCAAGTTCGACCAGAACCTGCAGCCGAAATACGACCCTTCGAGCGAGGTGTACGCCAGCATCATCACGATGCTGAACTCGGGCATTGCAGACTTGAAGAAGCCCTCGGCTTTCAAACCAGCGGCCGATGACCTCATTTATGCCGGCGACCTGGCTAAGTGGGAGAAGTTTGCCAACACGCTGAAGCTGCGCCTGTACCTGCACTCCTTCCCCAAGCTGTCGACAACGTCCAATGCAAGCTTCGCAGCTGTACTGGCAGCGGGCCCGGTAATGGCCAGCAACGCCGACAACTTCCAAATGGATTTTGAGCCTGCAGCCAACAAGAACAACCCCATCGACCAGTTCGAGAAGTCGCGTCCCAGCACTTTCTTCCCCAGCGCCACGCTGGTGAACCTGATGAATGCCAAAGCCGACCCCCGTCGCACTACCTTCCTGACTCCCTTCCCAGCGGGTAGCACTACCTATGTAGGGGCTCAAAACGGAACCGGTGCCGCCGGTGCTCCCAACATCAGCTTCTCGCGCATGGGTACCTACCTGCGGGGCGCTCGTACCGGTACGGGCATCAACGACTACGACGGCTCGGCACCCATCCGGATGCTGACTTTCGCTGAGCACAACTTCATCTTGGCCGAGTACTACGCCCGCACCGGCAACCTGACCCTTGCCCGGACGTCGTTCAACGCTGGCATCACGGCTTCGATGACTTCGGCCAACGTAGCGGCTGCCGACATTACCGCTTACATCGCGGCCCGCCCGGTGTTCACGGCCGGTAACGCCATTCAGCAGATTATTGAAGAGAAATTCATAGCAAACTTCGGTGTAGCCGTAGAGCCTTGGACGGACTACCGCCGCACGGGCTTCCCGGTGCTGCCGTTGCCCGTGGGTGCCCTGCAGCCCCAGATACTGCGCATACTCCCCTACCCCGACCTGGAGCGCGTGGCTAACCCTGTCAACACGCCAGCCCGGCCCAACCTGACGACCCCTTCCGTTTTCTGGGACCCAGGCCGCTAGCCGATAATTTCCGGAGGCGGAAAAGCTTGGCTGCCGCCTCCGGATTTATTTCTCCTTTTTAATTTTCCCGTTTATGAAAAAAAGCTCTTTTAACCTGTTGTTTTTGCTGCTGGCCTTGTTTACGCTGGCCAGCTGCGAAAAAGATGAGCCCAACCTCAACGTTGGACCCAAGATGAGCATCGTGTTTGATGACGCCATCGACAAAACCACTGCCGACTACAAAATAGGCAGCACCCTGACGCTGAAGATTCGCGCTGAGGGCGCCAGCACGGTGAGCATCATCACGAACTACACCACCGGCACGGTTAGAACCGCCAATCTGGGCACCTTCCCGGTAACCAATGGCGTGGCAACGGTAACCATCCCCGCCAACAGCCTGCGCGCTGCGGCTGACGGGGCTCCCGTGGGCGCGCGCGCTACAGCTGATGGGGCTCCCGTGGGCGCGCCGGCTACTGCAGCGACGCGTCCGGCCAATACCTACACCCTCACCGTGGATGCTACCGGCAACGGCGTAACCGAGCGGCGCTTCTTCACCGCAGTGCTGGTTCAACCCAAGATAAACATCGTATTCGATGACGCCTTCGACAAAACCACTGCCGATTATAAAATAGGCAGCACCCTGACGCTGAAAATCAGCGCCGCGGGCGCCACCACGGTGAGCATCGTTTCGAACTACACCACGGGTACGGTCAGAACCGTCAACTTGGGCACCTTCCCGGTTACCAACGGCGTGGCTACGGTAACCATCCCCGCCAACAGCCTGCGCGCTGCAGCTGATGGGGCTCCCGTAGGCGCGACGTCGACTGCGTCGACGCGTCCGGACAACACTTACACGCTTACTGTTGAGGCTACCGGCAACGGCGAAACCGAGCGGCGCTTCTTCACCGCCGTGTTAGTTCAATAGTTTTCGTTCGGCGACTCCGGTTGCCCACAGTTGAAAAGCCTTCCTGACCACATGGTCGGGAAGGCTTTTTTGTGGGGTTTGTTCTACCGCCCTGCGATTAAGAATGCATTCCTCGCTACTTGAGTAGTCGGACAAGAGTGCCCGCAGCAACCAAGGCAGTTATACTCATGTGGCGTCTGCGCAGCCGAAGCAGCTCTACCGCAGCAGTAAACTGATTCGTTACGCGGTAGAGCTGCTTCGGCTGCGCGGACGCCAGATGAGCATGACGTTCTAAATGCAGTACGCTTACTTCTGCACGAGTGCTTACACGAGTCCTTAGAAATGCTTCCATTATAAGGGACTCGATAGAATTTGGGGAATTTTGCAACCTACTTGCCTGCTACTTCAGCAGGAAACAGGATGGATTCAGGAAGATGGAGGCTTCCTCTCGAGGGCATCCGCCTGCACCTTACAACTCAGTTAAGAGTGTAGGTGGGTTGCGACTGGAAACTTGACACATGAAAACGTCACGATGTACCGTTTCAATCAACGCAATGTTGTGCATATAAATACTATATATAGTATGTGGAATGCAATTTGTCAAAAGCGCGGTCTGCACTTCTCGTATTAGATTATTCCATTACGATAATTGCATTATCTGGGTCGTTTATTGAAGATGTATGTAATTTTTGGTAAAACAAGGGTGGTTTATTGCCCAGTTTCAAGTCTTTTGCCTTATTTTTGGTAGTACAATGCTCACCTAACTTTTTTTACTTTAACGTTTTGTCCATGAAAAAAATCATACTCATGAGTCTTGTGCTCATGTTTACTCTCCTTCAGGGGGCGATGGCACAAACCCGGACTATAACCGGGCGTGTGACCGACCAATCTACGGGCAGCGGTTTACCAGGCGTGACCGTTCTGCTGAAAGGCACCACCAACGGTGTTTCTTCTAACGCTGACGGTGCTTTCAGCCTATCAGTACCAGAAGCCGGCGGCACGCTGGTGTTCAGCTCGATAGGCATGACCACGCAAGAGCGGGTTATTGGCTCAAATTCTCAGTTCGCTGTTGCTTTGGCCACCGACACCAAGCAACTGAACGAAGTAGTGGTAACCGGCTACGGTGCTCAGCAAGAGCGTCGGGACGTTATCGGCTCCATTGCCTCGGTAAAAGCTTCCGATTTTAAGGACCAGCCCATCATTGGTGTAGACCAGGCCCTGCAGGGCCGGGCAGCCGGTGTGCAGGTAACCCAGAGCTCGGGTACGCCCGGTTCGGGTATCAGCGTACGGGTGCGTGGCGCAGCTTCTATTGGCGCCAGCAACGAGCCTTTGTACGTAGTTGACGGCTTGCCAGTAAACACGGGCAACACCTCGCAGCTGGGTGCTGGCAACCAGGGCACCAACGGCCTGAACGACATCAACCCCAACGACATTGAATCCATCGAAGTCCTGAAAGATGCTGCCTCGGCTGCTATCTACGGCTCGCGGGCTTCCAATGGCGTGGTACTCATCACCACCAAGCGTGGTAAGTCTGGCAAAGCCCGGATTGATGTAGACTACTATACCGGTGCGCAATCGGTATGGAAGCGCCCCGAAATCATCACGGGCGAGCAGCAAACGCAGCTCTTCCTTGATGCCGTTGCCAACCGCTTTCCAGCCAACGCCAACGGTAACTTTCCCGTGGGCAGCAGGGTTTTCCGCACCAACGCCGATGCCGCTGCTTTCATCTACAATGGCCAAGCAGCTTCCCGTGTCACGACCGTCAACGGCATATCTTCCTATAATGACCCAGCAGGCAACTTCATCCGCCCGCTCAGCCAATTCCAGGACCCCAGCACTGCTACCAACACCGACTACGTGAAAGAGGTATTGCGCACGGCTCCAATCAGCAACTACGGTCTTACCTTCTCGGGTGGTACCGATGCCAACCGCTACCGGGTGGCCGTGAACTACTTTGACCAGGAAGGCACCATCGTGGGCTCGGGCTTTGCCCGCGGCAGCGCGCGGTTGACCCTGGACAACAAAGTGACTGACAAGGTACGGATGGGTACTTCCATGGGCCTGACCCAGAGCGTGAACAACCGTATCAACAACGACAACAGCATCTTCGGGGTATTGACGACGGCTCGCCTGTATGCCCGCGACCTGCCCATCTTCCGCCCAGATGGTACTTACTACAAAGACGGCTCCCTGGAGAACCCCGTTGCCGCAGCAAAAGAGCCGTTTATCCGGAGCGTTAACAACCGCCTCATCGGCAGCCAGTTCGCTGAATTCGAATTCATCAAGAACCTGAAGTACCGCGCCACTTTTGGCCTCGATTTCACCTACGGCCGCGATGACCGTTTCTACTCGACCCTGACCAACGCAGGTGCTTCCGTAAGCGGTGAAGCTACCGTAGGCACTCTGCAGGATTTGAACTACAACCACATCAGCGCCTTCACCTACTCGAAGACGTTTGCTGATGACCACAACGTTAGCGGTCTGCTCGTAGCCGAGTTCCAGCGCGACAAGGAAAGCACCACGTTTGCGCAAGCCACGGGCTTCCCCAGCAACGCCATTCGTGAGCTTTCGGCTGGCGCCAACAAAACGATTGCAACAACCAGCTCGACTGGCAACGCATTGTTTGGCACCCTGGCAAAGCTTGACTACTCGTTCAAGGGTCGCTACCTGCTCGGTGCTTCTATTCGCCGCGACCAGTCGTCGCGTTTTGGTAAGGACAACCAGGTTGGCTACTTCCCGGCAGTATCGGCCGGCTGGCGTGTACTGGACGAATCTTTCCTGAAAGACCAGACGGTGATGAGCGAGTTGAAGGTGCGCGGTAGCTACGGCGAAACCGGCAACCAGCCCACTGCCAACTTCGGTTCGCGCGGTCTGATTGGCCCCGGTGCTAACTACCTCGACCAAGGCGGTCTGGCCCTCACGCAGCTGGCCAATCCCGACCTGAAGTGGGAGCGCACCCGGCAGGCCAACGCTGGTATTGACTTCGGCTTCCTACAGAACCGTTTCTATGTTTCGGCTGATATCTACCAGCGCAAGACCGACGACCTGCTGCTGAATCAGCGCCTCGGTGCTGATACCGGCTTCACGGGCTACAGCGCCAACATTGGTAACATCGAGAACAAAGGCATAGAATTCGCTCTGACGACCCTGAACTTCCGCAACGAAGGCACCGGTTTCAACTGGGAAACTAACTTCAATATCAGCTTCAATCGCAACAAGGTGACCAAGCTGTCAGACCTGGCCGCTACGGGTCAGGCGGCAGGTTTTGCCAGCCGTCTGATTGTTGGCCAGCCACTGGGTGCCTTCTATGGCTACCGCGTTGACCGCATTTTCCAGACGCAGGAGGAAATCAACCAGCTGGATACCGAAGCCCAGGCTAAAACCAACACTACAACTGCTCGCTACCAGTCGGTCAACACCCGCCCCGGCGACATTAAGTTCAAGGACCTCAACGGTGACGGCCGCATTACTGCCGACGACCAGGAAATCATGGGCAATGCCCAGCCAAAGTTCCTAGGTGGCCTCACCAACACCTTCCGGTACATGGGCTTCGACCTGAGCGCGTTCCTGCAGTACAACGTAGGCAACAAGGTTTACAACAACTCGAAGGCCTTCACCCAAGGTATGAGCACCACGTACAGCCAGGACGTAGAAGTGTTGAACCGCTGGACTCCCACCAACACCAACACCGATATTCCCCGTGCCGTATTCGGCGACCCGAACCAGAACAACCGTACCTCGGACCGTTTCCTGGAAGATGGCTCGTATGCCCGCCTGAAGAGCCTCACCCTGGGCTACACCCTGCCTACGGCGCTGGCCACCCGTGCCCACATCCGCACGATTCGCATCTACGCCCAGGCGCAGAACTTGGTAACCTTCACCAACTATTCGGGTCTCGACCCCGAAGTGAGCACCTTTAGCGGCACCAACACCTCGCTGGGTACCGACTTCTTCACCTACCCCCAGGCCCGCACCATCACCGGTGGCGTTACGCTCGGCTTCTAATCTTTTTGACTCTATATAATCATGCAAATAATGAATTTTCGTCAGCTGGCTACCCGTTCAGCCCTGCTTTTAAGCTTGGGTCTGGCGGTAGGAGCATGTGATAAAGCGGTCAACGTAGAGCCGTTCAACAGCGTGAGCTCCGAAACTGGCTTCTCAACTAAAGAGGATGCTGCTGCCGGCTTGCTGGGCACCTATGACGCACTTCAGGCCGGTAATTACTACGGCCTGTCGTTCCCCTCAATCTCTGATTTGATATCCGGAGACATGCTTCACGTAGGAACTTTTGTTACTACCTACGGGGTCATCAATCAGAACCAAACTTTGCCTGACAACATCCAAGTAGGCAATACCTGGAACGCCATCTATCAGGCCATCAGCCGGGCTAACTATCTGATTCAGCAAAGCGAGAAAATTTCGGACCCTGCTTTTCCGCAAGCAGCAACGATAGCCCAGGCACGTGGTATCCGCGCCTTGGCTTACATGGACCTGCTGGCCTTGTGGGGTGGCAGCACCCAGGGCTACGGGTTCACCGGTGGCCGTGGGGTGCCGTTGCGCCTGGCTCCTACTACTGCCATTGGCCCAGAAACCGCAGCCATTGCACGCGCTTCGGAAGCCGAAGTGGCTGCCGCTATTCGGGCAGACCTCGATTTCGCCATCGCCAACCTGCAGCCCGGTGCCGGCAGCAACCGCATCACCAAATCGTCGGCCCTGGCCCTGCGTGCTCGATTTGAGCTACGGGAGCGCAAGTTTGCCGAAGCTCTGTCGTTTGCGAAGCAAGTGCCCGCAGTTGCAGGCTTTGCTACCTCTGCTCCCACTGGCACAACAACGCCCGATGCTCTCTGGCAGCTGTTTTTCTCGAACACGGACCAGAACTCGTACGCCTTCTTTTGGTACCCTGCTCCCGGTGGTCGCAACGAGTTTGACCCAGGCACCACCATCGCCGCGGCTCACCCAGCTGGTGACCTGCGCCGTGCCATTAACGTAGTAACCGCCACTACCTCTATCACCGTGGCAGGTGCGCCGTTTACCCTGTCTCCTGGCACTACCCAGAAGTACTACCGTACGTCGACCCGCGATGACCGTTTCAACATAATTCGCTATGCTGAGGTAGTACTTACCATTGCTGAGGCTGCTGCTCAGACCGGTGCTCTGGCTGAGGCTACCACCAACCTGAACATGATTCGCACCCGGGCCGGCCTGGCTCCAACCACAGCCACTACTGCTGCAGCCCTCATCACTGATATCCTGCTACAGCGCCGCTTGGAATTTGCTTACGAAGGCATCTACTGGATGGACCTGCGCCGCACTAACAGAATACAGACGGCTTTGCCGACTTATGCTGAAACGTTCCGGAACCTCTTCCCCATTCCGTTGCGCGAGGTACAGCTCACCAACAATCTGATTGAGCAGAACCCTGGTTACTAGGTTACTGCAGAAGTCAATTGAACAAAAAAACCCCCGGCCATTACTGGTCGGGGATTTTTTTGTTCAATTGACTTCTACAAAAGGTATCGCAGTACAAAAATTGGTCGTGCTTATCTAGCGGCCTGAATTAAGCATCCGTGCAGATGCAAGCATACTGCATTTAGAGCGTCATGCTCATCTGGCGTCCGCGCAGCCGAAGCATGACCGGTCTTTTTCGATTCGGGCCTACTGGTCTGACCGCCCCAGGCGGTCTGACCGGTTGAAGCACCAGCAGTTTCGGTCTGACGACAACCGGTCAGACCGCCCTAGGCGGTCTGACCAGCGCATACGCTTACTTCTGCATTCGTACTTAAAGAATGTACTGGCTCAAATCCCGGTTTTTTACCATGTCGGTTAGCCGCGCGTTTACCAGCTCGGCAGTGATAAGGATGCGGGCATTGGGGCCAATCTTGTCGGGCACGTCGTAGAGGATGTCGTTCAGCAGCCGGCTCATCACCGTGTGCAGGCGGCGCGCACCGATGTTCTCAACCTCGGCGTTTACTTCAGAAGCAATTTCGGCTACCCGCTCCAGCGCGGCATCGTCGAAGGTGAGTTCTACTTCCTCGGCTTTTAGCAGGGCCTCATATTGCTTGGTAAGGGCATTTTTGGGGTCCTTGAGGATGCGGAAAAAGTCTTCTTTGGTGAGGCTCTGCAGCTCCACACGAATGGGGAAGCGGCCTTGCAGCTCCGGAATCAGGTCAGAGGGCTTGCTAACGTGGAAGGCACCGGCGGCAATGAACAGGATGTGGTCGGTGTTGACGATGCCGTACTTCGTGCTCACGGCCGAGCCTTCTACGATGGGCAGCAGGTCGCGCTGCACGCCCTGGCGGCTCACATCGGGTCCGCCGCCACCGCTTTTGCCGCCGCTGCTGGCCACTTTGTCTATTTCATCGATGAAGATGATGCCGGCATTTTCGCACTGGCGAATGGCTTCGTCCTTCACCTCGTCCATGTCAATGAGCTTGGCTGCTTCCTCGTCGAGCAAGAGCTTGCGGGCTTCGGCCACGGTCACTTTGCGCTTGCGGGTTTTCTTGGGCATCATGTTGCCCAGCATGTCCTGCAGGCCCGAGAGCGTGCTTTCGTCCATGCCGGGAGGGGCGCCCATCAGGCCCACGCTGGGCCCGGCCTGCGCCACCTGAATCTCAATTTTGCGGTCTTCCAGCTCGCCATCCTTAATCTTCTGCCGGAACCGCTCGCGGGTGCGCTCGTTGAGTTCAGAGTCGGACTGCGGCACGTCGTCGGGGCCGCTGCTGCCGAACCCCACGCCCGGCTTGGCGCCCGCGGGCCGGGGCATGGCCGGAATCAGGGCGTCCAGAATCAGCTCTTCCACGGCGTCGGCGGCCTGGGCTTTCACGGCTTCCTGGCGGCGGGCCTTCACGCGGCTAAAGCTCTGCTCGGCCAGGTCGCGCACCATGCTTTCCACGTCGCGACCCACATAGCCCACTTCCGTGAATTTGCTGGCCTCCACCTTCACAAACGGGGCATCGGCGAGGTGCGCCAGGCGGCGGGCTATTTCAGTTTTGCCCACGCCAGTGGCCCCAATCATGAGGATGTTATTCGGCACAATCTCAGCCTGCATATCGAGGGGAGCATGCAGGCGGCGCCAGCGGTTGCGTAGCGCAATGGCCACGTGCCGCTTGGCCTCGTGCTGGCCAATGATGTATTTATCGAGCTCGGCCACGATTTGGGCCGGGGTAAGGAAGTCCTGATTGAGCATGGGGAATGGGGAAAGCGAACAAAAAACTGTCATCCTGAGCGCAGCGAAGGACCTTGCCACGGTAGTACGGCTTGCAGCTACTACAATCGTTCTACGGCCCTAAGGTCCTTCGCTGCGCTCAGGATGACAGTTTTTTTCAAATAGGCAAGTGGTAGCTACTCTTTCTTTTTAAACAACGAATCCAGGTTGCGGGCCAGGGTAAAATACTCGCTGGAGCCCGCGGCCTGCAGCGTGGCGTGGGTATAATCAATTTGAAAGCCCGCAAGTTTCAGCATGACGCCAAAACTGAGGCCCGCGCCGCCGCCGGTATTTTCCAGGCGCAGCTCGCGGCGCTGCAGGTGGTTGTAGCCGGCGCGCAGCTGCAGCCCCTTGCCCAGCACCAGCGCGGCGCTCACCGTAAAGTGCCGGGCCAGGTTGTCGCCGAAGCTTCGGCCGGGCTGTTTCCGGGTCGTGTCGGCATTCAGGGGGGTACGCTGGTTGGGGTCGAGGTACTGGATATCCCACTGGTGCAGGTGGTGCGCGGTGAGCGAAAAGCGCAGCGGCATGTGCTCGGGCTTGATGGTGGCGCCCAGCTGCACGTCCAGCGGCAGGGGGCCTCGCCTGGTGCCGGGGTAGGGCGAGAACTGGAGTCCCGCGTTTTTCACGGCCAGGCCCGCCGTAAAGTCCTGCGTGGGGTGCTTGAACACCACGCCCACATCGGCCACGCCCGCAAAGGAGCGATTGCCGGCAATGCTGGAAACCGCCAGCTTGGTGGTGGCGCCAAACGTATAGTTGCCGGTGGTGTAGGAGTCCGATACGCCCAACGTGTACTCATTGACGCCAAACGTGCCCAGGCTGTTGCCGGCCGCGTCGTAGCTCTCCAGGCTGCCGTAGTTGAGGTAGGTGATGCCCACGCCCAGGCGCCCATACTTCTGGGTGTTGAACACGTAGGCCGCCGTGCTCTGCTTGATATCGGCCAGGTAGGACACGTAGCTCAGCGCCAGGCGGCCGTCCATGTCCGCGTTCAGCAGGGCCGGATTGGCAAAAAGCATGGTGGGGTCGTCGTTGCGGTTCGACACGTTGTGGCCGCCCAGCGCCGCTTGCTGTGCCCCCGTGGGCAGGTCCAGAAACGGAAACACCTTGCCCCCACCCAGCTGCTGCGCGGCAGCCGGCGAGAGCGCCGTCGCCATCCAAAACAAGCCTAAACCGGCAACCCGGCCCGCACAAAAATGCTTCATGTAGCGAAGGTAACGAGTGGAGAACGGGCTTCAGGCTGTTGCAAACGGGAATTGATGCAGAACACGCTTCAGCCTGTGGCCAACGGCTCCGGCGGGCCTCAAGGCAATACCTAAAGCATCCGCGCCGTGCCGCCTGCCACGAGTTAAAACGTGTTCTGCTGCTTTACTGCACTTCCACGCTGGGCCCAACCACGGGCACGGGTTCGTCGCGCACGGGCAGCTTTTGCGGGCGCGGCACCAGCTCATCGAGCAGGGCCACGCGCAGCACATCGTCCACACGGTCGGCGTAGTGAATGGTGAGGCCCTTGAGGTATTCCTCCTGAATCTCATCAATGTCCTTGCGGTTTTTGGGGCACAGGATGATGTCCTTCATGCCGGCGCGGCGGGCCGCCAGCAGCTTCTCCTTGATGCCGCCCACCGGCAGCACCTTACCCCGCAGCGTGATTTCGCCGGTCATGGCCAGGTGGGCGCGCACCCGGCGCTGCGTGAAGGCCGAAGCCATGCTGGTGAAAATGGCAATGCCCGCGCTGGGACCGTCCTTGGGCACGGCGCCCTCGGGGAAGTGAATGTGCAGGTCGTACTGCTCAAACAGGCGGTAATCAATGCCAATTTCATCGGCCCGGCTTCGCAGGTAAGAAAGGGCTGTGATGGCCGATTCCTTCATCACGTCGCCCAGCTGGCCGCTCAGCGTGAGCTTGCCCCGGCCGCGGCTCAGCAGGCTTTCCACGAAAAGAATATCGCCGCCTACGCTGGTCCAGGCCAGGCCCGTGACCACGCCGGCGGTGTCGTTGTCCTGGTACTGGTCGCGGTCGAAAATAGCAGCCCCGAGGATTTTGCGGATTTCGGCGGGCTCCATCACGGCGGGGAGCGGCTCTTTGCCGGCCTTGCGGCGGGCCAGGTTGCGCGTTACGGCGGCCAGTTTGCGCTCCAGGCCGCGCACGCCGCTTTCCCGGGTGTAGTCGTCGGCCACGCGGTGCAGGGCAGCGTCGGTTATCTTCACTTCGGCTTCGCCCAGGCCGTGGTCTTTCAGCTGCTTGGGCCAGAGGTGCTTGCGGGCAATTTGCACCTTTTCTTCCTGGGTGTAGCCAGTCAGGTCGATGATTTCCATCCGGTCGCGCAGGGCGGGCTGGATGGTGTCGAGCGAGTTGGCCGTGGCAATGAACAGGACCTTGCTCAGGTCGTATTCCACCTCCAGGTAGTTGTCGGTGAAGGTGGCGTTCTGCTCCGGGTCCAGCACTTCGAGCAGGGCCGAGCTGGGGTCGCCGCGGAAGTCGCTGCTCACCTTGTCAATCTCATCGAGAATAATAACCGGGTTCGACGACCCAGACTTCTTAATCTGCGCAATGATGCGGCCGGGCATGGCCCCCACGTAGGTTTTGCGGTGCCCGCGAATCTCGGCTTCGTCGCGCACGCCGCCCAGGCTCATGCGGATGTATTTGCGGCCCATGGCGGCCGCAATGCTGCGGCCCAGCGAGGTCTTGCCCACGCCGGGAGGCCCGTAGAGGCACAAAATGGGCGCCTTCAGGTCCTGTTTCAGCTTGAGCACGGCGATGTACTCCAGAATCCGTTCCTTCACTTTTTCGAGGCCGAAATGGTCGGCGTCGAGGATTTTCTTGGTTTGCTTGAGGTTGAATTTGTCTTTGGTGTACTCGCCCCAGGGCAGGTCGAGCAGGAACTCCACGTAGTTCATGCTCACCGAGTAGTCGGGCGCCATGGGATTGGTGCGGGACAGCTTCTCCATTTCTTTTTTGAAATGAAGCGCGACGTTTTCGGGCCACTTTTTGGTTTCGGCGCGGGCGCGCAGGCGGTTTACGTCCTCGTCGGGGCCGTCCTGGCCCAACTCGTCCTGCAGGGTTTTGAGCTGCTGGCGCAGGAAGTACTCGCGCTGCTGGGCATCAATGCCGGTGTGGGTTTTCGAGCGAATGTCCTGCTTGATTTCCAGCAGCTCGGCCTGGCTGAGCAGGGCCTCCAGCAGCTGGCGGGCCTGCTGCTCGGGGTCGGCCAGCTCCAGCAGCTTCTGCTTGGCCGGCAGGTCGAGCTGCACGTTGGAAGACAGAAAGTGCGTGAGGAAAGCCGGCGACTGGATGCCGTCGAGCATGGCCCGGGCTTCCATAGGTATTTCGGGGGTGAGCTCCAGCACTTTGGTGGCGGCATCGCGCAGGGCCTGCAACAGGCCAAACTCGCCCGGAATGTCCACGTTCAGCGCTACTTCGGCAAAGTAGCTCACCCGCGCCGTGAGCTGGGGCGCGAAGGTGAGCTGCTCTTCAATGGTGAAACGCACCTGGCCTTGCAGGATGATGGTGATTTGGCCATCGGGCTGCTCCAGCAACTTCAGAATGCGGGCCAGCGTGCCCACGGAGTGCAGCTCGTCGGTGGTGGGCTCGGCGTCGTCAGGGCTTTTTTGGGCCACTACGCCCAGCAGCTTGTCGGCCGCGTAGGCCTTACGCACCAGCTTAATGCTCTTTTTGCGCGTGACCGTGACCGGCAGCACCACGCCCGGAAACAGCACGGTGTTGCGCACCGGCAGCAGGGGCAGCGTGGGCGGCGCGTCGTCGCCACGCAACAGGTGGTCGGGGTCGGCAGCCATTATTGCAATGGCTTCGGGTTGGGAATTATTATCGTTAAACGTCCGAACCGGGGACGTTAGGGAAGGAAGAACAGATGCCAGACGCATGGGCGGGAATAAAGCCAGAAACAACAGCCGCAGGTGCCAGATTGGCAGCCCGGCGCTTCGGGAAAGAGGACACACAAGATACGGTTCCCCGACGCCTTTGGGTCTCAAGGGCCGTGCCAGGAGGAGCCTTCCGCCAAAGCGGCGCACCCACGGGCCTGCTTCCGCTTGGTTGCGGTACATTAATCGCTAAATTGTTGGCAACTTGCGCGAATTATTATTTTTTATTACTCCTCCAATGTCCCGTTTATTGCGTCGGTGCCAATTTCTTTTCCTGCTTCTCGCGGGAATGGCCGCCGCTCCCCAGGCCCAGGCGCAACGCCGGGCTCCCCAAAGAACGCGGCCCGCCGCTTCCCCCTCTACCGATACCACCAGCGGCGGCGCTCGGCAGCCCCAGCCAGCCGCAAGCCCGGGCTGCCGCCAGCCGCCGGCAGCCCGGCCATAGCGCCCGGCACCTACCGCACGGCGGCCCTCACCAGCCGCAACAGCCGCAAGCTGCGCCTGCGCCCCGACGGCACCCCGGATTTTGCCAACATCAACCGCTACCCATTCTACGAGAACAAGAAGGCCCTGCGCGCCCTGGCCAAGGCCGAGAAACGCCGCGACTACCGCACGGCCCGCACCATTCTGGAGGCCTACGTGGCCCAGTTTGGGCCCACCAACTTTGCCCGGAACACCGACATGCTCTGGCGCCTGGGCCAGCTGCTGGAGCGCGACAACCAACCGGCCAAAGCCACGGCCTACTATCGGCTGGCCCTCAAGCACCACCGCACCGACATCCGCAAAGTGCAGCTCTACTACGACTCGCTGGAGAGGAAAAACCAGGACCTGTACGTGCCCCTGAAAACCTACTACGACCTGGTGGAGTACCGCAAGAACATCAGCACGTTTCGCCCCCCCAAGGGCGTGTACACGAGCATGGGCGATGCCATCAACAGCAAAATGCCGGACTATGGACCGGCGCTGGGCGGCAACGACTCGATGATGCTCTTCAGCAGCAAACGCAAGCGCCGCGGCCTCACCGAAGTCCCCGACGAGGACCTGTACATCTCGCGCCGCGAGGGCATCAGCTGGACCGATGCCGAGCCGCTGCCCAAGCCCATCAACTCCCCCAACAACGAGGGCTCGGCTTGCTTGAGCAAAGACGGCCGCACCATCTACTTTGCTCGCTGCGAGTGCGCCACCTGTAGCGGCAACTGCGACCTGTTTACCGCCACCAAGGGCAAAGACGGCAAGTGGAGCACCCCCAAGAGCCTGGGTCCCGCTGTGAACTCGCCGGCCTGGGACTCGCAGCCCACCCTTTCGCAAAACGAAGACACGCTGTACTTCGCCTCCGACCGCCTGGGTGGCTTCGGCTTGTCGGATATATACTTCACCCACAAGCTGAAAAACGGCCAGTGGAGCCCCGCCGAAAACGCCGGCCCGGTGGTGAATACCCGCGAGAGCGAGGTGAGCCCTTTCTACCATCCACTCTACCACGTGCTGTACTTCAGCTCGCGGGGCCAGCTGCTGAACTTCGGCGACTTCGACATCTACAAAACCTACCGGGTGCGCGGCCATTGGCAGGAGCCCAAAAACATTGGCCCGCTGGTGAACGGCAAGGGCTCGGAATACTACTTCACCATCGACCGCGACAGCCGGAACCTCTACTACGCCCGCTCCGAAGCCACCGACCTCAACAACCTCGACCTCTACTCTTTCCCGCTGCCCATGGAGGCCCAGCCGCTGGCCACCACCCACGTGGAAGGCACGTTGCTCGACTCTGTTTCGAGCCAGCCGCTTAAGGGCATTGTGAGCATCATGGACCTGGATAACGGCATTGAAGTAGCCAGCAAGTTTATTCGGCCCGACGGCACGTTTGACTTTGAGCTGATGGAGGGCTCGCGCTACGCCATGCTCATTCAGAGCACCGATTTTTTCAGCGTCGAAAAGCAGTTTGTTCTAAAGGGCGACACCGTAATGGCGCTGCTCACGAACAGCATCGATTACAAGCTGCCGCTAATTTTCAAGAACATTGAGTTTCAGCAGGGCAAGTCGGCCATCCTGCCGGGCATGCACGCCACCCTCGACCGCATTGCCATTTTCCTGGTCGACCACCCCACGTTCCGGCTCAGCATCGGCGGCCACACCGACACCAGCGGCGACCCCGACGTGAACGAGCAACTCTCGCAAAACCGGGCCGAGGAAATCCGCAAATACATCGAGCGCAAGGGCAAAATCAAGCCCGACCGCATCGAAAGCCTGGGCTACGGCTCGTCTCGTCCCCTCAAAGACGAACTCACCGACGCCGACGCCCGGGTGAACCGACGCGTCGAATTCCGCCTCCTCAAGCCCGAAGGCGACAAGCCCGCCGACGGTGGCGGGGAGTGGAAATAGGCCGCCGAAGTAGCCGTTGCCCACTTAAATCCAAAGCCTGCTTTCCCAGTACAAGTCCCTGAGGCCGCGTTGTTTTGATAATCAGCAGCATCCCCGATTTCCGTTTGCAGTACGACGAAGTGCTGGGCTTGCTGCGCCTGGAATGGATTACTGCCATTGGCACCGATTCGCTTCGGGCCAGTGCCACGAAGCTGCTGGAACTGGCCCGCCAGCTGGGCGTGCGCGTTCTGCTGCTGGATATGAACACCGTACCGAACATCTCGGTGGCCGACGAGCTGTGGCTGGGCACCCACTGGATGCCCGGCATTGTGCAGCTGCCGCTGCAGCACCTGGTACTGGCCATCGACGGCAGCCGCGTCCACAACCAGTTGGCCATCGACGCGCTACACGATTTGGTGCAGCCCGCCATTCGGTTCGAGTCGCACTATTTCTCCGATGCAGACTCGGCCATGCACTGGCTTGCCCAGGATTCGGGCCGGCTGCCGGGGCTCAAGGCCGAATGGGACGCCCGGTAGCCCCAGCGCCCTACTCCACCGCCAGCACCTGCACCACTTTGCCGTTGAACACGGCCTGCTCGCCCGCCCGCAGCCCCTTGAGCGCCACCGCCACCGGCGCCGCCGCTGATACCGCGAACACCTCCGGCCCCTCCCCCGCCAGCTTGCCGGCACTCACACTGATGTAGAACCGGCCCATGCTGGTGGCTACCAGCGCGCCGGGCCGCACCGTGTCGCAGGCGGCTTCGGGGTTGATGCGGGCCAGCTCGGCCTGCAGCTGCTGGGCCTGCTGCATGTGGGCGGCGTTGCGGTCGCGCTCGGCGTTGGCCATTTCGCGGCCGGTTTCATACTTGTCGCCCGCGCTGCTCTTGGTTTCGGAGGATGAAGATTCCTGCGCCGCCTGCATGGCGGTGCGCGCGGCGCTGATGCGCTGCTCAATGAAAGTGTGGCAGAGGGCGTGGAGGGCGGGTTTTGGGGTCATTGGGACGCTATGATACTGTTGCAACTGCTGCGTTTGAGATTCAGCTAAAAGTCCAGTCAATATGCCAATCCGGGAATCAAAGAGGTTAAGCCGAGGATAAATGCACCCGCTGCCATGCTAATGACTAGCAAATTCCAGCATTCTAAAATGGGTCGATGCTGCCGGATAGTAAAAGCCAGCAGCTGAAAAGGCTGAGAAACTTGAGCACAGGACTGGATTACTAGCTTACTTCCGTTTCACCTTGTTGAGATTGCGCAAGTCGGCGGCGTCTTTGCGGCGGCCGGTACTGGCTTTGTTCTTGCGCAAGTCGGCCAGACTGATGAAGTTAATGGCTACTCCGTCCCAAACTGTTGGCTCACAAGCTGGGAAACAATCAGCGAAGGTGACGCCATCTACCTCGTTCAGAATATCAATCCGAACGGGTGCAACGCCGAGTTGAATAAAATCACCCGAACTCAGGAAGTCTGCTTCCTGGTACAAACTCCCAAAACCGAACGCTTGCATCACTCGCACCAAACGAGCGGCGTTTTCTTCGGAAATTTCTACCCACACATCAATGTCGCCAGTTTGGCGAATGTATCCGTGGTAAGCAACAGCATAGCCGCCAACCACCATGTACCTAACGCCGTGCGCGTTTAACAACTCGATAAACTCTTTGTAGTCTTGGTCCAGGGAATTGGCTAGGGTCATGGCGATAATAAAACCATAATGAGTGAGCACGCAGATATTCGAGCGCATTAAGGCGTTCCTGGGGCGTTTTAGTGAGCCAATACGCTACGTCATCCGCATCTTGGTCGTGGCGCAACGGAACTTTGCGAGTGACAGTTTTATCGAGGCGAAGCATGCTACAAGATAAGGACTCTATGGTCTCAACAGCCCATCCGCCACCTTCCGGTCGTTCCCCAGGCGCGGCACCTTGTTCTGCCCGCCCAGTCGGCCCAGGCTTTTCATGTAGCGCTGGAAGGCGCCGCCCGGCAGCGCCGTGAGCTGCAATGGCACCAGAATGTTGCCGCGCCGTAAGTCGTCGTAATAGCTGTTGCGGGTGCGCAGCGTGGTATCCAGCGCGGCGGCAAAAGCAGACGCATCCTGTGGAGGCCGCGCAAACTCCACCAGCCACTCGTGGCGCGAGGGTGTGGCGGGGTCGTCGCTCACCAGCGGGGCCACGGTGAATTCGGTGACTTCCACTTCCGGGAACTGGGCCATGGCTGCGCGCAGGGCCTGCTCTACTTCCTCGCCAATCACATGTTCGCCGAAGGCCGAGAGGAAGTGCTTGATGCGGCCCGTGACCACCACGCGGTGCGGCGCCAGGCTCACAAACCGCACCGTGTCGCCGAGGGAATACCCCCACAGGCCGGCATTGGAGGTGAGCACCACGGCGTACTGCCGGTCCAGCTCCACGTCGGCGATGGTGAGGCGGGGCGCGCCGGGCTCGAAGAACCGCTCGGCGGGCACGAACTCGAAGAAAATGCCGCTATTCAGGAGCAAGAGTAGCCCCGGGTTGCCGGGCTCGTCCTGAAAAGCCAGGAAGCCTTCGGAAGCGGGAAAAAGCTCGATGCTATCCACCGGCCGGCCGATGCTTTCGAAGAGCTTGGCGCGGTAGGGCTCGAAGTTGACGCCGCCGTACACAAACAGGTTGAAGTCGGGAAAAATGTCCTTTATGGGCCGGCCGGTGCGGGCCACGAGGCGGTCAAAATACATCTGCACCCACGGCGGAATGCCCGAAATCAGCGTCATCTGCTCCCCCAGCGTTTCGTCTACGGTGCGCTCCAGCTTGGTTTCCCAGTCTTCGATGATGTTGGTCTGGTAGCTCGGCAGCTGGTTGCGGCGCAGGTAGGCAGGCACGTGGTGGTTGGCAATGCCCGAGAGCCGGCCCGTGCGAATGCCGTGGTGCATTTCCAGCTCTGGCGAGCCGGACAGAAATATCAGCTTGCCATCCAGAAACTGGCTGCGGCCGGTGCGATGGATGTAGTGCAGCAGCGCATCCTTGGCCCCGTTGATGTGGTTGGGGATGCTGTCTTTCGTTATCGGAATGTACTTGGTGCCGGAGGTGGTGCCGCTGGTTTTGGCCAGGTACAGCGGGTGGCCGGGCCAAAGCACGTTGGCCTCGCCGGCCTGGGTCCGGTCGAAATATGGCTTTAGAGCCTCGTAGTCGCGCACGGGCACCTGGCGGGCCAGGTCCGCAGGGGTTTGCACCCGGCCCAACTCGTGCGCCTGGCCAAAGGCGGTGCCGGCCGCCGTGGCAGTGAGCTGGCGGAGCAGCGCCTGCTGGGTGGCCACGGGGCGCTGCTGCCAGCGCTGATAGCGCCGGGCAATGTAACGGGCCAGCGGGCGGCTCAGCGCTGATTTCAATCCCATAATTCAGATAAAAACACCGTTGAAAGGGCTGCGAAGGTACGTTCGCCGAGTTGGCCGGGGTGCTGGCCCGGCAACCCCGCTAACTTGCCGCCGTTAGCACGGTTTCAATCCCTCATCCCTTACTCAACCCATTCCTTAAATACCATGGCAGACCACAAAGGAACCGCCGCCTGGACCGGCGACATCAAAGGCAGCGGCACGCTCACCACCGAAAGCGGTGCGCTCAACGCCCCCTACTCCGTTGGCAGCCGCTTCGAGGGCAAGCAGGGCACCAACCCCGAAGAGCTCATCGGCGCAGCCCACGCCGGCTGCTACACCATGTACCTGACCGGCGCACTTACCAGAAACGGCTACCAGGTAGAAAGCATCACCACGTCGTCGACCGTGACGATGAACCCCAACAACGGCCACCCCGTCATCGAGCGCATCCACGTGAGCACCGAGGGCCGCGTGAGCGGCAACAACATCACTGCTGAGGACTTCCAAAAGCACGCCGAAGACGCCAAGGCCAACTGCCCGGTATCCAAAGCCCTGAGCGCCGTGCCGGAGATGACTTTGGACGCTAAGTTTATGGAGTAAACGGATTTGTATCGATAAAAAAGCACCCCAGAAATTGGGGTGGCTTTTTTATTTACCTTTCACTGATGGCCTCCGTTTCCTTTGTATCAATTTGATACAAACCCTTCTTTCATTTTAAGAAGATATCTGAGGTGGTCGGGTAAACCAGGAGAGAATTGGGTGGTAACTTCCCAATCTGATGGAAAAAGCTCCTCCGACAAAACGGCCGCGCTATGATACGGCCTTACGCGCCGAAGCCCTGCGGCTGGCCAGCGAAAGCCGTTCCACGCTGGCCGCCGCCCGTGCGCTAAACATCGACGCCAAGCGCATTTATGCCTGGCAAAAAGCGGCCCAGCCGCCTTTGCCGGCCGACCCGGGCGAGGCCGCCGAAGTGCGGGCGTTGCGGGCAGCCAACAAACGCTTGGCGCAGGAGCTGGGGATTTTAAAAAAGCCATCGCCATCTTCTCGCATCCCCCGACCCTGTGATCACACTGCAATTCATTAACCATCAGGGCACTTACCACCCCATTCAACAGCTCTGCCGCGCGTTGGACGTGGTGCCTAGCCGCTACTACGCGTGGCGGGCGGCGCAAGCGGCGGCCGCAGCGGGGAAGGCCGGGCCGGCCTGGGAAACGGAAATGCTCGCCGTGTTTGACTTCCACAAACACCGCTACGGGACGCGCCGGCTGCGGGTCGAATTGCAGGAAATAGGCCACCGGGTGGGCCGTCAGGCGCTGCGCACGGGGCTGCGCCGGCACGAACGCCAGGCGTTGCAGCCCAAGTCGTTCGTGCCGCGCGCCACCGATTCGACCCACGGGCAGCGCTGCGCGCCCAATTTGCTGCTGGACCAGCCAAAGCCCACCAAAGCCAACCGGGTCTGAGTCAGGGACATCACGTACCTGCCCTTGGCCAACGGCGACTGGGCCTATCTGTGCGCGTTTCAGGACCGGTGCACCAAGCACGTGGTCGGCTGGCAAGTACGGGCCGACATGCCCGAAGCATTGGTCACCAGCGCCTTGCATCGGGCGCTACTGGCCCAACGGCCCGCCCCAGGCCTCATCGTTCATTCCGACCGGGGCGGTCAATACGTGGGCAACGCCTACAAGGCCCTGCTGCGCGAGGCCGGCGCCCAGCTTTACCACAGCCGGCGCGGCGAGTGCTACGACAACGCCCAAGCCGAGAGCTTGTGGTCGCGGCTCAAAACCGAGGAACTCGAAGCCCGCGACTGGCCCGTTTTTGCCGACCTAGCCGATGCCCAGGCCAGCGTGGCCGACTATTTTGACTATTACAATCACGAGCGTCGCCACTCCAGCATTGCCTATCAGAAGCCATATCAATTTCACCAACAACATCTTAACAACATCACCCAATTCTCTCCTGCTTAACTAGACCACCTCAACCTGCTATTAAGGGTATACGATTGGCCCCACCTGAAACGCTTTGAACGGTAATTGCCTAATCCAATGATTAAGGTTACTTCTCCATTGAATTCTCTCGATTATTTATGCTACCCTACCATTTAATAGAAAAATTCCTTCGTTTAGTTGCGTATTTTTGAGGAATCATCGGGCCTCAGCACCAAATGAAAACAATTTTATTCTTACTCTTATTGCTGTTACCCTTGGCGTCCATGGCGCAGGAATGTGTACTGTTTGGTAAGGTAGTGGATAAAAAAGGCGAGATTCTGCCTGGTGCGACGGTTCTCCTTCAATTGCCGCGTGACTCGTCGGTGGTCAATGCGTCTACCACCACAGCTGAAGGCCGGTTTCGGATAGGACCAGTAAAACGAGGCGCTTACAACTTAACGATCACATTTGTTGGCTACGCTCCGCATTTCCAGCGGCTCATTACACCTTCTCCCGCCCGAACAATGGACTTGGGAAATATCCTGCTGTTGGAAGCCGCAATTACCCTGGAAAGTGTAACCGTAAAAGGAACTCGGGACGTGGTAGTGAAGCAAGACACGGTAGAATACAACGCCGGCTCATTTGGCACGGCGGCTTATTCTACCACCGACCAGCTGCTGAGAAAACTACCTGGGGTGGAGATAGACTCCGATGGTAACCTTAAAGTCCAGGGGGAAAACGTGACCCGCATATTCGTAGATGGCAAAGAGCTCTACGGCCGCGATATCAGAAAGGCCATCAGCAGCCTCCCAGCGGACGCCATAAACAAAGTGCAGCTTATCGATGGCAAAACCGACGAAGCCAAGTTTTCGGGCGTAGACGACGGGCGACGGGAAAAAGTTATTAACCTAACGCTGGAGGAACAAAGCCGAACCATGGGCTATGGTAAATTAACGGTTGGTGGAGGATTAGAGGAACGATACGCCGCGCGAGGAGATTACAACCTATTGCACGACAACAACCTACTCTCTATAACCGGGTCTGGCAACAATGTGAACAACCTAGGGCTTTCCGGAGCCGGCACAGGAGGGCAAATCCTCGGCGGCATGGGTCAGCCAGGTCGGACAGCGACACACGCAGCCGGTATAAACGGCTATGTGCAGGCTGGAGAAAAAACTAACATCAACGCCAGCTACGACTTTCGACAATCCGACGGGCAGGTGCTCACATATCTCACAAGGCAGAATTTTCTACCTAAAGGTACTTCATTGTATCTCGAAAACAGCCGCCGCAATAACCGGCGCTACAGTCACTCGAGCGAATTGGGTATAGAGCGAAACGGCACAAATACCACTTTGCGGCTAAGCTCCGCTTTTGAATATGCCCACGGGCGCCAAGGCTCATACAATGGGCAACAGTCATTCGGCGTAGACGAAACGCTGGTAAACCGAGGCGAACGCAGTATAAAATCGGCCAATACCGACCTGACGATGAGTGCTTCGGCGTTTTTTGGAGTACGCTTAGGCAAACGGGGTCGCTTGCTGACCACTACTACCGATGTATCGGTGAACCGGACCAATACCTACGGTGAGTCGCTGGCCTTCACAACGTTCACGAACCGCCCCAGCACCACCTTGCGCCAGCGCAACCTAGATAACTATAAGGAATTAGCTTATTCTATTCGGGTGGCCTATAAGGAGCCTCTTGGTAAAAAGCAATACCTAGAAGCTTTCTACTCTGCTTCCAACCGTGGTTCAAAATCAACGGTGGAGGTTTTTGACAATACTAACGGAGCTAACCGACTCGAACCCGAACAAAGCGGTGTATTTAATTCGGGCTTTTTGACCCGGCAAGCTGGGTTTGCCTACCAACTAAACATTCAAAATATGGCTGTCTCGCTAGGGGTTGTGGGGCAGGAGGCCCTATTATCTAGCAGCACCCAAGCTGGAGGCCTAGAGCTTCGCCCCCGCTTTCGGAACCTGCTGCCCAATGGCAATGTGAAGGCCCAGTTAAGTAAAGTTACACAGCTTAGCTTAGCTTATACCACGGGTATACGTCCCCCTCACATCAGCCAGTTACAACCAATAGTATCGCGCTACGACCCCCTTAATATTTCGCTGGGCAATCCATCTCTTCGTCCTCAATACGACCACAATGGTGTGCTAACATTTCGTTTAGCTTTGGATTCTAAGTTGCTATTTTCCAGCTCTATTAACCTAATCTATGCCACTGACCCTATTGTTACGGCGGTTTACATAGATGAGAAGCTGGTACGTACTACGCAGTTTATTAACCTGGCACAGAACCGCTCGGCTGGGGCTACGTTCAGCTGTAGTAGATCTTTCCCGAAAATGCACAGCCGACTGGAATTAACTCCTATTCTGCGCTACAATGAAAGCAATACCCTGCTCAACGGCGTGGTGGGAACCAACACGCAACAGTCGGCAGGAGGAAGCGCGAAGTATGGCTATCGTTTGAAAGAGGTGGTTGACTTCAACCTGCGCGCCAGTATTGTTGGTACTAATAATAGTTACCGACTCACCGAAACCCAGCGCCAGCAATTTATCTTGTCCAGCTACTCAGCCGATGCGCTTTTGCACATACGCAAGCATTATAGCTTAGCGGGTACTCTCGACCTGCTTTTGGTGAAAAACAAAGCAAATAATTCTCAGCAGGGGACACCACTATGCAATTTTTACCTGTCGCGGCGCTTGCTTAAATCAGACAGGGGAGAATTGACTTTAATGGCCTTCAATGTGTTAGACGCAAGTATAGCTGCTACACAGGTTGCAACTCCCAATTATGTTGAGCAGTCCTCTCAAAACTCTGTAATGCGCTTTTACTTGCTAAGCTTCACGTACAACCTTCGGAAAGAGAATAACTAGGGAGTGTTTACAATCAAAGCCAAGTTAAAGCGGCCACGAGGCAGCAAGTGGCAAAGTAATTTGCGGCGCGTTTGTCAAAGCGGGTGGCCCGAAAGCGTTTTAAGCTATTGATGGCCCGTTCTATGTGATTTTGTTCTTTGTAGATTTCCGCGTCGTGGGCAATGGGTACGGTGCGGTTTTCTTGCCTGGAATGTCGGCCGTGGCCCCGGTCTGCTGAATTTGGGTGCGCACGTAGCCCGCGTCGTAGGCCCGGTCGGCTAGCACGGCTTGCCCCGGGCGCAGGGGGCGCACCAACAAGCCCGGGGCTTGCGGGCGGTCGCCGGCCTGGCCCCCGGTCAGGGCCAGGGCGCAAATCCGGCCCTGCGCGTCGCAACCCAAATGAAGTTTGGTAGTGAAACCGCCGCGGCTGCGGCCGAGCGTCTGGCCCACGGGGCTGTCTTTTTTTTTGCCCTGGCGGCCACCTGGTGCGCCCGCACGGCCGTAGAATCGACCATGAGCCGGTGCAGCCCCGTTGCATTTTGCACCTGGGCCAGCACCCGCGGCCAGACCCCGGCCAAGCCCCATCGCCGAAACCGGGCGTACACCGTGTGCCAGGGCCCAAACCGCTCGGCCGGCAAGTCCCGCCGCACTGGGCCCGCCAGAGCACCGCCCCGACGAACAGGCGCGTATCGCGGGCCGTCGTGCCCGGCGACTGCGCTTGCCCAGGCAAGAGCGGCGAAAGCCGTGCCCACTGCGCGTCGGTCATCATGCTGCGGTCTTTATTCATGCTCAAAGGTCTACCCTAACTGTAAACACTCCTTAGACCGGGTCTGGGTGGGCGACACCACCTACTTGCACTTGGTGGGCGGGCGCTAGTGTTATCTAGCCACCTGGCGCGGCGCCTGCTCGCGCCGGGTCGTGGGCTGGCACCTAGCCGCGCAGATGCCCACCGAACTCGTGCTTTTGGCCCTCGAGCAGGCCCTGGACTTACGGCAGCCTGCGCCGGGCCTCATCATCCACGCCGACTGGGGCAGCCAATATACCAGCGCTGCCTGCCGCGCCCGCATCGCTCAGGCGGGCGGGCTGCCCAGCTTCAGCCGGCCGGGTAACCCCTACGACAACGCCCAGGCCGAAGCTGGCTGGAGCACGCTCAAAACTGAATTGCTGCCCGGCGGCAGCCCCTTTGCTTCGCTGGAAGAGGCCCGTCTCGAAGTAGCCCATTACCTCGACACCTACTTCAACCTGGACCGTCGGCACTCTGCCCTGGGCTACCGCTCGCCGCATCAATCTGAACACGACCTGAAAACCAACCTACCTTACCGCACTGTCCGTTTTGACTAGAGCCTGTTATGCACTGATTCGTAAATTAGGGGTATGACCGCGACGCGAAGCTACCCAGGTGATGTGAAGGATGACGAATGGGCGTTTGTAGCCCCTTATTTGGCCCTGCTGCGGGAGGACGCGCCCCAGCGGCGGCACCCGTTGCGGGCCCTGTTTA